>CAZBQA010000015.1:0-52156 GCA_964493905.1 uncultured Prevotella sp.
AAGAGTACTCATCGCGAAAGCCCCATAAAATAAAGGGTGGGAAACTTTAGTTAGTGATAAAAAAAGAACGGCAAGCATCCTCGCGATGCTTGCCGTACTTGTAACCTTAAAACAATCTCTTTTCCTTTTCTATCATCTAATCAAACCAATCAAATAATAACTACCTAATAAACCACTGTTTTCTGGTGCAAAGATACGGACTTTATTCATGCTCGCGTGAAAAATGTTGCACAAACTGCAAATTCTCGTGTGCAATCGATTGAGCAGGCGAAGGCCGCGCTGTGTGGGCAGCCATGTCGCAGCTGTTCGTACTCGTCATTTCCATTCGATGTGATTCATGTCAGCATCATCTGATGCAAGTTGTTAGAACATGCAAAACCACTGCTTATGGTTTGTCGGGCCAAAGCATGAGGCTTAAAAAATGATAAAAAGTATGACAGGGTGTTATATCCTATTTGATTATCCATTAATTTTGCAGATTATAAGATATTATACAAAAAAGAGGTTATGAAAAGTATCAAGTTATTGGCGTTGACCGCTATGGCAACCCTTGTGCTGTCATCGTGCGGCACTACTTCTAAAGTGCCTTTGACAGGCCGCACCCATCGCATCTCCAGTACCTATTCCGACAGTCAGATTCTCAGCTTGAGCAACGCTGAGTACACCAAATACATGGCATCGGCCAAGAAGTCGACCGACGCTGCCAACACGGCCATGGTGACTCGTGTGGGCCGGCGACTGGCCAACGCCGTGGAGAGCTATCTCAAGAGCAACGGCTATGCCAATGAGGTGGGCAACTTTGCATGGGAGTTTAATCTGGTGGCCGACAAGCAGGCCAACGCCTTCTGTATGCCCGGTGGCAAGATCGTGGTGTACGAGGGCCTGTTGCCCTACACCCAGAACGAGGCCTCGCTGGCCATCGTGCTCGGTCACGAGATAGCCCATGCCGTGGCCAAGCACAGCGCCGAGCAGCTCACCAAACAGCAGAACCAGAGCACGCTGACCTCGATTGGCGGTGCCGTGCTCAACGGTGTCGTAGGCAATGGCGTGGGCGACCTGGCTTCGCAGGTGGCCAGCGGCGTGTTCTCGTTCCGCAACCTTAAATATTCGCGCGACAACGAGAGCGAGGCCGACTACATGGGACTGATCTTCGCCGCTATGGCCGGCTACGACCCGCAGACGGCCGTGAGCTTCTGGCAGCGCATGTCGTCGGGCAACAACAACACCTCCGACGTACTGAGCGACCATCCGTCTGACGCCAAGCGCATTGCCAACATCCGGCAGTGGATGCCCGAGGCTCTGAAATACTACAAGCCGGTGCAGACCACCACTACCACCAAGAAGACCACCACCAAGCGGACAACAACAACAAAGAGAAAATAACACCGCACATGCTGCCCCAACTGCTCCATATTGATGAGCCGTTGGGGCAGTTGCTTTGTGGGGTGGCCCGTTGGCGGCCCTGGCTTTGGCCGTTAGGGCAGCTTTCATCATCTCATACCTGGCCCTACGCCTCACTTTCACATCCTTGTCGAGAGACACTTCGGCTCGAATCACGCGCAGCTTCGAGTAGAAACAGTGCGTGCTTCGAGTAGAAACAGAGCGTTCTTCGAGTAGAAACAGAGCGTTCTTCGGGTAGAAACAGAGCGTGCTTCGAGTAGAATCATCTCATCACATGTCGCAGACAAGCAGAAGGGAACGGTCGTTACACGAGGTCGGGGCTATGCATTGGCCTCTGCACATGTGCCAGACGACATAGCCGCTGCGTCTCGCCCCAAAGCTGCCTGGCCATGGGCTGCCAGGGCTGTTTGCAAACTTTTGCGAACCTACAACGTCATTTGCACACTATTGCAAACTCTTTTTCTTGCTTTTTTCTGTTTTTTACGTTATCTTTGTGCAGAGAAATCCATAAATCCACTACCCACCATGTGCAATACCATGTTACTCTTCACAGCTTTCTCAAACCGCGAATGGTTCCTGCTCGGCATCTGCGCGGTGATCTACCTCACCTTATTTATCGTGACGGTACAAAACAGTAGGCGCAAGGTGTTGCTGCTGAAGGGGCGGATGGAAAAGATCAGACAGATGCAGCTCGACCAGCAGGCCAACACCCAGCAGCATATCGCACAAAACAAACTGGAGATCGAAGAACTGCAAAAACTCATCCGCAAGCTGGGCGACGAGAACAGCATGCTGAGGCTGGAGCTGGAGGAGCGCAAGGCCAAGCTCGACTATTCGAACACGGTGGCAGCCATCGAACAGGAGAAGCGTAGCAAGGCCGACAGCATCATCTTCTCCTCACCTATATATATCAGGTTGCAGGAGATGGTGGGCAGCGGACAGAGTATGTCGGGCGAAGACCTCTCGCAGCTCGACAAGCTGGTCAACTCGGTCTACACCGACTTCACCGGAAAGCTCTTCAGTCTCTACAAGATGACCGGCCAGGAATATGCCGTGAGCCTGCTCATCAAGGTGCGCTTCGCACCCAAAGACATCGCTACCCTCACGGCACACAGCAAGGAGAGCGTGGCCAGCACACGGAGCAGGCTCTATGCCAAGATCTTCGGAGAGAAAGGCTCGACCAAAGACTGGGACGACTTCGTGCTCTCCTTATGAGATAAGTATCACCAAAATACCCAATGATATGTTAGATTACTTTTCAGCAAACCTCTGGCAGCTATGGGCCATCCTGGCCGTGGTCTGCCTCATCGTAGAGCTGATGACAGGCGGCTTCTTCATCATCTGCTTTGCCATCGGTGCCGTGGCAGCAGCCTTGACCACCCTCTTTGGCGGACTGGCCCTGCAGGTCGTGGTATTCATCATATTCTCGGCCGTGAGCGTCTTCATGGTGCGGCCCTTCGCCCTTCGCTATTTGCATGAGAACAAGCCTGCCCCGAAGAGCAATGCCGATGCCCTTCTGGGGCGCGTGGGGCGGGTGTCTGAGACCATCGTGGCCGGAGGGTTCGGTCGCGTGGCCATCGACGGCGACGACTGGAAGGCCCAGGCCACCGGCACCGACACCGACATCGCCGAGGGCTCGCTGGTGCAGGTGACCGGTCGCGAAAGCATCATCATCGATGTCGAGCCGGTAAAAAAAGTCAATGCTTAGTATTTTCAACCCTTAAAACCAAATGATATGATGATTTATGTATTAGGCGCCATCATTGTATGTGTGCTGCTCTTTGCCAAGATGGCACTGGTCATTATCCCGCAGTCGGAAACCAAGATCGTTGAACGTCTGGGACGTTACTACGCCACGCTCCAGCCCGGTATCAACATCATCATCCCGTTTGTCGACCGGGCCAAGAGCATCGTCACCCTGAGCCGCGGACGCTACGTCTACAGCAATGTCATCGACCTGCGCGAACAGGTGTACGACTTCGACAAGCAGAACGTGATCACCAAGGACAACATCCAGATGCAGATCAATGCGTTGCTCTATTTCCAGATTGTGGATCCGTTTAAGGCGGTGTATGAGATCAACAACCTGCCCAATGCTATCGAGAAGCTCACCCAGACCACCCTGCGTAACATCATCGGCGAACTGGAGCTCGACCAGACACTGACCTCGCGCGACACCATCAACACCAAACTGCGTGCCGTGCTTGATGATGCTACCAACAAGTGGGGCATCAAGGTCAACCGTGTGGAGCTGCAAGACATCACGCCCCCGCAGAGCGTGCTCAGCGCCATGGAGAAGCAGATGCAGGCCGAGCGCGACAAGCGTGCCACCATCCTCACCTCTGAGGGTGAGAAGCAGGCGCAGATCCTGCAGTCGGAAGGCGAGAAGACGGCCAAGATCAACCGTGCCGAGGCCGAGAAGCAGCAGGCCATACTCCTGGCCGAGGGTGAGGCGCAGGCCCGCATACGCAAGGCCGAGGCCGAGGCCATCGCCATCGAGAAGATCACAGAGGCCGTGGGACAGAGCACCAACCCCGCCAACTACCTGCTGGCTCAGAAGTATATACAGATGATGCAAGAGCTGGCAACGGGAGACCAGAACAAGACCGTGTTCCTGCCTTACGAGGCTACCAACATCATGGGCAGCCTGGGCGGCATCAAAGAACTGTTCAAACAGTAAGGCTGGGGCAGCGGCTTCCGCGTGTGGAAGGCATGGGCCGACGACCGTCTGGCAGCGCATCAGCTGGGACGGCCGCCGGCCTTCTTTCGTAGTTGCGGGGCTGTACCACCGTTGCCACTCGGCCTGTCGGCAAGGTGGATATAAGGGCTTTTAGGCAGATTTAACGCGCCCAAACCCTTGTAGCCACTCATTTTTTTGTACCTTTGTCATCATAAAAAACAGAGATAGAACATGAATATTTGCATTGTTTGTGGAGCACGCCCCAACTTTATCAAGGTGGCTCCGGTAATCAGAGCCATCAAGTCGGCCAAGGCGCAGGGTAGGAATGTAGACTATGCGCTGGTGTATTCGGGGGCAGCAGACGACCCCACACTCGAAGGCACGCTGTTTGACGACCTTCAGATCCAGAAGCCCGACATGTTTCTGGGTGTTACCTGCTCTAACCTCAACGAGCTCACAGGGCAGGTAATGGCCGAGTTTGAGCGTTACCTCCAGCAGCACCCCGCCGACGTGGTGGTGGTGGTTGACGACCTGGCCTCCACCATGGCTGTGTCGATCGTGACCAAGAAGCAGGGCGTGACGCTGGCACACATCGCCGCCGGCACACGCAGCTTCGACATCACCATGCCCAAGGAGATCAACCGTCTGGTGATCGACGGCCTGTCAGACATTCTCTTTACCGCCGGCATCAGCAACAACAGCATAGCCAACCGCGAGGGAGCCGAGCTCTCTAAAGTATATATGGTGGGCAATGTGCTCATCGACAACCTGCGCTTCGACCGCAACCGACTGGTGCGTCCGGCCTGCATGGATGCCCTCGGGCTCGACGATAAGGGCTATCTGGTGTTCACGCTCAACCGTAAGGTGCTCATCGAAGACAAGGACAACCTGCAGCAGATGATTGCCGCCATTGGGCGCAACGCACACGGCATGAAGGTCATTGCCCCGCTCCGCGGACTGGCCAAGGCCGTGGTGGAGGAGTGCCAGAAGGCACTCGGCAGCGAGGTGCTGACCCTCGTGGAGCCGTTGCCCTACCTGCAGTTCGGCTATCTCACGGCACATGCCGCCGGTGTCATCACCGACTCGGGCAACGTGGCCGAGGAGGCCACCTTCAACCAGGTGCCCTGCATCACGCTCAACAGCTACACCGAGCACGAGGAGACCGTGAAGGTGGGTACCAGCGTGCTGGTGGGCGAGGATGCCGACAAGCTCGGCGAGCAGCTCGGCAAGCTGGTCACCGGACAATGGAAACACGCCGGACTGCCCGACCGCTGGGATGGTCGCTCGGCCGAGCGCATCGTGCAGATTCTGCTCGAGCAACGCTGATGCCTGACAAGGCATAGCCAGGCCGTGGGGCATGCCCTGCGGCTGGCACTATCATTACCTCGGTAGGCCACCCGTCGCACCGAGAATCAAGCACACGACATCATGCATGGACATACAGACAACTTTACTTTTCTGACGCAGGCCCCCATTCATCGGGTGATCCTGACCATGTCGGCACCCACCATCATCTCGATGCTCGTGACGAGCCTTTACAACCTGGCCGACACTTTCTTTGTAGGACAAATCAACACCCAGGCCACCGCGGCCGTGGGCGTGGTGTTCTCGATGATGTTCTTCGTGCAGGCGGTGGGCTTCTTCTTCGGCCATGGGTCGGGCAACTTCATCTCGCGTGAGCTGGGGGCACGGCGCCAAGAGACGGCTACGAAGATGGCCTCCACGGGCTTCTTCCTGTCATTCTTCAGTGGTGTGGTCATCCTGCTGTTGGGCGAAATCTTCATCACACCCTTGGCCGACCTGCTGGGCAGCACGCCCACCATCATGCCCTATACCGAGCGCTATATGCGCATCGTGTTGCTCGGGGCACCCTTCCTCACGGCTTCGCTGACGCTCAACAACCAGATGCGCCTGCAGGGCAACGCGGCCTATGCCATGTATGGCATTGTGACGGGCGCCGTGCTCAACGTGCTGCTCGACCCTCTGCTCATCTTCACCATGGGGTGGGGCATTGCCGGCGCGGCCTGGGCAACGGTCATCGGACAGGTGGTGTCGTTCTGCATCCTGTTCTTCATGGCGCGGCGCGGCGAAAACATTGCCATCAGGTTTCGCAACTTCTCGCCCTCATGGGCTTTCTTCAAAGAGATATTCTACGGAGGCAGCCCTTCGTTGTCGCGACAGGGACTGGCCAGTGTGGCCACGATGATGCTCAATGTGGCCGCGGGCGCTTTTGGCGACTCAGCCATCGCGGCCATGAGCATCGTGAGCCGCATCTCCATGCTGGTATTGGCGGCCGTCATCGGATTGGGACAGGGCTTCCAGCCTCTGTGCGGCTTCTGCTATGGGGCGGGCATGTACGACAGGCTGCATGCGGCCTATCGGTACACCGTCAAGGTGGGCACCTTGTTCTTGGCGGTGTGTGCCATCGTGGGCTGGATGTTCAGCGGTTGGCTCATCGGGGTGTTCCGCGACGACCCGCAGGTCATCGCCGTGGGTGTGGTGGCCTTGCGATGGCAGTTGTGTACCTATCCACTCAATTCCTTTGTCGTGACAAGTAATATGTTGACGCAGACCTGTCGCAAGCCGTGGCGTGCCAACTTCTTGGCGGCCGCCCGACAGGGGTTGTTCTTCATTCCGCTCATCCTGCTGCTGCCGCGGGTGTATGGGTTGTTGGGCGTAGAGATGTGTCAGGCCGTGAGCGACACCATCTCGTTTGCCTTCACCATACCCATCATGGTCTACACCTTCAGGGAGTTTGCCCGAGAGAAAGCGGCCGAAAAGTCGATTTGAATTGTTTTCCTATAAAAGCCTTTGTGCTTTGATAAATCTTATTATCTTTGCTACCTGTATAACAGCAAGACGATGAAAGAAACAAGTCTATATATCAAGAATATGGTGTGCGACCGTTGCAAGATGGCGGTCGATAAGTTGTTGCGCGACGAGGGCTTGCAGCCTCTGGAGGTCGACCTGGGCAAGGCGAGGGTAGAAGGGGAGGTGAGTGCCAGTCAGCGTGAACGCATCAAGGAGAACTTGCGACGCATCGGCTTCGAACTGCTCGACGACCGCAAGCACCAGACCTTGGAGCGTATCAAGGCAGCAGTCATCAGGCTGGTGCATTACCAAGACAATCACTCCAACCTCAACCTCTCGGATTACCTGCAGCAGGAGCTGCATCAGGAGTACTCGTCTCTCTCTAAATTGTTTTCCGAGTACAGCTCGATGACCCTTGAGCGCTACTTCATCGAACAGCGCATCGAACGGGTGAAGGAGCTTATCACCTACGATGAGATGACCCTTACCGAGATTGCCAACAAGATGCACTACTCCAGTGTAGCCTATCTCTCTACGCAGTTTCGTAGCGTCACGGGTATGACCCCCTCGGCATTCAAAACCTTACACCAGCACGACAGAAGACCCTTGGATGAGATATAATGCTGGTCTGTCGGCCTGTTGTGGCTGAAGGAAGAGAACGTGGGAGGGTGTACCACAACAAGTGTTTATCGGTTGAGTGCCGAAAAGCATAAATTATACCCATAGTTTCGTAACACAGATAAGGGCTAATGGTTGTAACTTTGCATTGTTAAAAGTTACAACCATTAATATTTTATGAATATGGAAACAAAGATATTTGCAGTGAGTGGTATGAAGTGTGAACATTGCAAGGCCCACGTGGAAGAGGCCCTGAAGGCACTCGAAGGAGTTGAAGCGGCCGAAGCCAGTGTGGGAGGGCAGAACGTAGTGGTGACCTACGATGAGGCCTCGGTGACCCCCGACCAACTCAAGCAGGCCGTGGACCAGAGCGGAAGATACCGCCTGACACTCTGAACGTGTTTTCCCAACAAAGCAATCAACAGATACGATGAAACAGACGATTCCTGTTGTTGGCATGGCATGCTCGGCATGCTCTGCCAACGTAGAACGCAAGCTGAATGCACTCGAGGGCGTGCTGTCGGCATCGGTAAGCCTGCCCGGGCGAAGTGCCTTGGTGGACTATGACCCCGACAAGATTTCTCTGGAAACGATGAAGAAGGAGGTCAACGGCATTGGCTACGACCTTGTGATAGAGAAAGACCGCTCGGTGGAGGAAATCCAGAAGCGCGAATACACCTTGCTCAAGCGCAAGACCCTGCTGTCGTGGGCGTTCTCCATCCTGGTGATGAGCGTCTCGATGCATTGGCTGCCGCTGGGCAGTCGCGATATGGCCAATCAGGTGAGCTTGTTGCTGGCCTTGGCCAACATCTTGTATTGTGGTCGGGCATTCTATGTCACCGCGTGGAAACAGCTCAGACACGGAGCCGCCAACATGGACACGCTGGTGGCGATGTCTACGGGCATCAGTTTCCTCTTTAGCGCCTACAACACCTTCTGGGGCGAGGCAACATGGGGTACACGGGGCATCGAATGGCACACCTATTTTGATGCCAGCGTGATGATTATCACCTTTGTGCTCACCGGTCGACTATTAGAGGAGAAGGCCAAAGACGGTACGGCGAGCAGTATCAGGCAGCTCATGGGCATGGCACCCAAGACGGCACGGTTGGTGGGCAGCGCCACTCCCTCAGCCGATACGGCCGAAGACATACAAGAGGTGCCAATCTCAACCATCGATGTGGGCGACATCTTGGAGGTACGGCCGGGTGAGAAGGTGCCTGTAGACGGTGTGGTGACATGGGCCACCTCGTTTATGACGAGCGACGCGGCCTACGTAGACGAGAGTATGATTACCGGAGAGCCTACGCCCGCAGAGAAGAAAGTGGGTGCCAAGGTGTTGGCGGGTACCATTCCCAGTCAGGGTTCGTTCAGGATGCAGGCCGAGCAGATTGGTGAGCAGACAGCCTTGGCGCATATCATCCGCATGGTGCAGCAGGCCCAGGGGTCTAAGGCCCCGGTGCAGCGTATTGTCGATAAGGCGGCCATGGTCTTTGTGCCAGTGGTGTCGGCCATTGCCCTGCTGACGTTTCTGGTATGGTGGCTCGTAGGTGGCAATGCCTACCTGCCACAGGCCATCCTCAGCGCAGTGGCGGTATTGGTGGTGGCGTGTCCGTGTGCCATGGGACTGGCCACGCCTACGGCGCTGATGGTGGGTATTGGCAAGGCGGCCGAAAAACAGATTCTGATCAAAGACGCCACGGCATTAGAAAACCTGCGCAAGGTAGACGTGCTGGTGACCGACAAGACCGGTACGCTGACCATCCCTAACCAGAACATCGACTTCACCAAGGCCGACGACCTGCCCTTGGAGGGGAGAGAGACCTTGAAACCCAATGCCCGTGAGGCCATGACCGAACTGCGCCGACGTGGCATCGATGTCTATATGATGAGTGGTGATAAAAACGAAGCTGCCAAGTATTGGGCCGAAAAGGCCGGCATAGCCCACTATCAGAGTAAGGTGCTGCCCCACGACAAAGAGCAACTCGTGAAGCGCCTGCAAGACGAGGGCCACCGGGTGGCCATGATAGGCGATGGCATCAACGACACCCAGGCCCTGGCACAGGCCGACGTGAGCATTGCCATCGGGCGTGGCACCGACGTGGCCATGGACGTGGCACAGGTTACGCTGATGGGCGACGACCTCAGTGCCCTTCCCGCTGCCGTGACGCTCAGTCGCAAGACGGTGCGCATGATCTGGCAGAACCTCTTCTGGGCCTTTGTCTATAACATTGTCTGCATTCCGCTGGCAGCAGGTGTGCTCTACCTCTTCGGCGTCGATTTCCAGATTACGCCGATGTGGGCCTCGGCCCTGATGGCGTTCTCCAGCGTCAGCGTGGTGCTCAACAGCCTGCGGTTACGATTCTCAGATTGAACCTCGGGCACAATGGCCAAACGGTTATGAGTCCAACAAGCGATAATCCCACCTGCGACAGCTGTCGTGGGTGGGATTATCGAATAAGGGTGAGAAGGTAGGAGGCTGAAGACAGGACTGCCGTCCGTCAGCGTGCGAAGTAGGTGGGTGTGTTGTGGGGATACCAGTTCTTCTCGACCGACACCTCCAAGTAAAACGAGCGGCTGGGCGACCACCGCAGGGCGGCCCCCAGCTTATCGCCTAGCTCATTGTATATATAAGGTGAGACACCATACATGCCCCGCCCCCAGTAGTAGGGGCTCACGCCTGTGATGCCGTTGTTCACGATTGACTTCTGTCCGTACACATAGCCCGACCAGTGGTCATTGAACTGGTAGCCCAACTGTCCTTGTATGCCACCCGTGGTGATGCTGGCCCCGTCACAGTTGATGTGGTTGATGTAGCCTCCGGCAGCCAGCCACCCTCTCTTGCCCAACGGTTGTAGCCAGGTAGCCGACAATCGCTGCCCGAATCCGGCACCGCTGCGCGCGTTCTTGCCAAACTCGGCGAAGACACTCAGGTCGAGACTGGCGTTCAGTCCCTCGTGCAGCGTGCCATAGGTATAATACGTCGAGTAGGGGGCAGGGTAGGAGGCCGGGCGATCATCAGCGGGCAGCCGTCCTTCGGGGCCATAATAGGTCGTATCGGTGAAGGCCTGCTGTTGAGATGCCGATGCCAGTCCATAGCGGTCGACGGGCATGGGCGCGTATGAGGTGGCCGGTGTGAGCAGGTAGCCAGAACTCATGGGCTGGGCAGACAGTCCTGTCGATGGGCTCAGGTTGACCATATTGGTGCCCGGAACCGAGGCTGTCGAACGCCCGCCCAGTCGTTTGTCCGACTGGGCGCTCATGGGCAGTGCCAAGGCAGCTACCAAGGCCGTAAAGACACATCTGTTCATATTAATTCCTTTCTGTTCGTGTATTTCTGTCATCGTAGAATACGGTTGCAAATATACTGAAACCTAGTGATTAGGGCATTAGTGATTAGCTTTTTTTATTATTGTTTTGTATAAAAATCCCTAAAGACAACCTTTATTCAAAGGCATAATTGCTAACTTTGCAACTATCGTCAGCCACTACAGGCCTGCCTGTAAGGTGTTGACCAATGAGGCCGAGCATTTCCGCCTCACGCGATGTAACATGATCAGCGAAAGCGTGGTCTTCACTATTTAACATAAACAGCAAACCTATGAAGAAGAATTTGACTATGGCTCTATGGTTGCTTGCCGTGACCTTGCCCATGAATGCTCAAGTGTATAAAGAAACCGACAAGAGCGTGAAGACACGAATCACCGAACTTTATGGCCATGCCCGCAAGGGTGTCCAGAAGGCCGGAAAGGATATATCTGACTTCCTTGGCTTTGAGAGCAGGAAAGACAGCGACCTCGTTGAGATCGATGGTGTGAAGTATATGCCTTTGTACACCCGCAACCTCTTCTATGCCGACTCCACCGGAATGCTCGCAGAGTGTCGCAAAGCCTTCAAGGCCCGCTACCCCAAGGCCCGCATCTTGTCGGTGGCCATCCCACAGAAGAGTTGGATAGAGACTGCCGTGAAAGACGACGACCGTATTGTGGCCTATAAGCGCCTGGCCTATTGCTTTGTGCTGGCCGCCGACGGCTCTGACGGCTACATCAATGCCAAATATTCGTTCAAGGGTATGCGAGAGCCCGGCCAGGAGTGGGTGATGCCCAAGGAATACTGGCCTCACTTTGAGAAGGCGGATGCCATTCCCAATATACATTATAAGGAGTTGAAAGAGAAATAAAAGGGAATTGAAGGATATGAGTTTATTAAAGAAATTGTTTGGCAGTGCGCCCGAAAATCCCGAGGAGGAGAAGAAGGCGCAGGAAGCAAAAAACTTCGACGTGCTGAAGTATGATGGTGTGGCTGCCTTGAGACAAAATGAGTTTGCCTACGCCATCAAATGCTTTACCCATGCCTTGGAACTGAAAGACGACCTGGAGACACGCGACTATCTGTCGCAGGCCTTCATTCGCAGCAACGACCTGCCGGCTGCACATGAGCAGCTGCAGCGACTGGCAGAGGCCGAGCCTGCCAATGTGCAGATATGGCTGCGCATGGCCGAAGTGGCTTATATGATGGAAGACTACCAGCTCATGGCCGAGGCTTGCGAGAAGGCCAAGCAACTCGACAACGATAACCCCCAGATGAACTACGCTTATGCCCGCGCCTGTATAGGGCAGGCCAACTATATCAATGCCATCGCCCTGCTGTCGAAGGCCATCGCCGTATCGAAGGAAGAACCCTATTGGGATGCCTATCTGCTTCGCGGCGACACCCTGCTGAAGATGGGCGATGTGCCCAGCGCCGAGGCCGATGCCGACACGATTCTCGAGACCCTGCCCGATCAGGAAGAGAGCCTGCTGTTGAAGGCCCGCTGCCAGGAGGCCCGGGGCGACCATGGCGGTGCCCAGGACACTTATGGCAAGGTGATCGACCTCAACCCCTTCTGTCTTGCTGCCTTCAAGGAGCGCGGAGCCATACGTCTGGCCGCCGGCGACAAGCAGGGTGCCGAGGCCGATGCACGCATGGTGATAGAGCTTAACCCCCAGTTGGCCGATGGCGAATATGGGTCAGACGGCAAGGATGATATTGCCCGTAAGACCGAGCAGGCCTACAAGAGCGTCAACCCCTTTGCCTGACCCCTACTGTGCACGATGATTGACAGGCTGTAAAAATTTTCTGAAAAATCATAATGAAATGTTTGCCAGTATCAGATAATTGTTATAATTTTGCACACAAATCATAGAAATAAAACAAGATTATGAAGTCTTACGCATCTTTTTATTACTTTTATTTTTACTTTGCAAGCAATTGTGAAGCGGGAAGTTGCGTGTAGATTTCAACTTAGGTCAAAGATAACAACCTCATAAGGTTTGCATCAGAGTCCCGCTTCATAGAAATGAGGCGGGATTTTTGATTGTAGCAGAAGAGACAAGAAAACGGATATGAAGAGAATAGCCATACAAGGCGTTCGTGGTTCGTTCCACGACATCGCCGCACACGAGTATTTCGAGGACGAACAGGTGCAACTTATTTGCTGCTCTACCTTCGAGCAGGTCTTCGAGAGTATCAAGCGCGACCCCACGGTTATCGGCATGATGGCCATCGAGAACACCATTGCCGGTTCGCTGCTCCACAACTACGACCTGATGCGTGCCAGCGGCACCACCATCGTGGGAGAGCACAAGCTTCATATCTGCCACTGCATTTGCTGTCTGCCCGACGACGATTGGAGTACCATCACCGAAGTACACTCTCATCCCGTGGCTCTGGCACAGTGCCGCCAGTTTCTGGCCAACCACCCTGAGATGAAGGCCGTGGAAGCCGAAGACACAGCCGGCAGTGCCGAGTACATCAGTCGGCATGGATGCCGGGGATGGGCTGCCATCTGCCATGCCGATGCCGCCCGCATCTATGGGTTGAAGGTGCTCGAAGACCATATCGAGGACAACAAGCACAATTTCACCCGCTTTCTGGTGGTGTCCAATCCCCAGAAAGCCGACTTCCTGAGACCCCTTAGCCGGTCTAACAAGGCCAGTCTGGTATTCTCGCTTCCCCACTCCGAGGGCTCGTTGTCGAAGGTGCTGACCATCCTCAGTTTCTATGACATCAACCTCACCAAAATCCAGTCGCTGCCCATCATCGGCCGTGAGTGGGAATACCTTTTCTATGTAGACATCACCTTCGACGACCTTATCCGCTACCGCCAGTCGATCGATGCCATCACCCCCCTGACCAGCGACATCAAGATCATCGGTGAGTATCAGGAGGCAGGGTCGGAGGTTGTTGCCAAGAGCGATGCCGCTCCCACAGTGTGAGTCGAGACAGAGGAGGACACATTACAGACATTGAAAGAAGATACGATATAATCAAGCAATTATGGTTCAACCAGCAGAAAGAGTTCATTCAGTACAAGAGTATTATTTCAGCAGGAAGCTGAAAGAGGTCGCTCAGCTCAATGCCGAGGGCAAGGACATCATCTCACTGGCCATTGGCTCCCCCGACATGCCGCCTTCCGAGCAGACCATCGAGAGGCTCTGCCAGGTGGCTCGCGACCCCAAGGCCCATGGCTACCAGCCCACCGCCGGACTGCCCGAGCTGAGGCAGGCCATGGCCGGATTCTACCGTCGTGTGTATGACGTGGACGTCGACTGGGCCACCGAGGTACAGCCTATCATAGGCTCGAAGGAGGGCATCATGTATGTCACGCTGGCCTTCTGCAACCCTGGCGACGAGGTGCTCATTCCTGACCCGGGCTATCCCACCTATACTGCTGTGAACAATATCTTCGGTACGAAGATAGTGAACTACGACCTGCGTGAGGACCACGGCTGGCAGCCCGACTTCGAGGCGCTGGAGAAGATGGACCTCAGTCGTGTGAAGGTGATGTGGTGCAACTACCCCAATATGCCCACAGGTGGCGTGGCCACCAGGGAGACCTTCGAGAAGCTGGTCGACTTCGCTCGTCGCCACAACATCGTGGTGGTGAACGACAACCCCTATTCGCTCATCCTCAACAGTCATCCCATGAGCATCATGCAGGTGCCGGGGGCCATGTCGTGCTGCATCGAGTTCAACTCGATGTCGAAGAGCCACAACATGCCGGGCTGGCGTGTGGCCATGATGCTGGGCAACAAAGACTATATCTCGTGGATGTTCAAGATCCAGAGCAACATCGAGAATGGCTCATTCAGGGGCATACAGCTGGCCGCCGCCGAGGCATTCAACACCAACAGCGAGGAGTGGCACCGGGTGAACAACATCGAGAACTACCGCCGCCGCCGTATCCTTGCCGAGCAGATCATGGACACGCTGGGCTGCCAGTACGATCCCCGGCAGGTGGGGATGTTTCTCTGGGGAAAGATTCTCGACTGCTACGACAACGTGGAAGACCTAACCGAGAAGGTGCTTCACGAGGCGCGTGTCTTCATCACGCCGGGCTTCATCTTCGGAAAGAACGGCAAGCGCTATATCCGCATCTCGCTCTGTGCCAAGGACGAGAAGATCGCCGAGGCGCTCCAGCGAATCAAGAACCTCACCGGCTGCCGCCGCTAGGGGCATTACCGCAGCATGAGAAGTGTAATTACAAGCAATAAATAATCAAACGTCAATAACAAACTGTCATCTATGGCAGAGCTTCTGCTTACTCCTCTTTTTCTTACGGGAGGGGGGCTAGGGGAGGCTTAATAACAGAATTACAATATGGAACTCGAACTCGAACCGTTAAAATTACCGAGTGATAATGAACGCCCCTTCGTCATTGCAGGCCCTTGCAGTGCCGAGACCGAGGAGCAAGTGATGACCACCGCCCATCAGCTGAAAGACAAAGGCTGCCACATGTTTCGTGCCGGCGTATGGAAGCCGCGCACCAAACCCGGAGGCTTTGAGGGCAACGGCGAGATGGCTCTGCCCTGGATGAAGCGGGTGAAAGACGAGACAGGTATGCTCGTGGCCGTGGAAGTGGCCAAGCCCGAGCATGTGGAGCTCTGCATGAAATACGACATCGATATCCTCTGGATTGGCGCCCGCACCTCGGCCAACCCCTTTGCCATGCAGGATGTGGCCGACTCGCTCAAGGGCATCGACGTGCCGGTGTTCGTCAAAAACCCAGTCAACCCCGACCTAGAGTTGTGGATTGGCGCCCTGGAGCGCATCAACCAGGCTGGCATCAAGCGCCTGGCTGCCATCCACCGCGGTTTCTCAAGCTACGACAAGAAAATCTACCGCAACCTGCCCATGTGGCAGATACCGATGGAGTTGCACCGCCGCATACCCAACCTGCCCATCATCTGCGACCCCAGCCACATTGGCGGCCGCCGCGAGTTGGTGGCACCGCTATGCCAGCAGGCCATGGACCTGGGCTTCGACGGACTGATAGTCGAGAGCCACTGCAGCCCCGACGAGGCATGGAGCGATGCCCGTCAGCAGGTCACACCCGACGTGCTCGACTACATCCTCAGCCTGCTGGTGGTGCGCGAGGAGTCGTCGACCACTGAGGGCATCCAGGTGTTGCGCCATCAGATCGACGAGTTCGACAACCAGCTGCTGGAGTTGCTGGCCAAGCGCATGAGGGTATGCAGGGAGATTGGACAATACAAGAAGGAGCACAACATGACCGTTTTCCAGGCCAACCGCTACAACGAGATTCTGGAGAAACGCGGGGCGCAGGCCAGCCTATGCGGCATCGATGCCGAGTGTGCGGCCCACATCTTCGAGCTGATACACCAGGAGAGCGTACGCCAGCAAATCGAGATCATCAACCAGTAGGCCACGACCCAACCTGCCATAAAGCATATATACAAATGAAAATATTGGTGATGGGAGCCGGCAAGATGGGCTCTTTCTTTATCGATTTGTTGAGTTTCGACCACGAGGTGGCGGTCTACGAGCGCGACCCCAAGCGACTGAGGTTCACCTACAACTGTCAGCGTTTCACCGACCTGGAGGAGGTCAAAGGCTTTGCACCAGAGCTGGTGATCAATGCCGTGACGGTGAAATACACCATTCCTGCCTTCGAGGAGATGCTGCCCATGCTGCCCAAAGACTGCATCATCTCTGACATTTCCTCGGTGAAGACCGGGTTGAAGGACTATTATGAGCAGACCGGATTCAGGTATGTGTCCACACACCCGATGTTCGGCCCTACCTTTGCCAACCTCAACCAGCTCTCTGAGGAGAATGCCATCATCATCAGCGAGGGCGACTACATGGGGCGTATCTTCTTCAAAGACCTCTATCAGAAGCTGGGACTCAACATCTACGAGTACACCTTTGAGGAGCACGACAAGACAGTGGCCTACTCGCTGAGCATTCCCTTCGTCTCTACCTTCGTGTTTGCGGCGGTGATGAAGCATCAGGATGCGCCCGGCACGACCTTCAAGCGCCACATGCGCACGGCCAAGGGGGTGCTCTCTGAGGACGACTATCTCTTGCAAGAGATTCTCTTCAATCCTTACACCCACGACCAGGTGTCGCAGATACGTGACGAACTGAAAGAGTTGCTGCAGATCATCGACCACAAAGATGCCGACGGCATGAAGCACTATCTGACCAAGATTCGCAAGAATGTCTTTGAAAACAAGGCGGTGAAATAGCCTCAGCCAGCTCTCCCGGAAAGGGGGCATGACACAACGCAACGCCCGGAAGATAACCCCCCGATACATCATAGAGGTGCATCGGGCAAGGTGTCTTCCGGGCGTGCTGTCGTTTGTGATCCCTGCTCTTTTCGCTATTCAACATATTGTTTGCAGTTCAAAAGCATTGTGTTGCCCTGACTAAAGCAATGTTCCAACTCTGCCAAACAAACCTTTTGCCATGCTGCTTCCACTCGAATGAGGGTGTGCTTCCACTCGAACCAGAGTGTGCTTCGACTCGAATGAGAATGTGTCTCGACTCGAACCAGCCTGCCGCAGTGCATGGGTAGCATTATCAGAAAGGATTTATGGCTTTTTGAAAGGTAGGGTTTGCCGTGTGTTTCTGGTAGCAATTCGATGCTGTCAGGAGTTCTCCTCGCCCTTGCTCGGCATCGATGTCGTGGCAGGCTGTAGCTGGTTGGCCTCCTCAAGGTGATAACCATTGTTGCGGTTGACGATGAAGAGCAGGAGCGTGGCTGTCACGGCGAGGGCACCCAGCATGGCGAAGATCAGTAGCGGGAGGGTGTAGTCGGTGCGGCCGTCGACTGAGACATGTGCAGCAGCCACGTTGCCCACCCACATCGGGATGAGCATCAATCCCAGGTTTTGCACATAGTAGATGATGCTGTAGGCCGTTCCCAGTTGTCTGAGCGGCACAATCTTGGGCACGCTGGGCCAGAGGGCGCTGGGCACGAGCGAGAACGAGATGCCGATGAGCACCATCACCACAAGGGCAAACCACGGCTCACGGCTTAGTGGCAGAATGAGGCATACATGGCTGGCGGTGAGCACGATGCAACCGATGGTCATGAGGCGGATGCCGTGCCCCACGCGGTCGTAGAGCGACCCGAAGAGTGGCGTCAGCACGATGGTGCCGTAGGGGATGGCGGCCACAATCCATCCCGCCGTGGTCTCGGCCACACCATACTGGCTCACCATGATGTCGGTGGCAAACTTCATGAAGGGGCGGATGGAGCTATAGAAAAACACGCACAGCAGGGCGATGAGCCAGAAGCCCGGATTATTGAGCACTTTGACAAAGTCGCTGAAGCTGAACTGCTCCTCGGCCATGTCCTCGCTGGGCTTGCGGGTGTGTCGGTCGAAGGCCTTGTCCATGAAGCAATAGCCCATAAACAGCACGAAGCCTGCCAGCAACACCACGGCACCGGTGAGGATGGGTGCCGAAATGCCCCATTGCAGGGCGATGAGCGGACTGAAGCTTAGCGCCGAGGCGGTACCCAGACGTGCCATGGCCACCTGTACGCCCATGGCCGAGGCCAGCTCGTGGCCGGTGAACCACTTGGTGACGATCTTCGAGATGGTGATACCCGTGATGTCGCAGCCCATGCCGAAGAGTCCGAAGCCCAGCGCCGCGACGAGCACCTGCTGCTTGATGTGGGCCGGGATGAGGCCGAAGAGGCTGAATGGCAGGTAGGTATATGTCGTGGGACTGATATGCCTGACGGCGAGGTAATTGATGACGGCGCCCAGTAGCATGATGCCCGTCGCCAGCAGCCCCGTGAAGCGGATGCCGCACTTGTCGAGGATGACACCCCCGAAGAAGAGCATCAGCAGGAAGATGTTGAAGATGGAGTAGCTGCCGGCATAGATGCCATATTCGGCAGCGGTCCACCCCATGCCCCCATCGACAGGCGAGGCCTTCAACGAGGTGGAGACGGGTGAGACGATGTCCCAAAAAATGTAGCCTCCCATCATCACCGTGGCAACGAGGAAGAGCACTGACCAACGCCTGGCCCTGGAGGGATAAGGCTGGCGGGTGGGGTGTTGTGCGTTTGGTAGCATGAGTGGCGTTGTAGGGTTGTGGTGTAAAGAGGGGTGAGGACGAATATGAACGGAGGGTAGACTGCCTTGATGGCTGCCTACCCTCTGTGTGTGCTTGGAGATGCAGGGCCCCGAGCGTGCCTCGACCACGTTGGTCAGAGGTCATGCCGGGGCTCAGCCTTATGCCTTGATGTTGGGCTCTTCGAGGCCCAGGCCCTTCTTCTTGTCGACCACCTTCAGGATGAGGCCGATGATGAGGGCGGCCACGCCGAGGCCGGCCAGCATGATGAGCGGTGCTGTGTAGTTGAGCTGTGTGGCATCGGTCACGCCGGGGTTGGTCTTGTCGAGCACCTTGCCGATGAGCAGCGGGAACAGCCACAGGCCGATGTTCTGGATCCAGAAGATGAGGGCGTAGGCCGAACCGATGATCTTGGCATCGACGAGCTTGGGCACGCTGGGCCACAACGAGGCCGGCACGAGCGAGAACGAGGAGCCGAGCACCAGGATGGTGAGGTAGGCTACCACCACGCCGCCGATCTCGTTACCCTGGAAAGCCGGCAGCACGAAGGCGAAGGTGAGGTGACAGGCAATGAGCAGCAGCGAGCCCAGCACGAGCATCGAGGCGGCCTTGCCTTTATGGTCTACATAGTTGCCCAGGATGGGGGTGATGCCCACGGCGAGCAGGGGGAAGACGGCGAAGATCGACTCGGCCGACTGGCGCATGTAGCCCATATAACAATAGGTGACGAGGGCCACCACCGAGAGGCAGAGCACGCCATATTTCACGGCCTTGTTTTTCATAAAGTTGAACATGAAAGCGGTGACGGCCACCAGCAGCATGATGACATACTGCACGATGGTCACAGAGGTAGAGGCCCAGAACGAGTCGGCGGGCACCTCGGTTAAGGTGAGGTTGCATTGTAGCATGTTCACGGCATACTTCTGGAAGGGGAAGATGGCCGAGTAGTAGAGCACGCAGAGCAGCGATACCAGCCAGAAACCGCTGGAGGTGAGGATCTGTCGCAGGTCGCTGATCTTGAAGGGGTCGTCTTTCTCCTCGGCCTCGCCTGTCTGGGCATCCAGCTTGCGGTCCATGAAGAAGTAGACCACGAGCATCATCATGGCGATGCAGAGCAGCACCACGCCGAAGGCCACCGAGCGCGATACGTCGACATTGCCGCCCAGCTTGGCAAAGAACGGCGAGAAGATCATACAGGTGGCCACACCCAGACGGGCCAAGGCCATCTCTGAGCCCATGGCCAGGGCCATCTCGCGACCCTTGAACCACTTCACGATACCGCGCGAGACGGTGATACCCGCCATCTCGGCACCGCAGCCGAAGATCATGAAGCCGCAGGCGGCCACCTTGGCCGAAGCGGGCATGCCCTCATAGAAAGGTGACACGCCGAGCTGCTCGAACACAGGAATGTGGTTGAGGTTCTCGGTGAACCAGGTCTCCAGTCCGCTGCCAATGAAGCTACTGCTCACGGCATAATATTTGATGAGCGCACCCACCAGCATCACCGCACCCGAGAGGAGTGCCGTGAAGCGCACGCCCATCTTGTCGAGGATGATACCGGCGAAGATGAGGAAGAACACAAACACGTTGAGGAACGTCTCCGAGCCCTGCATGGTACCAAAAGCCGTGGAGTCCCAGCCGCGCTGGGTGAGCATGAGGTCCTTGATGGGCGAGAGGATGTCCATGAAGATGTAGGCACAGAACATGGCGAGTGCCAGGAGCAAGAGTGCCGTCCAACGCAGGGCGGCCGAGTCTCTCAATGTTTTCTGAAGTTGATCTGACATATAATGTGTTTTTTGTTGTTATGCAACGTGATTATTTCTTGAGCCAACGGTCAAGCCAGTTGAAGTAGGTGCGCTGCCACAGCACGCCGTTCTGGGGCTTGAGCACCCAGTGGTTTTCGTCGGGGTAGATGAGCAACTCGGCCGGGATGCCGCGCAGACGGGCGGCGTTGAAGGCTCCGAAGCCCTGGTTGGCGTTGATGCGGTAGTCTTTCTCACCATGGATGCAGAGGATGGGCGTGTCCCACTTGTCGACGAAGCGGTGAGGACTGTTCTCGTAGGTGCGCTTGGCGGCAGCCGTCTGATCTTGGTTCCAATAGGCATCGTCATACTCCCAGTTGGAGAACCAGGCCTCCTCGGTGTCGGTGTACATCGACTCCAGGTTGAAGGCTCCGTCGTGGGAGATGAAGCACTTGAAGCGCTTGTTGTGGTGCCCGGCGAGGTAGTAGACCGAGAAGCCGCCGAACGAGGCGCCCACGGCACCCAGACGGTCTTTGTCGACAAAGGGCAGGTTGTTGGCGGCATCGTCGATGGCCGAGAGATAGTCGTCCATGCACTGGCCGGTCCAGTCCTGACTCACGGCCTCGTTCCATTCGCTGCCGAAGCCGGGCAGGCCGCGACGGTTGGGAGCCACTACCACGTAGCCGTGGGCAGCCATGATCGACATGTTCCAGCGGTAGCTCCAGAACTGGCTCACCGGACTCTGCGGGCCACCCTCACAGAAGAGCAGGGTGGGGTATTTCTTGTTGGCGTCGAAGTGGGGTGGCAGGATAATCCATACCAGTTCCTGTTTGCCGTCGGTGGTCTTCACCCAGCGCTGCTGCACGGTGGGCAGGGCGAGCTGGTCGAAGATGTGCTTGTTCTCGTCGGTGATCTGTGCCACGGTAGCCATCTTGGCTTTCTTGTTGGGTGTGAGCACATAGAGGTCGTCGGGGTGGAGATATGAGTGTCGGGTCACCAGCAACTGCTTGCCGTTGCCCAGCAACTGCACCGATCCGTAGTCGTACCAGCCGTCGGTGAGCTGTTTCACTTCGCCGTTGAGGTTGGTCTGATAAACCATCACGCAGCCGTGCCATACGCCAATGAAATAGAGCGTCTTGGCGTCGGCTGCCCAACAATAGTCGTCTACGTTAGAGTCAAACTTCTCTGTGACATAGCGCTTCTCGCCAGTCGTGAGGTCGTATATGCAAAGGCGGTTGCGGTCGCTCTCATAGCCGTCACGAGCCATGCTCTGCCAAGCGACGTATTTGCCATCGGGTGAGAATTTGGGGTTGACGTCGTAGCCCACGTTCATGTCGCCAGCCTGATGGTTGACGGCCTGGTTGCGCAGACTCTTGGTGGGGTCGGAGGTAGGGTTCTTGTAACCTTCGGGCTTGCAGAGATTGCGGGCCTGCTTCGTGGCGATGTCATACAGATAGATGTCGGCGTCGGTAGAAGTTGCGTAGTCTACCCCCGTCTTCTTGCGGCACGTATAGGCCACCTGTCGCGAATCCTTGCTCCAGTCAAACTGTTCGATGCCGCCAAAGGGGGCGAGTGGACTCTCATAAGGCTCCCCGTCGAGGATGTCCATACCATCTGATACGTGGTCACCGTTTACGTCAGCAACAAAGGGGTGGGCTATGCTCTCCACGTAGTGGTCCCAGTGTCGGTAGTTCAGGTCGATCACCAGTCGTCCCGTGGCCTTGGGCAGGTCGTCGGGGTTTTTCTGGATAGAGCCGTTGTAGTCGAGGCTCTTGATGAGGATGACATGCTTGCCGTCGGGCGAGAAGCGGAAGCCCTCGATATCGATCTTCGAGTCGGTGAGCTTCACGCGCCCGGTGCCGTCGGGGTTCATCTTCCAGAGCTGACCCTCGCGGAGAAAGGCGATCTTCTGTCCGCCCTCAATCCAGGCGGCGTCGGTCTCGTTCTTGGCGTCGGTGGTGAGACGGGTGGGTGTCACGATGCTCTTGCCGGCCTTGGTGGGCTGGATGAAGAGCATGGTATGGCTCTTGTTTTCCTTTACGCTGTAGTAGCTTACTTGATACACCACCTGCTTGCCGTCGGGCGAGGCCTGTGCGCTACCGATGCGTCCCATGGCCCAGAGGGCCTCGGGGGTCATCAGGTCGCTGGTGAGCGTGATGTTGTTTTTCTCAATCATAGTCTGTGCATTCATTGCCGGGGTACCGAGTAATAGGGCACTCAGGGCTACGCCTATGGTTTTGTTCATACTGCTGTTGATTAAATATAAGGGATATAAAAAGGTTTGTCGGTTGCTCGGTTTGTTGGTGAACTGGCAAGGCAACATAAAGGCAGCTTGACAAAAAAACAGGAACTTACAGAAAGCCCATGGGGATTCTGTAAGTTCCGGTCTGGGCATGCTATGGCCTTGCGGGTGCCATCACGAGCCTTTTTTCTTTTGGCTGAGTTCCTGCTGCTTGCGCCGCTGTTCTTCCATCTGTTTTTGCTGCATCTGTTGCAGGGCCTGCATGCGGGCCATCATACCCTTCATCTTCTGGGGATTACTCTGGTTGTCTTTGTAACGCGACTCCAGAATCATGAGCAACTTCTCCTCGTTGGTAGTCTTGCGCAGCACAAACATGATGGCTGCCGAGAGGATGAGCGACACGAAATAGTAGAAGTTGAGCCCCGACGAGTAATCGTTGAACATAAAGAAGAACATCAGTGGCATGAGATACATCATCCACTGCATCATCTTCATCTGCTCGGCCTGCTGACCCACCATCTGGTCTTTCTGCTGCTGCATGGTGAACCAGCTGTAGATAATCTGCGCGGCGCAGAACAGGATACAGGTGAGCGAGAGGTGGTCGCCGATGAGCCACAGGTTCTTGTCCCACTGGAAGAGGGCATCGTAAGCCGAGAGGTCTTTCATCCAGAGGAAACTCTCGCCGCGCAGCTGGATGGCGTTAGGCACAAAGTTGAACATCGCAATCCAGATGGGCATCTGTATGAGCATGGGCAGACAGCCCGAGAGGGGCGACACGCCGTATTTGGCATACTCGGCCATCATGGCCTGTTGTTTCTGCATCTGGTCCTCTGGCTTGTCATACTGCTTCGTGGCAGCATCGAGTTTCGGCTTGAGCACGCGCATCTTGGCTGAGCTCATGTAGCTCTTCTTTACCATGGGGTAGGTGATGACCTTGAGCAGGATGGTGATGAGGATGAGCACAATGCCCATAGAGAACCACTGGCTGAGCCAGTCGAAGACGTAGATGGTAAACCAACGGTTGATATATCTGAACAACGGCCATCCGAGGTACACCAGGCGCTCCATCTGAAGGTCCTTGCCAAAGGAGCTCTCCTTCTCGATCTTCTGCAGTAGGCGGAAGTCGTTGGGACCGTAGAAAAACTCGAATTCAGAGGCTGTCTTGCCTGTGGGGTCGAAGAAGGCCTTCATCTTAGCCTCATATTGCTTCAGGTATCCCGAGCCTTTCTGCTGGGGAATGGAGGTCATGAGCGCGTTGGTGCCCAAGTCTTGCTTGGCAATCATCACTGCCGAGAAGAACTGGTTTTTGAAGGCCACCCAGTCGATCTTATCTTCGATGGGTTCGTCGATCTTCTCAGAGGTCTCGCTCAGGTAGTCGGTGCCGCCATCCACGTTATGATAGGTGAGGGTGGCATAGCGGTTCTCGAACGAGAAGCCCTTCTCTTGCTGACGGCATTTCTCTTGCCAGTTCACGTCCATGGTGCTGGTGTTGGGGGCGAAGAGGCCGCCCATGCCGTTGGCCTGTACGGCAAGGTGCAGGAGGTAGTCTTTGCCTAGCCGGTAGGTCAGGGTGAGGCTCTTGCCCGTTCCGGCCTCGGCTGTGAAGGTCACGGTAGAGTCGGTGACGTTGGAAGGCGTGAAAAAGAGGTCGGAGGTAGAGATGTTCATCTCCTTGGCCGATAATGTATACGTCAGCTGCTGGTCGTCGCCACTGAAGATGGTTACGGCGTCAGCGCCCGACATATTATCCTTATAGTTTTTAACCACGGCTTTCTTGACCAGAGCCCCTTTCGTCGAGAGTGTGAGCTCCACCTTGTCGTTCTTGAGCACCACATCCTGTGCCTTGCCGTTGAGTGCGGCATAGAAGAGGGCGGTGGTGTCTTCGGCAACTTTCTGCTTGGCAGCCTGCTGGCGTTCGAAGGCGGCAGCCTTGGCAGCCTTCTCGGCCTTGGCACGGTTGGCTTGCGCCGTGGAGTCTTTGACAAACTGTGCTCTTTGCTCCTCGGCCGAAGGGCGCGAATACCAGCTGAAGCCGATAAGCACCAGGGCGATGAGCGAAAAGCCGATGATAGAATTCTTATCCATGTTGTTGGTGAGAGGTTATTTCTTGTTTTCTATTGCGGTCTTGATGAAATCGACAAAGAGCGGGTGGGGGTTGAGCACCGTGCTCTGGTACTCGGGATGAAACTGTGTGCCGATATACCATTTCAGTCCGGGAATCTCTACGATTTCCACCAGGTCGCTCTCAGGATTTCGGCCTACGCACATCATGCCGTTGCGCTCATACTCCTGCATGTAATCGTTGTTGAACTCATAACGGTGGCGATGACGCTCTTGGATGTGCTCAGACTTGTAGATGTCCAACACCTTGGAGCCCTGTTTGAGCACACACTCGTAGGCACCGAGTCGCATCGTACCGCCCATGTTGGTGATGTTCTTCTGCTCCTCCATGATGTCGATGACATTGTGCGGTGTCTTCTCGTCAATCTCACGCGAGTTGGCATCGGCATAGCCCAGCACGTTGCGGGCAAACTCGATGACCATCATCTGCATGCCCAGACAGATACCGAAGGTGGGGATGTCGTGGGTGCGGGTATAGTGTGCTGCTATAATTTTGCCCTCGATGCCGCGCTGTCCAAATCCGGGGCATACCACGATGCCGTCTTGTCCGGCCAGTTTCTCGGCTACGTTGTCCTCGGTGATAAGCTCCGAATTGATGAAAGTGATGACCGTCTTGTGGTCGTTGTAGGTGCCAGCCTGCGAGAGGCTCTCGCGGATGCTCTTGTAGGCATCCTGAAGGTCGTACTTGCCTACCAGTCCGATGTGTACCTCTTCCTTTGAGTTGTTGCGGCGCTCCAGGAAAGCGCGCCAAGGACCGAGCGAGGGCTTCTCGCCGATAGCAATGCCAAGCTTCTTGAGGATGGCCACGTCGAGGCCCTGCGTCTGCATGTTCACCGGCACTTCGTAGATGCTCGGCAGGTCTTCGCTCTGGATCACACAGTCGAAATCGACATTACAGAAGGCAGCCACCTTCTTGCGTACCTGCTCCGACAGGTGCTTTTCGGTGCGAAGCACCAATACGTCGGGCTGTATGCCCACGCTCTGCAGCTCTTTCACCGAGTGCTGGGTGGGCTTGGTCTTTAGCTCGCCGGCGGCACGCAAGTAGGGCACATAGGTGAGGTGTACGTTCAAGGCGTTCTTTCCCAGTTCCCACTTCAATTGGCGGATAGCCTCCATGAATGGTGCGCTTTCGATGTCGCCAATGGTACCGCCAATCTCGGTGATGACAAAATCATAGTGATATTTCTGGCCAAGCAGCTTGACATTGCGCTTGATCTCGTCGGTGATGTGGGGCACCACCTGGATGGTTTTGCCCAGGTAGTCGCCGCGGCGTTCCTTGTCAATCACCGCCTTGTAGATACGGCCCGTAGTGAGCGAGTTGGCCTTGGTGGTCTTGATGTCGGTAAACCGTTCATAGTGGCCCAAGTCGAGGTCGGTCTCCATGCCGTCGACGGTGACATAGCACTCGCCATGCTCGTATGGATTCAGCGTGCCCGGGTCGATGTTGATGTACGGGTCAAATTTCTGGATGGTAATGTTGTAGCCTCTTGCCTGGAGAAGCTTGCCTATCGACGACGAAATGATTCCTTTACCAAGCGAAGAAACCACTCCGCCAGTGACGAAGATGTACTTTGTTTCTGCCACAATCTTAACAGTTTAATTTTTCTTAATATAAATATTTGCAAAGGTAGTATAAACTTTTGATATGAACAACAATTCGTTTTGAAACTTTGGAGGTAAACTTTGGGGTGTATGGCAGAATATGAAAAAATGACGAAAAGGCCAATGTCTTAGGGGAATAAAAAAGGTGGTGGCCCAAATGTTCTTGTACTACACCGCTAATCAAAAATACATTCTCGTGGGCACAACACCTAGGAGGGTAGGCTCACCAACAGCTGTAAAAACCTGCTGCAGCTCATGAGGCAGCAGGCAGAGAGTCAGAGCCGTAGCCCTGGCCAGCGCTCGCGCAGTGCCTCGGCCCGACGCTTGGTCTCGGCCACAAAGGTCTGGTGCTGAGGCGAAGAGGCGTCGAAGGGGCGGTGTGCCAAGGCGGCCTTGATAGGGGCCCACTCTCTGAGAAACTGGATTGTGGAGTCACTGAAGTAGGTTTGGGCCATACGCTCGTAGATATAGTCGACAGCCTGTGCCGAGGGATGGAGCATATCGGGCTGGTAATAACGATAGTCGCGAAGCTCGTCGTTGAGGATCTCGTAGGAGGGAAAGTAGGAGAGCGGCGGCTGCCCGTGGGCGACTGTCTGCATGAGCTGGTCGATGGCCAGCAGCAGGGTGGCCTTGGAGAGCTGGCTGCCGTGGAAACCGTATTTGCGATAGCGGATGGGACTGACCGTAAGGATGAACCGCACCTGTGGGAAGGCCGAAGCGATGAGGCCCACGGCCTCGGAAAGGTATCGGTGGCACTCTTCAACCGTAAGTGCCTGCTCACGGAAGAGCTGTTGGGGGCGCTTCTGGCAGTTGTCTACAATCTCGCCAGTGGCCTTGAGAATGTATATGTGGTTGGTGCCCAAAGTAATGACGGCTGTGCCCGGCTCATTGGGCGTGAAGGGCATGGTGCCCTCGTCCATAAGCCGTCTGACGGTATGGTACACGCTGGCTGGATTGTACATCACGCCGAAGGGGTTGACCATCGTGCGGAACTTCTCCTCAGCGAAGCGACGCCCCATGTTATCGGCGAAGCACGAGCCCACGAAGAGCATGCGTTCACACGGGCCTATCTGCCAGGGCGAGGGACTGATGTCTACGGGTGTGCTAAATTGCATGATGGGTTTTCAGAAGTTTCAGGGCCTGTTGTAGGATTTCTGCATGATCGAAAGCCAGCGGGGGCAGGGCGGCGAGGCTGAACCATCGGGCTTGTAGGGCATCATCGGCGCCACTCACCTCGGTGGTGTTGGGCAGGAGGGTGTAGTAGGCGATGGTGATGACACGCTCTCGTGGGTCGCGGTCTACCTGGGTGAATGCTCCTACCTGCACCACCTCGGACACGTCGAGCCCTGTCTCCTCTCTCAACTCACGTCGGGCGGCATCGTCGGCCGTCTCGTTGATATTCATAAATCCGCCGGGGAAGGCCCAGCAACCCTGGCAGGGAGCATGGCGGCGCTCGATGAGCAGCACCTGTAAGTCGTTGCCCTGCCCGGCAAAAACAATACAGTCGGCTGTGACGGCTGGATGGGGGTATTTATAGGTGTACATCTTTCCGAATGTTTTTATTGGTGGGTTATAGGCATCTGCTTTGTCTCATTTCGAGGCTATCTTTTCGCCGAAGAGAGTCTGAAAGATGGCAAAACATGACCTGTTATTTAATGATTTTGCTTC
This sequence comes from uncultured Prevotella sp., assembly GCA_964493905.1. Lineage (GTDB taxonomy): Bacteria > Bacteroidota > Bacteroidia > Bacteroidales > Bacteroidaceae > Prevotella. Next base: position 28,259 of record CAZBQA010000015.1, read on the forward strand.
GGTGGTCAATGATAGAGTCCACCTATTAAGATGGTTGCCGCCCAACGAGGCCTGCATCTGAGGCATCTCAGCTGCGGCTCACCTGTAGTCCGTGGCGACTGAGCGTCATGTCGACGAAGCGAGCGTTGGCGTTGGGGCGATGGTCGTTGACAAGAGTCTTGATCCTTGCTGCGGCATCGGGGTCTTTGGCTACCATGTAAAGGTATCCACCGCCACCCGCCCCAGGTAGCTCGTAGCCCAGGCAGAGATCGTCGACGAGCTGCGTCAGACGCTGACAGGCCTCAGGGTTGGTGCCGCTGTCGATGGCCTGCTTCTGCGCCCAGGTGTGGCCCAAGAGTCTCCCCATTGCCTCGAAGTCTTCGTGCTGTATGGCCTCATACATGTCGGTGGCGTGTTGTCTCATCTCTCGCAACAGAGTCAGCTCGTCATGGTGATTGAGGAACATTCTGCGTACAATCTCGTCGAGGATGGTTTTGGCCGTGCGCCTGATACCGGTATAATATAGCAGGTGGCAGGCTTGGTATTCGGGCTGTGTAAAGACCCCTTCGGGCAGCCAGTGCACCACGGGTACCTGCTCGATGCCGGGTTGTGTTTGCAGCAGCTTCACGCCGTGCAAGAGTCCGCCAAACTGGTCTTGCCAGCCTCCGCCGGTGGTGAGCAGTTGCTCTAAGGCGATGGTCTGTCGCCCAAGCTCTTGCTTGTCCCATCCCAGTGCGCAGAAGTCGTTTAGGGCCCCCAGCACGGTGGCTGCCAGCACCGAACTGGTGCCCAGTCCACTACCTGCGGGGATGGCCGAGAGCAGTGTTATCTCGATGCCCGAGCCAAAGGCCGTGAGCTGGGCCTGGAGCGATGCATGGTGCTCAGCGACGTGGTCTGGTCGGAAACCGGCCAAGGCCAGGGCGGCCTTGGGAATGGAGAAGGGGCTCCCCACACGATTGTATTGGGCCAGTTCGTCGTAGGTGCGCACCACTTCGGTGGCACCGAGGTCGATGCTGCGGAGAATGATATGGGGCTCACTGCAGGGCTTTACATAGGCTTGTATGGGTGGCTGGCCATTAAGTTCGATGGCCACGTTGATGACACTTCCACCCTCCATAAGGCAGTAGGGCGGTGTGTCGGTCCAACCACCGGCAATGTCGATGCGCACAGGACTGCGCGCCCATACTATCTGGTCGGAAGCTACACGGCTGGCAGCGCCACTGCCGGCAGAGGCGGGTGCCATAAGGCTGCGCACAGAGGCCTCGGGGTCGGTGAGCTGTCCCACAAGGCTGCTTCTGAGCATGCCGAAGGTTTGCGCCGCCATCTCCTCACCGCTGCCCCCCTGCAGGCGTTCGAGCTCTGAGCGGAACATGGCATCGTGTAGCCGCTTCATCAGCGGCTCGCTGTCGGCCAGCGGCGGGGGAGCTGGAATCTGCGCTGAAGCGTATTCGCGTGCGGCATCGCCAAGGTCGAGTTGATAGAACACGCTGTGGGCGTGGTTCTCGGCCAGTCGGGGCCAGGCTAAGGCGCGAAAGGCCCGGCGCTGCGCGGTGAGGCGATGGAGGTTGGCCTGAGCCGAAATCTGCTCGGCACTTAGTTTCGGGGCCTTGTCGAACAGTGCTTGGGCTTGAGGGGCTTGTCCCAGCATGTGGCACAGCAGCAGCCCCAGTTCATCGATGTTCGAAGCTACAGGGAACAGGGGTTGTTGCTGTAATACGCCCTCAAACTTGTCGTAGTAGCCGTAAGGACGCGCCACCCAATGGGTCTGTCCTATGGGCACCACGTCGACACACTGTCCTGGGGCGAGGTGCAACGTCCAGTCGTTGTGGGGCACGCCGGTGATGATGTTTTCGTGGCTCAGGGTCCAGTGGCTACCCACATGACTGTTCTCAATCCACAGGTTGACATTGTCGGCGGTGAGCTTCACGTGGGTGACGGCATTCTGCACAAACATCGAGGGGTGTGGCTTGCGAGAGTGATGCATGATACGGCGCTGGTCGTTCACCAGATTCTGGATGGCCAGCGTCGACGACAGCAGTTCGTGGGAGGTGCCGAAATGGTAGAACTCGCCCCCAGGCAGCGGCAGCACAGCCACGCTGAGTTGCGCTACCTCTTCGTCGGTCTGCCTCGGGTTTGTGCCTAGGGCACAGCCAAAGGTGCCGTAGAGGTCGTACTCGGCCACCTGCCCCTGATGCAAGGCATGGTTCATAAGCACCCGCACGGCTTTGTCGGAGAGCAGCCACACGCCGATGTCGGTGAGGTAGAGGTGGTCGTTGAGCAAAGCAGCCAGCGTCTCGACGGATGGCTTCTGCAACATGCACTCCAGTTGGGTGGGACGCTCGCGCGAAGAGACAAACACGCCATGGTCTTTGGCTATCTCGGGGCCGAGCCACAGGCCATAGCACACCACGTCGGCATTGGGGATGGGCTGCAGGGGTTGTGTGGCGCGGATATAGACGTCGCCGCTCACCACCATGGTGTGCAGCGCTTCAGGGGCAGCGGCCATGATGCGTTCGTAGAGCGGCACCTGTAGTTGCAGCAGGTCTTGCGAGAGGCGCTGGCCACGCTCCCAACGAAACACGGGGATGGGGGTGAGAATCTTACCCGAGGGAGCGTAGGCTGGCAGCCGGCGGCTCTGGCCGCCGGCATGAATGAGGATGCGCTTCTCGCTGGCCAGGGCCTGAAAGAAGGCTTCGGAATTGAAGTGGGGCACTGTGCCGTCGGCAGTTGTGATGCCGGCAAGAGCCTTGAGTAGCAGCCACACTGTGCCACCGCCCGAGCCGAGCTTATGGTCTAAGGGATCGTGGGTGCAAAACCACTCGTCATGGGAGAGACCCGTGACTTCATGAAAACAGCCAACAAGGTTGGGGGGCAGCGACAGGAGTTTCTGCATAGGTCGTTTGTACTAATGGTCTGAGTGCCACGTAGGCGTTATTCGGGGTAAACGAGGTTCTCAGGACGTATGTGGTCGAGCACCTCGGTGAGATATTTGCGAGCCTCCCATCGCGCCATGGGCAGGTCGTGGAGCAGGTAGTTGCCGCAGTCGCGAGGCGCGGCACCAGGGATGTCGCCCTCGAAATGGGCCACGAAAGAAAAGGTGCGGCGCATCAGGTCGACAATGTCTTTCGACTCGAGGTCGCCCCTGAGGAGCAGGTAGTTGCCCGTGAGACAGCCCATGGGACCCCAATAGATGACGCGGTCTTTCCATTCGGGATCGTTTCTGAGGAAGGTGGCTGCGAGGTGCTCCATGGCATGGATAGCGCCATTGTGGAGCACGGGCTCACGGTTGGGCTCCTTCATGCGGATGTCAAAGGTTGTGATGGTCTCTCCGCCCACGCGGTCTTTGCGCGAGACGTAGATGCCACGTAGCAGGCGCTCGTGGTCGATGGTGAATGAGGGTATCTTATCCATAGTTATCTTGTTTTGAATGAATGTGCATGATTTTGGCGTAGTGCGGGTGGCACGCGCCTTAGAGGGAGAGCAGCGCGTGGAGGGTCATGGCTGGGTGAGCTGGCAGAGAAACTGCCGCGTGACCTCAAAGCTACCCTCGGCCATCCTATTCCAGAAGTCGAAGTATTGTGCGGCCTTGTGGTCTTTCAGCGGCACGTCGCTGATGATGCGGAACGAGATGAAGGGCGTGTGGTAGAGGTGGCACACCTGCGCAATGGCACAACTCTCCATGTCGACGGCCATTGCTTCGGGGAAGTGGTCCAGAATGTCGAGCATCTTCTCACGGCTGTCTACGAACCACTCGCCCGTGACGGTAAGTCCGCTGCGCACCCGGGCATTGCCTCCGACAGGCAGCGCAAGGGCCATGGCCACAAGGTCAGCGCGGCTCTCGTAGCGCGCCGGAAGGCCCATGATCTGACCGTAGGCCACCTCCTGCCCACAGTAGGCGTCGTGGTAGGTGCAGGCTTCGGCCACCACCACGTCGAGAGGGTTGAGCGTGGGGTCGGCCCCACCCGCCACGCCGGAAGAGATGACGAGCTCGGGGTCGTAGTGGTCGATGAGTTCCACGGCACCGACGGCTGCGTTGACCTTGCCAATGCCACACTGCAGAAGAACGAGACGGGCTTCGCCCAGCTGTCCGATCACAAAGTCTTTGTGGTGATGCCGCTCCACACAAGTGTCAGCGAGCAGCGTCTTGAGTTGCGCGAACTCCTTGTCCATCGCAACGATGATTCCGATTGTCTTCAAACTTGTCTATTGGTTTCTGATAGGTGGCAGGGCTGCTGGGCAGGCCGCTGCACACGCGAACTGTTCTCACGGCAAAGTTACAAAAATAGGTCGATATTGCACCTTTTAACTTTTAACTTTTAACTATTCAGTAAAAAATCTCTATCTTTGCGCAAGAAATCAAAACGTTACGATATCTTATGAAAACCTTGAAGAAATGTCTGCCAGACATCCTGGCGATTGCGCTCTTTGCCATCATTTCTTTTGTTTACTTCATGCCCGCCGACATCGATGGCCGCATCCTATATCAGCACGATTCCTCGGCTGGGCGCGGAATGGGCCATGAGACGGAGCTATTTAAGAAAAAGACGGGCGAGCAGTCGCGCTGGACCAATGCCGTCTTTGGCGGCATGCCCACCTACCAGTCGGCACCCTCATACTCTAGCAGCAGTGTGTTGCATAAGGCCTTGACGGTGTACCATCTGGGGCTACCCGAGTATGTGTGGTATGTCTTCGTCTATCTGCTAGGATTCTACATCTTGCTACGCGCCTTCGACTTCAGGCAGTATCTGGCTGTGCTGGGATCGGTCGTCTGGGCCTTCTCCAGCTATTTCTTTATCATCATCGCCGCGGGCCATATCTGGAAGGTGATGGCCTTGGCCTACCTGCCGCCGATGATTGGTGGCATTGTGTTGGCCTACCGCGGAAAATATTTGTGGGGATTCATCGTCACGGCCATCTTCGCGGCATTCGAGGTCAATGCCAACCACGTGCAGATGACCTACTATTATCTGTTCATCATCCTCTTCATGATCATCGCCTGGCTCGCCACCGCCGTGAGAGAGAAAACGCTGGCGCAGTTCTGGAAGGCTTCACTCGTGGCCCTCGCCGGTGGTGCCATCGGTATCTGCATCAATCTCTCGAACCTCTACCACACCTGGCAGTACTCTCAGGAGACGATGCGGGGAAAGAGCGAACTGGTGAAGAAGGACGTGGCCAACCAGACCAGTAGCGGTCTCGACCGCGACTACATCACCCAATGGAGCTACGGCATCGGTGAGACCTGGACGCTACTCGTGCCCAATACCAAGGGAGGAGCAAGCGTGCCCATGAGCCAGAATGAGAAGGCCATGCAGAAGGCTGACCCCAACTTCATGCAAATTTATCAGCAGCTCGGACAATACTGGGGCGAGCAGCCAGGCACCAGCGGACCGGTGTATGTGGGAGCCTTTGTGCTGATGCTCTTCGTACTCGGACTCTTTGTGGTCAAGGGCCCCATGAAGTGGGCCCTGCTGGCAGCAACCATCCTCTCCATCCTCTTGTCGTGGGGGCGCAATTTCATGGGCTTCACCAACTTCTTCCTCGACTATGTGCCCATGTATGCCAAGTTCCGGACGGTGGCATCCATCCTGGTCATGGCTGAATTTACCATCCCGCTGCTGGCCATGCTCACGCTGAAGAAGATTGTTGACGAGCCCGATACGCTCAGTAAGAACATGAAATGGGTATATGTGAGCTTCGCACTTACCGGAGGTGTGGCCTTGCTGTTCTACCTTGCCCCCACACTGTTCTTCCCCAACTACATCTCAACGGCCGAGAACCAGGCCCTGCAGCAGATTCCCGCAGAATATCTGGGGGCACTCAAGGCCAACATCACTGAGGTGCGCAAATATATCTTCACGGCTGATGCCCTGCGCTCGTTTGGCATCGTGCTGGTGGGTACCCTGCTGTTGCTACTCTACAAGGCCAAGAAGCTCAATGCCCAGTTTATGGTGGGATGTATCACCGTGCTCTGTCTCGTCGACATGTGGCAGGTCAACAAGCGTTATCTCTACGATGATATGTTCGTGGAGAAGAGCGTGCGCGACACTCCCATACAGATGACGGCCACCGACCGCCAGATTCTGCAAGACAAGTCGCTCGACTATCGTGTGCTCAATCTGGCATCGAATACCTTCAACGAGAACGAGACATCTTATTTCCACAAGAGTATCGGTGGCTACCACGCTGCTAAGCTGCGTCGCTATCAGGAGATGATCGACGAGCATATTGCGCCCGAGATGCAACGGATGATGCCCGCCATCACCCAGGCGGCCGGCGACATGACCAAGGTGAACGGCGACTCCCTCTTCCCCATCATCAATATGCTCAACACCAAGTATTTCATCATAGGGTTGCAGAGCGGACAGACGGTGCCCATCCACAACCCCTACGCCCTAGGCAACGCTTGGTTTGTCGATAAGCTGATCTATGTCGACAATGCCAACGAGGAAATCGAACGGGTGGTGAAGATTGACCTCAAGCATGAGGCCGTGGCCGATAAGAAGTTTGCCGAGCAACTGGGCAAGGCTGTGGTACAAGGCTCGAATGCTACGGTAGTGATGAAGAGCTACGCACCCAACCATCTGGTCTACCAGACGAAGTCCGACCGCGGCGGGGTGCTCGTCTTCTCAGAGATCTACTACCCCGGCTGGACAGCCACCGTCGACGGTCAGCCTGTGGAGTTGGGTAGGGTCAACTATATCCTGCGCGCCATAAACATCAAGCCCGGTACCCACGAAGTGGTGCTTGATTTCCATCCTACCTCTATCCGTAAGACCGAGACCGTAGCCTATGTCTCCTATGGCGTTTTGGTGTTGCTCATTGCCCTCGGCTTCTTCTTTGAGTGGAGAAAGCGCAAGGGCGGTGCAATAGCCTCTGGAGAGTAATCCAGCCCTCGGCTAGGACCAGTGGTCTTGGTACTTCTATACCTGAGCCTTCCCTCTCGGTGGGCATCATACGAACAACTGCTTTGTCCGTGAAGTTATCTTCGGGACAAAGCAGTTGGCGTTATATCGCTTCTATCACCTCTATAATCTTTATCGCTTGCTATAGTCTGTTGTTTGTGTCATATCTTCTGCTTGTCACGCCGATACTGTCTCACTCCATACGCAAAGACAATGCAAAAGCAGATGAAGGGCAAGAGATAAGACAAGTTGACTGCAGGATGTCCCAAGATGACGCGCTGGTCGATAACCAGCCCCTGTAGCGGCGGCATGACGGCTCCACCCACGATGGCCATGACGAGGAACGCTGCACCCAGACTGGTGTCCTGTCGGTCGACATGCTCAAGGGCAATGCCATAGATGGTGGGAAACATAAGTGACATAAAGAGGCTGATGCCGACCAGACAGTAGAGCCCCGTCATACCTACGAAGGCAACGGCCCCGAGCGAGCAGAGACCTGCACCAGCGGCGAAGAGGGCCAGCAGACGCTTGGTGTTGACATATTTCATCAAGGCCGTGGCTATGAAGCGACCACAGAGAAACAGCACCATGGCTGAGATGTTGTACATCTGTGCCGTGGCCTTGTTGATGCCAAGGTAGTCGGCATACTGGATGATGAACGTCCAAACCATGATTTGGGCGGCGATGTAGAACACTTGTGCCACGACACCTTCACGATAAGAGATGTTGTGCCAAAGGTTGCGTAGCGTTTCAAGGTTACTGCGACGGGCTACAGCCTGGTGCTCTGTCTTGGGTACCTTGGTGAAGGCAAAGACGAGAAGAACCAGTGTTACCACCAGACCGATGGCCACATAAGGGTTGCGAATGACATCGAGGTCGTGAAGGCGTATGCTGTTCTTCTCTGCTTCTGACAGTGTGTAGAAAATTATCTCTCCCGAGGCATTGCGATGGTCAGAGATGAGGTTGGGCAGCACCAGGAGCGATGCCACGGTCATGCCGGTAAGCGACCCCATGGGGTTGAATGCCTGAGCCAGGTTCAGCCGTCGCGTTGATGTCTCTTTGTCGCCCAGCGATAGCACGAAGGGGTTAGCGGTGGTTTCCAGGAATGCCAGTCCGAAGGTGAGTACATAGAGCGAGATGCAGAAGAAGGAGAACTGCTGGTAGGCAGCGGCCGGTATGAACATGAACGCGCCAAGAGCATATAGTGCCAGTCCCATGATGATACCCGTCTTATAACTCCATCTCCTGATGAAGAGTGCAGCTGGCACAGCCATTGTGGCATAGCCACCGTAGAATGCAAACTGCACCAGCGAGGCCTTGGCTGCAGAAATCTCCATCACGGTCTGGAATGCGGCTACCATGGGGTTGGTGATGTCGTTGGCAAAGCCCCAGAGCGCGAACAATGAGGTGAGCAGAATAAAGATGAATAAGTATTTTTTTTCTACCAGTGGTTTTGTTTCCATTTACCTTGAGGCTGAAGAATGTATTGTGTTATAAGGTGGACGGTGTCGAGGAGCTGGCGATGTTGGCCCCTCGACCCACGTCCTGGTTGCTATTTGTAGAGCGGTCCAAAGTTTTTGCAGGCCCGGTAGTCCTGTCCCTCTTTATCCATGCCAAAGGCGTTCCAAGCTGAGGGCCGGAATATTTTTTCATCGGGTATATTGTGCATACACACTGGAATACGCAAGATGCTGGCTAAGGTGATAAGGTCTGCACCGATATGGCCGTAGGCGATGGCTCCGTGGTTGGCTCCCCAGTTGTTCATCATCGAGTAGACGTCGCGAAAAGCATCCTTGGAACTGTCGAGGCGTGGGGTGAACCATGTAGAGGGCCACGTCTTGTCAGTGCGTTTGTTGATGATGTCGAACACTTCGGGGTCGAGGTCCACTGTCCATCCCTCGGCGAGCTGCAGTACGGGTCCCTGTCCTTTGATGAGGTTCACGCGTAGCATAGTCATCGGCATGCCACCGCGAGTGAGGAAGTTGCTCGAGAATCCGCCGCCACGGAAATAGAGACGGTCGGCAGGATACCAGTTGGTGGCTCTCAGGCAGGCCTCCACATCATCTGGAGTGATCTCCCAGTAGCTTTTCATGACGGGCGTGCCGTCGGCGTCGCACATGGCGCCAGTGGCGTCGAGAGTGGTGGCCCCGCTGTTGATAAGGTGGACAAATCCTTGGCCAGCCAGGCCTTCGGGTGTCTTGCCTGTGACGCGTTGCAACGCATCCGGACTCCAGTAGGTGCGCACGTCAGAGAACATCACACCCATGTTGGTGAGCAGATGCCCGAAGAGCATTGATACGCCATTGAGCGAGTCGTTCTCTGTGGACAGGATGCGGGCTTCCCGCGTACCGTTCCAGTCAAATGAGGTGCACAACATGGCCTCGGGGAAGTCGAAGTTGGGCAGGTAATCGGTCCACTGGCGCTGCCCCTGCACGCCACCCAGAATGGCGTTATGGCCCAACGCCTCTTCCTTCCACCCCAGCTCCTCGAGCCGGGGGTTGCCCTCCATGAGGTCGCGGATGATGATCATGTTTTTGACGGTGAACGCCCAGTCGTGGTCCTTTTCCTCTCGGTTTTTCACTTTTTCGGGAAGGTTGTAGTCGTGCCCTTCCTGGGGCTTGCAGTATTTCTCCACCCAGTCCATGGCTTTCTCATATTCCTTGGGGTCGTAGATGCCTTCGTCCACGCGACGCAGAATCTCCACGAGGTCTACATATTCGTTGCGTATGCCAAGGTAGTCTTGGAAGAAGTCAGGGTCGACCATGCTTCCAGCGATGCCCATACAAGGACCTCCCATGCTCAGATAGCTCTTGCCGCGCATGGTGGCCACCGCCTGGGCCGCCTTGGCAAAGCGCAGGATTTTCTCGGCCACATCGTCGGGGATGGTGTTGTCGGAGACCTCTTGTACGTCATGGCCATAGATGCCGAAGGTGGGTAGCCCTTTCTGGTTGTAGGCGGCCAGCACCGCAGCCAGATAGACGGCTCCGGGGCGTTCTGTGCCATTGAATCCCCACACCGCCTTGGGGTAATAGGGATTCATGTCCATTGTTTCTGAACCATAGCACCAGCATGAGGTCACCGTGATTGTAGCGCCTACGCCCTCACGCTCAAATTTCTCTGCGCAGGCAGCCGCCTCAGCCACACGACCGATGGTGGTGTCGGCGATGACACAATCTACAGGGGTGCCGTCGCCGTTGCGTAGATGTGTACTGATTAGCTCGGCCACAGCCTTTGCCAATGCCATGGTTTTGTTTTCGAGACTCTCGCGTATGCCGCCCTGGCGCCCGTCTATGGCGGGGCGGATACCAATCTTCGGATAGGTCTTGTTCATAAGGTTCTTACAATTAGGTTTGATGTTTATTTTTGTTTGATAATGAATATCGATAGAAACCCCACCAAGAAGATGACTGCTGTGCCGATGACGATCGCCAGATATTCATGGAGGTGGGGCCCAGGGAGGTGCAATGGCCTGGACAACGATATCCAGGCAATGACGGCCACGCCAAAGACCACTCCCATCAACGCATGCGCACTTCTGGTGCGTCGGCTGCTATATCCTAGAAGAAACAGTCCGAGCATGCCGCCGCTGAAGATGGAGCTAAGGGTCCACCATGCGTCGATGATACTCTGCACGCTGAGCATGGCAATGGCCACCCCCGCACCAATAATACCTGCTGCCACGCTCGACAGACGCAAGATGCGAAGGTCGCGTGCGGCATCGGTGGCGACAAGCGGTTTTACATAGTCGGTCAGCACAATGGTCGCAGCACTTGTCACGCTGGTCGATACCGTGCTCATGCCTGCGGCGAAGATTGAGGCGATGAGAATACCACGTAGTCCCACGGGAAGACCGTGGACTATGAAGTAAGGAAACACATAGTCGGGCTTGGAAGCAATGTCGGGGGGCAGGAGTGTGGGATAAGCCGTGTAATAGGCATATAGCGCCGTGCCAATGATGAAGAAGAGGGCCGACACGGGAATATAGAGGTAGCCTCCAAAGAGAGCCGAGAACTTGGCGGCCCGCATGTCACGCGCAGTGTGATAGCGTTGCACGTAGTTCTGGTCGATGCCATAGTTCTGCAGGTTGATGAAGATGCCGTAGATAAGACATACCCAGAAGGTGCTGGTGGTGAGGTCGGTGCCCAGTGACCCGAGCGAGAGCTTGTTGCCCTCGGGGGCGTGAAGCGCCAAGTCGATGACCTGTCCGGGGCCTTGGGGTAGGTCGAAGAGAAGGATCAGTAGGCAGACTATGGCACCACCGATAAGGATAAAGCCTTGAATGGCATCAGTCCAGATGACAGCTTTGATGCCGCCGAGCATTGAGTATATGACGATGGCGATGCTGGTGGCGATGATAACCAGATGAATGTTCCATCCCATGAGAATATACATCGGTACGGCCAACAGGTAAAGAATGGAGCCCATGCGGGCTATTTGGGTGAGCAGATAGCAGGCAGACGCATAGATGCGGGCCCACCGCCCGAAACGCTCCTCGAGAAAAGCGTAGGCCGACACGCTGCCACCATGACGATAGAACGGCACAAAATGACGGGCGGCAAAATACGAGGCGATGGGAATGGAGAGACTGAAGACAAAGGCATTCCAGTTGCCTGCAAAGGCCTTGCCGGGGTATCCGATGTAGCTGATGGAACTGACGTAGGTGGCAAAGATCGACATGCCCACCAGCCACCCCGGAAGCGATTGTCCCGCAGAGGTGAAGTCATCGGCCGATGCCCCCTTGCGCCAGAACGAGCAGCCAAAGAGGACGACACCCAGGGTGAAGACGACGAATATGATGAGGTCGACACTATTCATCAGAATATGAGTTTACCGTTGACAATGGGGAGGGCACCAAGGGCCTCTTCGATTTTCCGACGTTCAGGAGCATTGAACCGATAGAAGGGGGAGGCGACGAAATCTGTACGGATGATACCCTGCACGGCAAGAGCACACTTCAGTCCTTTGAGGTAACTGGAGCTGTGCTGTCCCACGGTATAGATTGTATCACTGATTTGCATAATAAGTTTTTGCACTTGTCTCACACGGTTCAGGTCGCCCCCCTTGGCAGCATTGTACATGGCTACATAGAGGTCGGGGAAGATGTTGGCACCACCGTTGACGCCGCCATGGGCACCCATCAGCAGGCATTGTGCCGTCATCTCCTCTGGACCGCATAGCATAGCGAAATCTGTACGGTTACGCATCTTCCACATCACCGACTGAAAATAGGTGCCATTGGCCGAGCTGTCTTTGAAGCCAATGACACGTGGGTTCCCGGCCAACCGGGCTACGGTGGCTGGAGCAAAACTCACCTTGACGTGGCTGGGCATATTGTAGAGAAACAATGGCAATGGTAGTTGTGGCACCAATTCTTCATAAAACTCCGCCAACTCTGGCTGTCCTGTGGCCGCATAATAGGGTGGGGCAGAGACCACTGCGGCGGCACCACATTCGGCACTCACCCGGGCCAGAGCGATGCTTTCTACAATGCTGGTGTCGGTGATACACACAAGCACTGGCAACCGACCATGGTTGATGTGACAGGTGGCCTGGATCATTTCGTGACGCAGGCGGTAGCTCAGGCTCTGGGCTTCGCCGGTGGTGCCAAGGATGAAGAGTCCATGTACACCACCTGCGATGAGGTGTTCTATGAGGTGTTCCAGACTCTCGTGGTCAAGGGTGTCGTCGTCGGTCAGTGGTGTTACCAATGGTGGGACGATGCCACACAGGGGTGACATCATGTAGTTGGTCGAGTTCATTGATTTAGGTTAGATGATTTACCGTAAAGACGCTGCACCCACGATGATGTCACTATATATTAAGTTTTTTTCAAACAAAAAATACGGCGCAGATGCTTATAAATCAAACTTATAGCCCGCCGAAAGCACCACCTCCCTGTTCTTGTTGCCTTGGTCGAGTGGCGATTTGTATATCTGGGTCAGGCCCAGTTGATAGCGCACATCAATCACCACGTTCTCGTATTCGTATGAAATGCCAACGGGAATCGAGAGCTCAAACTTCTTGACAAGGTCATTTTCTTTGTTGATAGTATTGGCCAGTCCGGTGTAGGTGTAGCTACCATCCTTGCCAATGGTGACCTTTGTGGCGTCAGAGTACATGTTGTTGTCGACCAGGAATGAAGCCTGCACACCGCCGTTGACCGACAGGCCGCGTGCAACATAGATGTGTGCCATGAGCGGAACGCTGACATAGTGGAGGTCGAAACGGTTGTTGGCAAAGACATCGTAGCTGCCGGGGGCAGCCTCCGAGAGGTCGGTGTCATCGTATCGGCAGCCCATCTTGGCATAGAAAGCCCCCAGCGACACAGCCACCATCGGTGTGGCTTGGTATTGCAGGTCGAGCCCTGCTAAAATTCCTGCCTTGGTTTTTCCTTTCGTCGGACTGTCGGTGTTGGTAACCGACGAGGTAAAGGCCATCGACTCCTTGGAGATATTAGATAGGGTGACAGCCACTCTGGGGATGAGTGAAAAGGTGCCAGTACGACTCTGGCCGCAGGCCATCGTGGTCGTGATAACAGCGGCGAGGATGATTAGAGTACGTTTCATGCGAGAAAGTTTTTTATTTGTGAAACGTCGTGAGCGTCCATTTTATTGCTTGCGAAAGCATGTTAACATTGATTTTACGGATTCTCGGATGTTTTTCGAGATTATTGTTCGAGCATTGAAAGGTTTTTGTTATTTTTGTACCGTCATAACGCAAGCTGCTTGCACGATTCATACATACCGTTACGCCTTTCTAGCCTACCGTAGCCCAGGCTGTGCATTGTGTTCAGGCAGTTGTGAAAAGATTGAATAAAAAGAATAAATCATGACATACACGATTGAGAAAGTCACCACACTGATAGGTGCGCGTCGCTATGGAGACACGGATGCCAACGTAGGGTTCTTGCTTACCGACAGCCGCTCTCTTTGTTTTCCCGAAGAAACCTTGTTTTTTGCTTTGCGGTCAAAGCGCAATGACGGCCACAATTACATCCCGGAGCTCTATCGACGTGGCGTCAAGAATTTTGTCGTGACCGATGTCCCTGCGGGCTATGCCGTCGACTATCCCGATGCCAATTTCCTGCGGGTGGTCAACACGCTGGAGGCCTTGCAGCGACTGGCAGAACGTCACCGCGATGAGTTCAATATCCCCATCGTAGGTATCACGGGCTCGAATGGCAAGACCATGGTGAAGGAGTGGCTCTACCAGTTGCTGTCGCCACAGCTCAATGTGACACGCAGCCCGCGCAGCTACAACTCACAGATCGGGGTGCCGCTGTCGGTATGGCTGATGGATGACCAAACACAGGTGGGAGTCTTCGAGGCCGGCATCAGCGAGCCGGGAGAGATGCTCGCCCTACGCGACATCATCCAGCCCACCATCGCGGTGCTCACCAACCTGGGCGCTGCCCATCAGGAGAACTTTGCCTCCATGGAAGAGAAGTGTCGTGAGAAGATGGTACTGTTTCATGATGCCGAGACCATCGTCTACAATGCCGATGACGAGGCGGTGGCACAGGCAGTAGACAGCCTCAACTACAAGGGTGAGAGGCTCTGCTGGTCGACAACCAACCGCACGGCGGCGATGTATGTCAAGGCTGTGGAGAAGAAGGAGTGTGCCACTACCGTCACCTATATATATAAAGGTGGGGAGGAGAGCTGGTTCAGCATTCCCTTCATCGACGATGCTTCGGTCGCCAACTCTATCATCTGTGCTGCCGTGGCGTTACACCTCGGGGTTACGGCCGACCAGTTGGATGAGCGTATGATGCAGCTCGAGCCCGTGGCCATGCGTCTGGAAGTGAAAGAGGGACGGCACGGCTGCACGCTGATCAACGACTCTTACAATTCTGACATCAATTCGCTGGATATCGCCCTCGACTTCATGAACCGCCGACCAGACCACAAGGGGCGGCGGCGCACCCTGATTCTGAGCGACATCTTCCAGAGTGGTGAGAACCCTGCACAGCTCTATCGTGAGGTGAGCGAGCTGACGCGCAAGCGTGGGGTGGTGAAGTTCATAGGCGTGGGTCCCGTCATCTGTCAATATGCCGAAGAAATTCAGATTGCCGAGAAATTCTTCTTCCCGTCGGTGGATGTGTTCCTCCAGAGCGAGGTCTTCAAGAGCCTGCGTGATGAAGTGATCCTGCTCAAAGGGGCGCGGCAGTTTGGTTTTGACCAGATTACTGAACTGTTGGTGCAGAAGGTGCATGAGACGGTGCTTGAGGTGAACCTCAATGCCGTGGTGAATAACCTCAACTACTACCGGGCGTTCCTCAAGCCCGATACCAAACTGGTGTGTATGATCAAGGCCGATGCCTATGGGGCTGGGAGCATCGAGATTGCCAAGACGTTGCAAGACCATCGTGTGGACTACCTGGCTGTGGCCGTGGCCGACGAGGGTGCCCAGCTCCGTGGCAATGGCATCACCAGCAACATCATGATCATGAATCCCGAACTCTCGGCTTTCAAGACCATGTTCGACTACGACTTGGAGCCCGAGGTCTATTCTTTCCGGCTGCTCGACGCCCTCATCAAGGCCGCCGAGAAAGAAGGCATCACCGGCTACCCGGTGCACATCAAGCTGGACACCGGCATGCATCGGCTCGGCTTCGACCCCGAGACCGACCTCGATGCGCTCATCGAACGCCTGAAACATCAAAATGCTATTATACCACGGTCGGTGTTCTCGCATTTCGTGGGCTCAGACAGCGACGACTTCGATGCTTTCTCCAAGGTGCAGTTCGAACGTTTCAAGAAGGGCAGCGAGAAGCTCCAGGCGGCCTTCGACCACAAAATACTGAGACATATCGACAATTCGGCCGGCATAGAGCACTTCCCTGAGCGACAGCTGGACATGTGTCGACTGGGCCTCGGACTCTATGGCATCAATAGCCGCAACAACCAGATTATCAACAATGTATCTACCCTCAGGACCACCATCCTGCAAATCAGACAGGTCGCTGCCGGCGACACCGTAGGCTACAGTCGGAAGGGGAAGGTGGAGCGCGATAGCCTCATCGCTGCCATCCCCATAGGCTATGCCGACGGGCTGAACCGTCACTTGGGCAACCGTCATTGCTATTGTCTGGTGAATGGCCAGAAGGCTTACTATGTGGGTAATATCTGTATGGATGTGGCCATGATCGATGTGACCGGCATCGACTGTAAGGAAGGTGACAGCGTGGAGATCTTTGGCGACCACCTGCCCGTGACCGTGTTGAGCGACGTGCTCGACACCATCCCTTACGAGGTGCTGACCGGCATCAGTAATCGAGTGAAGCGGGTTTATTTCCAAGACTAAGCCCATCTTGGGCTCCCTCTCCCCACGGCAAGGGCATCCAGAAACGCGAAAAGGCAACTCCCAGTCATGGTATATGCATGATTATGGCAGGGCAGGCTTATTTCGGTTTGTGGATGCCCTGATGTTTTTTGTTATTATCTCATAGGCTTCATTCTTGTACAATTCAATGAAATATTTGTGCGGAAGGTATCGAATTACAAATTATTTTCGTAAATTTGCGCCTAGTTGTTTCAAAAGCAATCTATCAAAACAAATATGGAAAATGTATTTAGCTATATTATTAGCTTAGGAGCTAGTGTGATGATGCCTATCATCTTCACCATCATTGGGTTGTGTATTGGCATGAGTTTTGGCAAGGCGTTGAAGTCCGGCCTCTATGTGGGTGTGGGTTTTGTGGGCCTGGGTATTGTGACGGCGTTGCTGACAACCAATTTCAGTGACCCGCTGACCTTGATCTCACAAATCTATCATCTCCAGCTCAATGTCTTCGACATGGGTTGGCCTGCTGCTGCTGCCGTGGCCTATAACACAGCCGTAGGAGCACTCATCATCCCCATCTGTCTGGGCATCAACCTTCTGATGCTGATCACCAAGACGACGCGTACCGTGAACATTGATCTGTGGAACTACTGGCATTTTGCCTTCATCGGCGCCGTGGTGTACTTTGTGTTCGACGAGAACCTGTTGTGGGGATATTTCGCCGCCATCATCTGCTATATGTTCACCCTGGTGGTGGCTGACCTCACAGCCGAGAAGTTCCAGGGTTACTACGAGGGTCTCGACGGTATCTCCGTTCCACAGCCCTTCTGCCAGAGCCTTGTGCCGTTCACGCTGTGCATCAACTGGGTGCTCGAGAAGATTCCCGGATTCAACAAGCTCGACATCGATGCCGAAGGACTCAAGAAGAAGTTTGGCGTGCTGGGTGAGCCCTTGGTGCTGGGTGTCATCGTCGGCGGTTTGATAGGCCTGGTAGCCCAGCTGGAGGTCAAGAAGATTCTCTTCCTCGGTGTGACCATGGGTGCCGTGATGGAACTCATCCCTCGTATCACCCGTCTGTTCATCGATGGTCTGATGCCCATCTCTGAGAAGACCAAGGAACTGGTCAACAAGCGTTTCCAGGGCAAGAAGGTGTTTATCGGCATGAGTCCGGCATTGGTCATCGGCCATCCCACGGCATTGGTCTGCACCCTCCTGCTCATTCCTACCTATCTGGTGATTGCCGTCGTGCTGCCCGGCAACCAGTTCCTGCCGTTGGCTTCGCTGGCCGGACTGTTTTATCTCTTCCCCTTGATCTCACCCTACACCAATGGCAATGTGTTTCGAACCTATATCATCGGGCTCGTTGCGCTGTTGGTGGGACTGTGGTTTGTGACCGATATGGCACCCGACTTCACGAAGGCCGCTGCCGCTGTCTATGCCGCCACTGGCGACCAGGCCTCCCACGTTCCCGCAGGCTTCGAGGCCGGTAGCATGGACTTTGCCAGTGCCCTCTATGGCTATGTGATCTTTGCCGCTACCAAGTATGCTCAATATGTGGGTGCCGCGTTGCTTGTGGTGCTGACCCTCGCCATGATGTTGTGGAACCGCAGACTGATCCTGCGAGATGAGAGGTCGGCCGCTGAGGCTCTGAAGAAGGGTGACGTTGCCGTTTGACATACGGAGCCTGCCTTTAGGAAGACATACAAAGACATTTATTAATCTCATATAAAAATGAAGAAAACATTATTGACCATTGCTTTGTGCCTGTTCGCTGGAGTTGGCATGGCACAGAAATGTTGTTCCACAGGTTATGAAGTGAAGGCTGAGAATGCCTACACCAACTACAACATGCGTTGGGCCACCGGTCCTGACGACGCTAAGCACTACACCACCGACCGTCTGCGTAAGGAGTATCTCATCGAAAAGGTGTTTGCACCGGGTGAGGTGAACTGGACCTATACGATGTACGACCGTTTTCTCGTGGGAGGTGCCGAACCCACCGCCACGCCGCTCAAGCTGGTTTCCATCGCTCCGCTGTATGTGGATGCCAGCAAGGGTGAGAATGGCCGCAACCTGCTCGACAATCGCGAGTTGGGTATCATCAATATCGGTGGTGAGGGCACCGTGACGGTAGATGGCAAAAGCTACGACCTGGGTTTCCAGGAGGCCCTCTACATCGGACGTGGTGCCAAGGACATCGTGGTTTCGAGCAAGAACGCCGCAGAGCCCGCCAAGTTTTACATGAACTCGGCCTGTGCCCATGCTTCTTATCCCACCAAGAAGGTGACGCTTAAGGAAGCCAAGAACATCAAGGCCGGAAGCATGAAGGAGAGCAACGACCGCGTGATTCACCAACTGCTCATCGACGGTGTGGCCAACGTGCGCACCTGCCAGTTGCAGATGGGTGTCACCGAGTTGAGCGAGGGGTCGGTATGGAACACGATGCCTGCCCACACCCATTGCCGTCGCATGGAGACCTATATGTATTACAAGGTGCCCAAGGGGCAGAAGATCCTCCACATGATGGGTGAGCCGCAGGAGACACGCCCCATCTGGCTCGACAACGAGCAGGCTGTCATCTCGCCGCAATGGAGCATCCACTGCGCCGCAGGTACCAGCAACTATACCTTTATCTGGGGTATGGCCGGCGAGAACCTGGTGTACACCGACATGCAGGTAGTGCCTATTCCTGATTTGAAATAATGTAGGTGGGTTGGTTTGTTGGTGGGCTGGTTTGTTAGTTTGTTAGTTAGTTGGTGAGTTGATGAGTTGGATATTTGATAAGTTCGACTCCAACCAAGCAACTAGCAAACCAGCCCACTAACAACCAGCCCACCAACAACCAACAAACCAACAAACCAACAAACCAACAAACAATGTCTACAATTCAAACAAACAAAATGTCTAATTTCCGTTGGGTAATCTGCTGCTTGCTGTTCTTGGCAACCACAGTCAACTACATGGACCGTCAGGTACTGTCACTCACATGGAAAGATTTTATCTCACCCGAGTTCCATTGGACGGATGACGACTATGGCACAATCACTGGTCTGTTTTCTATCTTCTATGCAATCGCCAACCTCTTTGCCGGTAAGTTCATCGACTGGATGGGCACCAAGAAAGGCTACCTCATTGCCATCTTCGTATGGTCTACGGGTGCCGTGATGCACGCAGGCTGTGGCTGGGTGGCCATGCAGATCGAAGGCTACGACAGCATCGAGGCCCTGCGCATGGTGCAGGCGGGCAGCGACGCCGCTGTGGCCATTGCCACCGTCAGCGTGTGGCTCTTCCTTTCCTGCCGTCTAATCCTTGCCGTGGGCGAAGCCGGCAACTTTCCGGCAGCCATCAAGGTGACGGCCGAGTATTTCCCGAAGAAAGACCGGGCCTTCTCTACCTCCATCTTCAACAGCGGTGCATCCATCGGTGCCCTGGCAGCTCCAGCTACCATTCCCATTATGGCCAGCTATTTGGGATGGGAATGGGCCTTCATCATCATTGGTGTGCTGGGTTATGTATGGATGGGGCTGTGGATCTGGCTCTATGATGATCCTGCTCGCAATAAGCATGTAAACCAGGCAGAGTTGCTCTACATCAACCAAGACGACGAAGCAGAAGAAGTAAACAAAGATGAGAGCAAGGCAGAGATTGAAAACGAGAAGACCATCAGTTTCCTCAAATGTTTCACTTTCCGTCAGACTTGGTCGTTCATCACAGGCAAGTTCCTCACTGATGGCGTGTGGTGGTTTTTCCTGTTCTGGGCACCGGCTTATTTCTCCGACCAGTATGGTTACACTTCCGACTCGGCCATGGCCATCATGCTCATCTTCACCCTCTATGCCATCGTGACGGTGCTGAGCATCTTCGGCGGTTACCTGCCCACCTACTTCGTCGACAAGAAAGGTATGAACCCCTACATCGGTCGTATGCGTGCCATGCTGATTTTTGCCTGCTTCCCCGTGCTGGGTCTGCTGGCTCAGCCTATGGGCACCTATAGCCCGTGGTGGCCTGCCATCATCATCGGCTTGCTCGGTGCCGGTCATCAGGCGTGGTCGGCCAACCTCTATTCCACCATCGGTGACATGTTTCCCAAGTCGACAGTGGCCACCATCACCGGTATCGGTGCCATGGCCGGTGGCGTGGGCTCGTTCCTCATCAATAAGGGCTCGGGTGCGCTCTTCACCTATGCCGAAGGCCAGGGCGCTGCATTCCAGTTCATGGGCTTCGACGGCAAGCCGGCCGGTTATATGATTATCTTCTGCATCTGTGCCGTGGCATACCTCATCGGCTGGTGCATCATGAAGTTGCTCGTGCCCAAGTATAAGCCTATCGTTGTGGAATAATTTCAGGCATATTGCAGGGCCCAGTCTGGGCCTTTGCTGCCTGTATAAAGCCAATCCTCCCATGTAGCATCTGACAGGTGCTACATGGGAGGATTTGCTTTGCCCTTATGTTGAATGGTTACTCACTTTTGTCTCCCTACGCACAATGGTTCCATAGTTCTCTTTGTATTGGGGGTGACCAGAATAGATTACCACGGGATTCAAGTCAGGACATAGCTCATGATAGATTTCATAAACCTCAACTGCCCTTCTTCTGCTCTCACATTGTGCTATCAGTATATGGTGATAGCCTGCATCCAAGTCAGACCGCAATTGTTCAATAGCCCTCACCGCTATAGCCCTGTCCGCTTTGTCGTCTTCATACTCCCTGATGGAGAGAAAGTTGATGGTTCTGTAATATCCATCTTCCTGAGCTTGTTTTAGAGGATAGTTGAAGATAACCTTTCCTTCAAGCCGCTGACCGTCATTTCTGAACGGCGTTGCAGTGAACTGAATCAATTGGTTCTTAGGAAATCTATCTGCAAACTTCCTCCATGATGCCGCTACAATGTGATGAGCTTCATCGACAAACACATTCGTAAATGCACTTACATATACATCTTGTTGGTCATGTGGAGCAGCGTCGATAATCTGCATCGTGGTTATAACCACATTGCATTGGGCAATAAAAGAATTTAGTTCCTCAACCGTGTCAAAAGCCGAATTTACAACGCCAACTATTGGATACAATGCACCATCTCCGACAACACCAAACTTAGGATCTTTCAGTACCCCCAATGTTTTGAACTTACCAAACATCTGGTTTCTAAGGGCAGACGAGGGAACTGTAACCAGTAATTTCCTACACTTTCCTGCAATCATAGCAGAAAGCATTGTTTCTGTCTTTCCCGTCCCTGTCGGCAGAACAACGGTTGCAATATCAGTTGGTGACAAGAAATGCCCAAGCAAAGCATGTAGCGCACCCAATTGGGGCTTCCTCAGACCAGGATGTTCTTCATCCACCTCTTCTTTATACTTAAATTCATTAGTTCAGGAATCCAAGACTTCCTCGGCTGTGTGCTCTGCCATTTTCGGGTGTTTCAACCACTTTTTCTGCCGAACCGTTCCCTCCAGAAGTTTTTGTTTGTTCGGTGCTCGGTCTGTAAGAACAACATACTCCGAGTCCGCGTCTAAAATATTGGGATTGCATGTAAAACAGTATCGAACAGCATCATCAATAGCAACAACATAGCTTCTCGTTTCCTCAACATTCTCAAGAGAAATCGTCTGACGAGGTGCCAGCAGTTGACAAATGATATTCTTTGTACCACTCTTGGTATTCAGTTCTATTAATGTGTATTTATTCATAAGTCACTTCATATATGTCAACTTTCACCTTAGTTCCATATTGAGCAAATCATTAAATTGTTAGTCCGTCTGTTTGCAGCTTTCGATTTAGCAAACGTAACTGCAAACGAAACTGCAAACGGGTTATCGACGTTTTCTCCTGTATTTCACGTTGTTAGGAATACTATCCTCCGTTTGCTCGATTTCTTTTTCTTTGACTAATTCTGCAAACAGACGTGATACCATTGAACGATCCTTTTCTTGTAATTTCAAAAGTTCCCTTGCATCAGTATTATTGATAGTGTCTATAGAATCCAAATACCTAAGGATGGCTTCTTTCTGACGAGCTTTATTCTGCTTCTTTCTCTTTACATAGTCAATTTTCTCTTCAGTACTTTTTCGCTTGCTGACATGAAGAATGTAGGCTAAGCCTGAAGTCTTTCCCGTGGATTCAATGAATTCAAGTTCCTGCAAGTTGTCCAAAATGGTCTGCAAGCGAAATTGACTGATATTGGGCGAGTCAGCCAAGTCATTCAGCGTTATCTTCCCACGTTTTACAATTTCCGACAACACAAAGAGCTGGTCTAATTTCAATGCACGCCCTGTTCTGCTCTCGTAAAGTAGCGACAACTCTATCAGCTTTTCTGTCGTAACCTCAGCTTTAATACGGAAGATAACGGAAGTCTCTGTCTCTTCGAGCATAGGCAAAGCCTTACCCTTCTTCAGCAGGTCCGTGAAAATCTTATCAAAACCACTTCCTGCCTTTTCTGCCAAGCCTATTTCACGCAGAATATCCATTACATTAGGATTGCGGGGATTGGTCTTGCGCAAATAATTATCTACGGTCACACCATCAGGGAATGTTCCAGGACTTTCTATTTCGAGGTATCCTCCATCATTATATTTTCGAATCTCGATAATCTGTTGACGGCTTATGTCTCTGTGAGCCAAGGCATTGACAAGTAGCTCGCGAATAACTATTTCGGAATAGTCCTCTACATATTCACGGAACAAGCCGAAGACAAACTCCTTTTGCTTGATTTCCGCTTTCAACTGATTGAAGCAAGCTTCAGCTACTTCAACAATATTACCCTTATATTCGTATGGGCGATATGTACCATCAGAGAAATAGTGGATGTATTTCACCTGATAATAAGGCAGTTCCCGCAATGCTCGGTCATTACCAATAAACAACAGACCTGTTGTGGTAGGCAGAATCCCATCATTTTCCTCACGTGTCATTCCGAGCGAATCCAACAGGTCTTCATCCGTTTTGTCAAGATATGGACTCTCGCTATTCTTCGCTTCTATAAGGTCGCGCAGTCGTGCAAGACGCTTTGGGTCTATCCAATCACCACCCACGTTCCATGTCTGTTGGTCATAGACAATCATGCCTTTCTCCGCTAAGATTGTTGCCATTTCGTATGGCTTAATGGGTCTGTTACCATCGTTAGAGCGAATAAGAAATTCTCCACGGCTGGTGCGATGCATTTGGTTGGAAAAAGGAATTTTAAGCAGCAATAGGTCATGCCCATCTACTTTCAGAGTATGAGGAATCAGGGTAATAGTGGGGAAGTTCTGTCCTGCACCTGTTTGATAAGGTCGAATACCTTCTGATTGTCATATTTGAAGTCGATGTTAACTTCCTTTGTTCCATCAACAATTCCGACAAACAAGAAACCGCCTTTCAGATTTGCAAAGGCTACCACATCGCGAGCCATTTCTTCATAGTTCGGAGCAAAATTTTTATGTGACCTGCCAAAGGCTCGTTTGTCTTCAAGTTGCTCCTTGAAGTCTATAATGTCACACTCTCCCTTTTCCAATAGAGAGTAGAACCACTGCATGCTTAACTTTGTAAATTTTCTCATAATGCTTATGTCTATCTGACTTTTTTCTTATAACGTATTATCATGTTACTTTATTTTTGTACGTTGTAGGAACGTCCTCTGCTTCCATCATTGGCTCTTCCTCTGGTATTTCATACCGCTTGACAGTCCTGTCCTGCAGAAAAATCGTAACCATTCAATATGGGCCGTCCTGTAATCATACAAAAAATCCCGAGGTTA
>CAZBQA010000016.1:0-50333 GCA_964493905.1 uncultured Prevotella sp.
AATGCTTTTATGAAATAATTCCCTAAATTTGCACTTGCTTGTTGAATTCACCGTTCATAGGAAACTGAATTAAAAGTTAATGTATATTGCAAATATAGTAAAGTTTTTGCTTAGTGGCAAGAGTAACGTATTAAAAAAAGATGAAATTGCGATATAAACTCTGTTTCGGATGTAATAAAGGCCATGGAGGGTCGTTATAAGAACAAACGCATTTCCAAATCGCATTTCGCCTATGAAGCATTTTACTCCAGAAGACAATGGCCCCACCGAGGCTACATTGCATATTATCCGTCAGATAGCCTACAGGTATCGGGCCATGAAAACAGACGGTAATACGTTGCCCATGTGCATGAACTGACAGTTATCAACTCTTTTATCCCACAAACACACTTCTTCATGAAGACAATCGTTTCCCCTTCATTGCTGGCTGCCGATTTTGCCGACTTGAAGGGCGACATCAATATGATTAACCGTAGTGAGGCCGACTGGCTCCACTGCGATGTAATGGATGGCACATTTGTGCCCAATATCTCTTTTGGCTTTCCGGTGATGGAAGCGGTGAAGGCCATCTGCAATAAGCCGTTAGATGTGCATTTCATGATCCTGAAGCCTGAGCGATATATCGCCCAGACGGCCAAGTTGGGTGCCATGATGATGAATGTTCACTATGAGGCGTCGGTACACCTCAACCGCACCATCCATGAGATTCATGATGCCGGCATGAAGGCAGGCGTCACCCTGAATCCCTCCACGCCTGTATGGGTGCTCGAGGATGTCATTGCCGACGTAGACATGGTGTTGCTGATGAGTGTCAACCCAGGTTTTGGCGGCCAGAAGTTTATCGAGAACACCATCTCCAAGGTACAGCGCCTACGCACGCTGATTGCCGAGAGCGGCTCCAAGGCCTTGATTGAGGTCGACGGTGGGGTGAACGGCGATACGGCTCCCCGCCTGGTGGCTGCCGGAGTGGATGTGCTGGTGAGCGGAAGCTATATCTTCAATGCTCCCGACCCATTGGCCACCATTGCCCAGTTGAAGGCACTCTGACCTCACGGCGCACCCCGTCCCATCCCTGCTTTGCGTCCCATCCATGAGCTGACAGTGCCGCAGGGCAGGGGTGTCGATGATGTATCATATAATAGGTATACCCGGGTGGATGAACAGCCAGTCATCCCCTTAGTCGAGCTGTAGCAGCACTTGGTGCTCGTTGGCCATGCGGCGCATGTTGAGAATGGCATACCTCATGCGTCCCAATGCCGTGTTGATGCTCACATCGGTAGTCTCGGCAATCTCCTTGAACGACATTTGCTGGTAGAACCGCATGAACACTACCTCGCGCTGCGATGTGGGCAGCAGGTTCATCATCTTTTTCACATCGGTCAGCACCTGGTCGTTGATGTATTTGTTCTCGATGTTCGTGTCGAGCAGATGGTCGGCGCTCAGGTTCGACAGGTCGTTGTCGGCCGTGGGCTCGACGATATGCTCGGCCTTCTGGCCCCTATACGTGTCCATGATGACATTGTGTGCGATGCGCATGCACCACGCACCGAATTTTCCGGTGGGCACGTATTTGCCGCTCTGCAACTTGACAATGATCTTGATAAAGGTCTCCTGAAATATATCGTTCGCCTTATCTTGGTCGCGCACCACAAAGAGAATGTATGAGAATAGCTTCGATTGATTGCGTGACAACAGCAAATCAAACGCCCGGTTGTTGCCGTCCATGTAGCACAACGCCAACTCTTCGTCGGTCATTCCTGCAAGATTCTTCATTTTTCTTAATCTTATTTGATGAAGTAAATGTCAGTCTATAGGCGTTCTGATTTATAAATAATGTTTGCAATTAAAATGTTTTCTTGGTGCAAATATATAGTTTTTATACTATTCTACCAAATTTTTAACACTATAAATACAATAAATCCTGCAGTTCTTATTTGTCGGCTACCTTTTTCTTGGTAAACATCATGGTCTTCGGCGTTGGGCCGCAGCATCCAGATGCCGTGGCCGCAACCGTCGTTTGGCAGCGTCATCAAGCACCTTTTGCACCTTCGTCAGGGCCAACCGGCGGCCTATTTCCACTTGAAGCACCTGCTACTTCGACTTGAATCAGCCGATACTTCAAGTCGAAACAGCTTCTCCTTCGACTTGAAGCAGACCGTTGCCGAATGGTCAAGGCGGCGGGCAGTCATAGCTTAGGCTAGTCTTAAAGCCTTCGGCGACAAGATGGCAGCCGTGTTATGGATGTCAGCCGCCAATCAGCCACTATTCGGCCACGCCCATTGCAAAAGGCCGTGCTTTTGCGTATGCACATCATTTCTTGCGCATTTTTCTTGCATATTTGTAGAGAATCAACTATATTTGCCTCGATAACTGAAAACACCTATTATTATATTATTCATACTATGAAACAAGACGGACGTATCATCGAATGTGTCCCCAATTTCAGTGAGGGACGCGACAAACAGGTTATTCAGGCCATCAGCCATGTCATTGAGCAGTGTGAGGGAGTAAAATTGCTCGATGTCGACCCCGGCGAGGCCACCAACCGCACCGTGGTCACCTTTGTGGGCAGTCCCGAGGCGGTGTGCGAGGCCGCATTCCAGGCCGTGGCCCTTGCTGCCCAGTTGATTGACATGCGGCATCATCACGGAGCCCATCCCCGCATGGGTGCCACCGACGTGCTGCCCTTGATTCCCGTGGCCGGCATCACCCTCGACGAGTGTGCCGAGCTGGCGCGTCAGTTGGCCGAGCGCATTGCCAGCGAGCTACGCGTTCCCACCTATTGCTACGAGGCCTCGGCCCTGCGCCCCGAGCGTCGCAACCTGGCCGTATGCAGGGCAGGCGAGTATGAGGCGCTGGCCGAGAAACTGGCCGACCCTGACAAGGCCCCCGACTTTGGCGCCCGTCCCTACGACGAGGCCATCGCCCGCACGGGCTGCACGGTGGTGGGCGCGCGCGATTTTCTCATTGCCGTCAACTTCAACCTCAACACCACCTCCACCCGTCGCGCCAACGCCGTGGCCTTCGATGTCAGGGAGAAAGGCCGGCCGCTGCGCGAGGGCGGGGCGCTCACAGGCAAGGTGCTGACCGACGAACAGGGCCGGCCGCTGACGCAGCCCGGCACACTCAAGTGTACCAAGGCCATAGGGTGGTATATCGACGAATATGGCATCGCGCAGGTCTCGATGAACATCACCAACATCCACGTCACCCCGCTGCACAAGGCTTTCGACGAGGTGTGCCGCTGTGCCCAGCAGCGCGGTCTGCGCGTGACCGGTACCGAGATTGTGGGTCTTATACCCAAGAGCACGCTCATCGACGCCGGCAACTATTTTCTGGAGAAGCAGCAACGCTCTACCGGCATTCCCGAAGACGACGTGGTGAAGATGGCCGTCAGGTCGATGGGCCTCGACGACCTCAAGCCTTTCAATGTTCGTGAGAAGGTCATCGAGTATCTGTTGGAAGATGACGGTAAGGGTGCCCGTCTGGCCGACCTCACGGTCAAGGCCTTTGCCGAGGAGACCTCGCGCGAGTCGCCTGCGCCCGGCGGTGGCAGCATCGCCGCTTACATGGGTGCCCTGGGTGCCGCCCTAGGCACGATGGTGGCCAACCTGTCGAGCCACAAGCGCGGGTGGGATGCGCGCTGGCAGGAGTTCAGCACGTGGGCCGTGAAGGGTCAGCAGCTCATGCGTCGGCTCCTCGCGCTGGTCGACGAAGACACCCGCGCCTTCAACCAGATCATGGATGCCTTTGGTCTGCCCAAGGGCACCGACGAGGAGAAGCGGCAGCGCACTGCCGCCATCCAGGCTGCCACGCTCAATGCCACCCAGGTGCCGCTGCAGACCATGAAGACAGCCTACGAGGCCTTCGCCCTCTGCCGCGCGATGGCTGCCGAGGGCAACCCCAACAGTGTGTCGGATGCCGGCGTGGGTGCCCTGGCCGTTCGGGCCGCCGTGCGTGGGGCATGGCTCAACGTCAAGATCAATGCCGCCTCACTGAAAGACCGCGCGGAGGCCGATGCCCTAGTGGCCGAGGCCGACACCCTCGTGGCCAGTGCCGACCGCTTGGAAAGAGAAATCATGGACATCGTAGAATCTAAAATCTGAGCCTTATGACCATCGAATCATTCAAAGCCGAGATACGTGCCGGCATACCCGACACCTTACCCGAACTGCAGCCTTACGACCAGGCTGTGAACCACGCGCCCAGGCGCAAAGACATCCTCACCGACGAGGAGAAGCAGCTGGCTCTGCGCAATGCGCTGCGCTATTTTCCGCGCAAGCTGCACGCCAAGCTGGCTCCAGAGTTTGCCCAGGAGCTGAAAGACTATGGGCGGATCTACATGTATCGTTACAGGCCCAGCTATGAGATGATGGCGCGCCCCATCGACCACTATCCCCATCGGTCGCTGCAGGCGGCAGCCATCATGCTCATGATTCAGAACAACCTCGACCCCAGGGTGGCGCAGCATCCGCACGAACTCATCATCTATGGCGGCAATGGGGCCATCTTCCAAAACTGGGCGCAGTACAGGCTGACCATGCGCTACCTCAGCGAGATGACCGACGAACAGACGCTGGTGATGTATTCGGGCCACCCGCTGGGCCTCTTTCCCTCGCATCGCGATGCGCCGCGGGTGGTGGTGACCAACGGCATGGTGATTCCCAACTACTCGAAACCCGACGACTGGGAGCGCTTCAATGCCTTGGGCGTGAGCCAGTATGGCCAGATGACGGCAGGCTCGTATATGTATATCGGTCCGCAGGGCATTGTCCACGGCACCACCATCACCGTGCTCAATGCCGCCCGGCGGGTGATGCAGGGCAGTCGGCGCAAGCCCCTCTTCGTGTCGTCGGGACTTGGCGGCATGAGCGGTGCCCAGCCCAAGGCCGGCAACATTGCCGGCGTGGTGAGCGTCGTGGCCGAGATCAACCCCAAGGCAGCCACCAAGCGTTACGAGCAAGGCTGGGTAGACCAACTGTATGACGACCTCGACCAGCTGCTGCCCGCCGTGCGCGAGGCCGTGGACAGCGGTCGCACGGTGTCGATGGCCTATGTGGGCAACGTGGTGGACCTATGGGAGCGGCTGGCCGACGAGGGCGTGCAGGTAGACCTGGGGTCTGACCAGACCTCGCTGCACAATCCTTGGGCCGGCGGCTACTACCCCGTGGGCCTGACGCTCGACGAGAGCAAGCAGATGATGGCCGACCAGCCCGAGGAGTTTAAGTTGCGGGTGGAGGCCTCGCTGCGCAGGCAGGTGGCAGCCATCAACAAGCTGGCTGCCCGGGGCATGTATTTCTTCGACTATGGCAACGCCTTTTTGTTGCAGTCGGGCAGGGCAGGGGCCGACATCCTCAATGCCGACGGCTCGTTCCGCTATCCGTCATACGTGCAGGACATCATGGGACCGATGTTCTTCGACTATGGCTTCGGTCCCTTCAGATGGGTATGCACCTCGTGCGACCCGCACGACCTGGAGCTGACCGACCGTCTGGCCACCGAGGTGCTCGAAGCCGAACGCCTCCATGCACCGGCCGACATCTGTCACCAGCTCGACGACAACATCCACTGGATCAAAGAGGCTGGCAAGAACCACCTCGTGGTGGGCTCGCAGGCACGCATACTCTATGCCGACTGCGAGGGGCGCACCAAGATAGCGCTGGCCTTCAACGATGCCGTGCGCAGCGGACAGCTGCATGGCCCCGTGGTGCTGGGGCGCGACCACCACGACGTGTCGGGCACCGACTCCCCCTTCCGTGAGACGAGCAACATCTACGACGGGTCGCGCTTCTGTGCCGACATGGCCATCCAGAACGTCATCGGCGACAGCTTCCGCGGAGCCACCTGGGTGAGCATCCACAACGGCGGCGGCGTGGGCTGGGGCGAAGTGGTGAACGGCGGGTTCGGCATGGTGGTCGACGGCAGCGATGCCTCCGAACGGCATATCCGTGAGATGCTGTTCTGGGATGTCAACAACGGCATCAGCCGACGGTCGTGGGCACGCAATGCCGGGTCGATGGACGCCATACGGCGTGAGATGGAACGCACGCCCGACCTGAAGGTCACACTCCCCGAGATGGTCGATGACGACCTCATACGGCAGGCATTCTGAGAAGAGCCTGCCCCAATACAATCATTTATCAAAACAATACTATGGAAGAGAGAATACATGAAATCAGTGCCGGACACCTCACCCTCAACAAGGTGTCGGAGATTATGCGGATGAACTACAAGCTGAAGTTGGGTGACGACTCGCGCAAACGCATCGTGCGCTGCCGGGAATATCTGGACCGGAAGATCGCCGAGACGAAGGAGCCCATATACGGTGTGACGACGGGCTTCGGCTCGCTCTGCAACATCAATATCGGCAAAGACCAGTTGTCGAAGTTGCAGATCAACCTCATGATGAGCCATGCCTGTGGCTGTGGCGACCGCGTGCCCAACGAGATTGTGAAACTCATGATCCTGCTCAAGATACAATCGTTGAGCTACGGCTATTCGGGATGCCAGCTGCATACGGTGGAAAGGCTCATCGACTTCTTCAACGATGACATCTATCCCGTGGTCTATATGCAGGGGTCGGTGGGCTCGTCGGGCGACCTTGTGCCGCTGGCCCACCTCTGTCTGCCCTTGGTGGGGCTGGGCGAGGTGGAATACCAAGGCAGGCGAATGAGTGGTGAGCAGCTCATGCGCATAAAAGGGTGGACACCCATCCGGCTGGCATCTAAAGAGGGACTTGCATTGCTCAACGGCACCCAGAACATGGCGGCGTTCTGTTGCTGGTCGATTATCCATGCCACGCAGCTGAGCAACTGGGCCGACTATATCGGCGCCTTGTCGCTCGATGCCTACGACGGTCGCATCGAGCCGTTCCACCGGGCCGTGCATGTGGTGAGGCCCCACAAAGGACAGCTCGACACGGCTGAGAACATCAGCAAGATACTGAAGGGCAGCGAACTCATTGTCAGGCCCAAGCAGCATGTGCAAGACCCCTATTCGTTCCGTTGCATACCGCAGGTGCATGGTGCCGTGAAAGACACCGTGCGCTATGTGCAGCGGGTGACCGATGTAGAGATCAACGCGACGACCGACAACCCCACCGTCTGCCCCGATGACGACCTCATCATCTCGGCCGGTAACTTCC
Organism: uncultured Prevotella sp.; assembly: GCA_964493905.1. Lineage (GTDB taxonomy): Bacteria > Bacteroidota > Bacteroidia > Bacteroidales > Bacteroidaceae > Prevotella. Next base: position 7,145 of record CAZBQA010000016.1, read on the forward strand.
ACGGTGAGCCCATCGCCTTGCCCATGGACTTCCTGGCCATTGCCATGTCTGAGCTGTCGAATATCTCGGAGCGGCGTATCTACAAGTTGGTGTCGGGCACAAGGGGGCTGCCCAGCTTCCTGGTGGCTCATCCGGGTGTCAACAGTGGTTTTATGATCACCCAGTACACGGCGGCATCCATCGTGAGCCAGAGCAAGGGACTGTGTATGCCCGCCTCAGTAGACAGCATCCCAACCTGTCAGGGACAGGAAGACCATGTGAGCATGGGTGCCAATGCCGGCACAAAGCTATACAACGTGGTGCTGAACACAGAGCGCGTGCTGGCCATCGAGTTGTTTAACGCGGCTCAGGCGCTGGAGTTTAGGCGTCCGCTCAAGACCTCGCCTGTGCTGGAGTGTCTGTATCATGACTATCGCAAGGTGGTGCCGTTCATCGACACCGACGAAGTGATGTATCCCTATATCGAGAAGTCGATCGAGTTTCTGCGCAGTGAGAAGATGGCCAACCTTAACCGAGCGCTGTAGATGAGGAAAATCATAGTCAATATCAGTAGCCTCTTCGGCATCCTGCCTCCTGACGTGCTGCGTCTGCAGGGTGCCGAGATGGGGCATGTGGAGACGCTGCACGATGCCTGGCTGGAATTGGCCGACGGAAAGATAGCTGCTTTCGGCAGTATGGACGGCCTTAGGGAGGAGCGGTACGATGAGGTGATCGATGCTGCTGGGGGCTGTGTGATGCCGTGTTTTTGCGACAGTCACACCCACATCGTCTATGCAGGGAGCAGGGAGCGAGAGTTTGTGGATAAGATCCAAGGACTGAGTTATGCCGAGATAGCCCGCCGGGGCGGAGGCATCCTCCATTCGGCCGATGCGCTGCATAGGTTGAGTGAGGATGAGCTGCTGGTCCAGGCCCGTGTGAGGCTTGGGGAGATAGAAGAGAAAGGTACGGGCTGTGTGGAGGTGAAGAGCGGCTATGGCCTGTCGCTCGAAGACGAACTGAAGATGCTGCGCGTCATCAGGCGTCTGGGTGAAGGCAGTAAGGTGAAGGTGGTGTCTACGTTTCTGGGTGCCCATGCCGTGGGGCGGTCATACGTAGGGCGACAGTCGGAGTATGTCGACTTGGTGGTCAATGAGATGATTCCGGAGGTGGGCAGGCAACGGCTGGCCGACTATATTGATGTGTTCTGCGACGAGGGCTTCTTCACCCCCGAGGAGACCGACCGGATGCTTGAGGCAGGGGCAAGATATGGATTGAGGCCCAAGATCCACGTCGATGAGCTGGCGGTGACGGGAGGCATGGCGGTGGCGGTGAGACACCATGCCCTGTCGGTAGACCATCTGGAGCGAATGCCCGATGAAGAGATAGAACTGCTGAGAGACAGCGACACGATGCCTACGCTGCTCCCGGGCACATCGTTCTTCCTTAATATGCCTTACGCCCCAGGGCGCAAGATGATTGACCGTGGACTCGGCATCGCGCTGGCATCCGACTATAACCCGGGCTCCACGCCGTCGGGTGACATGAAGTTTGTGATGTCGCTGGGGTGCATCAAGCTGAGGCTGCTGCCCGAAGAGGCGTTCCATGCCGTGACCCTCAACGGTGCCTACGCCGTGGGCCTGAGTTGCGACTATGGCAGCATCGCCGTGGGCAAGCGTGCGGCCGTACTGGTCACCGCCCCTTTGCCCTCACTGGCCTACCTGCCTTACGCCTATACCTCGCCACTGGTCCGCAGGGTGTTGCTCGACTGAGATATCGGGCATTGTAAAGCGATATATGGTTAAACGGCACTGCCTCAGGCGGTGCCGTTGCCATATTCCACACTCCACAGGAAGAGGGCATGGGCTGGCATAGACTCGCCGGCATCGGAGCGTGTGCCATGTTGCACCACCTCCTTGAAGGCCTCAAGGGTGAGGCGGTGGCGCCCCACGTCGATCAAGGTGCCTACAACGGCCCGCACCATATTGCGGAGAAAGCGGTTAGCGGCAATCTCAAAATAATAAGCGGTGGGGGAGGTCTGCACCCAACGTGCCGTCATCACGTCGCAGAGAGTGGTCTTGTTGTCGGCCCCGGCCTTACAGAAAGCCTTGAAATCCTTGACCTGCAGGAGCCAGGCCGCGGCTTGGTTCATCAGGTCGAAGTCGAGAGGCCAATGGGTCTCCATCGAGTAATGGCGAAGGAAGGGATCGCGCTGCGTATGGACGAAGTAGCGGTAAGTACGGCGTGTGGCAGAGTAACGGGCGTGAAGGTCGACAGAGACAGGTTCTATCTTCTCGCAACTGATGTCTCGCGGCAGCACCCGGTTGAGCCGGTAGGCCAGCTGTGGGGCATCAATCTCCTGTTGCCAGTCGAAATGGCACACCATCTGTCGGGCATGTACACCCGCATCGGTACGGCCGGCTCCGGTGACCTCGATGTCTTGTCGGAGCAGCAATGACAAGCATTGTTGGAGCTTCTGCTGCACAGACATGCCGTTGGGCTGGATCTGCCAGCCGTGGTAGGCGGTGCCGTCGAAGCTGACCCACACGAAGTAGCGGTGCCGGACCGAGGCTTCGAAGCGCACGTAGGCACGGTCGTCGAACGACACGTTGCCTTCCATTTGCCCTTTGGTGGCCAGAAATGAAGTGATGTTGCAGGGGTCGTCGCTGAGCTGCCGGGCCAGCGCCTCCTCACTATCGGCGAGTGTTGATTTGAGGAAAGGATAGCCGTCAGTGGCAAGCACTATTTCCATCGGACGGTTCTCCAGACGGATGGTCTTGACCCCTTGCATGGTCACAGGGAAGCCGTCGAGCACGGCGTATGTGACGTTCTCTTGCTTCATCTGCTCAAGCAGGGTGTTGAGGATGGTGTCACGGGCGTAGTCGTGGCGGATGAAACCCTCGGGGGTGAGCATGTCGGCATGTTCTTCACACATTTTGGCGAAGCGTTGTGCTCTTAGCCGTGCCAGCTCAGCCTCGTAGGGTTTGTCGTTGTTGTAGCGTGTGCCGTCTACCATGCACTGGCAGTCGCCAATCATCCAGACCTCTTGTTTGGCACGGCTGTAAACTACCACGCTGGCGCAGAGCCGCTCGTGGGGATGGGCCTTCATGTAGCTGTCGTCCTCTGGGTAGCAGTCGTGGATGCGTTGGGTGATCTCCTTGCAGAATGTGTCCAGGGAGATTTGGGCAGGCATGGTGCTGATGAACTCCTTGATCAGCGTCATGCCATAGCGCCCGTTGCTCATCTGGGGATGGATGCGATGCGAGGTCTTGCTGGTGCTGCCATCGATGACGGCAACGAAGTCATCGGTGACAATGATGCCATCCTCACAGTCTTCCTGCCGGTGCTTGCCGATGATGTTTTGCTCTATGATTTTCAAAGTGCTACGATTTCTGGTGTGTTGACACGCTTGTTGTGGGAGGGGAAATGGCTATCGCTTCTTTCCTCTCCTTTTATTGTGTTGGAAATTAGGGTTGAACGACTTACGCGCCTGGGATCGCTGATGCTCAGCAGCCTTGTCGGGATGAGGCTTGCGTGTCCGCTTGCCTTGCTCCAGCGTACTGCCGATAGCCTTCGGGTCATAGTGGGCCCGGCCCCGATAAGGCACGCCGTCATACAGCTGCTTGATGAGCTCGGGGCGACCGATATGCTTCAGCTCTTGCTCGATACTGCGCCGTTCTTCGGGCTTGTACCAGAAGAAGAACTGCCGCTGTGCCAGTTTCTCTTTGGGTGACTTTGCACAGAACACCGGCTCGAGGGTATAGGGGTCGAAGCCCGTGTACCATGCCTCGGTGCTGACGGTCATGGGGGTGGGGGTGAAATCCTGCACCTGCTCCAGCTGGAAGTTCAGTTTCTTGGTCTGCACGGCCAGCTCGGCCATGTCTTCCTCGCGGCAGCCTGGGTGGCTGCTGATAAAATAAGGTATGATCTGTTGGTTGAGGCCTTCCTCCTGGTTGATACGGTCGAAGATGCGCTTGAACTGATGGAAGAGCTCGAACGATGGCTTGCGCATGAGGCTCAGCACGCGGTCGGAGGTGTGCTCGGGTGCCACCTTCAATCGTCCGCTCACATGGCGGGTGATGAGTTCGCGCGTGTATTGCCGCGCCGACTGGTTGGCTTTCTCGTCTTTGCTCTGATGCAGCAGGAGGTCATAGCGCACGCCGCTGCCGATAAAGCTCTTCTTCACGCCAGGCAGGGCATCGACGGCATGATAGATATCGAGCAGCTGGGAGTGGTCGGTGTTGAGGTTGGGGCAGATCTGCGGATGGATGCAGGAGGGTCGTTTGCAGCGTTCGCAGATTTTCAGGTTGCGACCCTTCATGCCATACATATTGGCCGAAGGGCCACCGAGGTCGGAGATATATCCCTTGAAGCCTTCCATCTGGGTGACCTGCCGGGCCTCTTTGAGGATGCTCTCCTTGGACCGGCATACCACAAACTTGCCTTGATGGGCCGATATGGTGCAGAAAGAACATCCGCCGAAGCATCCCCGGTGCATGTTGACCGAGAACTTGATCATCTCGTAGGCTGGGATGGTCTTGCCCTTGTATTTGGGGTGGGGCAGACGGGTGTAGGGCAGGTCGAACGTGGCATCCACCTCCTCGGTGGTCATGGGAGGGTAGGGCGCATTGGCTACGGCATACTGTCCGTCTACGGCCTGGAGCAGACGGCTGGCGTGCATCTTGTTTGACTCCTCTTCGATGTGTCTGAAGTTCTCGGCCTGAGCTCTCTTGTCGCGTAGACATTCTTCATGCGAGTGTAGGACGATGTCGTTGTCGGTAATACCCCCCGGGATGTCGGCTTTGTTGCAAAGATAAACCGTCTGAGGGATGTCGTGAATATCCTTGATCAGCTTTCCACTCTCCAGCTCCTTGCAGAGTTGCAGGGTGTTGCGCTCCCCCATACCATAGAGGATGAGGTCGGCCCCACTGTCGCAGAGGATGCTCTTGCGCAGTTTGTCCTGCCAGTAGTCGTAATGGGTCAATCGGCGGAGCGAGGCTTCGATGCCGCCCAGTGCCACGGGAACGTCGGGATAGAGCTGCTTGAGGATCTGGGTGTAGACGATGGAGGGATAGTCGGGGCGCAGGTCGTGCCTGGAGTCGGGACTGTAGGCATCCTCATGGCGCAACCGTCGGTTGGCCGTGTAGTGGTTGACCATGGAGTCCATGGCACCGGCTGAGACGCCAAAGAAGAGTCGGGGGCGCCCCAGCTTCTTGAAGTCACGGTAGTCGCCATGCCAGTCGGGCTGGGGCACAATGGCCACACGATAGCCCTGGGCCTCCAGCATGCGTCCGATGACTGCCGCTCCGAACGAAGGGTGGTCTACATAAGCGTCTCCGGAAAAGAGGATGACATCCAGTTCGTCCCATCCGCGCAGTTCACATTCCTTGCGGGTGGTGGGAAGGAAGTCGGTCAGCTGATAGTTTTGCATCTAGTCAGTAACCTCCTGTGCGTCTTCTTCTTCCGTAACTGTACGCTTGCTCTTCCAGTCGATATACAGAAGCACCAACTGATGCAGTCCGAAAGCCTTCATGTTGCTATTGTAGATGACGTCGAGGCTCAGGTCCAGCAGGTCTTTGTCTTTGCCGGCCTCCGACTCGAGCATGGAGCGGACGTTGAACTTGAGCTTGTCGAGAACATCTTCATCGACGATGCCATTGCTGTCGACAAGATTTCTGAGCAATGCGTATCTATCTATGGTCTGTAGGTGTGTCTCGGTCACCTCTATGGACCTTGTACCCGAATGATTCGCTTGGATCTTCATAATACTGTTGTTTTATTTGAGTAAATAATTCAATATTCCGCGCATGAGGTTGCTGCGCTTCGATGGTTCGGTGATACACTCGAAGGGGAAGCCCATGGTGAATGACCTGTAGCCGTTGCCGTTGTAGGCTACGGCTGCCGAGGTACCATTGCTGTATTGCATGGCACAGATGGCCTGCCCTTGGGGGCTCAGCACGTCGGTGTGGGTGGCTGCGTAATGGTCTTCGTTGAGCATACGGTAGAAGTCGAAGTTGAGGCCCAGTCCGTTGGCACCCGCAAGTGTATCAGTCTTCAAGGTGGTGGAGTAGTCGGCCTTCAAGGTTTGGCTGAGCCAGGTGGAGTCGTTGGGGTCGGTCATGTCGGCACCGATATAGGCCCCGCTGACCATCAGCCGTCCGCCGCCTAGGGTGTAGGCTGTGAGTTTGCCTTGAAGTGTAGCGGTGAACGACTTGTAGAACTTCATGGTGTTGGGGGCATATTTCTCCAGTCCGAGGATGAGGTCGACGGCGGCATACCTGTCGAGGTGTACCTTGCCGTTCTCAACAGCCTTTGAGGAGCAGCTCGCTACATTGTATTCCTTCGATGCTGCAATGGCTTCGGCATGTGTGGTGATATAATCGAAGTCGTTGCCTGCAATGAATTGTCCGGCCAGTTCGTCACCGCCATACCCCAGTCCGCTCTCGCTCTCCACGCCCATGCGTGTACGGTTGAACACCAGCTGCCGTCCGTTCCAACCAGCTGTCAGACCATACGACACACCAATATCGCTGTCGAGGTCGAAGCCTTGCTGGCTGCCATTGTTGATAACCGCCGGGGCTGACAGGCGGTGGAAACCGTTGACCACCAAGATGGTTTTTTGGGCATTGGGCTGTGTCAAGGCCGACACCACTTCAGACGGGAAGCTCTCGCCCCCACGGTTGGCCGCCGACACACGGAAGTTGTATAGCACGCCCGGTTCGAGCGTGATGGTGACGGAGGTGCCCGTCACCTTGCGCCCATTGTCGAAGCCGCTGGTGCCTGTTGCTGTATATAAAATATAATGAGTGGGCGTGGCCGTGGCCTCCTGGTCGTCGTTCTGGTTGGTCCAGGTGAGTCGAGCCTTGGAGCCTTCGAGGAGTTCTACGGCGAGGTTGAGGGGGGTAAGGGGGGCGATGACCGCAGCCTGACCGTGCATCTCGTTGACGTAGCGCACAATGGTCTTGTAGAGCGAACGTGCCAAGTCGAACTTGAAGTTAGGGTCTTGTCCGCGCAGCATATCGGGGAAGTTCTGATGCGACATGGTCTCGATGATGGCCGACGGCACCTCGGGCAGTCGGGTCTCGGAATAGTTGCGGTCCCACAAGTACCGGCGTGCCCAGTCCTTGTATTTGTAGCTGATGTCGCGTGTGACGCCCGACAGCAACTGCTCAGCCAGCAGTTTTGACGACATTCTGGAGATGCCCGAGGCCAGCCGGCCGTCGTTGAAGTCGGTGGTGCAGATGGCCAGTGAGCCGATGAGGCCCGCGCCGTCTTTGGCATAGCCGGCATCGCTGTGGACAGCCAGCGAAAGCTCAATGGGCACCTTCTTGCCCTCAAGGGTCGGCACATAGACTGAGCCTCCAGCCAACCAATTGAGCATACGCGACCGGGCATTGATGTCGTCGGCATAGTCGTCGGTGCCTCCTCGGCCGCCATAGACATCGTAGGGTGCTCCGGCCCATTGGGCGTAATAGCGTGCCCCCTCGATGGCCCTGGGGTATCCGCTGGTGACTCCACCTCGCGCGATATTGCCCATGCCGCCGCCGAACCTCACGGCATCGGCCGTTACCATGCCACGTTTCCTACTCTGGTTGGTGAGCATCACACAGTTGTAGAGGTTGTCGCCCTTGTCGAAGTCGAATGTTCCGAGGTACACCCATGTGCCGCCTCCCATGCGCTGGTTCACCCTAAATTCGGTGGCTTGTCCTTTGTGGAACACGATGTAGTGGGCATCCTCAACGCTGTTCTTCAGCGTCTGGTAACTCACGTACACGGCATGACGGCCAGCTTTGATGAAGTTGGGTTGCCACACAATGTATGCCTTGCCGTCTTTTTTGGTTGCTTTGATCATCCGGGCGTTGCCGGCCGTGAAGGGGTTCTCCTGATCTACATATTGACCAGCATGCGCCATGAAGCCTGGCTGACCGGTATATTGCCACCTGCCATTCTCGGCATATTCCTTATAGTTGTTGCCCGAGGCGTTGATGCCGCCGTCCGGATCGACGACATACTCCCATTTCTGCCAGTCGCGTTCTCTGGGTGTGAACACGATGGCCCCCGCATTCTCGAGCATGGGGATGAGATAAGGCACGACGATGGTTTGGGTGAAAAGGTCTTCGGTAGTGCCGAAGAGGTTGGGACGCTGCCATTTCCACCGTCCTTTGGTATTGTCGTAGTATCTACCATGCGAGGCCCAAAGAGCGATGTGGCGGTTGTCGAGGCCGTGGGTCGCCTTGACAGGGCGGGAAATATTGGTCACCCAGGGCTGGTCGTCGTAGTTGATCTTTCCCCACAGGGCATGACCTTCGTTGTCGTCGAGCTTATGGCCCACGACATAGTTTTCGATGGCCATGCCATTGGTCATCACCTGGATCTTGTATTTGTTGTAGGGTTTGGGCAGTTCGTGTTTCACTGCTTTGTATATCTTTCCGACCTGCTTGTTGGTAAACTCCTGCTGTGCGAAATATTCATCGGTTACCACCTGTACAGTCTTGGCACGGTCGTTGACGATCAGTATCTTCAGCCTGGGCTGAGTCTGGAAGTCGGTGTTCTTGCCCGAATAGGTCATAAAATAGGTAGCCAGCGCCCGCTCCGCCTTCTGTTGTAAAGACGAAACCTGGGCTGCTGCACCTGTTGCGAGCGTCAGTATTATCCCAAATATCCACAACCTTTTTTTCATCTCAAATCTCCCCGATTAAAAAGTTCTCAGGGTACTTGCCCTTAAATTCCTTGAAATAGAGTTTGGTCTCTCGCATCTGAGCATCGATGTCACCGTTCGGGATGTAGCTCTTGGTGCATTGAATGATTTTTTTCTCATAGTCGACACCATAGAGCAACACAGGTATCTGGGCTTTCATGGCGATATAGTAGAATCCTTTCTTCCAGTCGGCATTGGGTGAGCGAGTGCCCTCGGGTGTGATGCACAGCCTAAAGTCATTGCGCCGGATGGCTTCATCGGCAAGGATATCGGTCATGCTGCGGTGCTGTGACCGATAAACAGGTATACCGCCCCAGCGTTTGAACAGTGGCCCCAACGGCCAGAAAAACCATTCTTTTTTCATCAGGAAGTTGATTCTCATTCCTTCAGCTCGCATGTAGAGCTGGCCTATCAAAAAGTCCCAGTTGCTGGTGTGCGGGGCCAGACAGATGATGTATTTGTCGGGATGTCCGATGGTGACATTCTTTTTCCAGCCCCAATGTTTATAGAGAAGCCAGTGGCAAAGCTGTTTGATCATGTGTTTGTGTTTTCGTTGATGCTACTGCCGGCTGCTGTTTGATTAACAGTAGCTTATGTAGTTATCCTAAAGTGCCAATTTGGTCGATGATGTCTGCAACCTGATGATTGAATTCGGTGATGAGGTTCTGATAATAAAGTTTGGTCTTCATTCCAGGCTCGGGGTGCGAGATGCGCTTCACAAAGTCATTGCGCACAATGATAATCGACGCCAGCAGGGCGTTGAGGTTGTCGTCATTCTTCTGCGAGCCATACAAGGAAGCGGCTACACTTTCGGCAAACAGATCGCTGCAAATGTAATTGATGTTACGCTTTAAATCTCTTTTTTTAGCCATAGCTGTATCATTTAGAAGTTTACATTCCGTGTTTTTGATTTCATGTCCAAAGATAGGAAAAAAAGTGGAAAAGCAAGCGGCTCGGCTAAAAAAATGTTTCAAAAAGGAGTTTTCTTTCTCAATTCTTTCTATATCTCATTGAAAAACTGTACTTTTGCATGAGTAGTGTACTATTCATTAAATTTTAATTCAAACAAGAAATGAAAACGAGTCCTTTGCAGAAAGCACGCGCTTTGTATCAGCCCAAACTCCCCAAGGGCCTTCAGGGTGTCGTTAAGGTAAAAGAAGGTGAGTCTACACAGAGCGTAGGCGATCAGGAAGAGATCAAGAAGTTGTTCCCGAATACCTACGGAATGCCAATCATCGAGTTTGTTCCCGGTGAAGAGAAGGCATCCAAGGAAATGAACGTGGGTATCATTCTCTCTGGTGGTCAGGCTCCCGGCGGTCATAATGTGATCAGCGGTATCTTCGACGCCGTGAAGAACCAGAATCCCGCCAACAAGGTGTATGGCTTTCTCATGGGCCCCGGCGGTCTTGTAGACCACAATTATATTGAGCTCACTCCCGAGTATGTAGACCAGTACCGCAACACTGGTGGTTTCGATATGATAGGCTCTGGACGTACCAAGCTGGAGAAGGAAGATCAGTTTGAGCAGGGCCTCGAGATTATCCGTGAACTCAATATCAAGGCTGTTGTCATCATTGGTGGTGACGACTCGAATACCAATGCCTGTGTGCTTGCCGAGTATTATGCTGCCAAGAACTATGGTGTGCAGGTGATTGGCTGCCCCAAGACTATCGATGGTGACTTGAAGAACGCACAGATTGAGACCAGCTTCGGTTTCGATACGGCTACGAAGGTTTATTCTGAGCTCATCGGTAATATCGAGCGCGATGCCAACTCTGCCCGCAAATACTGGCACTTCATCAAGCTGATGGGGCGCTCGGCCTCACATATCGCATTGGAGTGTGCTCTTCAGGCTCAGCCTAACATCTGTCTGATTTCGGAAGAGATTGAGCAGAAAGATATGACGCTGAATCAGATTGTGGAGCAGATTGCCGCCGCCGTTGCCCAGCGCGCCGCCGACGGTAACAATTTCGGTGTGGTGCTCATCCCCGAAGGCCTCATCGAGTTTATCCCGGCCATCGGTCGACTCATCGATGAGTTGAACGATCTGCTTGCTGCCCATGGAGCTGACTACAAGGACCTCGACAAGGACGCTCAGCGTGCTTATATCCTCGCCCACCTGAGCAAGGAGAATGCCGACACCTTCAGCACGCTTCCTGAGAGCGTAGCCCGTCAGTTGTCACTCGACCGTGACCCCCACGGAAACGTACAAGTGTCGCTTATCGAGACCGAGAAGCTGCTGTCTGATATGGTGGCAGCCAAGCTGGCAGACTGGAAGAAGGAAGGCAAATATGACGGCAAGTTTGCTGCCCTGCACCACTTCTTTGGTTACGAGGGTCGCTGCGCCGCTCCTTCTAACTTCGATGCTGACTATTGCTATGCTCTGGGTGTGAGCGCTGCCAACCTGATTGCCAACGGTAAGACGGGATATATGGCTATCGTGCAGAACCTCTCTGCTCCCACAGACGAGTGGAAGGCTGGTGGTGTGCCCATCACCATGATGATGAACATGGAGCGCCGTAACGGTGAGATGAAGCCGGTGATCCGCAAGGCTCTGGTGGAACTTCAGGGTGCGCCTTTCAAGAAATTTGTAGAGAAGCGCGACGAATGGGCACGCGAGACCTGCTTCGTTTATCCGGGTCCGATTCAGTACTGGGGCCCCACAGAGGTTTGTGACCGAGAGACACGGACACTTGCTCTGGAGAATGCCAGCAAGAAGTAACATCGGCTGACGATGACGCATATCAGATTCGTCTGACGCAATATTTGCAAAGGGCACTCTACCGACAGGATGTGGATAGAGTGCCCTTAATATTTAGCTGTAATATATTAATGACAAACAGGAAACCTGCTCGCACACGTAAGACATCTTCTTCGAGTCGTCGTCGAAGAAGTCATCGCCATGCCCATTTCCCTGTATCCATCATTCATTTCTCCTGGTTTCAGAAGGGGCCGCGCTGGGCTTGGATCATCGGTGCCGTAGGTGTGTTGGCTCTCTATATCTGGGTTTTCTACTATTTCTTCGTTGGTCCTACAGGTTTTCGCTGGAGGGCATTGTATGGCGATGCCAAATATCCAGGGGGCTATGAGATCCATGGCATCGATGTCTCGCGTTACCAAGGTGATATCGACTGGCACCGTCTACGTTCTAATGCCATCATCGATGGCTGTCCGTTGCGTTTTGTCTTTATCAAAGGCACCGAAGGCTCCTCACGCGTGGATCCCAATTTCAACGATAATTTTGAGCAGGCCCGTGAATATGGTTTTGTGCGCGGCGTTTACCATTTCTGGAGCAACAAATCATCGGCACGCGACCAGGCCTATTATTTTCTGAAAAATGTTCACCTTGTGGAGGGTGATCTGCCCCCAGTGCTTGACATCGAACACAAGCCCAAGGATAAGAGTGTGGAGGATTTTCAGCAGGATGTACTCACATGGTTGCATATCGTGGAGGACAAGTACCATGTGAAGCCCATCATATACACCTATTTTAAGTTCAAGGAACGTTATCTCAGTGCGCCAGTGTTTGACGACTATCCCTATTGGATTGCCCACTACTATGTTGACAAGGTGGAATATAAGGGCGACTGGAAATTCTGGCAGCATACCGATACCGGTGTTCTGCCCGGTATCAACGGTAATGTAGACTTGAATATCTACAATGGTTCCTACTACGACCTGATGCAACTCACCATCGGTGGGCAGAGCGAGGTGGAGATTGCAGAATAAAAGGCGCTTGCGGTTATGGCAGGTTCTAGGAATTAGGGGTCAGTCAGAAAAACTGGTTGGTAAAGTTTCTAAAAATGGACATCCCTGGCATATCATTCGCCCTCTTTCTGCCACACGACAGTTCTCCTGCCTCCGCAGTGTCGTGATGCCATGAGGGGATGGTCGTCGGGCTGTCATGCTTCGGGCCGAACCAAGGTCTGCTTCGGGCCGAACCACGGTCTGCTTCGAGTCGAACCACGGTCTGTTTCAAGTCGAACCACACTTTGGGAAGCATGCGCAGCATGTACGTCGGCAATGGTGCCGTGGCATGAAGCGCATCGAGCGGGCTTGCCAGAAGACCTAATTGCAATAGAACGCACATCCCATTCACCCTCCATACCCTCCCCAGGCCGTCATGCCTTTGGCTGCTCAGCAGAGCGCAGGGTGAGGAGTATATGGTGCTGTCGGTATGGGCTGCCAGAGAGACTGGTGCTGCAAGCGACGGCTCCAACCGGGTTTCCCGTCTGAACCAGAATTATTACCTTAATCATGTAATCTGACAAAGCTAATTCGTAGACCTCACGTAAAAATAATAAAGACGAAGGGTAAGCCGCAGAGTTGGTGTCTTACCATTCGTCTTTGATGCTTGAAGCGGTGTTACCGCAACATATAACCTGCTAGAATGCTTATTCCAGAATCTTGGTCATATTCAATGCTGTGATCAGTCCGTCAGGATTGATCTTCGTGGTGATACGATACTGAGCATGCTTTTCTTTGGTCTCGTCGGTTCGCTCGATGTCTTGCGTGGCCGATACGCTGACCGTGTATTCGTATTGTTCGTCGCCGATTTCTTTTTTGTCGATCTTATAGTTGCTGTCCAGTCGCCAGTTCATGTTGGTGATATCCTCCTTGTATATCTTGTTCATGAATGTCACCACATCGGCCTTGGTGGCATCCGACTTGCCCAGGAAGTTGGTGAGCAATGGGGAGACTGTAGCTGTGAGAGCAGCCTCGTCACGCATGTTGATGCTCTGGAAGAAGCGTCGGAGCACCGTTGTCACCAGAGTCTTATCCTCTGCCTGCACAGTGTTGGCTTTGATTTTCTTCAAGGCATCGTTGGCCTCGTCTACGTGTTCACCGTTGGCGTGCTCGTCGAGGTAAGCTTGTATCGACTCCATGGTATTCTCGTTGATGGCATCGCTCCAGTCTATAGAGTCGATCTTGTGCTGAGCCTCGGCTTTGTGTTCTGAGTCGGGATGCTTGGCGAGATATTCTTGCAGGGCAGCTTTCGAGCCACTCACCATCGCGTTGGTCCAGTCGTTGTCTTGGCGCTTGAGCATATCAAGGTGGGCCATGATCGAGTCGCGATGCTCGGTCGGAGCATCCAAGTTGTTGTCGAGATATGTTTGCAGCACCAGCGGGTCGTTACTTCTCATAGCAAACTCGTAGGCCTCCTGTTCTTTGGATGTCTTGGCGTTGCTATAAAAATAGAAGCATAATGCGCATACAATCAAGGCAAAGACAAAGGCAATGATCAGAGCGCCATGTCCTTTCTTCTTGGGTGTCTGTGGGGGAGTTGTGCCGTCGGATGTCGGTCTGGTCTGATGCGGGGTTACCGGTGGTACGGGGGGAGGCACCTGAGTGGTGGTTTGAGTAGAGCCCTGTTGTGCTGTTGCCTGATGCCGAGGCTCCTGGGCATTGGTGTAGCTGGCAGGCCGGTCAGCAACCGAGGAGTCGGCTGATGAGGCCTGCGTGTTGGTGCGCGTCAGGTGATGGCAGTTGGGGCATACTTCCTGATCGCGAAAATAAACCTCTCCACACTGGGAGCACTTGATGATTTTTCCTGCAATCTCTACGCCGCAGTTGGGGCAGACGGGTGCTTTGTCGCTGATTTGACGTCCGCACTCAGGACACTTGATAATAGCCATGACAGTCTATGTTTTAAAATACAGCTGATATGTTTAGTTGTGCTAACGATGTCGGAAACGAATCTCCCGAAGTTGATGGTCACCCATGAACCTACTCTTATCCACATAACCGTTGATACCGTCAAGATGCCCTTTACCGGTGTATTGCCAGAGCACAAAGTCGAGATCGTCTTTGAGCGTAGGCTCCCGTTGCGTGTATTGAGCTATCATGACTTTGTAGTCGCCCAGCAGTCCCAGTAGGTACCGGTCGTAGAAATTAGCCCCCGTGTAGAGTAGGGGCTTCTGCTTATAGGCTTTCTCCACCAGTCGGAGAAAGACAAACAGCGAGTCGCGGAAATCTGTAGTTGATAAACCGCCTGTCGACTCGATGTCAATCATCGGGATGAGGTCTTGGTCCTCAGGCCGGCATTGGGTCATGAAGTTTTCCAGTTGGGTCTGTTGGTCCACTTTGGGCCGATAGAAATGATACGAGCCCACCTTGATGCCATACTGGTGTGCAAGGTCGATGTTCTGTTTATATTTAGCATCAATGTGGTTACCACCTTCTGTGGCCTTGAGGTAGACGAATGCCATCTTGGTCTGCCCCACAGCCTCCCAGAACACATTGCCTTGGTAATGACTGAGGTCAATGCCGTGGATATGACTGCACGTGTCTTCACACTCTACGTTGTTGCTCTGCGCAGAGAGTGAAGTTACTGTCAGCAAACTGATGATGAAAGTGATCATGCGCTTCATACTGCAAAGTTAGGCAAAAGAATTAATATTTGAGCATGAGAATGAAATTATTATTAATTATTAATGTGGTGTTTACACACGGTCAAGAAGGCGACAAATGCGTTGACAAATACGTTGAAGGTGCATGAATAGTTAAATTGTTGGGAAAGCTTGGTTTTTCATGGAAATACAGTAACTTTGCATCCGATATGGAAAACAACAAGTCACTTTGGGCTTACCACCTCCTCGGTGCGGTCGTGGTGCTGATTTGGGGATGCACGTTCGTCAATTCGAAGGTGCTTCTGCAACATGGGCTAGAGGCACATGAGATATTCTCACTGCGCTTCCTCTTTGCCTATGTGTGTATCTGGTTTATCTCACCGCGCAACCTGTGGGCCAACAGCCTCAAGGATGAACTGCTGATGCTCTTGTTGGGGGCGACTGGAGGGTCGCTATATTTCGTGACGGAGAATGAGGCGGTGAAGATCGACTATGTGAACAACGTATCGTTCATCGTCTGCACAGCACCCTTGCTCACCACATTGTTGGCCTTGGCCTTTCTCAAGAGTGTGAAGGCGACACGCAGTCTGGTGTTAGGTGCCATCGCTGCCACGCTTGGTGTGGCCTTGGTGGTTTTCAACGGCCATTTCGTCTTGCAGCTCAATCCATTGGGCGACCTGCTGGCCTTGAGTGCTGCCCTCTGTTGGGCGTTTTATAGTTTGTTGCTGCGAAAAGTGAAGGATTACAGCGTGGTGTTTGTGACGCGTAAGGTGTTCTTCTACGGCCTCATCACCGTGCTGCCCATGTATTTTTTCCGTCCTTGGACCTTTCCGTTATCTGGATTTCTAGAACCCGTGGTATGGGGCAACCTGCTTTTTCTTGGTTTTGTGGCCAGCTTTGGGTGCTTTGCGTTATGGAGTCTGGTGAGCAAGCGGATAGGTGCATTGAGTGCAAGCAACTATATTTACCTTAATCCTGTCTCTACGGTGATATTCTCGGCCTTGGTGCTCGACGAGCCCATGACGGGATTGGCCTACATAGGGTCAGCATTGATCCTGCTCGGCGTGTTCGTATCTAATAAACCAGAGCATCGGAAGACTCACTCCTGAGGTGCTGCTTGTAAGTCGTAATGGCATGGTCTTGCTTTCGTAAACCTATGGCTTATTATGTGTAAACTTATGGTTTGCTATGTGTAAACCTATGGATTTTTTCTTAGTATGATTGTAGAAGCATGTCTGGCCAAGCGGTTGCAGATACATCAAAAAAAATCCCACTTCGTGTAGAAGTGGGATGATTATGTTTGAATCGTATGTTGGTTATGCTCCGCAGAAGAACAAGACGATAATCTGTGCCGAAAATATTCTAAGGAACATGCTCAATGGATATACCGTCGAATAGCCGATGGCCGGTGCTTCCTTGGTGCAACTGGCGTTGGCATAGGCCAGTGCGGGTGGGTCGGTATAAGTACCGGCAATCATACCCATGATGGTGAAATAGTTGAACTTGAACTTTAGGCGCGCAATGGTACCGATGATCAGAATGGGGATGATTGTGATCAGGAAACCGGTGTACACATATTTCAGACCGTCACCGGCAACAACTGTCTCCCAGAATCCGGCTCCGGCCTTGATGCCCACGCTGGCCAAGAACAGCACTAAGCCTATCTCACGCAACATCATGTTGGCCGAGTTGGTGGTGTAGGTCACGAGCTTGAAGCGGTACCCGAAACGGCCGATGAGGATGGCGATAATCAGCGGTCCACCGGCAATACCCAACTTCAAGGGTACCGGCATGCCGGGCAGCGCGATTGGAATACTTCCGAACAAGATACCGACAATGATACCGATGAAGATAGTGGCGATGTTGGGGGCATCCAGACGCTTCACTGAGTTTCCCATGAGTTCAGCCACCCGGTTTACGTTGTCCTCACGACCCACCACCATGATCTTGTCGCCCACATGGAAGTGGTGGTCGCGGCTGGCAAAAAGATCCATGCCCTGACGCGAGATGCGGGTGACGTTGACACCGTACACGCTCGAGAAGTGCATCTTTCCCAAGGTCTTACCGTTCATCTTGGGATTGGTCACAACGATACGGCGAGAGATCATGGGTTGTTTGTCGTCGTATTGTTTGTCGTTCCACTCCACTTCGATTTCCGGACCGATGAAAGCCTTGATAGCTTCGGCGTCAGCCTCGGCGCAAACGATGAGCACCTCATCGCCTACATTGAAGATTGTGTCGCGTTTGGGGGTATGCAGCTCTCCGTTATGGTTGATACGCGTGCAGACGATGTCACGATTAAGAAACTCGGAAATCTCCATGAGATTACGACCGGCGATATAAGAATTGGTCACCCGTAGCGTCATGGCGTATGGTTTGGCGTGCGGATTCTCAGCCTCAGCCTCGTTGAGTTTCTGCTCTTCCTCCTCCAGCTTGGTCTTTGTGATATACCGAATAGCAATGGTAGCACCAATAATGCCAAGCACACCAAGCGGATAGGCACAGGCATAGCCGTTGGCAATCTGTGGGATGCTGGCCTTGTCGAAAACAGCCCCCAAGGCTTCGTTGGCAGCACCCAGACCTGGCGTGTTGGTCACAGCTCCGAAGAGTGTTCCCACCATCATAGGTAGGTTGTTGACATTGCTGGTGTCGAAGAAGAGGTAATAGCATCCAAACATCACCAGGATGTTGAGTAGGATCGTGGCGGTGGAGAGCAGGTTTAGCGTGACGCCTCCCTTACGGAAACTTTCAAAGAATCCGGGGCCCACCTGTAGACCAATACAGAACACAAATAGAATCAGTCCAAAGTCTTGCATGAAAGTCAAGATTTCCTTGGGGCCAGTGAATCCTACATGTCCGGCCAAGATGCCGGCAAAAAGTACAAAGGTTACGCCGAGTGAGATTCCACCGATCTTCACTTTTCCTAACAAGACACCCACAGCAATGACCAGTGCATAAAGCAACGCAATGTGTGCTACGCTGTCTTGAGTAGTAAACAGATTTATAATCCAGTCCATTGATAAAAATTATGATTGTGGATGCAAAATTACAACAAATTGGGATAATGGCAAAGCAATCGTTATCCTTTTTGGCGAACTCTGCATGCAATTCATAAATTCATGCTTTATCTGTCAACTAGGCTTGACAATTTCGTGTCAGTCCTGGTGCGTGACAACGCCATAGGTGCCAAGCCATGCGTCGATGATCTTGCGGGCGATGGAGAGTTTCTGGGGAATCTGTGGCAAATTGTCATACCTGAACCATCCTCCTTTCGATAGTTCAGACTTCTGCAGATAAATGTCGCCCGACTCGTATTCGGCCATGAATCCTACCATTAATCCGCAGGGGTATGGCCAGGGTTGGGAACCGAAGTAGGTAAGGTTCTTGATGGTCAGCCCAGTCTCTTCCATCACCTCGCGGCGGACAGCGTCTTCCAGCGTCTCTCCGGTCTCTACGAATCCTGCCACCAGTCCGAAAAAATCTGACTTGAAGTTTTTGGCATGCACCAGCAGCACTTCATCCCCTCGGTGGATAAGGACGATGATGGCCGTGGCCAGCTGTGGCCACACCTCCTTGCCACATTGCATACATTTCTTCGATATATCGGTATTTATCCGCATAGGGGCACCGCAAACCCCGCAATATTGGGTGTTGGCGTCCCAGTAGAGCAGTTCCTGACACTTGCCTGCCTTGAGGTAGAATGCCATCGGAAGATGATAGAACGACTGTCGCAGCCCGATGAAGTCGTAACCGTGAGATTTGAGGGTCTTGTCTGTGATCTCAAGATGCTGCGGGTCGTTGATGCGCATGGTTTTCACCCCTGTGCCATCTGCCATGGGTGAGATGTTCATGATGTGTGTCCACGGTTTTATGGCTATGGGCGGCTCTTCTGCCATGGGGATTGTATATGAGCCGTCAGGCTGACGCTGCAGCAACAGGTCGGTCTTGCTGAAAATAAAATAATAATTCTTCATGCTGTCTTCATTTGGTGTGAAAGAGCAAGGCACGGTCGCGGGCTGCTGCAGGCAGTGTCCAACTCTCGGGTACGAATTTCCAGTTGTGGTTGGGTTGTGGGTCGAGAGTCCCTGCCTTGCGGATTTCTTCCATGAGGTAGTGGCGTTGGTCTTTCTCCGAGCGCCACACAATCCTCTGGTCTAGGCTGTCCTTGGGAATGCCGGCGCCCCGGGTCATCAGTTCTCCTCCGCCATTGCCCCGGTAGCTGTTGACGGCAACCCGGTACCATGCTTTCTCATCAAAAGGCTTTCCGTTGCTCATCTGGAGGATATGCACCTTCTGCCCTTGGGGCTTGGTGACATCGACCTCATAGTCGATCCCGGCCGCCGAGTCAAAGTTGAAAGAGAAGTTCTTGAATCCGAGCCGTTGCGCGTCGTTGCGCGTCGTGACATCGAGAAGCAAGAGATGGTCATCGGCCTGGGTCATCGTGTTGGTCCATAGGCCGTAGCTCATTTCCAGGTACTGGCGAATCTCTTTCCCCGTCATGCGCATCACGTAGAGCTGGTTCTCAAACTTGTAGAGATTGAACATGTCGCTGACTAACACATCGCCCTTCTTGATGTGTTCATCAAACGACAATGGGGCATTGAAGGAAATGTCTGCCCCGGTGATCTCCAGTTGCAGGTTGTGGATCAGGTCGGTGAACGCCGAATTACCGAAATAGCTGTCACGGGTGTAGATCGTATTCTCGAACGTGCCTATTTTCTGGTTTACATAAGCATTCACCTTGTCAATGAAGGGCTGAAAGTGTGCTTCATAGGCTTTGTCCACCTCTTCCTTGGTCATGTCTTCCAGCGCTCCGGTGCTTTGGGTGACAGTCCACTTGCCTTTCTTCCCCTTTAGTGTCAGGGCTGCCACGCCGACGGCCATGGCATTGTTGGCTGGGTTGAGGCACAATACGGGCTGTCCCTCTACGTTGGTGACGGTCTGCATGTAGCGTGTGTGGTCGTGCCCAAACAGAACGACATGGAACCCCGGCACCTCTTTGGCAATCTCCAGCGAGGCGTTCTCCTGGTATTCGGCCGTGGTGATGCCTCCCTCTCGTCCCGAGTGAAATAGTCCGATGACTACATCGGGCCGCTCTTCTTCTCTGAGCACCTTCATCCAGTGGCGGGCAGCAGAGAGCATGTTGTCAAACCTCATCCCGGTCCACAACCGTTGCTCCAGCCAGTTGGGGATGGCAGGGGTAATCAGACCCAAAACGGCGATCTTCACACCATCGCGATGGAGGATGATGTAGGGTTTGGTGTAGGTCTTGCCGGTCGTGGCATCGATGGCGTTGGCAGCCACTGTGGGACAAGCCAGCTCCTTGATCCACTTGTCATAGCATTTGTGGCCGGTCTCAATGTCGTGGTTGCCCAGCCCCTGGGCGTCATATTTGAGATAGTTGATGACATCCGCCGCCACGTTATGGTCGAGGGTGTCGATGTAGTTGGAGAAATAGTTCACGGGTTGCCCTTGAAGGATGTCACCGTTTTCGAGCAGTATGACATTCTTGCCATATTTCTCACGCATCCGTCCGACGTAACTGCTCACCCTTGCCAGTGATCCGGCTCTCGGTTTCCGATTGATGAAATCGTAAGGGAAGAAGGCGCCATGCACGTCTGTTGTCTCGATGATCCTCAGTTCTACAGTTTTCTCCTTGGCGGCCATTGTGCTAAAATTAAAGCAGAGTGCCAGCAAGCACCCTGCGACGATTGTTTTTCTCATTGTTCTCTGGTTTTCTGTTGTCTGTGTGTCAGCACACCATCGGTCGACACCTTTGGTCAGTCCGGCCTGTGGCGCAGGGTGTAAGCCCTGAGGCTCAGACCGGACACACTATTACAGCTCGGCATCAGACTTGTCGAAAGTCGTGACATTCATATCGCCGGTCTGGATGCCTAGTTTGAGCCATTTCATACGTTGCTTAGAGGTGCCGTGGGTGAAGCTTTCGGGTTGCGAATAGCCACGTGCTTTCTCCTGCAGGTAGTTGTCGCCAATGACTTCTGCACAGCGTATAGCCTCCTCTATGTCGCCGTCCTCCAGGCTCTGGTATTCCTCGTTGTCGTAATGCGCCCATACGCCGGCATAGTAGTCGGCCAGCAGTTCCAGCCTGACGCTGATCTTATTGGCGTCGGCCTTGCTCATGCCGTTCATTTGCTGGTGGGCTTTGTCCAAGATGCCCAGCAGGTACTCAACATGGTGGCCCACCTCATGGGCGATGACATAGGCATAGGCGAAGTCGCCGTCGGCGCCAAGCGACTTCTTCATGGTGGAGAAGAAGCTCAGGTCGATGTATAGCTTCTGGTCGGCCGAGCAATAGAACGGGCCTACCTCCGAGGTGGCTCCTCCGCATGCACTCTGTACCGATGAGGTGAAGAGCACCAGGGTAGGGGGCGTATAGGTACGTCCCATTTTCTGGAACTCCTTGGTCCACACATCCTCGGTGCCGGCAAGGATTTGCCGAGAGAACTTGGCCAGTTCTTGTTCCTCCTGGGTAAATTTTTGCTCGGTCTGCTGTGAGGTGGCATCCGATGAGGGTGACATAGCCCCCGACTGGGCCACATTAGAAATCACATCGCCCAGGTTGCCCCCCGAGAGAAGGGTGAAAAGGGCAATGACAATGATGCCACCAATGCCGCCAATGCCGGCCTTGGCCGCACCACCCATGCCACGGCGGTCTTCTACGTTGTTGCTCTCTCGTCTGCCAGTAAGTCTCATGCACTAAAAATTTTAGAATAATTTGCTTGCAAAGATAATATTTTCTACTTGAATACTTGCAATGTTTAATTAAAAAATGTATATTTGCGAAGGTGAACAGTAAGAGATTACCACGATTGTTTAACTAAAATAATTACTACTATGAATCTGAATGAACATTTTGTCATCACCATTAACCGACAGTTCGGTACGGGTGGTCATGAGATTGGTATGGAGTTGGCTCATCGGCTGGACGTGAAACTTATCGACAAACAGATTCTGCGTGCCGTGGCCGAGAAGTTTAACCTCACAGAGCGCGAAGCCGAGGAGCTCGAACAGCGCAGGCCCTCTTGGTGGGAAGACTTTTCAAAATTCTACCAGAACTTTATCAGTGTGAATGAGTATGCTGTAAATCCGAGAGATATAACATCCAGGCAGCTTCACTATGCGCAGGCCAAGGCCATGCGTGATATCGCAGAAGAGGAGTCGTGCGTCGTTATTGGCCGAAGTGGCTTCTATGTGTTCAAGCATCATCCCAACAGCCTTAAAATATTCTTACATTCTCCGCTGAACATCCGTATTCGGAGAATCATGGACCGTTATCACGTTGACGAGGTAAAGGCGCGCATCATGATCGAGGACAACGACTATACCCGAGAGATTTATACCAAGACCTATACGGGCTGCGACTGGTATGACGTGCGCAACTATGACCTCTCTCTCGATGTGTCGGGCTTTGGTGTCAATGGGGCTGTGGAGTTTCTGATGAACTATATCGGAGCCTGAGGCCGGCAAGGGTGCGTCAAGGCCTAAAAAGCCTTGATTGCAAACTTCAGTTAACAACATTCTATTAAAATAGCTTAAAGGCATACCTACATCTGGGTATTTCTGCTATCTTTTTGTACTTTTGCATCATCATTTTAGGCTAGAGGAAAGGTATTTTCACTTACATATTTAACAATTTTAGCGAATATGATTATTTATTCTAAGGAAGTTGACAACATGTGCGTTGTCAAGAAGGGCGCCTACCATGGCCCAGCTCCAATCCCTGAAGAAGGTAAATGGATTCAGGCAAAGGAGATCACAGACATTTCTGGTTATACCCACGGTGTGGGTTGGTGTGCTCCCCAGCAGGGCGCTTGCAAGCTCTCTTTGAACATCAAGGATGGTGTCATCGTTGAGTGCCTTGTAGAGACCATCGGTTGCACAGGTATGACCCACTCGGCTGCCATGGCCTCTGAGATTCTTCCTGGCAAGACCATCCTCGAAGCCTTGAATACCGACCTCGTTTGCGATGCCATCAACACGGCCATGCGCGAGCTGTTCCTCCAGATTGTCTACGGACGTAGCCAGAGCGCCTTCTCTGAGAACGGCCTGGCCGTTGGTGCTGGTCTGGAAGATCTCGGCAAGGGCTTGCGCTCACAGACGGGTACACTCTATGGCACCGTTGCCAAGGGTACACGTTACCTCGAGCTCACAGAGGGTTACATTACCAAGATGTTCCTCGACAAGGACGACCTCGTTTGCGGTTATGAGTATGTACACCTCGGCAAGATGATGGAAGCTATCAAGAATGGCATGGATGCCAACGAGGCTGTGAAGAAGTTCACTGGCAGCTATGGCCGTACTACCGCTGACCAGGGTATTGTTAAAGCTATCGACCCACGTAAAGAATAAGGAGGACCAACGATATGATTAGAAAAGTTGTATATGAGAGCCAGGAGCGCCGTGAGGAGAAGGTAAATGCCGCTCTTCAGGCAGAGGGGATCAAGAACCTCGAGGAGGCTAATGAGATTTGTGAGAAGGTGGGTATTGATCCTTATCAGATTTGTGAGGACACACAGCGTATCTGCTTCGAGAATGCCAAATGGGCATACGTTGCCGGCGCAGCCATCGCCATCAAGCGTGGTGCCAAGACTGCTGCCGATGCCGCCGAGGCTATCGGTGTGGGCCTGCAGGCTTTCTGCATCCCAGGCTCTGTAGCCGAGGACCGCAAGGTGGGCGAGGGTCATGGAAACCTGGCTGCCCGTCTGCTGCGCGAGGAGACTGAGTGCTTCGCCTTCCTCGCCGGTCACGAGAGCTTTGCTGCCGCCGAGGGAGCCATCAAGATTGCCGAGATGGCCAACAAGGTGCGCAAGAAGCCTCTCCGCGTCATCCTCAATGGCCTGGGCAAGGACGCCGCACAGATCATCAGCCGCGTGAATGGTTTCACCTACGTGAAGACCAAGTTCGACTACTATACTTCTGAGCTCAATGTGGTGGAGGAGATTCCTTATGGCAACAACCCTGCCCGTCTGAAGGTGAAGTGCTATGGTGCCGACGACGTTCGCGAGGGCGTAGCCATCAACTGGAAGGAGAACGTAGACGTGTCGATTACCGGTAACTCTACCAACCCCACACGTTTCCAGCACCCCGTTGCCGGAACTTATAAGAAGGAGCGCGTTGCCGCCGGCAAGCCTTACTTCTCTGTAGCCTCTGGCGGTGGTACGGGTCGCACACTGCATCCTGACAACATGGCCGCCGGTCCTGCTTCATACGGTATGACCGATACGCTGGGCCGTATGCACTCTGACGCTCAGTTCGCCGGATCGTCTTCTGTGCCTGCCCACGTAGAGATGATGGGCTTCCTGGGCATGGGCAACAACCCGATGGTGGGGGCCACTGTTGCCGTTGCCGTGCAGACCGACCTGCTGCTCAACAAGTAATCCTCTGCGGATTATCACCATATCCAACCTCTTGCAATCATCGTGTATTGCAAGAGGTTTTTTGATGCCCTTCAGTCAGATGGTCTGTTGGGGTCTCGTCCATAGGCCACTCTTATCTCACCGTCATGCAACAGCAATACCATAACGCCTTCCGGTAGTCTACATCTTGCGCCTTGCCAATTATCGACGCATGGGGCGATGCCTGTGGTCGCGTGGTTCGACTCGAAGTTGACTGTGGTTCGACTCGAAGTTGACTGTTGTTCGACTCGAAGTAGACTGTGGTTCAATTTGAAACAGACTTCCGTTCGATTCGAAGTACAGCGTGTGCAGGCAGTTGCCACACTACCTCAACGCAATAACTACAGTTGCGCAAGGCAGAGATTAAGGTGGGTTACCGTGCAATGTCGGCTTAGGCTACTTACTAACCGATGCTGAACGGCCAGCCCGTTCTTTGCCTGGATGAAGTGGCAAGAGGGAGTGCAGAGTCTTGTAGAAGAAGTGCCACGTATCTGGACTACGCGATATATTTGTGAGAGAGACTATAAATTCTGGGCTAAGGTAAGGGTGGGTGTCCATACTTTTTAGTAACTTTGCAACCATTATGGATTTGAATCTTCTATCAGCCGACCAGGCTAACACGCTCATAGAGATGATTTCTTCTGTAGAGCATATTGTGATAGTCGGACATTCGCACCCCGACGGCGATGCGCTTGGGTCATGTCTGGCATGGTCTGACTATCTGTCTGCGCGTTTTGGGAAAGAGTCGACGGTGATTGTGCCCAACGCTTATCCTGATTTTTTGCATTGGCTTCCCATGAGCGAACGTATCGTCCGCTACGATAAGCATCCTGACGTGGTGGAACGGTTAATGTCTGAGGCACAGCTGCTTTTCTGCCTAGACTTCAACCATTTGTCAAGAGTAGAAGTCATGGAAGAGGCCTTGGCATCCTGTCAGGCACCCATGGTGGTTTTCGACCACCATATCGACCCCACGCTCGAAGCTAAAATCATGGTGTCGCACACCCAGTTGAGTTCCACTTCAGAGATTGTTTTTCGGGTGGTATGGCAGCTAGGAGGCTTCGAAACACTGAGCCGAAAGTTTGCTTCGGCTATCTATTGTGGCATGATGACCGATACCGGAGGGTTTACCTACAACTCTACCCGGCCTGAGATTTATTTCATTATCTGTCAGTTACTCACCAAGAAAATCGACAAGGACAAGATTTACCGATTGGTGTATCACAACTATAGTCAGTGGGCCATCAGATTGCGCGGTTATCTCATGTCGCAAAAGCTCAATGTATTCGAAGACCTGCATGCTTCTTATTATACGCTGACACGCGAGAACATGCACGACTACCACTACATGCGGGGGGATGGTGAAGGACTGGTCAACGAGCCGCTTCGCATCAAAGGCATGAAAATGTCGATATCGCTCCGCGAAGACGACCGGGTGGACAACAAGGTGTGGGTAAGTCTTCGATCGGTGGATGATTTCTCGGTAGAAGAGGTGGCAAAGAAATTCTTTAACGGGGGCGGACATTTCAATGCCGCCGGCGGACAGCTTAATTGCTCGATCGAAGAAGCTGAAAAGATTACCCGTGAGGCCATACAGTATTATGCAGATAAATTAAGATAAATTTTTGTACCAAACTTGTTGCAAAAGTCAACGAATGATAAATATTAACGGCTGCAAATATGAAAAAAGATTTTATTTAGTACCTTTGCATCATATAATGTTTAGGAAATGAAAAAACTGGTATATTCGCTTCTGCTGCTCACGGGTGTCATGATGGTTGTGGCATGTAACAATGACGAGACCTATGCCGACCAAAAGAAACGTGAGCGCGCAGCTATCAGCAAATATGTGACCGATTCTGCTGTGAATGTCATCACAGAGACGCAGTTCGCAACTCAAAACTATACGACCGATGCCAGCAAGAACGAGTGGGTGTTGTTCGAGTCGTCGGGTATCTACATGCAAGTGGTGCGAAAGGGTGTGGGCAGTCCGATCAAGAGTGGTGAGACCACCACGGTGCTCTGTCGCTTTACAGAGCGCAACCTCCTGACCGATTCTATCCAACTCTCCAACACACTCATCGCTGCCTACTCCTATTTTGTAGACAAATTGTCGGTAACCAATAAGTCAGGCACTTTCACTGGTTCGTTCGACAAGACATCAAGCCTCATGTATTCTATCTATCAGTCTACCTCGGTTCCCGAGGGCTGGCTTGTGCCGCTAACATTCATCAACATCGGTCGTCCAGCCAGTGAGGGGGATGAGATTGCAAAGGTCAGGCTGATAGTGCCACACGACAAAGGCCAGAGCAGTGCCGTGTCGAGTGTGTATCCCTGCTTGTATGACATTACTTACGAACGTGGTCGCTAGTGTGTAACCGGCGTTTGTTCCATGGCAATGATGTTGATAGGGCTTAGCAATGTGGGCTGCTGTCAAAGATGGTCGTGGGTGATGGAATGACATTTTCATTATAATAAATGATTAATATATGACCTTAATTAAATCAATTTCTGGAATCCGCGGTACCATCGGTGGCCGTGCAGGAGACACGTTAAATCCACTGGATATTGTCAAGTTTACTACAGCTTATGCCACTTTTATTCGCAGAAGCGGCAATTCAGCCAGCAACAAGATTGTTGTGGGCCGCGATGCCCGAATTTCCGGTGAGATGGTGAAAAATGTGGTGTGTGGCACATTGATGGGGTTTGGTTATGACGTCATCAACATTGGGCTGGCCACAACACCTACCACCGAGCTCGCTGTGCGAATGAGTGGGGCAGCAGGGGGCATAATCATTACAGCCAGTCATAATCCGCGGCAATGGAACGCTTTGAAACTCCTGAATGCCGAAGGAGAGTTTCTGACGGCTGAGGATGGTAACGAGGTGCTGGACATCGCTGAAAAAGAAGACTTCGACTATGCTGATGTAGACCACCTAGGGGCTTATCATGAGGACCACTCGTTCGACCGCAAACATATTGACGCTGTTCTGGCACTGCCACTCGTAGATGTGGAAGCCATCAAGAATGCACATTTTAAGGTTGTCGTCGATTCCATCAACTCTGTGGGCGGTGTCATCTTGCCAGCTTTCTTGAAGGAGCTCGGGGTTGACTACAAATTCCTCAATGGCGATGCCAGCGGCGACTTTGCCCATAACCCTGAACCACTGGAGAAGAATTTGGGTGGCATCATGGGTGAACTTCAGCAAGGTGGCTTTGATCTTGGTATTGTGGTTGACCCTGATGTCGACCGTTTGGCTTTTATCCAAGAAGATGGTCGTATGTACGGCGAGGAATATACGCTTGTGACTGTAGCCGACTATATTCTCGACCATACAAAAGGCTCGGTGGTGAGCAATCTGAGTTCAACACGAGCCCTGCGTGATGTGGCAGAGAAACATGGATGCCAATACTTCGCATCTGCTGTTGGTGAGGTGAATGTCACGACCAAGATGAAGGCGGTGGGTGCTGTGATCGGTGGTGAGGGCAATGGTGGGGTGATCTATCCCGAAAGCCATTATGGACGTGATGCACTGGTTGGCATCGGTCTTTTCCTTAGCAGCATGGCCCAGAAAAAACTTACGGCCAGTGAGTTGCGTGCAACTTTCCCAACCTATTTTATTGCCAAGAACCGTATCGACCTGACAGCATCCACCGATGTGGACGCCATCTTGGTTAAGGTAAAGGAAATGTATGGCAAGGAGGCCGATGTGCAGGTGACAGACATCGATGGTGTGAAACTGGATTTTCCCACTAAATGGGTACATTTGCGCAAGAGCAACACTGAGCCCATTATCCGCGTGTATAGCGAGGCCGCAACCATGGAAGAGGCCGATGAGTTAGGTAAAAAACTGATGCAGGTGGTTTACGACATGCAGTAAGCCACAGGCTCATACGGATAATCAATATTATGCCCCCAAGGTGCTGTTGTACCTTGGGGGCATATTGATGATGTGTCAACACCGGGTGCATGTCACTATTGCGCATCCGTTCTTGTGAAGGTCATACGCCCGCCTCTTCCTCATTTTGAGAATCTGTCGTGGTATCCAACTGTGAGTCTTTGGCAATGGTTACGGCTCCGAAATTATTGATTTTCAAGACCATGGGTACGTATTCGTCACTCGACTTATCGGGATTTCCCACGCTGGCGGCAAAGATAAGGTTGTTGCCTTCTGACTTCACATAAACGATTCCCAACAAGGCACCGTTTTTATAATAATAATCCTCAACATACGACTCGAAATCAGACTTTTTGAATGTGCGGTTGAAGAACTCCGAACCATCGGCCCTGACGATCCTGATGCGGATGACATTGTCATAATATTTATTGAGCCCATCGCTGGTAAGCGGCAGAGAAGGGTCGGCTGTGAGCTTCGACTCAATGGTATATTTGTTGCCTACCCATTCCACACTACGCGACTGGATATAGTCTCCCATCTTCTGGGGCTTACGAGCTTTAACAATGATAGGTTGTTTCTTTGTGATAATGATCGTATCTTTCTTTTTCTCAGAACACGAAGCCAATGCCATCAGTAAGGCGAGGGCAACAACAGAGAAACTGAATATTTTTTTCATGCAGGTGAATATGCTTGTTGTGATTGCAAAGATAGTAAAAAGATAGAAGAAAATGTCCAATCCTGTCCAGATTATTTCCTGAAATAACAAAAGCACTCTCTATTCACATAGAAAGTGCTTATCCTAAATACCATATTACCTATTGAGTTCTCACACGATATAATAAAAGTTCAGTTTATGAATGATCTATTTTCGTCTTAAAATATCTGATTGCTTTACTATCATTATGACGCAATCGAGGCATGAAAGTTTAACGATAGAACAAAAAAAATAATTTAAAAACGTTAATATGCATCGTTTTTTAGTACCTTTGCACCTATTAACGACATTTGGACAGTCATGCGCAAATATGTATTCATCTTGCTTTTAGCCTTTCTCATGGCCGCTTGCGGAGAGAGAAGGGGGTCTGGGGCTGAAAGGACTCCTGACGTAGACACTATTCCGATGATGGTGATGCAGATACAGAAATGCTCGCGACTGTACACTTCTGAATATCAGATACACAAGATTGTTACCTTTTCGGATACCATGTCGGTGAGCGGTCAGTTTATGCACAAAAGTTTTAAGATTGGCTTGCCCATGGGCAAACGCCGCATAGCCATCCCGGTTATGGCTACCGTCAAGGCCTATGTTGATTTCAAGGATTTCTCGGCCAAGAACATCCGTCAGGATGGCAAGAAGATTGAGATAGTGCTTCCAGACCCTCAAGTTACCATGACCAGCACGCAGATAGATCATGAGCATGTGAAACAGAAGGTTTCATTCTTCCGCAGCAAGTTCACGGACGAGGAAATCACACATATCCAGCAACAAGGCAGGGCGGACATCCTTCGTGCATTGCCCAAGATGGGAATGGCCGAAGATGCGAGGCAGAGTGCTGCAAGACAACTGATACCCATTGTAGAACAGCTGGGCTATCGGCCAGAGGATGTGGTCATCACTTTCCGCCGAGACTTCAATTGGAATGATATTCCCGCACTAATAAAGCCTGCAGAATGAGTAACAAGCATATTGTCATCAAAGAAATTGCCAGAGATATAGTAGCAAAGGTGTCCCGTAGATGGTTTCTCATTTTATCGGTGATCGTTGCTATAGGCTTCATCATGCTGCTGCTTTCGGTGTGGGGCTTGAAAAGAAGTCAAATAGGCATTACCCATACAGACAAGATTGACATCACGCCGGTGCAGATAGAGAGAATCAGAGACATCGGACAATGGGAGTTTCTTGCCATCAGCGACGAGGAACTTGTCGATACCGTCAGACATGGTTTCTTCGGAGACGATGAGCTGGCACGCATCTATTACGGTACGCTGCGTCTGGGCATCGACCTGCAAGAGACGAGCGAGGGCTGGATTAAGATGGACAAGGACACAGTGGTGGTGATGCTCCCACCTATCAAGTTGCTGGATGAGAAATTTATTGACGAGGCACGCACGAAGACATTCTACGAAGATGGTCGTTGGAGTGAAGCCGACAAGGCGCTACTGCTCGAACGGGCCAAGGTAGCGATGAAGACACGTTGTCTTACACCTGCAAATATGAGGAGTGCTGCGCAGAATGCGTCTGCCCAGTTCTCGATGTTGCTGCGGTCGATGGGGTTTGAGTATAGTAGGATTAGGTTTCACGAACAAGAAAGATAATACATGGAGCAAATCAATCTCTTTTTTACAACGCTGAGTGGTTTCCTGTGGGGATGGCCTATGATAGTGCTACTGCTCGGCACACATATCTTCCTGACTTTTAGGCTACATTTCCCACAACGCCAGTTGTGGACTGCCATGAAACTGACCGTAAAGCGAGATACCTCAGCCCATGGAGATGTGTCGCAATATGGTGCATTGGCCACCGCCTTGGCAGCGACGATTGGCACAGGTAACATCGTAGGAGTGGCAACTGCCGTGGCCCTTGGAGGGCCCGGGGCGGTATTATGGTGCTGGCTTACGGGCGTATTTGGCATTTCTACCAAGTATGCCGAAGGACTGCTGGCCATCAAATATCGGGAGAAGACTGCCGATGGGCGGATGTTGGGAGGCCCCATGTATGCGCTTGAGAAGGGCCTGGGCTGGAAATGGCTTGCCGTGCTCTTTGCCTTTTTCACGGCTTTTGCCTCTTTCGGTATTGGCAACACGGTGCAGGCCAATGCCATTGCCACCATCGCAGAGCACACCTATGGTTTCTCGCCCTATGCCGTTGGTGCAGTGATTTGCATTCTGGCTGGTACGGTGATTCTTGGAGGAGTGAAGAGCATATCCAACGTTTGCAGTATGCTAGTGCCCTTCATGGCTTTCTTCTATGTGCTGGGGTGCATCTACATCCTCTTTGTCAATGCTGCTTTTGTCTGGCCGGCTGTCAAGCTGATTTGTACATCAGCCTTTTCGCCTGAGGCCGCTGGTGGCGGATTCGTTGGCACGTCAGTGATGATGGCCGCGCGCTATGGTATTGCCCGAGGTCTCTTCTCAAACGAGTCGGGACTAGGTTCTGCACCTATTGTTGCAGCGGCAGCACAAAGCCGAAACCCTGTGAGACAGGCCTTGGTGTCGAGCACGGGTACATTCTGGGACACTGTGGTCATTTGCGCCATGACCGGACTAGTGGTCGTGAGTAGTGTGCTGGCATATCCCGACATCTCTTATTCAGACGGTGCCGCCTTGACCAAGATGGCCTTTGGAAAGATACCCTTCATTGGAGAGCCCCTACTGAGTTTTGGTCTGCTGACTTTTGCCTTCAGCACAATTTTGGGATGGAGCTATTACGGAGAGCGGGCCGTGGAGTATCTCAAAGGAAAAAAATGGATGAAGGCCTATCGTATGCTTTATATTGCCGCTATTTTTGTGGGCAGTGTGGCAGACTTGGGAGTAGTCTGGAACATCGCCGACTGTATGAATGCGCTGATGGCTATTCCGAACCTGCTCTCGTTGCTCTTCCTGAATGGCATCATCGTGCACGAAACACGCAAGTACTTGTGGAGGGGCCAGCTTGACAAAGACATGGAAACCTAAAGGTTCTTCTCGCTGCTCTCCCTGATTTTTAGGCTCATGGGCACGATCTTCTGATAAATTTTCTTGTCTCCTCTAATGCGTTTGAGCAACAAATCGCAAGCCGTAACGCCTTGCTCGTGGGCCTGGTCCATGATTGCAGAAAGGGTAGGGGTGACGAAGGCAGCATTGTCGCCATCGGTAAAGCCGATGATGGCAACATCTTTGGGAATATTGAGATTCATGCTTTTAATGGCATCAAATGCCGCATACGTCAGGATATCATTGAAGGCAAGGATGGCATCGGGCCGATTCTTCATCTGCAACAACTTTAACGTAGCGTTGCGGGCAACATCGAAATCTATCTTGTCGCAAACTACTAGGTCGCGGTCGATGGCGATGCGCTCATCTCGCAACGCCTGCAGGTAACCATGCTTGCGCCGCTTTACCATGTCAAGATGGTTGGGACCACCGATAAAGGCAATGCGTCGTGAGCCCGTCTCCAACAGGTGTTTGGTTGCCTCGTAGGCTGCTTCGTCACCATTTCCGACAACATGTGAAAACTTCTCCGGCAAACAAGTACGTGCAAAGAACACCAAGGGCATATCCATATCGTAGAGTTGTTCGAAATGTGAATAGTCGATGGTGTCTTGAGCCAGACAGGCGATGATGCCGTCTACATGCATAGAAATGAAGTTCTCAATGGCCTGCTCTTCGCGGAGATGGCTCTCGTGACTGTTGGCCGAAAAAACAGAGTAGCCATGTTGAGAGGCAAAATCTTCAATGCCATCAAGCACCGAAGCAAAATAATGTGTAACCAGATTAGGCACGATGACACCGATGATACGTGGGGCCTCCTTACGTAAGCTCTGGGCGAATGGGTTGGGGCGATAGTTGCGTTGCTGTGCGAGGGCTTTGACGCGCTGGCGCATGGCTTCACTCACCTCATGGCTTCCGTGCAGCGCGCGTGACACGGTAGCTATGCTTACTCCCAGCTCTTTAGCCAGGTCTTTGAGCGATGTTCTCTTTTGTTTCATGAGTGAGTGCCGATAATAGTTGACGTATTACACTACAAAATTAAGGAAAAATGATGAAATCGCAAACGTTTACGTATATTTTTTACCGCAAAATGTTCGCACTTGTTATTTTTTGTTCTATCTTTGCAAGTGTAAATGATAACAAGAGTAATGAATAGTTGATAATAAGTTAGTTAGAAACTAAAACCGGAATTGTCGTGAGATAATTCCGGTTTTTTATAGCAATGAGATGTGCTGGGGTGAAATCCCCACATCTATTCTATTGGAAAGCACGAATCGAAGTGGTGTCATGACGTTATTGTGTGTTACCACATATTGTATTCTCGGGTAGTGACTACAAAGGGACGCTATATTTACCGTCAATTTTTACAGGTTCTACATGAATGCCGATATGTGTGTCTCGTCCAAACTGTTCTCTGAGTTTTTGTTCAATAATGGTTGTCAGCCTATGGCTTTCATAGAGCGACATGTCTCCAGGCATACGCACGTGCATCTCGATAGCATAATGACTTCCAATGCGCCGTGTCCGTAAGTTGTGAATGCCACTGACACCATCGACCGACTCAGCAATCTTCAGTATTTTGTCTTCGACATCACGCGGAAGACTTT
Organism: uncultured Prevotella sp.; assembly: GCA_964493905.1. Taxonomy (GTDB): domain Bacteria; phylum Bacteroidota; class Bacteroidia; order Bacteroidales; family Bacteroidaceae; genus Prevotella. Next base: position 40,781 of record CAZBQA010000016.1, read on the forward strand.
TTTCTAAGAGTTCGCCAGTAGCGTGACTCACGAGATCGTAGGCCGTCTTGATAATAAAAAAGCTGACGACTACGGCCGCAACTGCATCAAGCACGGCCCAGTGAGAACCCAGCAACACGGCTCCTCCGATGCCCAATGTAGTACCTATTGATGAGAAGGCATCGCTGCGATGATGCCAAGCGTTGGCCACTACGGCCTGCGAATCATATTCCTGTCCTACTTTTACCGTGAACCGATAACACCATTCCTTCAAAACGACGCTCATCACTGCAGCAATCAGTGCAATGGCACCAGGGCTCTCAAGTGTATGGCCTTGCATTACAGATATGATTTTCTCTGCTCCTTGGTAAAAAATCATCAGGCCTACTATCAACAGGGCAATGCCTATCAGAGAAGTGGCCATGGTCTCGTACTTGCCATGACCATAATCGTGGTCCTCGTCTTCTGGCTTCTCGCTGAGGTGGACGAAGACCAGTACAACGATGTCGGTCAAGAAATCGGATAGCGAATGTACGGCGTCGGCAATCATTGCTGCAGAGTGGCCCAGTATTCCTGCAGCAAACTTTAAGACCAGCAACGCCACATTAACGGCTCCACCTTTTAGCGTTACGTTACGTATGGCTCGTTCTCTCGGGTTGGTTTCCATCATCTGACGTTATAATTTCATTAGTAACAATGCTTGCGGATGACATTCTGTGGCATCTCATCATGTTATTGGTGATATCATGAGTTTATCGTGGCAACAAGATGCCTGCTGCCACCATGATTTCGAAACTCGCAGAGATAGATACCCTGCCATGTACCTAAGTTCAGTTTGCCATGGGTGATGGGAATGGTGATACTCACACCTGTAACAATGGTCTTGGCATGGGCTGGCATATCATCTTCTCCTTCATAAGTATGGGAAATGAAAGGTAAACCTTCTGGCAACAAGTGGTTATAGATGCGCTCCATGTCGGACCGTACTGATGGGTCCCAGTTCTCACAAATCGATAGGGCACAGCTGGTGTGCTGTACGAACAGGTGCAGCAAGCCCACATCTGGCAGTTGAGGTAATTTTGCAATAACTTCATCGGTGATGAGGTGGAATCCACGGGGTTTTGTCGATAAGTCAAATTCTATTTGTTGTATCATCTTGATGTCTTTTAGAAATGAATGCCTCGTTAAGTCTGTCGACTAGCTTGCACTGTCGAATGAAAGGGTCTGGCTTGTTGCAAAGATAATGATTTTTTTTGAAGCATGTCGCTTCTTACACCTACTATTATATTCAAGAGTGATGATTTACCTGGATTATCAAGTGCGATATAATTAGCAATATTACCACGAGTGTTATATTACCAGCGGCTGTAGTGGTGCAATTCATCCATTCATTGATAAGTAGTATTTGCTAAATGGTGTACTCTTAATTTTCCTTAACTATAGAAGAAAAAACGTTCAAAAGGCTCTTGATATGAATATATTATCGTAATTTTGCACCCGCTATTACGAGTTAGTAGCATAAATTCAAACCTCATTAAAGTTTAAAAAAAAATGGCAACAAAAATCAGATTGCAGCGCGGCGGTCACAAGAACTATGCTTTCTATAGCATTGTCATCGCTGACGCTAGAGCACCACGTGATGGTAAATTTACTGAGAAGATTGGTACGTACAATCCCAACACCAATCCTGCTACTGTAGATTTGAATTTCGAGCGTGCCCTCTACTGGGTAGAGTGTGGCGCACAGCCTACAGACACAGTCCGCAACCTTCTTAAGGAAAGCGGTGTCTACATGATGAAGCACCTGAAGGGTGGCGTGAAGAAGGGCGCTTTCGACGAAGCTGCTTGTCAGCAGAAGTTTGATGCCTGGAAGACTGCCAAAGAGCAGAAGGTGGATGCAGTTCGTAGTGCAGTAGCCGAAAACCGAAAGGATGCAGCTGCTAAGGAGCTGGAGGCTGAGAAGAAAGTGAATGAGGCAATTGCCAAGAAGGTAGCCGATAAGAAGGCCGCTGAGGCTGCTGCGAAGGCTGAAGCAGAAGCTGCAAAGGCTGCTGAGGAAGCTGCTGAGGCACAGACCGAGGAGGCTGCTGCTACCGAGGCACCTGCTGAGGCATAACTTCTTTCGAACGAAAAGAGTAGGGGTACACCAGTTAGACTGGCTGTGCCCCTTTTTCTATTTAACCCTTCCTTTCTACATTATGGGCTCAAAGAAAGGTGGCTGGCCACTTTGAGTGATGATAAGCCCTACTTTAAAGACAATGCTAAGACTTTGACTGACAAAAGCAGATGATTACCATTCTTATATGGCATGTCTGTAAAGTGTTTATAAAACCTTAAGCGATATGATGTTTTTTGTTTTTAAAAAAGACTGCTGGCACACATTTTGTAGCGAAGAATGTCAGAATAATACATGAAAAAGGAGGTATGAATCATGGCATTTATAGATTATTATAAGATCCTTGGTGTTGACAAGAACGTTCCTCAAAAGGATATTCGTGCTGCATATCGGAAGCGTGCCAAACAGTTTCATCCGGACCTACATCCTGATGATCCCAAGGCCAAGGCCAAGTTCCAAGCTCTGACTGAAGCTTATGAGGTGCTTAGCGATGCTGAAAAGCGAAAAAAATACGACCAATATGGTGAGCATTGGCGTAATGCTGATATTTTCGGAAATGGTGGCACGGCAGGCAACGGCGGAACTTTTCATTGGCATAACAGCGGTGACGGCTCACCATTCGAGAGCTTCAATTTCTCGGATTTTGGACGCTCGGGAGGCGGTGGATTCTCAAGTTTCTTCCGTAACATGTTTGGCAATATGGATGGATCAGAATTTATAAAGAGAGAATCTGACGAAGTACCAGTACAGGATAAGACGGCAGATGTAGAGATTGATCTTTATACAGCTTTGTTAGGTGGTGATGTTCTCATCCAACTAGGAAATGGCACAAAAGTAAAGATGAAAGTAAAACCTGAGACGCAGAACGGTACAAAGGTACGCTTGCGAGGTAAAGGTTATGACTTGGGCCACGGCATGGTGGGCGACTTAATTATTACTTATCATGTGAAGCTTCCTACCAATTTAACACAGCAGCAAAAACAGTTGCTTAAACAGATGCGTGCGCAAACATAAACTTGCGCGCGCATAGTATTAGTTCTCAGGTAGTTGATCCTTAACGATAACAGTTATAACAGCAGTTATGATAAATACGTATTGTGTCCTCGCCTTTTATATGCCTATTTCGCAAAAACAGTTGCATAAATAACCGTTATTATTCTAAAAGCAATACTTTGTCTAAAAAATACGCATGCTTTAGCAGGAAAAAAGTTATCTTTGCAACTTGAAAGAAAAAAAGGATAAAATTGACAGATTATCATGCCTGAAATTTCAGTTCGCGGCCTCGAGATGCCTGAATCGCCTATCCGTAAGTTGGCACCTCTCGCTGCAGCAGCCAAAGACCGCGGTATCAAAGTTTATCATTTGAATATTGGTCAGCCCGATCTCCCAACTCCCCAGGTTGGGCTCGATGCAATGAAGCATATTGACCGCGATATTTTAGAATATTCTCCATCACAGGGAAATCTTTCTTATCGTAAGAAAATGGTGAGCTATTATGCGAAATATAATATCAATGTTTCGCCAGATGAGATCATTATCACATCTGGAGGCTCAGAGGCTGTTCTTTTTGCATTTATGAGTTGCCTGAATCCTGGAGACGAAATTATTGTGCCTGAGCCGGCCTATGCCAACTATATGGCTTTTGCCATTTCAGCCGGTGCCAAGATTCGTACAATAGCGACAACTATCGAGGAAGGTTTCTCATTACCGAAGGTTGAGAAGTTTGAAGAGCTTATCAATGAGCGAACAAGGGCCATCATGATTTGCAATCCCAACAATCCGACAGGATATCTCTATACCCGTAGGGAAATGAACCAGATACGGGATTTAGTTTCTAAATATGACTTGTATTTGTTCTCTGACGAAGTTTATCGCGAGTACATCTATACCGGTAGTCCATATATTAGTGCCATGCACTTGAAAGGCATAGAGCAAAACGTCATATTGATTGACTCTGTTTCTAAACGTTACAGCGAGTGCGGCATACGTATAGGTGCGTTGATCACGCACAATGCAGAGGTACGAAAAGCCGTGATGAAATTCTGTCAGGCCCGTCTTTCTCCCCCTTTGATAGGACAGATTGTGGCCGAAGCATCACTTGATGCTCCCGAGGAATATTATCGTGATGTCTATGATGAATATGTTGAGCGACGTAAATGCCTGATAGATGGCCTAAACCGTATTCCTGGTGTCTACTCCCCTATCCCTATGGGGGCTTTTTATACAGTGGCTCAACTACCTGTTGACGACTCTGAGACCTTCTGTCGATGGTGTCTCGAAGATTTCAACTATGAAGGCGAGACTGTCATGATGGCACCTGCGGCGGGATTCTATACTACGCCTGGTGCCGGAGTCAACCAAGTGCGCATTGCTTACGTACTCAAACAGTCCGACCTTGAGCGGGCATTGCTTGTGCTGCGGAAGGCCCTCGAGCAATATCCTGGTCGCACCAACAAGAAATCGTAAGTAGGCGATTGAAAACTATCTGGTAAAGAAGAGGCTATGAATTTCCCACTGTTTGTTGCCAAGCGCATTTTTAACAAACAAGATACCCAACGCAATGTCTCACGACCTGCTATCCGTATTGCCACAGCTGGTGTGGCGATAGGGCTGGCAGTCATGTTACTATCTGTATTCGTAGTCTTGGGATTCAAGCACACCATACGCGATAAGGTGATTGGCTTTGGGGCGCATATTCAGGTTACAAACTTCATGACCCAGATGTCTACAGACCAGTATCCCATAGTGATGAATGATTCAATGATGAACGTCATCAAGAAGATCAAGGGAGTGAAGCATGCCCAACGCTTTGCCTACAAACAAGGAATATTGAAGACCGATTCCGATTTCTTAGGCGTCATGTTCAAGGGCGTTGGTCCTGAATACGATACAAGTTTTTTACGTCAAAGTCTTGTAGCAGGTAATATTCCTCATTTTTCAGACCAAATGTCAGGGAATAAGATTTTGATTTCCAAGACCATGGCGGATAAGTTGAAGCTAAATTGCGGAGAGCGCATTTTTGCCTATTTTATAGACCAAAATGGTGTACGAATGCGTAGGTTTACGATAGAAGGCATTTACCAGACCAATCTCAACCAATATGACCAGTTGATGTGTTTTACCGATCTCTATACAACCGTAAAACTGAATGGATGGGATGTCAATCAAGTCTCGGGCACGGAAGTTACACTTCATGATTTCAGTATGCTCGATGCTGTAGAGCAAACATTTATAGAAAAAATAAATCGCACCACAGACGCTAATGGTGAGACCTATTCTGCACAGACAGTCAGAGAAGTCAATCCGCAAATATTTAATTGGCTGGATCTGCTAGACCTCAATGTGTGGATTATCTTGGCGCTAATGGTAGCAGTGGCTGGTGTAACAATGGTGTCGGGGCTACTCATCATCATCCTTGAGCGCACGACCATGATTGGAGTACTCAAAGCTTTAGGAGCGCGCAATTGTACCATCAGACATATTTTCTTGTGGTTTTCCACCTTTATCATTGGCAGAGGAATGATTTTGGGTAATATAATTGGTATTGGACTTACATTCTTACAGCAGTGGACTGGACTGATAAAACTCGACCCTACCACATATTATGTAAGTACTGTGCCGGTAGAGTTGAACATCCCCTTGCTGGTCATGCTGAACGTTGCCACACTGCTGATTAGTGTTTTGATGCTCATCATTCCCAGTTACCTGATTTCGCATATTCACCCCGCCAAGAGCATGCGTTATGAATAATTGCTGACGAGGCAGGTATGTATAACAATTAGGACATGGCAGATTTCATTTGGAACATTGTGTCCCTTCTCTTTTGCAAGGACGCATGAGAATTGCAAAGAAAGTGACGTTTTCATGAAAAATACTGCACATAATTTTTGGGCGTGTGCATTTATCATTGTATCTTTGCACAAAATTTAGAGTATTGTGCAATGAACAATAAACCCAGTTTTAATTCACTAATAGAACAAACCATTATTGAGAATTGGGATAAGGATGCCTTAACCGACTACAGAGGGGCCACTCTGCAATTCCACGACGTTGCTCGAAAGATCGAAAAGTTGCATATCATCTTTGAAGATACGGGTATCAAGAAAGGTGATAAGATTGCTTTATGCGGTCGCAACAGTTCGATGTGGGCATGCGCTTTTTTGGCTACGGTGACCTATGGTGCCGTTGTAGTACCTGTTCAGCACGAATTTACTCCAGATCAAATCTACAATATTATAAACCACTCTGAAGCAAAGCTACTGTTTGTGGGAGATGTTGTTGAGACAGAACTGGACTATTCGATGATGCCCAATCTAGACGGCGTCGTATATCTTCCCGACTTTTTGCTTGTTGTTAGTCGGTCTATAGCACTAACAACCTCTCGTGAGCATCTTAACGAACGATTTGGTCACAAATATCCCAAGTTTTTCCGCAAAGAGCATGTGCACTATTACGTGGATGACCCAGAAGAGTTGGCCATGATCAACTATACCAGTGGTACCACCGGTTTCTCTAAAGGCGTGATGCTACCCTATCGTGCTTTATGGAGCAACATGGACTTTCTGATGGATGCCGTGGGCAGCAAGCTGAAGAAGCACAGCGACGTACTTGCCATTCTACCCATGGCTCACATGTATGGGTTGAGTGTTGAGTTTCTGCTTCAATTCTGCTCAGGCAACCATTTGTATTTCCTTACTCGTTTGCCTAGTCCTACGATTATACAGCAGGCCTTCGCAGAGATTCATCCCAGTGTGATAGTATCGGTACCACTGATTATCGAGAAGATTGTTCGTAAAAAAATATTCCCCATACTAAATAGTACACGCGTGCGTTTATTATTAAAGATGCCCGTGGTGAACCGCAAGGTGAAAGAGCATATCAAGAAACTGGTAATGGATGAACTGGGCGGCAACGCCTATGAGGTGATTATTGGAGGTGCGAGTTTTAGCAAGGAAATAGAAAATTTCTTTGTTGACATCAATTTCCCTGTCACTGTAGGTTATGGCACCACTGAGACTGCGCCCATGATTACCTTTTCCGATTTTCACGACTTTGTTCCCGGCTCTTGTGGAACGGTGGTTAAAAATATGGACATTAAGATCCAGAGTCCTGACCCCGAGCATGTGGCTGGCGAGATTCTCACTCGTGGAATGAATGTAATGAAAGGCTACTACAAGAATGCAGAAGCTACCCATGCCGTGTTGGACGATAATGGATGGTTCCACACGGGCGACTTGGCCACGATGAGCAAGGATGGTCACGTGTTCATTCTAGGTAGAATCAAGAATATGCTTCTCGGCTCCAACGGCCAGAATGTCTATCCAGAAGAAATAGAGAATAAACTGAACTCAATGGCCATGGTCAACGAGAGTCTTATACTGCAAAAGGGCGATAAGCTCATAGGTCTTGTTCATCCAGACATGGACGAGGCAGAAAAGTTAGGATTCTCACAAGACGAGCTGGCCAGTATCATGGAGCAAAACCGCAAGGAGCTCAACTCAAACTTGCCACCTTTCTGTCGAATCAGCGAGATCAAACTCTATGATCAGGAATTTCAGAAGACACCTAAGAAGTCTATTAAGCGCTATCTTTATCAAGATGTCATCTGAGTATAGGTACAGGTTACCATACTGCAATCATTGTAAACAACAGAAATGAGATATTATGGAAAAGATTCCAAGTTTTAATCAACTCATACAGCAAAGCATCATCGACAATTGGAATTACGATGCCCTTACCGATTTTAAAGGTGCTACACTACAATATCATGATGTTGCACGCAAGATCGAGAAACTTCACATCTTGTTCGAGAGTTCCGGTGTACAGCGTGGTGATAAAATTGCTCTAGCAGGCCGCAACAGTGCGGCTTGGGCTGCCGCCTTTTTGGCCGTGTTGACGTATGGTGCAATTGCTGTACCCATATTGCATGAGTTCACAGCAGAGCAGATTCACAACATTGTAAATCATTCTGACTCTAAGTTATTGTTTGTTGGTGACGTGGTAGCCACAGAAGTTGATGCCACCAAGATGCCAAACCTCGAAGGTGTCATCTATATTCCGGACTACTCGTTGGTATTGTCGCGTACTGATAAACTGACTTACGCCCGTGAGCATCTCAATGAGATATTCGGTAAGAAATATCCCAAATATTTCCGCAAAGAGCATGTCAACTATTATATTGAGCAGAGTCCAGACGAGTTGGCCTTGATCAACTATACCAGTGGAACAACAGGCTTCTCCAAAGGGGTGATGATACCCTATCGTGCACTTTGGAGCAATGTAGACTTTGCCTATCATGTGTTAGGCCATATCATCAAGACTGGTGACAATGTCATTAGCATTTTGCCGATGGCTCACATGTATGGCATGGCCTTTGAATTCATCTTCGAATTTATCAAGGGCTGTCATATCTTCTACTTGACGCGTGTTCCTTCGCCGGCCATTATCTCGCAGGCTTTTGCAGAGGTAAAACCGAGGATAATTATTGCTGTACCATTGATCATCGAGAAAATTATCAGAAAGAAGGTATTGCCAAAAGTTCAAGACCCCAAGATGCGAATCTTGATGAAAATGCCCGGTATCAACAAGAAGGTCTACGAAAAGATTTGCGAGCAAGTGTCAAATGCTTTTGGAGGCAATTTCTATGAGGTAATTATTGGTGGTGCTGCGTTTAATCAGGAGATTGAGTCATTCCTTCATCGCATCGGCTTTAGGTATACTGTAGGCTATGGTGCCACTGAATGTGCTCCGATAATTTGTTACGCCGACTACCAAAACTTTGTTCCCGGCTCTTGTGGCAAGGAGGTGGTTCACATGCAGGTGCGCATCCAGAGCAATGACCCTGAGAATGAGCCTGGAGAGATCTTGTGCAAAGGCCTGAACGTGATGTTGGGGTATTACAAGAACGAAGAGGCTACGCGCGCAGCCATTGATGAGGACGGTTGGTTCCATACGGGTGACCTTGGCACGATGGATGCCAATGGCAATGTCTTCATCAAAGGACGTTCTAAGAATATGTTGCTCGGTTCTAATGGTCAGAATATTTATCCAGAGGAGATTGAAGATAAGCTCAATTCTATGACACTCGTCAATGAGAGTGTTGTTATTCAGGACGAAGACAAACTCATCGGACTGGTTTACCCCGATTATGACGAAGCACGCCAGATGGGCTTCAACAATCAGGACCTGCAAGAAATCATGGAGCAGAATCGCCAGCAACTCAATGCCTCACAACCTGCTTATTGTAGGTTGTCGTCTATCGAGCTTAGAGAGGAAGAATTTGAGAAGACCCCCAAACGCTCTATCAAGCGGTACCTCTACACACGATAATATTTCCTTTTCTATCACATTGCCTAAAGCCTGACAAAGAATCATTTCTTCGGTCAGGCTTTCGCATTAATAGGTGTACCATCGACGAAAGAATGTAGATGTTCCTATCTTTTATCACAAGTTTATAATT
>CAZBQA010000017.1:0-47563 GCA_964493905.1 uncultured Prevotella sp.
GCTCTGTCATCGGCGTGTATGGTGAGGGCTTCGACAAGATTAAGGTGAAAGTGCCGAAAAATAAAGAAGACATTATTCTATAATTTTAAAATATTTTATTCATGAAAAATAAAATTTTCTTTGTCATCTTATTCTTAGTATTTTTTTTAAAAGCTTCGTCTCAAGATTCCATAATCAAATCGCTAGTTTTTATTCCAGACAGCTATTACTATGGAATCGAAGCTACGAATTCTATTAGAGTTATTGGAACTAATGGTATTGTGGAAGCAGATAAAGAATTTACTATTAGATATTATGTTAATGGTAAAAATATAACTGATGATTTGATTGATAGCTATTCATATTCTATAAGTACTGAAACTTCAGGATTTCTTACAAGATCAAGTAATATTTTTCCATATTCTGAGTTTGATATAAAATCATATAACTATACAAATGGGACATTAATTTTAACTTGTATTATTAAAAAAGGAACAGCGATCAAACAATTAGTTAATGCTCTACCTTTGTTTGCATTAATTGCTAAAAAAGATAATCAAATAATAACTAGCGATTATGCTGTTTTAAGTATAGAATATATAAATAAAAATGAATCTGAAATAGTAAGTACTCCATCAATAAACTTCGTTGATGGAAAAATACATTTTACTTGTGATACAGAAGGAGCTATTGTAAATAGTGATATTAGCTCATCAGATATCAATCATTATTCAAGCAATGAAATTAACCTTTCTGGAATATATAATATTACTGCATATGCAAGTAAATTAGGTTACTATGATTCTGAAAAATTAATAGCTACACTTGTTTGGTCTAATCCTCAATTAAAAAATACCACAAATAAAGTTAATGAAATAAATAATAATAATAAACCTTTACTTATCACTTATAATAGTGGAAAAATCACTATTAATGGAATTGAACAAAACGATATAATAACAGTCTGTTCAATAAATGGAAATATAATAAAAACAATAAAGGCTATAGATACAACTGCTAGTATAGATTTATCAAATATTATTGGTCAAATAGTTATTATTAATATTAAGGGTAATTCTTTTAAAATACTAGTTAAGTAATAGAATTATTAAATAACATAATCGTGAAAATCGTCTTTGCCACCAACAACCAGCATAAGCTGCAAGAAATTGGCGACATACTCGGATCCGACTTCGAGATTGTGTCGCTCAACGACATCGGCTGTCATGCCGACATCCCCGAGACCGGCAGCACGCTGGAGGAGAATGCCCACCAGAAGGCACAATATGTGTTCGACCACTACCATCTCAGCTGCTTTGCCGACGACACCGGCCTGGAGGTCGAGGCGCTGAATGGTGCGCCGGGCGTTCATTCGGCCCGCTATGCCGAGGGCACCGACCACAACAGCGAGGCCAATATGGCTAAGCTGTTGCGTGAGCTGGGCGATACCACCCACCGCGAGGCCCGTTTCCGCACGGTCATCTCGCTGCTACTGACCGATGGCGACACCTACAGCGAGCATCTGTTCGAGGGTGTGGTGACCGGACGTATCGACACCGAGAAGCATGGCACCGAGGGTTTCGGCTACGACCCCTTGTTCATTCCCGACGGCTACGACAAGAGCTTCGCCCAACTGGGAGAGGAAATCAAAAACCAAATATCGCACAGGGCCAGGGCCGTGAAGAAACTCGAGGCTTTTCTCAAGAAGGCATAGACAGCTCTCCTCTGTTTCTACGGATAAGCTGAGGATTAAACAGCTAACGGACAATAGATTTGGAGTTTCTACGTTGTAAGAGTAACTCTTAATTGACGTCACGATGACAAGCAACATCCTTAGCATATCCATCATTCCTACACGCAGAAAAGCGTGTAGGACGTTTCTGTTATCCCTCCTGCTCTTGTTCAACAACCTCGCCCACGCCAATCTGTGGAAGGCTTATCTCAGTTATTATGAGCCAACAGAAATCGAGCAGGCCAGCGACAACATGCTTTACGTGCTGGCATCGGGCGCACTCTATTCCTACAACCGCAACGACCAGAGCCTGCAGACCTACGACAAGACCACGGTACTCAGCGACTGCGACATCGCACACATCGCCTGGTGCCAGGCAGCACGCCGTCTGGTGATTGTCTATAGCAACGGCAACATCGACCTGCTCGACCAGAACAGCAATGTCACCAACATGGCCAACTACATGAACAAGTCGATGACCGAAGACAAAACCGTCTACAGCATCGACATCGCCGGCAGCTACGCCTACCTCTCCACGGGCTTCGGCATCATGAAGGTCAATGTCTCTGGGGCCGAATTCAGCGACACCTACCAACTCGGCTTCAAGGTCGACTACAGCTATCTTGACGGCTCTTACCTCTATGCCGCCAGCAGCACGCAGGGCCTCTACCGCGCCCTGCTCACCAGCAACCTCTCTGACAAGGCCAGCTGGACGCGCGTGGGCGACTATGTGACCCGCCCCAAGACCATGGATGCCGACCTGCTGGCGCTGGTCAAGACCCTCAACCCCGGCGGACCGAAATACAACAACTTCGGGTTTCTGCGCTTCACCAACAACAGACTTTACACTTGTGGCGGCTCAGGCTACACCATTCCTGCCACCCCGCAAGTTTACGACGGCAGCCAGTGGACCATCTACGACGAGAGTTTCGTGGCCTCGCTGGGACATGTCTTTGCAGGCAGTTTCAGTATCGATGTTGACCCAAAAGACCCTAACCATGTAGCTGTTGGCGGACAAACCGGACTCTATGAGTTTCAGAACGGCACTCTGCTCAAGGCCTGGAGCAATGACAACAGTCCGTTACAGACCGCCAAACCGGTGGGCAACAACAACAAAGACTACGTGTTGGTCACGACACTCAAATACGATGCCGACGGCAATTTGTGGATGAGCAACAGCCAGGCGCCCGAGCGCTCGCTGCTCAAGCTGTCGGCAGACCAATGGACCGGCTTCGACCATACGGAACTGATGAGTCCCGACGGCTACTCACTGGAGGTGATGAGGAGCATGATCGTTGATTCGCGGAAACTGTTGTGGCTGGTCAACGACTACTACCGTATGCCGTCGCTGATTTGCTATCAGCCTTCCACTGACGGCATCAAGCGTTATTCTACCTTCACCAACGATGATGGAACCACCTACACACTATCGAATGTGCGCTTCGTCACCGAAGACAAGAACAACAACATCTGGGTGGGTACCAACATTGGTCCGTTCTACCTCACGCCCGCCGACATCTCCTCGGGCTCAGACATTTTCACCCAAGTGAAGGTACCTCGCAACGACGGTACCAACTATGCCGACTACCTACTCTCGGGTGTCGACGTCAGCTGTATGGCTGTAGACAGGGCCAACCGCAAGTGGTTTGGCACCAATGGCAGCGGTGTCTACTGCATCAGCAGCGACAATATCCAGCAGGTAAACCATTTCACGGCAGACAACAGCACCCTTCTCTCCAACGACATCTACTCCATCGCCATCGACGATGCCACCGGCATCATCTACATCGGCACCGCCAAAGGCCTATGTTCCTACCAGAGCGATGCCAACACGGCCAGCGATGTAATGACCAAAGAGAGTGTATGGGCTTATCCCAACCCCGTAAAACCCGACTACACCGGAGCCATCACCATCACCGGCCTCCAAAACAATGCCGATGTGAAGATTGTTACCTCTAACGGCACACTCGTGCATCAGGGACGGGCTAGTGGCAATACCTATAAATGGTATGGACTCGACCAGAGTGGCAAGCGCGTGGCTTCTGGCGTGTATATGGTGGAGATTGCCACTGCCGAAGGCGAGAAAGGCGTAGTTTGCAAGATAGCTATTGTGAGATAAAAAAATGACAAGAACAGAGAAAGTAATAGCCGCCTTCATCTTGCTTACTGCACCGTTGGTCATCTACGCCTTGGCCCGGCTGCAGCCAACTTTTGACGACTGGACCTATCTGACCTATCCCAACGAAGACCCACAGTGGCAGAGATACTTTCTGCCCTACGGCAGTTACTGGCGGCCCATAGACGCACTCATCGGCTATGTGCTGGCCCTCGACCTGCGCCTCTTCCCCATCCTCAACCATACTCTCATCTATTTCGCACACCTCACCGGCATGCTGATGGTCTACCTCATCGGCCGCCGACTGCAATACGCTCTCCTGCCACGCATCATTGCCCCTCTCTTCTTCCTGCTGTCGCCGGCCATGCTGGGAGCCGTGCTCGGCATCGACTCCATCAATCAGGTGCTCTCCTCCACGCTGGGTCTCATAGCCCTGTGGTGCTATCTGGGCCCATCGAAGCACCGTCTTTGGCTCTGGCCCACATTATGCTTACTCGCCACCCTCGCCAAAGAAAATGGCATCTGCTGGCTGTTTATCGTGCCGTTGCTGGGCTATGCCTTCCACATCACCAACCGCCGCCAGCTACGTCGCCATCTGGCTATTGCCCTGGGCTGCGTCGTGGCATATTCGGCCATCAGACTCTCGCTGCCCAATGGCTATGCACTGGACGAAAACCAGTATCTTACTGCAACCTTCACCGACAAGCTGAACAATGTGGCCAAGTTCCTCATCTTGTCGTTCAGTTGTGTCGACTTTATCAGTCTCTTCCACCAGCCCAGTCGTCATATCCCATTTCTCCTGCTCACGTTGCTCCTCTCCATACCTTTTATATATCTACTCGTGCGGCGAGGCATCAGAAATTTCAAAGAGCGCGAGACGCTCGTGCTCCTCCTCACCATCCTTCTGGCTGCATCGCCCCATCTGCTCACACTCTTCAGCACCATGCATGCCTATGCCGCCCTGGGGCTCATCGCCTTGCTCGTGGGCCATATCCTCAACCGGGGAAGCATCGGCCGGCGCACCATCACCGTCACCTTTGCGATGTACATGGCCTCTGCCCTCATGGTCGATGCCCGACATTATACCAAGGCATACGACTCGGGCATGACCGGTTACCGCATGGCCGAGAGCGTCATCCTACAGGCCCACAAGCCCGCAAACAAAGTATGGTGCATCTGCATCGACAACGGCGAGAAAAAATACTCATCCTTCTGCGCTATCCCCTACGATGCCTTCGGATGGGGCAACGCCGTCTATCTACATACCCACCACCGCTGGCCCACCTTACTGCGCAACGAGACCATCACGACAGCCGACGCACGCGCGCATCTCGCCCACATCGTCGGGCAGAGGCTGGCCCAGGGCTACGACCAGGTGTGGATTGTGGACGGCAAAGAAGTTAAAGTCATCGAAAAATGAAAACACAACTATCGTATGTCTCCTTTCTGCAGACCTTTGGCATTCTGCTAGTAGTGCTAGGACACTCGTTCTACCGTTTCAGCGCCGACTATCCGGTCATCCGCTGGATATATGGCTTCCACATGCCGCTGTTCTTCTTCATCTCAGGCTATCTGCTACGTTACACCTATGCCGACCTTGCGTCAATGCGCCTGTGGGGCCGCGGCGCCTTCCTCACCCGTAAGGCACACCGACTGCTCGTGCCCTACGTCCTCATCAGCAGCCTCGTCTTCGTGCCCAAGGCCCTCATGAGCCAATATGCTGTCCGCCCCATCCACCTGAGCCTGCACGACTATCTCGACATGCTCCTTTATCCCTATCACAACGTGCTGGGTGCCTACTGGTTCTTGCCCACCCTCTTTCTCATCTTCACCCTCTTTCTTTTGCTGGGCAAGGCCGCCCAAAAGTTCAATATCAAGCTCAATGCCTGGCAAGCCACAAGCCTCTTCTTCTTCGCCAATATGCTCATCGTCTTCCACCACGAGAGTGTGCTCAATCTGCTTGGCGTCATCCATTTCATCTTCTATTTCGCGCTGGGCTATGCCTTCAGAGGCTCAGCCCTCGAACATCACATCAGCCGACAGAGACCTATACCTCTCCTGCTGCTCACCCTGGCCTTCTCTATCCTGATGCTGGCCACTCCTCATTTCAACCTGAAAGAGCAACTCACGGCACTCAACGGCATCCTGCTGAGCATCGCGTTGGGCCGTATCTACGAAATAAAGGGATGCACGTTCCTCAACCATCTCTACGGCCACACCTATACCATCTACCTCTTCTCGGGTCTCTTCCAGATCCTGTCGCTCCAGGTGTTGCTCCATTTCGTGAGCCTGCCGCCCCACCTTTTTATACCCTTGGCCTTTGTCACGGGTGTCTATGGCCCCTGGCTCATCGACCGCATCAAGGCCCACTGCACAAGCCAACGGGAGTTCACACCAAAAGGTTAAATCTGCATAAATTATACCCTTGGGTATAATTCCGTATCTCGCTGACAATTCACGTTTTCAAGAATGAGCTACAGCCCTCCTGAACCAGATATGACGCACAGAAAGGGAAAACAAAAAAAAATAAAATACAGCAGATGCAAACACCAAAAAACTGTAGAATAAATGTGTTTGCATCTACTGTATATTATAGCTTGAGGCATCAACAAAAAAAACTTTTATTGTAGCCGATGCTCCATGGGCAATCGGTGTCTTACGACAGGCTGAGCATCCGCTCGATGGGCTTCACGGCCTCGCGGGCCACGTCGGGGTCGATCTCGACGGTGGGCCAACCGTATTTCAGGCTGTTGTAGATCTTCTCGAGCGAGTTTTTCTTCATATACTCACACTCGTTGCAGGCGCACCCTACCCCACCTTCCGACACCTCGGGCGGCACGGGGATGAACGTCTGCTCAGGGCACGTGCGCTGCATCTCGTGCAGGATGCCGGCCTCGGTGGCCACGATGAACTCCCTGACCTCGGGATGCTCCTGCGCATACTTGAGCATGGTGGCCGTAGACCCCTTCACGTCGGCCAGGGCCAGCACGGGTGCCTTGCACTCCAGATGCGCCATCACCACGGCCTCGGGATGGGCCTTCTTGAGCCTCACAATCTCTTCTACCGAGAACTTCTCGTGCACATGGCAGCCGCCGTTCCACAGCAGCATCTGCCGGCCCGTCACCCCGTTGATGTAGTTGCCCAGGTTGTAGTCGGGCCCGAAGATGATTTTCTCGTCCTCGGGAAAGCTGTCAATGACCTTCTTGGCATTGCCCGAGGTCACCACACAGTCGGTGAGTGCCTTCACGGCCGCCGTGGTGTTGACATAGCTCACCACTTTGTAGCCCGGATGCTCGTCCTTGAATTTTCTGAGGTCGTCGGCGCGGCACGAGTCGGCCAGCGAGCAGCCCGCCGTGAGGTCGGGGCAGAGCACCGTCTTGTGGGGTGAGAGCAGCTTGCAGGTCTCGGCCATGAAGTGCACGCCACACATCACCATCATCTTGGCCTCGGTCTCGGCGGCCTTGCGTGCCAGGGCCAGCGAGTCGCCCACAAAGTCGGCAATGTCCTGTATGTCGCCCACCGTATAATAGTGTGCCAGGATAATGGCATCCTTCTCGTGGCACAGCCGTCGTATCTCCTGTTTCAGGTCGAGGGTCTGGTCTACGGGTTCATCCACATACCCTTTCTCTATCCATTCTTGCTTGATCATAAGTTTATTGTTTGGGCGGGCCTTGGCCCGTCACTTTATTTTTTTATTTGATATTTTATTTTAAAGAAAAACAAAATAAGAATAATATTGCGGTGTGGATATGGGGATAACTTTTTGCCCATACGTTTGGTATTTTGGTTATCCACGTGGGGTAGGGCGTTATCCACCTTTGTTGCTTATATCTTCTTATTGATAGTCAGTATCTTGGAATGGTTATCCACAATGCTGCTGTTTGGTGCAAAGTTAATAAGTTTATATCTTTTGACCATGAAAAAGCGTGGAAAAGTTGTCTGAAACGGTTGTAAAACACGGTGGATATCCACGATATCAGGGTGCTGAGGGGTGGGGTGTGGATATCCACAGCTTTATCCACGGGGTTATACCTGAGTTATGAGCAGGGTTATCCACAGGTTTATCCACACACTGTGGCAGGGCCGAAGCATCGTCGACGTGGTGTCCGGGCATCGTTTTTGTAGTGCCGAAGAGATGTCTGCGCCGGGTGATTCGGGTGGAATCACGGTGTGTTTCGAGTAGAAGCAGCCGCTGCTTCGACTGGAAGTAAACTGTGGTTCGAGTCGAAACACAGCATGGTGCCTCTGTGGCCGTCGAAGCACAACGACCAAATGATGGTTTGTGGGCTATGGTAAGTGAGCATCAGGCAGGCCTTATCACAGGGCGGCGGTGATGGGCAGCAAGTGGATTGCAGGCCTTCAATAATCATTATCGTTTCGTTGCAGGGATAGGATTTTCATCGTATCTTTGCAACAGACATTAAATCGAAGAATATGAAAAAAATATTGCAGATGACCACTATGATGGTGGCATCGGTGTGGCCGTTGGCAATGGCGGCGCAGACACCGGTGGTGGCGCAGCGCTTGCCCAATGCCGACAACGAGCCCCTTCCGGTGTTTCCTGTGCCCAGCGAGCGGCAGCTGAAATGGCAGGAGACGGAGTTTTAAGCCTTCTTCCATTTCGGGATGAATACCTTTACCGATAAGGAGTGGGGCTATGGCAACGAGCCCGAGAGCAGCTATGCCCCCACGGCCAGGCCCAACCCTATGCAATGGCTCAAGGCCGTGAAGGCGGCCGGTATGCGCGGCGGCATCGCTGTGGTGAAGCATCACGATGGTTTTTGCCTGTGGCCCACCACCACCACAGGGCACAGCATGCTGTATGCCGGCAACGACTATGGCCGCACCACCAACATACCGCTGCTGTTTGCCCAAGCCGCCCGCAAGCTCAAGATGAAGTATGGGTTCTATGTCTCGCCCTGGGACCGCAATAGCGCCTATTATGGCGACGGCACAAACCACTATGTGGAGAAGGTGTTTCTGCGGCAGTGTGCCGAGCTGGCGGCCTACGGTTCCGACCAGTTTGAGATGTGGTTCGACGGTGCCAATGGTGGCGATGGGTATTATGGCGGTGCCAACACCACGCGCAGCATCGACCGCGACATATACTACGACATTCCCAACCTGCGCGACTCGGTACACAAGATTGCGCCCGACTGTGTGATGTGGGGGCTTGGCGGCGAGGCCCGCTGGATAGGCAATGAGGCCGGATGGGCCGGAGAGACCAACTGGTCGGCCTACAATCCGGAGACGGGCGAGAAGGCGGGCATGTATGGTTTTGAGGACGGATGGAAATGGTTCCCGGGCGAGAGCGATGCCAAGGGTACCGACCAGGGGTGGTTTTGGCATCCCAACGAAAAAAACAAGTCGGCCGAACGGCTCTTCCAGATGTATCTTGAGACCGTGGGCCGCAACGCCACGCTCATCCTCAACCTGCCGCCCGACCGCAGTGGCCGCTTGCCTGCTGCCGACGTGGCGGTGCTGAAAAGCCTTGGCAAGATGCTCAAACAGCGGCTGGGGCACGACCTGGCCCCTGAGGCACACATCGAGGTGAGCGCGCAGCGGACAGCCGGCACGCACCGCAACTACAACGCCGCCAACCTGACCGATGGCAGCACCGATACCTATTGGACTGTAAACGACGGCACCACTGCGGCCACCATCACCCTGGCGTGGCATAAGGTCAGGAGGCTGCACTACGTGATGCTGATGGAGTATATACGCAAGGGACAGCGCATCAAACGATTCAGCATCGAGACCAGCATCGATGGCAAGGCCTGGGTGAGACAGGGAGGCGACATGGCCACCACCACCGTGGGCTACAAGCGCATCATACCCCTCAACGGCAGTACATCGGCCAGCTACGACGGCGGCATTGCCGCGCGTTATGTGAGAATCAACATCCTTGACAGCAAAGCGTGTCCGTTGCTGCATACCTTATCTGTATATTGAGCCATGAATATATTCTATCTCTCAGCCATTGCCTTGATGCCGCTAACCGTGTCGGCCCAAGGCATCAACTTCGAGACCAACGATTATCAACGTATTGGTGTCTACGACACCTGGCAAGAGTCGCCCTTCCGCACAGGCAGACTGGAGGGGCGCGCAATGGTGGTCGACAATCTCGACCAACGGCCCGACGATGCCATGGGGCAGGTGCCCAATGCCTCGGCGCGCGTACTGGCCGTGCAGCGATCACGCTATGGCAGCAACACTTTTGGTGTACGCATAGACTTGAACCGATGTTTTGAGCTCACCCCTGCCACTCAATATGTGCATGTGATGATACACAAACCACGGGCCGGCCGTGTGATGCTGGTGGGGCTGGGCAAGCGTAGCGAGCGTATGGCACAAAGTAGGGAGACCGAACAGTTTTGGGTGCAATCTACAACTACCGTGTCGCCTGGTATGTGGTGCGATGCGGTGTTTCCCATCAAGGGCGCGGGCGGCATCGATATCTACAGTCTGGTGGTGGTGCCCGACCTGGAGAGTCCGCATCTGATGGATGAAGACTTTATGGCTTATGTCGACGATATCGTCATCAACGACGTGCCCGAGTCGCGTCTGCAGCGCGACGATTATCCCATCGGGTTCTCAAAAAATCAGGTTTACACACATGCAGAACGCCACTTAGACAGCGTAAGGCTCAGCAGTGCCACCGATGGTCAGCAAACCATCGTAGTGCCTTCGGCGACAACGGTGTATAACGACCTGACTGACCAGCAACTGAGGGCGAAGGCCGGCGACACCGTGAGCGTATGCTTCGGTTATCGAGGGGCATGGATGCACGGCTATGTATATCTCGACCGCGGCAACGACGGTAAGCTGGCTCATGGGGTAGACAGCAACGGGAAACCCTTGCCCGACAGCGACCTCATGGCCTATTCGTATGCCCAGGGCAGAAACAGCAGAGGCGTGGCAGTGACCGACAAAGGACCCGATATGCTCACCCCGCCCACCTTTGTCATACCTTCCGACCTCGTGGCGGGATGCTATCGCATGCGCTTCAAGGTCGACTGGGACGCGCTGGATGCCCGTGGACGGACCGATACGGCGAATGGCATCATACAAAACGGTGGCGGCATCATCGACGTTGTGCTCAACGTTCACAATGACATGGTGTCGGTTTCCGACAACCAGCTCAATGGCGAGGTGGTGGCTGACGACGGCTCGAAACTCGACAACTACCGCACAGCCTTTGGTCAGCCGTTTGTCATCAGGATGAAGCCCGAGAAAGGCTTTACCTATGAGGGCATCACCATTCGGCATGGCTACCGGCTGGCGGGCAGCGCGATGGTGCATGGCAACCGCCAATGGCGCGAGACGTTTATCCCGGCCAAAGCCTTCAAGAACGACAGGCTGAGCATACCCGCCCAACTGGTTGACGGCGACTTGCTGATTTCGGCAAAGTTTGTGGAGATAAAATAAAAACAGCGATTATAGTGCTGTATAATGAATATTCCAGACAATGCAGATTGCCTGGAATATTCATTTTAGTATAGATAGGATGGTTATTGCAAGATGCGCTCAATCTTCCCGACAATGGTCTCGGGACTGATTTGGTTGAGACAGGCGTAGTCGCCACGCATACAGTCTTTCTTGCCATAGATGGAGCAGGGGCGACAGGGCAGGTCTACCTGCAAGGCATTGTCGATGCTCTGGTTCCACCCCATGAACCCGGCGTAGGGATGGGTGGCACCCCAGATGCTCACCACGGGTGTGGCGACGAGTGAGGCCAGGTGCATGTTGGCACTGTCCATGGTGACCATCACGTTGAGATGGCTCATGAGGATGAGCTCGTGTTGCAGGCTATGCAGGTGGCGCGGCACGCTGAGACAGTGGTGGTGCTGTTCGACGAGCTTGTCGAGCGCCTCGTTTTCCTTGCTTCCACCACCAAAGAGAAAGATGCGGCAAGAGGGATGGCGCTTGGTAATCAGGTCGATAACCTGCTGCATGAGGGGTAGGGGATAGGTCTTGCCTTTGTGCGCGGCAAAGGGTGCGATGCCTATCCAGGGTTGGAAAGCCTTCTTCTCGCCGATGGCCTTGGGCAGCAGCCTGAGGTTGGCCTGCTGGGGGGTGAGCAGCGAGGTGAAGCTGAGGTTGACGGGGAAGCCCAGCCTGCTGAACACCTGCGCATAGTTGTCGAAGGCCGTGGGCAGCGGCTCGAGCACCTTGTCATGGCTGCGGGTGAGCAGCAGGCGCAGCTGGCGGTTCTTCTCCAGATGTTCCACGCGAAAGCTGTCGAGGTTGAAGCGCATGCGTAGGTAGGTGGAGCGCAGCACGTTGTGCAGGTCGGCAATGGCCGTGAAGTTCTTGGCCACCAGTCGGCGGTAGAGCGCGTTGAGTCCCTTGATGCCACGATACTCGTCTTTGATGTCGGCTTCCATGAAGCTCACGTTGGGTGCCAGGTTCTCGAACAACGGTCGGGCAAAGGGCCGTGAGAGCATGGTGAAGCGCACGTGCGGGTACTGACGGGCCAAGGAATAAACCACCGGCACCACCATGGCGACGTCGCCCATGGCCGAGAACCGGATGATCAGGATGTGCTGGGTGTTCATCTGAGGTGAGTAGCGGGAAGGGGGAGTAAGACTATTTCTTACCGTAGAGCACGGGGTTGGTGCTGGGATCGTTGTACATCTTCATCTGTCGGTACACCTTCATGTACTTGCTGCCGGCCTCGATGTCTTCGAGGAGCTGGTCGATGGCCGTGCCCAGGTCAACCTGCTGCTCAAGCAGCACGCTGAGCTTGTGCTGACAACGCTGGCGGTGCTCATCGGTGGCATCGGTGCGCTCGGCCTGCTCGCGCATGTGGTAGATCTTCAGAGCGAGGATCGACAGGCGGTCGATGGCCCATGCAGGGCTCTCGGTGTTGAGACGGGCATCGGGCAGGGGCTTGACGTCAGAGTATTTCTGGCGGAAGAACGAGTCGATCTGCTCCACCAGGTCGGTACGGTCTTGGTTGGAGCGGTCGATGCGCCGTTTGAGTGCCAGGGCCTCCAGCGGGTCGATGTGCGGGTCGCGGATAATGTCTTCCAGGTGCCATTGAACAGTGTCTATCCAGCATTTCAGATAGAGGCGATTTTCGATGGAGTCACGCTCATAAGGATTATTGATGGGAGTATCAATATCGTTTTTCACGTGGTAGTCTTCGATTGCCTTGTTGAAAATGGCATTGCAAGTGAGTGTGAATGACATATAATTGAGATTTAGATTGTTGTGCAAAGATACCAACTAATTTTGATATTGCCAACGGAAAACGATTAAAAAACTTGCCGTTTCTGGGCCTTTATGCACAATTACTCTACCCCTCGAAGGACGGTGACGGGTGGGGTGTCGGCTGTGGCAGATAAGCGGCTGGGATGGCAGCAGTAGGCATACTGCTACCATTGCTATATGGAATGACTCTAAATATAGTATTAATTAGAAAAAAATGTTGTAGTGTATGGATATTTTTTATAACTTTGTAAAGTTCTTAACGTCATGAATAGCATATTGTAATTTTGAGCCTATGCTGGAGAAAATTATAGGGTTCAGTCTGAAATACAAGCTGATTATCATTCTTTTCACGCTGACTGTCTTCGGATTTGGCATCTACGCCATTGTCAACATTCCCGTAGGTGCCGTGCCCGACATCACCAATAATCAGGTGCAGGTCATCACCACCTCGGGCAATCTCTCCACCCAGGAGATTGAACAGTTTATCACGGCACCCGTGGAACTGGAGATGGCCAACCTGCCGGGCGTGAAGGAGATACGCTCGGTGTCGAAGTTCGGACTGTCGGTGGTGACCATCGTCTTTGAGGAGCGTATGGGCACTTACTTGCCCCGGCAACTGATTGCCGAGAAAATCAAGTCGGCATCGGCCAATATTCCCGAGGGATTCGGCACGCCCGAGATGGGACCCATCACCACGGGTCTGGGCGAGATTTACCAATATACGCTCGATGTGAAGCCCGGTTACGAGAAGCGTTACTCGCCCATGGACCTGCGCACCATACAAGACTGGCTGGTGAAACGCCAGCTGTCGGGGATCAAGGGCGTGGTCGAGGTCAACAGCTGGGGCGGATACCTCAAGCAGTATGAGGTGGCCATCAACCCCCGACGGCTGCAGGAACTCAACATCACCATCATGGATGTGTTCAGCGCCCTGGAAAGTAACA
Organism: uncultured Prevotella sp.; assembly: GCA_964493905.1. GTDB lineage: Bacteria > Bacteroidota > Bacteroidia > Bacteroidales > Bacteroidaceae > Prevotella. The sequence goes on from CAZBQA010000017.1 coordinate 13,988, forward strand.
ACAGCATATCGGGCGGTGGATATATCGAGAAAAACGCGGAGAGCTACTTCATCCGCGGCGATGCCCAGGTGAAGACCTTGGATGATGTGGGCAACATCGTGGTAAAGAACCGCGACGGGGTGCCCGTGCTGGTGAAGGACATCGCCACGGTACACTTTGGCTATGCCAACCGCTTTGGTGCCATCACGGCCAACGGTGAGGGCGAGAAGGTGTTCGGGCAGATCATGATGCTCAAGAATGCCAATTCCAAAGAGGTGATACACGACGTGAAGGCACGTGTGGCCGAGGTGCAGAAGACACTGCCCGAAGGGGTGTTTATCAATCCGGTGCTCGAACGTAGTGAACTCATCGGCAAGACCACGGCCACGGTGTTCGAGAACCTGCTCTTTGGTTGTGTCATCGTCTTTCTGGTGGTGTTGCTGTTGCTGGGCAACCTGCGGTCGGCACTGGTCATCTCGTCGATGATTCCCTTGGCTCTGCTGTTCACCCTGTCGATGATGTATATCTTCGGCATCGATGCCAACCTCATGAGTCTGGGTGCCCTCGACTTCGGTATCATCATCGACGGTGCCGTGATCATTGTGGAATTTGTAGGGGTGAAGTTGCTCAACCACCAGCGTGAGCTCAACGGCCTCAAAGGCGACGACAGGCAGGCGCTGATGGACAGCATTACCTATGATGGTGCATCGAACATGATGCACTCGGCTATCTTCGGTCAGTTCATCATCCTTATTGTCTTCATTCCCATCCTCTCGCTGCAGGGCGTGGAGGGCAAGATGTTCAGGCCTATGGCCCTGGCCTTCAGCTTTGCCATCCTGGGTGCCATGTTCTTGTGCCTGACGTGGTTGCCGGTTGTGAGCGCATTGTTTCTCAAGCCCAAGCGCGTGTCGAGGAAGAATATCTCGAAGCGGGTGCTCAAGCTCGCCAAGATGACTTATCTGCCTGTCATCAAGTGGTCGATAGACCATAAGCGGGTGGTGCTGTCACTGTCGCTGGCCTCGCTCATCTTTGCCGGCGGACTGCTCATGAACATGGGTGGTGAGTTTGTGCCCACCCTTGACGAAGGCGACTTCGTCATCCAGCCCGCGCTCAAGACGGGCACCTCGCTCTCGAAGACCGTGGAGCTTACCACGCAGATGGAGAAAATCCTCAAGAAACGGTTTCCCGAGATCGAGCAGGTGGTGTGCCGCATCGGTGCCGCCGAGGTGCCCACCGACCCCATGTCGATGGAAGAGATCGACATGATCATCAAACTCAAGCCCAAGAGTCAGTGGGTGACGGCCAAGAGCAAGGAGGAACTGGCCGACAAGTTCAAGGAGGCGCTGTCGGTCATCCCGGGCGTCGACTACGAGTTTACGCAGCCCATCGAGATGCGATTCAACGAACTCATCACGGGCGTGCGGTCGGATATCGCCATTAAAATCTTTGGCGAAGACCTCGACTACCTGAACGAGAAGGCCGTGGAAATCAAGTCGCTGGTCGAGAAGATACCCGGTGCCGCCGATGTCATTCTGGAGAAGACCACAGGACTGCCACAGATGAACGTGCGCTATAACCGCGAGAAGATTGCTTTCTATGGGGTGGATGCCAAGACGCTCAACGCCTATCTCTCTACAGCCTTTGGCGGCGAGGCCACCAACAGTGTGTTTGAGGGCGAGAAGCGGTTTGACCTCGTGGTGCGGCTCGACAAGGCCTATCGTCAGGATATTGACAACATCCGGCAGCTGCAGGTGCCGCTCAATAATGGCACACTCATCCCTCTGAGCGAACTGGCCGACATCACCTTTACCGAGGGACCGGCCAAAATATCGCGTGAGAACACCCACCGGAGGGTGGTGGTGAGCGTCAATGTGCGCAACCGCGACCTACAGTCGGTGGTGAAAGACATCCAGAGGGTGGTCGACCACAAGGTGCAGTTCAGGCCTGGAACGTATGTGAAGTATGGCGGACAGTTTGAGAATCTGCAAAACGCCACGCGGCGCCTGAGCCTTGCCGTGCCCATCGCCCTGGCGCTGATCTTCATCTTCCTGCACTTCGCCTTTAAGTCGATGAAAGACACCATCATGATTTTCACCGCCGTGCCGCTGTCTATCGTCGGCGGCATCTTGGCGCTGTGGGTCCGCGGTATGTCGTTCAGCATCTCGGCCGGGGTGGGTTTCATCGCCCTCTTCGGTATCGCCGTGCTCAACGGCATCGTGCTGGTGGAGCATCTCAAGCACCTCAGAGAGTCGGGAATGAAAGACCTGCGGCAGCTCATCCTCATCGGTGCCACCGACCGTCTGCGCCCGGTGATGCTCACGGCGGCCGCCGCCGCGATGGGATTCCTGCCCATGGCCGTGTCAACAGGGTCGGGGGCCGAGGTGCAGCGACCATTGGCCACGGTGGTCATCGGCGGACTGATCACCTCCACGATGCTCACCATGATTGCCCTGCCGCTGCTGTTCATGCTGTTTCATAACGAAGAAGGAATAAAATATAAACTGGTGAGACTATTGAAATCGAAGAACTTCATCCTCCCATTGCTGTTGGCCTGGCCGGCCACGGCGGCATGGGGACAGGGCGCCGAACTGACGCTCGACAAGGCCATTGCCGTGGCCCTCGACAACAACAAGGAATACGAATCGCTGCGCCTGCGGGTAGAGGAACGCAAGGCCTTGACGGCCAACAAGCTGGAACTCGACAAGACACGCTTCTACTATGGCTACGACCAGGCCAACATAGCCGACAATGGTCATGCCCTGCATACCATCGGTGTGGAGCAGTCGTTTCCGTTTCCCACGGTGTTCGCCGAGCGCAACCGCGCCAAGCGCATTGAGGTGGCGATGGCCGAGGCCGACCTGCAGAAACAGCGACGGCTGCTCACCCGGCAGGTGTCGGCGGCCTATTACGACATTGTTTTTCTCAATGCCAAACGCCTGTACTACCAGCGCATCGACAGCCTCTATGGTGTGCTCAATGCGAGTGCCGTCACCCGCCACAGGCTGGGCGATATCAGTCAGCTCGACCTGATGAATGCCGAGGCTAGGAAAAAACAGGCCGCACTGGAGCTCGAACAGCTCGACTACGACATCAGCAATGCCTATCGGCAGCTATTTTCACTGATGCAGACACAGGAGACTTTTACCGTGAGCCGCCACGACCTGGAGATGATTGCCATCCAACAGCCCGACTTTGCCCACCACGTTGACATCGAGGCGCTCAGGCTGCGGGCCGACTACCTACAGTCGAACATTAAGATAGAGCGGCAGAATATGCTGCCCGACTTCAGTGTGGGCTACTTTTATGCCAACAACCCCAACAAGAACCGCAGGGGCTACAACGGTTTCGAGATTGGCGTGAGCATCCCGCTCTACACCGGTCAGCAGAAGGCTCGTATGCAGGCCGGAAAGATGGCCTGGGGCGCCAACCAGGCTATGGTGCAGAACACCATGACGATGCTCGAGGCCCGTTATGTGCAGCTCAACAACCAGCTGGCCAAGCACCGTAAGGCCATCGACTTCTATCTCACCACCGGCAGGCAGCTCAGCGACGAGATCACGCGCTCGGCCACGAAGAGCTACCAGGCCGGAGCCATCGACTTCTACCAGTTTGCCATGAGTATCGAGAACTCGATGAAACTGCAGATGGACTATTATCAGGCTCTGGCAGCCTACAACCAGATAGCCATCGAACTCAACTACATTTCTCTATAGTATAATCCTTAGAACCATTAATAAGATGAAGAAGATAAGTAAACTGGTGTTGCTACTGCTCATCATCGCAGCCAACATGGCCTGCAATGGCAAGAAGACCGATACGCCCGAGCCTGTGGACGATGGACTCACCGAGATCACCCCCGAACAGTTCAAGACCAACAAGATGGCCCTGGGCACTGCCGGCCCATATACATTCAGTACGGTGGTGGAGTGCAAAGGATTTGTTTTTGCGCCGTCCAACGTCATGTCGAAGGTGAGCCCGGCCATGGCGGGCAAGGTCAACACCGTCGGATTCAAGCTCGGCGACCGCGTGCAGGCCGGTCAGGTCATCGCCACACTCTCGGGCAACGACTTCATGGAACTGCAGCAGAGCTTTGCCGAGGCGGCGGCCGCGTTTACCAAGGCCAAGGTCGACTATGAGCGCGCCAAGGGCCTGTGGGCCGAGAACATCGGTGCCGAGAAAGACTTCCTGGCCGCCAAGAGCCAGTATCGTGCCGCGCTGGCCAGCTATCAGTCGCTCAGGTCGCGCATCGCAGCCCTTCACCTCAGTGCTGAGCGCATCGAGAACGGGAGGATGTACACCTCCTATCCCGTGGTGGCACCCATCGGCGGCTACCTCACAAAGATCAATGCCGTCATCGGACAGTTTGTCGATATGGATAGCGACATTGCCGAGATAGTGAACGTAGACGCCCTGCAGCTCAAGTTGCAGGTCTATGAGTCGGATGTCAGGAAACTCAGGGTGGGGCAGCAGGTGCTCTTCGTCACCTCCGACCACCCCGGCCACGAGCTGAGGGCAAGGCTGTCGACCATTGGCAAGACCGTGAACCCCGACACCAAGACCATCGACTGTGTGGCCACTGTCGACAAGTCGGCGGGTGTGCCGCTCATCAACGACAGCTATGTGCAGGCTTCCGTGGTGGTGGGTAGCCGACAGGCCACAGCACTGCCCACCACGGCCGTGCAGAAGCTGGGCAGTACCTATTATATATATGTGGTGCAGCGGCGCCAAGGCCACAGCTATATGCTGAAGAAAATCCCCGTGACCATCGGGGCCAGCGAGAAGGCATATACCGAGGTGCGTACCCCGCTGCCCGACAAAGAGATTGTGGTACAAGGAGTTGAAACCATGCAGTAGGGGTGGGAGGTATCGCCTAAGCATACAATAATGATGGACAATGTTACAGAAAATAGTAGATATAGGTCAAAAACTTGCACAATGATGGGGTGGTTGTGCAAGAGACAAACATTTTTTAATTAAAATATTTGCTTGTTTGGTAAAAAATTACTTCCTTTGCACCCGATTTTGTATGAAAATTAATTAAATTACTTTTTAAAACGTTACAATTATGTCAGAAATTGAATCAAAAGTTAAGGCAATTATCGTTGATAAATTGGGTGTTGATGAGGCTGAGGTGAACGCTGAAGCAAGTTTCACTAACGACCTCGGTGCCGATTCTCTGGACACTGTAGAGCTCATCATGGAGTTCGAGAAGGAGTTCGGTATCTCTATCCCCGACGATAAGGCTGAGACCATTCAGACTGTTCAGGACGCCATCAACTACATTGAGGAGAACGCAAAGTAAGTTGGGCGCAAACGTTTAGCGTATTGTGACAGATAAATCCCGGTGGCAACCTTTGATGCGTGCATCGCAGAACGTTACCGTGAGGTTTATTCGGGGTATGGCTTTCATACCATGTCACCATACGCTAAACTTTAATTTTATAACACAAATCAAATGAAGTTACATAGAGTAGTAGTAACAGGACTAGGTGCTGTTACTCCGGTAGGCAATAGCCCCGAAGAGATGTGGGCAAACCTTTTGGCCGGCAAGAGTGGCGCTGCTCCCATTGCATCATTTGATACAACCAATTTCAAAACCACATTTGCTTGTGAGGTCAAAGACCTTAACGTCACCGACTATATCGACCGTAAGGAAGCCCGCAAGTTAGACCGCTGCACACAGCTGGCCATGATCAGTGCCATGCAGGGTGTGAAAGACTCGGGCATGGACCTCGACAAGGAGGACAAGAACCGCATTGGCGTGGTCTATGGTATTGGCATTGGTGGTATCAAGACCTTCCAGGAGGAGGTGATGTACTATGGACAGCACAAAGAGAACGGTCCGAAGTTTAACCCCTTCTTCATTCCCAAGATGATCTCCGACATCGCTGCCGGCCAGATCAGTATCCACTTTGGTTTCCATGGTCCCAACTATGTCACCACGAGCGCTTGCGCCTCGTCGACCAATGCGCTTGCCGACGCGTTCAATCTGCTGCGTCTGGGCAAGGCCGACGTCATCGTAGCCGGTGGTGCCGAGGCTGCCATCTGCGACTGTGGCGTAGGCGGCTTCACAGCCATGCACGCCCTGTCGACCCGCAACGACGAGCCGGAGGCTGCCAGCCGCCCCTTCAGCGCCAGCCGCGACGGCTTCGTGATGGGTGAGGGTGCAGGCTGCCTGGTGCTCGAGACCCTGGAGCATGCACAGGCCCGCGGTGCCAAGATCTATGCCGAGATGGTGGGCGAGGGCATGAGTGCCGACGCCTATCACATCACAGCCTCTCATCCCGAAGGACTGGGTGCCCGACTGGTGATGCAGAATGCGCTCGAGGATGCCGGCATGAAGGTAGACGATATCGACTACATCAACGTTCACGGCACTTCTACGCCCGTGGGCGATATCTCCGAGGCCAAGGCCATTAAGGACTTCTTTGGCGAGCACGCCTACAAGCTCAACATCAGCTCTACCAAGAGTATGACGGGCCACCTGCTGGGTGCCGCCGGTGCCATCGAGGCTATGGTGTGTGTGATGAGCGTCAAGGACGACATCGTTCCGCCGACCATCAACCATGCCGAGGGCGATGACGACCCTGAGATCGACTACAACATGAACTTCACCTTCAACAAGGCCCAGAAGCGTGAGGTGCGTGCCGCCCTGTCGAACACCTTCGGTTTCGGCGGCCACAACGCATGTGTGATCTTCAAGAAGTATGCTGAGTAACAATTAGGTATGCTGACAAACATCATAGACAGAATGAGGCTCCCTTTCCGTAAGGACAAGGAGCTTCTTTCTTCTTTGTATAACATCATCGGTTTCTACCCCCACGATATCAGCTATTACAAGATGGCGCTGATGCACAAGAGTGTGATGCACCGCAACAAGAAAGGAAAGCCTGTCAACAACGAGCGCCTGGAGTTTCTGGGTGACGCCATCCTCGATGCCGCCGTGGGCGACATCGTCTACCGTCACTTCCCCGGCAAGCGCGAGGGCTTCCTCACCAACACACGCTCCAAGCTCGTGCAGCGCGACACGCTCAACAAGCTGGCCAAGGAGATGGGCATCTGCGACCTTATCCTCTCGAGCGGACATACCGTGTCGCACAACAGCTACATGGGTGGCAACGCCTTCGAGGCCCTCGTGGGTGCGATGTACCTCGACCGGGGGTTCAACGCGTGCATGATCTTCCTCAAGAAGCGCATCCTCAAGCAGATGATCAACATCGACAAGGTGGCCTACAAGGAGGTCAACTTCAAGAGCAAGCTCATCGAATGGAGCCAGAAGAACAAGGTGCAACTGCAGTTTGCTCTGGTCAAGGAAGGCAAGGACGAGAACGGCAGTCCGTTCTTCTCCTACTGCGTGATGCTCGAAGGCATTGAGGGATGCGTAGGAACGGGATTCTCGAAGAAAGAGAGCCAGCAGAACGCCTCCAAGGATACACTCGACAAACTGAAGAAAAAACCTCAGTTCATCGACGAGATTTTTGCTGCCAAGGGCAGCAGGACCAAGATGGAGGAGGAGCCTGTGCAGGCCCTTCCCGAGACCGAAGATACAAAGGAGTTTATTGTGAGTTCAACCCCCGCGTCGGCTGACGCACCCAAACGCGAGACCTCGTTTCGTGAGCCGGTCTTCAGCGAGCGCGAGAGTGCAGCCCCTGCCGAGCCGCAGGAGCCTGCCGTGGGTGCCTCACTGGTACTCGAGGGCGAGGAGTACGACCTGAGCGATATCAGTGCCAAGGCCCAGAGCCGTGAGGAAATCATTGCCGCCGCCGAGCTGGCGGCCTTCTCAGAAGAAAAGGCATAGTCTGTGCCCGTCACGCTGCGCGGCAGCGCCGGCGGCGCACCATAAGGTAAAAGAGACTGTATGTAAAGCCATTTTAGGATGACAACCACCGTCCCCTGGTCCTTTCTGGGTGCAGGTGCGGTTGCCATGCAGGCTTTCCACACAGCCTCTTTTTTATTTCCCATCTCCTTTTTTTCACTATTATCCCATAGGTGTTTCGGGGCTATTCCATTGCTTTCTTGGGCTCAAAGCTATGCTTTCTTGAGCTCAAAGCTATGCTTTGGGTTTCCGGTATCTGTGTAGGCATGTGTTGTTTCTAGTCGAAGCAGGCTCTGTTTCCAGTCGAAGCAGGCTGTGTTTTCAGTCGAACTAGGCTCTGTTTCCAGTCGAACTAGGCTCTGTTTCCAGTCGAAGCAGGCTCTGTTTCTACCCGGATGAGCATGGCTGAAACACCTTCGGCGCTGTTGACATCCTTCTTGAGGCACAATGGTGAGCTTGGTTTGGCTTAACGGCCGTTGATGTATGGGCAAAGATGGGCAGACGTGCCACGTATGCGACCCTCTGCATTGCCAGGTCTGCCCCTTTGTGTGAGGAGCCCACTAAGCCACCCATCCACTGCCCCACTCACAACCTCTCCACTCAACAACCCCACTCGCCCACAACCCCATCACATCCGCTAACCCATTCGCCACCCAACTAGTCATACCACCTCCTCCACCAATATTAAAAATACTAAATTATTCAGCATTGTCGAAGTTTTAAGGTAATTTTGTATTTAAATAGATATATTGCGGATATACAATGGGTCTAACGAAAATAGTAAGCAAGCTTTTCTTGCCACGCCAGCGAGAACTGGAGAAACATTATAGCCAGCCCGAAGCGTTGCAACAGGATGTGCTTAGGTATTTGATCGGCAAAGGACAACACACGGAATACGGTCGCAACCACTTGTTCGGCAGCACCAACAGCTATACAGATTTTGCCAGCAACGTGCCCCTCAACTCGTATGAGGAGCTCAAGGGCGACATCGATCGCATGCGGCACGGTGAGCCCAATGTGTTGTGGCCCGGACAGGTGAAATGGTATGCCAAGTCGTCGGGCACGACGAACGACAAGTCGAAGTTCATCCCCGTGTCGGGCGATGGCCTGCAGAATATCCACTACCGCGGCGGGCAGGATGTGGTGACGCTCTACCTGCGCGACCATCCCGGCAGTCGCCTCTTCGACGGCAAGTCGCTCATCCTGGGCGGCAGCCACCAGCAGAACTATAACCTGGAGGGCTCGCTCGTGGGCGACCTCAGTGCCATACTCATCGAGAACATCAACATCCTGGCCAACCTGGTGCGGGTGCCTAAGAAGCGCACCGCGCTGCTCTCTGACTTCGAGGTGAAACGCGACCGCATCGCCCTGGAATGTATGAACAAGAATGTAACAAATATCTCGGGAGTACCGTCTTGGATGTTGAGCGTGTTGGTGCGCGTGATGGAACTCTCGGGCAAGCAGCATCTGGAGGAGGTGTGGCCCAACCTGGAGGTTTTCTTCCACGGAGGCATCGCCTTTACGCCTTACCGCAAGCAGTATGAGCAACTCATCACCTCGCCCATGATGCACTATATGGAGACCTACAACGCCTCGGAGGGCTTCTTCGGCATACAAGACGACCCCTCCGACCCGTCGATGCTGCTGATGCTCGACTACGGGGTGTTCTACGAGTTCATACCGATGGAAGAGCTTGGCCAGCCCAACGCCGCCATCGTGCCCTTGGAGGGCGTGGAGCTGGGGCGCAACTATGCCATGGTGATCAGCACCTCGTGCGGCCTGTGGCGGTATATGATCGGCGACACGGTGCAGTTCACTTCCAAGCGACCCTATAAGTTCGTCATCACCGGGCGCACCAAATACTACATCAACGCCTTCGGCGAAGAGCTCATCATGGACAACGCCGAGAAAGGCCTGGCCTACGCCTGCGAGCAAACCGGCGCGCAAGTCACTGAATATACTGCTGCGCCGGTATATATGGACGAGAACGCCAAGTGCAGGCACCAGTGGCTCATCGAGTTTGCCCAGGAGCCCGACGACCTGCAGCGCTTCGGACGGCTGCTCGACGAGAAACTGCAGGAAATCAACTCCGACTACGAGGCCAAACGCTCGCACAACATCACCCTGCAGCCCCTCGAGGTGGTGAAGGCCCGCCACAACCTCTTCAACGACTGGCTGAAGGTGAAGGGAAAGCTGGGCGGACAGCACAAGGTGCCGCGACTGAGCAACTCGCGCAAGAATATGGACGAGCTGCTCGAGATGAACCGCGAGACACCGCTCGTGCTCTGACCACAGCGCACCGGGCCACCCCGCGTACAATGACCGCCAGCAAACGTTTTTGCCAAGAAAAGATTATGAAGACCAATATACCATCCATCATCGGTTCGATTCCAGCATCCTTCGCACGAAGGGCGTGGCGCGTCTGCGGAGCCCCGGGGCTTCTGGCCGTTGTGTGTGCCCTGCTGCTTTCGGCGTGCGCCAAGATGGGCAGTCCCGACGGCGGTTGGTACGACGAGGAGCCGCCGCGCGTCATCGGCGCCACGCCTGCCGACAAGGGCGTGAACGTCAAAAGCAAGCGCATATACATCAATTTCAACGAGTTTATCAAGATCGACAACCCCACGCAGAACGTGGTGGTGTCGCCGCCGCAACTCGAGGCACCCGAAATCAAGGGCCAGGGCAAGCGCATCAGCATCGAGCTCATGGACTCGCTCAAGGCCAACACCACCTATACCATCGACTTCTCGAACGCCATCAGCGACAACAACGAGGGCAACCCGCTGGGCAACTTTACCTACAGCTTCTCTACGGGCGACCATATCGACACGCTCGAGGTGTCGGGCTATGTGCTCCAGGCCGACAACCTGGAGCCCGTGAAGGGCATCCTCGTGGGATTGTACGACGACCTCTCGGACACCATCTTCAAGAAGAAACCCATGCTGCGCGTGTCGCGTACCGACTCGCGCGGCCGTTTCACCGTCAAGGGCATCGCCTCCGGCAAATACCGCGTCTATGCCCTGCAGGACGCCGACGGCGACTATGTGTTCGGGCAGAAGAGCGAGATGCTGGCCTTCAGCCACGACGTGGTGGTGCCCACCTTCAGGCCCGACACCCGACAAGACACCACCTGGCTCGACTCGCTGCATATCGCCGCCATCAATCGTGTGCCCTATACGCGTTTCCTGCCCGACGACCTTTTTCTGCGGGCGTTCAATGAGGTGCTCACCACACGCTACCTGGTGAAGAGCGAGCGCAAGGAGGCCAACCGCTTCACGCTCTACTACAGCTATGGCGACAGTATCTTGCCACAGGTCAAGGGGCTCAACTTCAACGCCGAGAATGCCTTTGTCATCGAGCCCACAGCCAAGAACGACACCATCACCTACTGGCTGCGCGACACGGCGCTGGTGAACCAAGACACGCTCAGCATAGCCCTCACCCATCATATCAGCGACTCGCTCGGCGTGCTGCGCCTGCAGACCGACACGCTGCAGCTGCTCTCCAAGCAGCCCTATGCCAAGCGACTGAAGGAGCAGACCAAACGCTTTGAGGACTGGCAGAAGCAGCAGGAGAAACGCAAGAAACGCGGCGAGCCCTACGACTCGGTGATGCCCCGTGAGCCGCTGAAGCTCCAGATGTCGCCTTCGGGCGAGATGGACCCCGACAAGAACGTGGTTTTGGAGGCACAGGAGCCCCTCAACGAGGTCGACACGGCACACATACACCTCTACTCACATACCTCCACAGACACGCTATGGTATCGTGAGCGCTTTGTGCTCGAACGCATCAACACCCAGCGCTACGTGCTCAGGGCCGAATGGAAGCCCGATGTGGAATACAGTCTGGAGGCCGACAGCGCTACCTTCAGCACCATCTACGGACAGGTGAGCGCCGCCCTGAAGCAGGGCTTCAAGGTGCGGTCGAACGACAACTACGCCACCATCCTCATGATGCTCGAAGGCATGGCAGGCAAACCGGTCATCGTGCAGCTGCTCGACGCGCAGGACAAGGTGCTCAAAGAGGTGTACACGGCATCGGGCCAGGCAGAGTTCTTCTATGTCACCGCCGGCAAATACTATATGCGGCTCATCGTAGATGCCAACGACAACCACCAGTGGGACACAGGCGACTATGATGCCGACCGGCAGCCAGAAGAGGTCTACTACTATCCAGAGGCGGTGGAGTGTAAGGCCAACTGGGACCTCAACCTCAACTGGAACCCTACGGCCAAGCCGTTGTATCAGCAGAAACCGGGCGAGATAGTGAAGCAGAAGGCCGATAAGGAAAAGACAATCCAGCGGCGCAACCTGGAACGCGCGCGCAAGCTGGGTATAGAATACATCACTAAAAACAGTTAAGAAGATGAAGCATTTCAGGATAGGTATGATAAGCCTGCTGATGCTGCTGACGTCAGTATCGGCAAAGGCACAGTGTTCGTTCAAGAATACGGCATTCAAGTCGGGAGAGTTTCTCTCTTATAATCTGTACTACAACTGGAAGTTTGTGTGGGTGAAGGCCGGCACGGCATCGTTCTCTACGGTGCAGAGCGTGTATAACGGCAAGCCGGCCTACAGGGGCAGTCTCATCACCCGTGGCAACAGAAAGGTAGACCAGCTCTTTGTCTTGCGCGACACGCTCTTGTGCTACAACACGCTCGACCTGGCCCCCCTCTACTACCGCAAGGGTGCCCATGAGGGCAGCCGCTACACGGTCGACGAGGTATTCTACAGCTATCCAGGCGGCAAGACTCAGGTGAAGCAGCACCGCCAGCGCCACGATGGGCGCCACACCTGGGAGACGCATGTGTACGACGACTGCGTGTTCGACATGATGAGCATCTTCCTGCGTGCCCGCTCGTTCAACCCCACGGGCTGGAAGAAAGGGCATGATGTCAACTTCCCCATGGTCGACGGCAACAGCTGCTACCCGGGCAAGATCAGGTTTGAGGGTGTGGTCAACATCAAGGCCGACAATGGGCATACCTACCGCTGCCTGCAACTGTCGTATATGGAGAATGAGAACAACGAAGGCTTCAAGAAGATTGTCGACTTCTTTATCTCGGATGACGAAAACCATATCCCCGTACGGCTCGACATGCACCTGCGCTTTGGTGCCGCCAAGGCCTTCTTGGTGGGCATGAAGGGCATCAGAAACAAGATTACCTCGCAGGTGAGATAACCGGCCGTCTGGCACACCTCAGTAGCCTCTGTTGGGCGAAGAGCATGCGTCGGGTATCAAAAGTTAGGGGTTAAGCGTTGACCAATGCAACGCTTAACCCCTAACTTTTAACTCCTTGAAATCTTTTCCGCCTCCCGGCTATCTCTTTCCTTACCCCTTCATTCCTCACTCTTCCCTTTTCATTCCTCGCTCAATTGGCGATTTGCTGGATGTCCTGCAGGGTGAGCTTTCCCACGATATTGATGATTTGCAAGGCCCCTTTGTCGGTGCTGTAGAGCACATATTCGTAGAGTCCCTTGCCCAGCGGACACATATAGATGATGGTATTCTCAGACCCATCCTTGTAGCGCATCATCTCCTCCCACGGCTTCTTGCCATAGATGGCGGCTGCCTCCTTGGAAATCTTGCTGATGAGTGCCTGCCGCTCACACTCCAGCACCTTGATGTGGTCGATCTTCGACGCTATCTTCTTGATATTCCGGTTGCCCACGGTCATGTTGGGCATCATGCGGAACATGGCCTTCGACACCACCACGGTCGATACGCCGTTCACGTTCTCGTATTTGTTGAAGAGTGCGCTCTGGGCCTGGCCCGCGATGCTGGCGGCCAGCATGAGGAGCATGATGAGGGTCTTTTTCATCGTCAGTTCTTTGTTTCTTCGTTGTTGATCTTGCCTAGTCCTTTGTTGATGGCGAGTGAGAATCGGGTCAGCACGCGCTCGGTCTCGCCCATGGCATCCTTGGGATTGTCGTAGGTCTCGACGTTGCCGCTGGCGTAGGCGGGGGCGCTGGCTTGTCGGTTGTTGAGGTAGAGCCCGAGCGAGAAGAGCAGCAGCAGGCTGGCGGCCATGCCGGCCAGCCATCTCAGGCTCGCGGTGCGGGCCCTGCGACGGCTGCTCTTTTCCACCGTGTTCCAGGTGTTGATGGCGTGGCTCAGACGAGCCTCCATGCCTTGTGGTGCGGCGGGTGCGGGGTCGTAGAGCTGGCAGAAGAGGGCTTTGTCGGCTTGCAATGCCTCGGGCACGTCATGGCCCAGGAGGTAGTCTTTGAGCAGTCTTTCTTCCTGTGGCGTGGTCTCTGCATTGTAAAACCTTTCCAACATCCGTGTTGTCTCTTCTGTCGTCATATCTCTTTTGTTTGCTTGTAATCTGTTGTTTCATTGCCTCGACGCGCCTAGAATTGCTCTCTGACGGCCTTTCTGGCCCTGCTCAGGGCCACCCTGATGTTGATGGCATTGAGTCCCGTCTGTGCCTCGATCTCCTCGTAGCTCAGGTTGTCGATGTCGTGCAGGGTGATGACGAGCCTTTGTTTCTCGGGCAGTCGGTCGATGATCTGCTGCACGCGCGTCACCTCGATCTTGCTCTCCAGCTCATCGCTGGCATCCTTGTCGGTGCGTATCTGGTGCTCCTGGGGTTGGTCGTCGTTCTCCAGCAGGTGTTTCTTGCGTCGCTGGTCGTAGAAGAGGTTGCGCAGTGCGATGACCGCAAAGGCCTCGGCCTTGTCGGGAATGGCGATGTCCTCGCGTTTGGTCCAGAGCCTGAGCAGGGTGTCCTGCACCAGGTCTTCGGCTTCCTGCTGGTTGCCAGTCAGTCGCCATGCCGCAGCATACATCCGTCGATGGCAAGGTAGAAATATCGTTTTAAATTCGGCGGCGTCCATCCTTTGTTCTCAGGAGTTAACAGTTAGACGTAATTTTAAGATTTTTTGTTACGGGCAAAGTCGTATTTTGGAAGCCTATTTTACCGTCCGGCACAATTTTCCGGACGGTGCCAGTGAGCCTTATTCCATTTCGGGTCTCAGCGGCTTTGCTCCTTACTCTTTGCGCGCAATCACCGGCTTAGGGTGGGGGCATCATATCTCGGCGTCGCTGAAGGGCTGCGCGTCGATGCAGCGCATGTTCTTCTCGAGCTGTGCCACGCTGCTGGCGCCCACGAGTACGCTGGTCATGCCGCGCCGGTGGAGCACCCATGCCAAGGCCATCTCGGCGAGTGCCTCGTGTCGTGAGGCGGCCGTGTCGTTGAGCCTTTTGAGGTAGGACAGCAGTTGGGGTGTGAGCTGTTCGTGCCGCAGAAACTTGCCGAGGGCCATGCGACTGTCGGCCGGTATGCCGTTGAGGTAGCGGTCGGTGAGCAGTCCCTGGGCCAGCGGCGAGAAGCTGATGAAGCCGATGCCCTGTTCGGCGCAGTAGTCGAGGATGCCCTCATCGATGGGCTTGCGGTCGAGCAGGTTGAGCCGGCCCTGGTAGATGAGCAGTGGCACGTTGTGCGCCCGCAGGTATTCGTTGGC
Source organism: uncultured Prevotella sp. (assembly GCA_964493905.1). Taxonomy (GTDB): domain Bacteria; phylum Bacteroidota; class Bacteroidia; order Bacteroidales; family Bacteroidaceae; genus Prevotella. The sequence continues at coordinate 29,246 of CAZBQA010000017.1, forward strand.
CTGACGGAGGGGCTCCAGCGGCCAGTTCGACACGCCCACATACAGCGCCTTGCCTTGCCGCACGATGTCGACGAGGGCCTGCAGGGTCTCCTCCATGGGCGTGTCGGTGTCGAAGCGGTGGCTGTAGAACAGGTCTACATAGTCGAGGTGCATGCGTTTGAGGCTCTGGTCGATGCTCGCCATGAGATATTTGCGCGACCCGAAGTTGCCGTATGGGCCGGGCCACATGTCGTATCCGGCCTTGGTAGAGATGAACAGTTCGTCGCGGTAGGGCTTGAAGTCGTCGTCGATGAGCCGTCCCATCGTCTCCTCGGCCGACCCGTAGGGCGGGCCGTAGTTATTGGCGAGGTCAAAATGGGTGATGCCGTGGTCGAAGGCATAGTGGGTGATGGCTCTGGAGCGCTCGTAGGGGTCTACGCCTCCGAAGTTGTGCCAGAATCCCAGACTGACCTTCGGCAGCATGACGCCCGAGTGTCCGCAGCGGCGGTAGAGGTTCTCGGCGTTGTCGTAACGGGTATAGGCGGGCAGGTATTCGCCTCTGAGGTCCATCTCGCTGATGGTTCTTCCTTCCATGATGTTGGGTGTGTTGTGCCGTGCGTGGGGCGGCGGTTTGTATGTCGTCGGCTGCACGCTGATGCTCGCTGGCATGGTGCAGCCGACGGTGAGAATCGGTTTGTTCAGGACTTGGCCTTGTCGTCGCGGATGAGTTTCAGCAGGCGTTCCACGGCCTCTTCCTCGGGGATGTTCTTCTCTACGCAGACCTGTCCGCGGTAGAGCGACACCTTCTTGGGGCCTGCACCCACGTAGCCGTAGTCGGCATCGGCCATCTCGCCGGGACCGTTGACGATACATCCCATGATGCCGATCTTCAGTCCCTTGAGGTCTGTGGTGGCCTCGCGGATGCGTGCGATGGTCTCTCGGAGGTCGTAGAGCGTGCGGCCACAGCCCGGACAGCTGATGTATTCGGTGCGTGTGGTGCGCAGTCGGGCAGCCTGCAGGATGCCGAAGGCCGTCTGCTCGATGATGCCGTAGCCGATGGCTCCCTCGTTCATGAGCCAGATGCCGTCGGTGAGTCCGTCGACCATCAGGGCTCCCATGTCGGCGGCGGCCTCGAGCTGGAACTCCTCCTTGTCGCTGAGTTTGTACATCTGTGCAAACACCACGGGGTTGGCCACGCCGGCCGTCATCATCTCATGCACCAGGGCACGCTGTTCGCCGAGGCGGTTCTGATGGTTGCTCACGTTTACCACCACCACCTCGGGATGGGCCTTGAGGCAGGGGATATACTCTTCTGCGGGGGTGCCGTATTGCAGGACGAGGAACATCAGCGGTGCCTTGACCATGCCGATGAAGGGCATGGCCGACACGGGGAAGATGGGGAACACGTTGGCTGCGCTTTTTGCTGCGGCTGTCGCCGTGCCGTCGCTGCTGCCCTGGGCTGCCAGCGTCTCGGCGTAGGTGGTGTAGTCGACGATGTATTTCTGCCCCTCGGCCGCGTCCTCGGGCCATGCCGACCCGGTGTAGATGTAGTCGGCCCTGGGCCTGTCGGCCTTGGTGTCAGGCTGTGCGTTGTTGCTGGAATCACCCTTGCCCTGCGACATGATGACCACGGGCAGGTGGCGACCACCGATGTCGGACACGGCCGTGGTGGCCCTGCGCGTGGGTCTGAGCCAGTCGAAACCGCTGTAGGCTTCGCCCGGTACCAGCATGTGGCCGGCCTTGCGACCGATATAGTCGACCAAGTGGCGGGCCACGGGAATTTCCTCCTCGGGCTCCTCCGACAGCGACACGCGGATGGTGTCGCCAATGCCGTCGGCCAGCAGGGCGCCGATGCCCACGGCGCTCTTGATGCGCCCGTCCTCGCCCTCGCCGGCCTCGGTCACGCCCAGGTGCAGCGGATAGTGCATGTCCTCACGGTCCATGGTCTCCACCAGGAGCCGCACCGACCGCACCATCACCACCGTGTTGCTGGCCTTGATGGAGATGACCACGTCGTCGAACTGCTGTTGCTTGCAGATGCGCAGAAACTCCATGCAACACTCCACGATGCCCTCGGGCGTGTCGCCGTAGCGGTTGCGGATGCGGTCGGACAGCGAGCCGTGGTTCACGCCGATGCGCACCGCCGTGTGGTGTTCCTTACAGATATTGAGGAAGGGCACGAAGCGCTCCTCGATCTTCTTGATTTCGAGGGCGTACTCCTCGTCGGTATATTCTTGTTTGATGAATTTTCGTGCCGGGTCCACGTAGTTGCCGGGGTTCACGCGCACCTTCTCGGCATAGCGTGCAGCCACATCGGCCACGTTGGGATTGAAATGCACGTCGGCCACGATGGGCGTGGAGAAGCCCTTGGCGCGTATGCCGGCGTTGATGTTCTTGAGGTTTTCGGCCTCGCGGGTGCCCTGTGTGGTGAGGCGCACCAGTTCGCCTCCGGCCTTGATGATGCGTTCGCTCTGTGCCACGCAGGCCTCGGTGTCGTTGGTGTCGGTGGTGGTCATCGACTGGATGCGTATGGGCGCGCCGGCACCCATGTCGATGGCACCGATGCGTACCGACGATGATTCGCGCCGCCGATAGTTGAATAAATCAATCATAATGGTTGGGGTAGGGAGGGGTTGTAGATGACGCAGGTAAAGGGCCTGCGCGGGGCAGATGCCGGCGAGAAGTATCTTCCGTCGCCATCTGCCTCACCGTCGCCCCTGGCTTAGTTGCACTTGTATTCGTAGTCTTTGATGGCTGCCAGCTCGGCATTGGCCTTCTCGATCTTGGCACCGAGTCCGGCCTTCCAGGCCTCCACCTTGGCCGCAATCTCGTCGTCGCCCACGGCAATCATCTCAGCGGCCAGTACGGCAGCGTTCTGTGCACCGTTCACGCCCACTGTGGCAACAGGGATACCCGGTGGCATCTGCACGATGCTGAGCAGGGCGTCGAGGCCGTCGAGCATACCCTTGATGGGCACACCGATGACGGGTAGCGTGGTCGAGGCAGCAATGACACCAGGCAGGGCGGCAGCCATGCCGGCAGCGGCGATGATGACCTTGATGCCGCGGCCCTTGGCGTTCTTGGCAAACTGCTCCACGGCATCGGGTGTGCGGTGGGCTGAGAGGGCATTGACCTCGAAGGGAATCTGTTGGTCGTTGAGCCACTTGCAGGCTTTCTCCATGACAGGCAGGTCGCTCGTCGACCCCATGATAATACTGATGATAGGTTTCATATTGTATTTGGTTTTAAAAACGTTGTGTTGTCTTTGTTGCTGTATGGCTGGGCTGCGCTATACGATGATCCAGAACCCGGCGAACATGCCAATGAGGAATCCCACCACCACCTGCGTGAGCGAATGCTGGCGGAGGATCATGCGGCTGCTGCCCACCACCCCGGCGATGATAAGGATGACACTGAGCCACCAGATGGGGTTGAAGGCAAAGAGCAGCGAGAAGGCCAACAGCGCACCCGCAAAGCCACCGATGGCGGCCGAGTGGGTAGAGATTTTCCACCATATATTGATGATGGCACACACCACCTGGATGACCAGTGCGGCCATCAGGATGTTGGCCATAAACTGCGGTATGCGCCGCACGTTCATGACGTAATAACAGGTGAAATAGCACAGGATGGCGATGATGTAGGGCACCATGCGACGCTCCTTTCGGCCCAGGTCCGACGAGGACCACCCCTGGTATCGTCGGTAGAGATGAATGAGCAGGGTGGGCAGGAGAATGGTGAAGAAATAGACCAGCGTGAGCACGGTGAGCTTATACTGCCAGGGCATAAGGCTCATGTAGCTGAAGATAAAGAGGGCGACGAGCCCGATAAAGGGCAGATAGAACGGAGTGAAGACCATGCTCGCCACCCGGGCGGCCAATATGATATTCTTTTCTTTCATGATGTCTTTCTGAGTCGGGCCACGGGCAGTCCCAGCTGCTCGCGGTATTTGGCAATGGTACGTCGTGCGATGGGGTATCCTTTCTTCTTCATCTCGGCGGCCAGGGCATCGTCGCTGAGCGGTTTCTTCTTGTCTTCTCCGGCGATGAGGTCTTTCAGCGCGAGCTTGATCTTACGTGTCGACATCTCCTCGCCATCCTTGGTGACATAGCCATCGGTGAAGAAGAACCTCAGCGGGAAGGTGCCCCAGCGTGTCTGTGCATACTTCATGTTGCTCACGCGCGAGATGGTCGAGATGTCGAGGGCGGTCATCTCGGCGATGTCTTTCAGAATCATGGGCTTGAGGTCGGCCTCGTCGCCGTCTTGGAAGAAGCGTCGCTGCCAGTCGATGATGGCCTTCATGGTGACGTAGAGCGTGTGGCGGCGCTGCTTCACGGCCTCGATGTAGCCCTGCGCCTTCTCCACCTTTTCCTTGGCATAGAGCAGGGCCTCCTTCTCCTGTCGGCTCATGGTATCCTTTCGTGTCTTGTAGGTGTTGACCATATCGTTGAACGAAGGCGAGACCTTCAGGTCGGGTATGCGTCCGTAGTTGATGGTGAACGACACGTGGCCGTCCTCGTCGGTGTCGACGATAAAGTCGGGGGTGATTTGCTGTAGGTTGCGGCCCTGCGTCTCGCCGAGGGCCGCGCCGGGCTTGGGGTTGAGCTTGCGGATTTCGTCGCGCAGGATCTCGGTCTGGTCGTCGGTGAGCTGCATCGACTGTCCGATGCGGCTCCAGTGTTTCTTGGTGAACTCGTCGAAGTGGTCGGTGATGACCTCCTGCATCAGGTCTCTGAGCCTCCCTGCCGGCCGCCGCTCAATCTGTAGCAGCAGACACTCTTGCAGCGAGCGTGCGCCGATGCCTGCGGGGTCGAACATCTGCAGTCGGTGGAGGGCCTCCTCGATCTCAGATTCCGACACGTCGATGTTGTTGTAGATGGCCAGTTCGTCGGCGATGTCGTCGAGCTTCTTTCTCAGCAGACCGTCGTTGTCGAGCGACCCGATGAGGTATTCGATGATGTTTTGCTGCTGTTGGGTGAGTTCCATCTCACCCATCTGCTCTTTGAGCTTGTCGTAGAACGATACCGTGTCGCCCCACACCGTCTCTTCATAGTCGGCATCGGGGTTGCTGGGCGAGGCATGCAGCGCGTCGGGCGAGGGCAGCTCATCGTCGCTCCCTAGGCTCTCGAGGGCGTTGTCGAGGGCTTCCTCGCGCTCCTCGCGCTCAGTCTTCTCCTCATACTGTTCCTCGCTGTCGTCATCATCAGCGCCGACCTCGTCCTTGTCGAGCCGCAGGTCGTCCGGCTCCTCGTGTGTCTCTTCCAAGGCCGGGTTGTCGTCAAGCTCGGCGGCGATGTTCTGCTCGAGCTCGGCCAAGGGCATCTCCAACAGCTTTACCTGCAGCATCTGTTGCTGCGACAGTCGCTGCTGCTGTATCTGTTGCTGGGTCTGGGTTTGTATTAATTTCTGTGCCATCCTTTACATTTTTTCGCCTCCCTATGGGGAGATGAGCGGACGCGACATCCTGCTCTTTACCTGTTCCGCTGACGTTACTTCTTGAAATACTCCTTGATTTGCAGGGCTTGGGCGGCGAGTTTCTCAGGATTCTCGTTGCCGAATCGCTTCCATATCTGCATACACGGGGTGAGCAGCGGACTGATGATCATCTCGCCGTGCGAGAGGTAGGGGTCGCAACACTGGAACACTTCCATCACCTCGACCACCTGCTGGGGCGTGACGTGCATGAGGTGGGCCAGGGCGATGACCTCTGGTGTCTCGGCCACCATGGTGATGGGCGTCAGACGGAAGTAGAGGTCGAGTATCATGATGAGTTTTATCGGGGTGAGGACATTGGCAGCAGTGTCGTTGCCGGGGGTTGCAGCGTTGTCGTCGTTGGCGGTGTTGGTGGGCAACGGGATGGGTTTGTAGTCTTTCTCCCACGACTCGTTCACCTCCACGCCCTCGTAAAATTCGGCGGGCTTGCCAAAGCCTTTCATCTTGCGCAGTTTGCCTATCTCGCGCGTCAGCTTGCGCGGATTGTCGGCAAAGCGGTCCCAGTATTGCTGCAGGCTCGCCGACTCGATGTTGCGGAGCTTGAACATCTGACGGTACAGAAACTCGGGTTCGATGTGCAACTCCAGTGCCAGGTCGATGAGGCCCCTGCTGTAGAGCGGCTTCACGCCTTGCGGCCGTTTCTGGTAAAGCCAGATCAGAAACAGCCAGTATTCATCATGCCACAACGGATGTTTTGCCATAACGCGTCACCTTTTGCTTGTTTTTACAAAGATACGGCAAAATTCTGACATGGGTTCGTTTTTTTCCTATTTTTTTCCTACGGTAGAGTCTGGGGGTGGAGAAGGCCAACTTTTTGCGAGTCTTCTCGCACCAGCGAGGAGTCATAAAATATAGTTTTCCTGTAGTCTCCGGCGTCGTTGGTCCATGGGGTTGGTACCGCCCGACGATGAGAGCGGTACCGTGAGACCATGGGAATCTTGCCGAAAGGCTTAGACTCTTGGCTTGGCCCCTGAGGTCTGAGTTTTCGGGTGGAGCGTGCTGGGATGCAGAAAATATTCGGTGTATCTTTTGCCGTTTCACGAAATTAGCCCTAACTTTGCAAAATAACAACATCAGTGAGATGCCTGTAGAACGGTTTTCTTGAGCTACTGTACCGCTACCGCCGATGCTACCCTCGGGCTGTGTAAGTCTGGAATGCCACTGTCTATGACTATGCTCCGCGGCCCTGTTGTTTGAAAAAACGATTACAACTATTTATTTTGATGAAACCTATAGTTATCCTTCTTCTTGCCATTGTGGTCAGCTGGCAGCCTGCCTCCGCCGACAACGAGTCCATTCTCGCCGAACTGCAGCGCAGTCTGGCGCAGAAAGAGCGCTACGAACGGCAGAAGGTGGCACGCATAGACTATCTGCGCCACACCCTGGCACAGCGGCGCAGAGACCCAGCGGCCAGCTACCGGCTCAGCATGCAGCTCTATGATGAGTACAAGTCTTACAAATATGATTCGGCCTACCACTATGCCACGAAGTCGCTGCAGCTGGCCACGCGTCTGCGCAATGTCGACGGCAAGGTGTCGGCCCACTGCGCCGTGGTGTTCTGCATGCTCTCGGCCGGACTCTACAAGGAAGCCCTCGACGAGGCCTTGAGCATCGATATCGACGGTGCCTCGGCGGCCAGCCGCAAGCTCTATTACCACACCCTCACACGCCTGTATTTCGACCTGGCCGACTATAACCGCGCCGAGCCCTACCAGCGGCGCTACCTGGCCAAGGGCTCCCAGTATACCGACTCGCTGCTGCGCTATGCAGCACACAGCATCAAAGACTCGCTCTATGCCGTGGGCATGCGCCAGATGAAGCTATACCAGTATGATGCCAGCGTGCGGTCGTTCCGTGCCTTGCTCGGGCAGCGCGACCTCGACCTGCACACCCGCGCCATCGTCACCTCATCGCTGGGGTGGATCTACATCAGCCTCAAGGACGAGGCCCAGGCCACCAGCTACCTGGCCCAGGCGGCCATCTGCGACAACGAGTCGGTGACCAAGGAGACCACGGCCCTCTGCACCCTGGCCGGCCTGCGCTACAAGCGCGGCGACATCCAGCGGGCCACCGACTATGTGCGCTTGTCGATGGCCGACGCCAACTTCTACGACGCCCGCCAGCGCATTATACAGACGGGGCAGATCCTGCCCATTATCGAGCAAGACAGGTTCAACATCATGAAGAGCCAGCGCAACGCCTTCATCGGCGTGGCCATCGCCGCTGTGCTGCTCATCGCGGCCCTGCTGGTGTTCACCGCCGTCATCCGCCGTCAGATGCGCAGGCTGCAAGAGGCCCGCCGGGCCATCGAGCGCGCCAACCACACCTTGCAGACCACCGTGGCACAGCTGCGCGAGGCCAACGAGATCAAGGACGAATACATTGGCAGGTCGTTCTATGCCAACAGTGAATATCTGTCCAAGATAGAGCGTCTCTTCCGCACTATCGACCGCAAGATTGCCGCCCAGCAGTACGAAGACCTGCGCTCCTCGCTCCGCGAGTCGACGCTCAAAAGCGAGCGTGAGAACATGTATGCGGCTTTCGACGAGACTTTCCTCAAGCTCTTCCCCCATTTTGTGGAAGGCTTCAACCAGCTCTTTGCCGAGGCCGACCGCAAGGTGCCGTCGGGCAAGAGCCTGACCACCGAGATGCGCATCTTTGCCCTGATACGCCTCGGGGTGACCGATGCCGAGCGCATTGCCAGCTTCCTGAACTACAGCATCAATACCATCAACACCTACAAGACGCGTGTGAAAAACAAGTCGATGATAGAGAACGACCTCTTCGAGCAGCGCATCATGGAGCTGTAGGGGCCGCGGAAACACCATATTTGCATAATACAAAACTAGTGGCAGGCGATTGCAACACGACTGAAAACCAGTATGTTGCAATCGTCTGACCATTTTTTGCATTATACTTTCACGTGATTTCTTTTATCCAAAGGATTATTGTCCTAATTTTGCGGAAGAAACCTGACATTATTAACCCAAATGAAACACGTCATGAAAACAAAGTTCAAGAACCTTGGGCTGTGGCTGGCAGCGATACCGGTCATGGCACTTACCGCGTGCTCCACGGTCGACGACGGCACCTATGCAGAGCCCATCAGCCTGTACGAGAAGGTCGAAGGCAAGTGGGTGCTCAATTCTCTGGTGCAGACCGACGAGACCAACGGCAAGACGATGGCACTCACCGGGAAGCTCGACTTCGACACCTTTGTCATCTATCTCGACACCGACGGTGCCCACCAGCCCACCACCTTCAGCGTGGAAGGCAAGGCGCCCGCCCTGCTGCCCACCGGCGGCACGTGGAGCCTCGACCGTCCGTTCACCAAGAGCGACGGATCGGCCACGCAGATCATCCTCACGGGAAGCAGTGGCAAGGCCACGCTCACCGTCACGGCCGTGCCCGGGGCCAATGGCGTGATGGAATACAAACTCACGCGCAAGACCGGCGGACAGGCCTACACCTCTTATACCTATAACCTGATGTCGGCAGTGACCGAGTAAACGATGGAGGATACAACGATGAAGAAAAGCAATGTTTCCAAAGGCTGGGCCAAGGTTTGCACCGCGGCCGCGCTGCTGCTGATGCTGTGGCCGCTCGTGGCCGGGGCCAGCACCAAGGTGGGCACGCCCAAGTGTTGGACCGTCCCCGCCGTGTTCACCGGCGACCAGGAAGTGAGTTTCTACTACGATGTCACCGACGTGGGATTCCCCGAGAGCATCGACCTCTACCTGTGGGCCTGGCAGCCCACCGAGCCCGATGCGGGCAACGGCAACAACTCGTCAGACTTCGCCAAGCTGGAGTATCTGGGCAACAACATCTACCGCAAGACGATGGTGCCCACCGAATACTTCCATGTAGACAAGTCGAAATTCGAGGATGCCAACTGGCCGGGCTTCTGGCAGCAGCTCAAGACCAAGGAAGACAACCTGTGGTCTACCGAGTTTGCCGCACCCGACTCGCGCCTCGAATGGCAAGACTTCCAGCAGTCGGGCAAGCCCGTGAAGTTCTACTCGGGCATGAAGTCGACAGGCTTCACCGAGGCTTTCACCCTGGGCAACCCGCTCACCATCGTGTTCAACCCCGACCTCTTCCAGGTGGGCGGCGTATCGATGACCGAGTTTGCGCAGCGCGCAGGTTTCGGCGGCTTCAAGCTCCACTCGGGCCTTAACGACTGGACCTACCTGCAGGGCGTGAAGGTCTGGATTCCCGGATGTATGGACAAGGTGGCCATCCAGCCGCTGTCGAACGGCTGTTACAGCATCAGCATGACCTCGCCCTACGACTATTACAGCTGGCAGTATGCCGACGACGGCTCACGCCAGGACAACGGGCTGGAGAGCGACGCACAGGTCGAGAACCTCGCCTGGCTCGTGGTGGGCATCGTCAATGGCGACTGGGGCGGCACCTCGCCCGACCAGAACACCAAGGCCGGGTCGGCAGCGCCCTACCCCGACCCCGTGTTCTCGGTATTCCCCAGCCGTGTGAGCACCAGGGATATCCTCACCCTCACCCGCGAATACAACGAGCGCACCAGCGGCGACCTGACCTACACCATCACCGCCGGCAGCAAGACCGTCACCGGCACCATGACCGGCGTGCGCGACAAGCGTGAGGCCACCATCGACCTGGTGAGCCAGCTGGCGGGCGTCAGTGCCAGCGAGCTCCACCTCGTGGTGACCAATGCCAAGGGTGCCACGCTCATCGACACCGTCATCCCGCTGGTCACCCCCGACGAGTAAGCGACGAGAAGATAACCTAAACACATCAACCCATATCGACTATTGGATCATTATGAAACACATCAAGATAAACAATTTGGCTACATTCATGGTGACGCTGCTGTTGCTCATGATGGGCCAGCAGCTGTCGGCACAGGGCTTCAAGGCCACAGGAACAGTGGTCGACAGCAACCAGGAACCGCTCATCGGAGCCACGGTCAAGGTCGTGGGCGCCCAGGGCGGGGCCGTGACAGACATCGACGGCACCTTCACCGTCGACTGTGAGCAAGGGGCCACGCTCGACATCTCATACGTGGGCTACCTCTCCCAGCAGGTGAAGGCTGCCCGGGGTATGAAGATTGTGATGATGGAGGATGCCAAGACCCTCGACGAGACCGTCGTCGTGGGCGTGGGCTACGGCACCATGCGCAAGTCGGACCTTACCGGAGCCATCGCCTCGGTGCAGGCCAAGGACATGAAGCAGGGTGTCATCACCTCCACCGAGCAGCTGCTGCAAGGCAAGGTGGCGGGCATGAGCATCGTGCAGAGCTCGGGTGCCCCGGAGGCCGGGGCCAGCATACGCCTGCGCGGCGGTACGTCGCTCTCGGCCAGCAACGGTCCGCTGGTGGTGGTCGACGGCATCCCCGGCGTTGACATCAACAGCGTGCAGCCCTCCGAGATCGTGTCGATGGACATCCTCAAGGATGCCTCGGCAGCCGCCATCTACGGCAGCCGCGGCGCCAACGGTGTCATCATCATCACCACCAACCGGCAGGCCGCCGACCAGGAACAGAACTACATGCAGTATAACGGCTATGTGGCCTTTGCCGGCGTGGCCCGCAACCTCGACCTGCTCAGCGCCGGTCAGTGGCGCTCCTACGTGCGTGAGCAGGGACTGCTCAACGCCATCGACTACGGTGCCGACACCGACTGGCAGGAGGAGCTGGAGCGCACCGCCGTGTCGCACTCGCACAACGTGCTCTTCGGCAGCAGCAAGAAGGGACGTGGCTATCGCGCCAGCGTGACCTATCAGAACAATCAGGGTGTCATCAAGCGCAACAACATGAACCGCCTGGCAGGCAGCCTCACGGCCTATCAGACGGCGTGGCAGGGCAGGCTCCGCCTCGATGAGGGCATCAATGCCAACTTCGACAGCTGGCATCCGGTAGACACGCGCATCTTCGAGCGCATGACCAACCTGCAGCCCACCTTCCCCGTCTACAACGAAGACGGATCGTTCGCGCAGCTCAACGGCACCAACACCGAGAACCCCGTGGAGCTCAACACCGACCGCACCAACGACCAGAAGCGGCACCGTTTCCTGGGTTACGCCAAGGCAGAGCTCGACATCATTGACGGCCTCACGGCCACCGTCAACACCTCCTACGAGTACAACTCGCTCAAGGCAGGCCTCTACAAGCCCACCTACGCACGCATGGAGGGACAGAGCGAGAAAGGCTGGGGACAGCGTACCTATGGCGACTACACCAACAAACAGATTGAGCTGTACCTCACCTACGACAAGGAGATTGCGCGCATCCACCGCATCAACCTCATGGGCGGCTACTCGTATCTCGACAATACCTACGAGGGCTTCGGCGCCACGCGCAGCGGTTTCGACACCAACGCCTTCGGATACAACAACCTCGCCGCCGGTACCGACTTCAGGCAGGGCGATGTCTACTCCTACAAGGGCGACGCCAAGCTCATCAGCTTCTTCGGGCGCGCCAACTACAACCTCATGGATCGCTACATGCTCACGGCCACGCTGCGTCGCGACGGCTCGTCGCGCTTCGGCGAGAACCATAAGTGGGGCACCTTCCCCTCGGTGTCGCTGGCCTGGCGTGTCTCCAGCGAGCCCTTCATGAAAGGCACCGAGCATTGGCTCGACAACCTCAAGGTGCGCATGGGATACGGTGTCACCGGCAACCAGAACGGCATCGGCGAATACAAGAGCCTGTCTATCCTCTCGGCATCGGGAGCCGCCTATTACGATGCGGCCACCGACAGCTGGAAGAACTCCTACACCCAGACGCAGAACACCAACCCCGACCTGAAGTGGGAGCAGACGGCACAATGGAACCTCGGCATCGACTTCTCGGTGTTCAACCGCCTGCGCGGAACGCTGGAGCTCTACCACAAGAAGACCTCCGACCTGCTGTGGACCTACCCCGTGCCCCAGCCGCCCTACCTCGTGGGAACGATGCTCGCCAACGTGGGCGACCTGGTGAACAAGGGCGTGGAGCTCACCCTCGGGGCCAACATCGTGCGCACCGGCGACTGGACCTTCGATGCCAACCTCAGCTTCTCGTACAACCATCAGGAGATTACCAAGCTGAGCAACGACCAGTACCAGGCCGTGGGCCTGCAGGCCGGAAGCCTGCACAACCTGCGCGGCATGTCTAACATCTACAGTCAGGTGATCAAGGAGGGCTATCCCGCAGGTGCCTTCTGGGGGCCCAGGTGCAAGGGCATCGACGAGAACGGCAAGTATATCCTCGAGACCGATGCCGATGGCAACGTGGTGCAGGACTACCTGGGATCGGCCCAGCCGAAGTATAACCTCGGCCTGTCGCTCAGCGCCACTTACCGGGCCTTCGACCTCTCGGTGGCCGCCTACGGCATGTTCGGGCAGAAAATCCTCAACGCCACCCGCATGGCCATGTACGACCCCACGCGCTTCCCGAGCCAGAACGTGCTTGACGACTTCATGACGAGCGGCATCACCGACAACCCGACGTTCTCCGACTACTTCATCGAGAACGGCAGCTTCTTCCGTCTGCAGAGCGCCACGCTGGGCTACACGCTGCCCCGTCCCGAGGCCCTGGGCCTCAGCCGTCTGCGCTTCTACGTCACGGCCGAGAACCTCTTCTGCCTCACCGGCTACAAGGGCCTCGACCCCGAGGTGTCGGTTCCCGACAACGTGCTCGATGCGCCGGGCATCGATTTCTTCAATGCCTATCCCCGGCCGCGCACGTTCTCGGTGGGTGTCAACGTGAGTTTCTAATGTCAATCTAAAAGCATACAATCATGAAAATAAGATATATCCTCTCCTCGGCGATGCTTGCAGCCCTTGCGCTGGCATCGTGTACCAACCTCGACGAGGAGCTTTTCGACAAGGTGTCGATGAACGACTACGGCAAGACCGAGGCCGAGGTGCAGACCATCGTGGGCGGTGCCTACGCCACGCTGCGCGGCTATGGCTCGGGCACGCCCGAGGGCAACGGCGTCATCTGCTATCCCACCTGCGAGTATGTGTTCTTCACCTCCGAGTGCTCGAGCGACGAGGCCTGCCTCCCCACGCGCGGCACCGACTGGTATGACGGCGGCCGCTACCAGCAGCTACAGTTTCATACGTGGGATGCCAACAACACCGGCATCCTGTCGGTATGGCGGTATAACTTCACCGGCGTGAGCAAGGTGAATGCCATCATCTACCAGGTGGAGCAGAGCGAGCTGTCTGCCGAGGCCAAGAAGAGGGTCGAGGCCGAGCTCCGCGGGCTGCGCGCCTACTACTATTACAACCTGCTCGACAACTTCGGCAACGTGCCCATCTCTACCGACTTCACCCAGAGCGAGCTGCCGGCCAATGCCACCCGCCAGCAGGTCTTCGACTTTGTGGAGACCGAGCTCAAGGACATCATCCCGCTGTTGCCCGCCGATATCCTCTACGGACGGTTCACCCGCAACGTGGCCTACACGCTGCTGGCACGCCTCTACCTTAATGCCGAGGTCTATACCGGCAAGGCCCGCTGGCAAGACTGCCTCGACGCCTGCGACCAGGTGAAAGGCTACACGCTGCAGGCCAGCTACAAGAGCAACTTCGCCACCGAGAACCAAGGCTCCAAGGAGATTATCTTCGCCATTCCCTACGACCACAAGCAGGGCACCGTGGGCAACTACCTGGCGTCGATGACCTACCACTACAACCAGAAGTATGCCTTCGACCCCGCAGGTGTGTACCAGTGGTGCGGCAATGGCATCTGTGCCCAGCCGGGGCTCTACAGCTCGTTCGAGGAGGGCGATGTGCGCCGCAGCAGTCTGCTCATCGGCCAGCAGTATAATGCCGCCAACGGGTCGGAGGTGCTCATGGACAACGGTGAGCCCCTCAACTACACCGAGGAGATTTCCGACTTCACCAATGCCAAGCAGAACGAGGGGGCACGCCTCGACAAGTATGAGTGGAAGCCCAACGATGCCTGGGAACGCGACAACGACTGGGTGCTCATGCGCTACGCCGAGGTGCTGATGATGAAGGCCGAGTGCAACTACAGGCTGGGCTACACGCAGACGGCCCTGCCGTTTGTCAACCAGGTCAGGGAACGCGCCGGACTGGCCGCCCTGAGCGACCTCACCCTGGAGCAGCTCGACAGCGAGTGGAAGCATGAGTTCTGCTTCGAAGGCCTCCGCCGAACCACCAACATCAGGTTTGGCACCTACTTTGAGCCGTGGTGGAACAAAGACGCCGACCCGGCCGACCGCCACACGGGCATCTTCCCCATTCCACAGGCCGAGCTCGACAAGAACCCGAACATGAAGCAGAACCCGGGGTACGGACATTAACCAATCATTCTGAAGTATCATGAACAAGAGAATACTGACAACGCTCACCGCACTGGCCTGCTGCTGCGCCCTGACGACGGGCTGCGGGACAGACGACAACGGCACCGACGTGGGCAGCGGGGGCACGGAGGTCGTGGCCAAGGCCGTGGAGAAGACCAACGCCATGCACGTCTATGCCCACTGGATGCCGTGGTTTGAGACTAACACCTCTAACCCGCTCAGCGCGGGCAAGTGGGGCTACCACTGGACGATGGCCAACCGCAACCCCGACGTCGTGACCGACGGCAAACGGCAGATCGCCTCACACTACTATCCGCTCACCGGTCCCTACGCCTCGGGCGACGAGGCCATCCTCGACTACCAGTGCCTGCTGATGAAATACAGCGGCATCGACGGCGTGATGATCGACTGGTATGGCGTGAACAGCGACAACGCCACGGCCCTGCACAAGAGCAACACCGAGGCCATGGCGCGCGCCGTGCAGCGTGCGGGCCTCAAGATGGCCATCGTCTACGAGGACCGCACCCTGGAGGGGCAGGCCGAGCCCGTGACCCAGGCCCGCCTCGACATGCGCTATCTGGCCGAGACCTTCTTCGGGAAGGACTACTATGCCAAGGTCGACGGACAGCCGTTGCTGCTGGTGTTCGGGCCCGTCACGATGCTCACGCCCAAGCAGTGGTATCGCACCTTCAGCATCCTGGCCAACCCACCGCACTTCCTGGTGCTCAACGGCCACAGCAGCTATGCCAACGACGCCGACTACCACACCTCGCAAGGCGAGTATCTCTGGGTGAACCCCAGTCCCGACTACAGCGTGGCCAAAGGCTTCGACACCTATATCGGCGGTGCCATGCCCGGGTTCCGCGACTACTATAAGGAAGGTGGGGCCGGCGAGGGCTATGCCACCTACGACGACGAGGGCGGCGCGCTCTTCGCAAGGCAGCTGAAGGCCGCCAAGGATGCGGGCCTGGGCTGGCTGCAGGTGTCGACCTGGAACGACTATGGCGAGGGCACCACCATCGAGCCCACGCAGGAGTATGGCTACCGCTACCTGGTGCAGCTTCAGCAGTTTACGGGCGTGAAGTACGACCAGTCCGTGCTCGAACTGATCTATCAGTGGTACCAGGCGCGCGTGGCCCGACCCACCGACGCCAAGGTGAAACAGGCCTGGCAGTATCTCGTGGGCTTGCAGCCCGAGAAGGCCAGGGAAGTGTTGAACAATTAAAAAGAAATACACCGTATGATAAATATTTTTAAGTTGACTGTGTTGATGGGTCTTGCCGTCTGCACCCTGGTGGCGCAAGGCAAGTCGGAGGAGCGGGTGACGTCGCCCGACGGACAGCTTGTGCTGACGGCATCGCTCAACCGCGACGGACAGCCCTGCTATATGCTGCGGCGTGGCGGCGAGACCATCATCAACCCCTCTGTGCTGGGTTTCAAACTCAAGGACGGCGACCTGAGCCGCGATTTCCGCGTGGTGGGCTTCGCCCGAGATACAAAGGACGAGACCTGGCAGCAGCCGCTGGGCGAGGAGACCAGCGTGCGCAACCGTTACAACGAGCTCACCATGCGCCTCAGGCAGCGCCACGGGCAGCAGCGCCAGCTCGATATCGTGTTCCGGGTGTTCGACGACGGCATAGGCTTCCGGTATGTCTTCCCCAGGCAGAAGAACCTCTCCGACTTCGTCATCATGGACGAGCTCACGCGCTTTAACTTCCCCTTCGATGCCAAGATGTGGTCGATGCCCGTTGACGGAACGGTGTACTATGAGGCGCTGTGGACCGCCGACAAGATGAGCCGCAAGCCCGAGGTGTCGACGCCCATCACCATCGAGGCGCGCCCCGATCTCTGCATGGTGGTGCATGAGGCCAACCTCACCGACTATGCCTCGCTCAAGCTCAAGCCCCGGGCCGCAGCGGGGGCACAGGGCGTGGAGATGAAGGCCGAGCTCGTGCCGTGGTCTACGGGCGAGCTGGTGTTTGCCCGCGCACCCTTCGCCACGCCGTGGCGCACCGTGGTGGTGGGCCGCACGCCTGCCGACCTCATGGCCTCGCGGCTGATGCTCAACCTCAACGACCCTTGCCGCATCGACGACACCAGCTGGCTGGAGCCCGGCAAATACGTGGGGATATGGTGGTCGATGCACATGCAGACCAAGACCTGGGCACAGGGTTCCAGGCATGGGGCCACCACCGAGAACACCCGCCGCTACATCGACTTTGCCGCGAGCCACGGCTTCAAGGGCGTGCTCGTGGAGGGATGGAACGTGGGATGGGACGGCGACTGGACCAAGGAGGGCGACAAGTTCTCGTTCACCCAGCCCTACCCCGACTACGACCTGAAGGCCTTGCAGCAGTATGCCCTCAGAAAGGGCGTGCGCCTCATTGCACACAACGAGACCGGCGGGGCTGCCAAGAACTACGAGGCCCAGCTCGAAGAGGCCTTCGCGCTCTATGAGCAGCTGGGCATCAGGGCCGTGAAGACGGGCTATGTCAACGCCCTGATGGACAACAAGGAACTGCAGCACTCGCAGTATGGCGTGCGCCACTACCGCAAGGTCATCGAGTGTGCGGCGCGCCACCGCCTCATGGTGGTCAACCACGAGCCTGCCATGCCCACGGGCCTGCAGCGCACCTGGCCCAACCTCATCTCGGGCGAGGGCGTGCGCGGACAGGAATACAATGCCTGGTCGACCGACGGCGGCAACCCGCCCAGCCACATCGTCACCGTGCCCTTCACGCGCCAGCTGGCCGGCCCCATCGACTTCACGCCCGGCATCTTCGACCTGCGCGACCGCGCCGTCAGGGGCACACGCCCCAACACCACCATCGCCAAGCAGCTGGCTGAGTATGTGCTCATCTACACGCCCTGGCAGATGGCTGCCGACGAGATCGAGAACTACGAGGGACAGCCGGGCCTGGCCTTCATCGAGGCCGTGCCCACCAACTGGAGCGAGACGCGCGTGCTGGATGCCGTCATCGGACAGCAGCTGGTGGTGGCCCGCAAGGATCGCTACTCGGGTAACTGGTTTGTGGGTGGTGCCACCGACGAGACGCCGCGTGAGGTCACCCTGCGGCTCGACTTCCTTGAGCCGGGTGCCACCTACAAGGCCGTGATCTACCGCGACGGCGAGGGGGCCGACTACAAGACCAACCCCTATCCCCTGGCCATCGACCAGCGGTGGGTGGGCAGTCATGACAAGCTCACCATACGCATGGCATCGAGCGGCGGCTTTGCCATCATGCTGCAGAAAGAGGGCTGAGGCCCTACGCTTCTTACTGTTTGATATGACAACAACGAAGGGTGCATCTGGCTTGCAGATGCACCCTTCTGTTGGATTCTGTGGGTTGTGACGCGCGCTGCACCCGTGGCGGGCAGCAGGGCGGCAGCGGTCAATAGATGCCCTCGCGCACCATCTTCTTGGTGTCCCACGGTGCCGGGGCGCCGCCCAGGTACTGGTGGAACCATTCGAGGTGGGCATTGTAATAGAGCGGCATCGATTTGAGGTTGCTCGGCCAGTGGCCGTCGTTGTCGAAGACGATGAGGCGCGAGGGGA
>CAZBQA010000018.1:0-47444 GCA_964493905.1 uncultured Prevotella sp.
CCAACCCACCACCTCATGCACACCAAATCTCTTCTCATTGCCATGCTGTCGCTACCGTTGAGTGCCACAGCCAAACAGCAGACCATTCACAGCCCCAATCATACCATCCAAGTTGTTGTTTGCGATTCGGGCGGACGGGCCACCTACGCTGTCGACTATGCCGGGCAGCGTTTCGTTGAAGCCTCGCCCCTGGGCCTTGTCGTCCAGCAGCGCGACCTCGCCACACAGCTCCACCTCAAAGGCATCACCCAGCGCCAGGTTTCCGACCACTACCGGTTGTCCACCATCAAGCAGTCGTCGGTCAACTATCAAGCCACCGAGGCCGTGTGCCGCTTCCATACTTCTGCCGGCGACTCGCTCGATGTGGTGTTCCGTGTTGGCGAGCGTGACGTGGCCTATTGCTATCGCCTCTATCCTAAGGGCGACCAGCGCATGGGTCTTGTCAATGCAGAGCATTCCGGTTTCCGGTTCCCCAGTGGCACCACCACATTCCTCTGCCCCCAGGCCAAGCCCATGGGTGGCTTTGCCGCCACCTCCCCGAGCTATGAGACCAACTACACCTGCGATGACACTATGGGCAAGAATGGGTGGGGCGAAGGCTATACTTTCCCTTGTCTGTTCAGGTTGGGTGACCGTGGCTGGGTACTCGTTTCTGAGACCGGTGTTGGAGGCAACTACTGCGCCAGTCGACTCATCGGTCATGCCGACGGCCTCTACACCATAGGCTTCCCTCAGCCCGGCGAGGGCAACGGCATGGGCTCGGTTTCGCCCGGGGTGCCCCTGCCTGTCCAGACCCCGTGGCGCACGCTCACGCTGGGCACCACCTTGGCCAACATCGTAGAGACCACCGTACCCTTCGACCTCACCGCGCCTCGCTATGCCGCCACGCAGCCATACGTCTATGGCAAGGGCACCTGGAGTTGGATTATCGGCATGGACCCCAGCTGCAATTTCGACGAGCAGAAGCGTTATATCGACTTCTCAGCTGCGTTGGGCTATCAGTCAGTGCTGGTGGATGCTCTCTGGGACACCCAGATAGGTCGCGAGAATATCGAGCGCCTGGCGGCCTACGGTCGTGAGAAAGGGGTGGCCCTCTATCTATGGTACAACTCCAATGGTTATTGGAATGATGCCCCGCAGAGTCCCCGCGGTATCATGAGCGACCCCGTCAGCCGCAAGGCCGAGATGCGTTGGATGCAACAGACCGGTATCAGGGGCATCAAGGTCGACTTCTTCGGTGGCGACAAGCAAGACATGCTTCAGCGCTACGAGCAGATTCTCAGCGATGCCAACGACTATGGTCTTCTCTGCATCTTCCATGGCTGCACCCTGCCGCGTGGTTGGGAGCGAATGTACCCCAACTTCGTGGCCAGTGAGGCCGTACTGGCCAGTGAGAACCTACATTTCTCGCAGGCCATGTGCGATGCCGAAGCCCGCAACGCCTGTCTGCACCCTTTCATCCGCAACACCGTGGGCAGCATGGACTTCGGCGGCTCAGCTCTCAACCGCCATTACAGTGCCGACAACCGTTCGGGCAACACCCGCCGCACCTCCGACGTCTTTGCATTGGCCACAGCCGTGCTCTTCCAGAGTGCCGTGCAGCATTTTGCCCTCGCGCCCAATAACCTCACCGATGCCCCTGCGTGGGCCATCAACTTCATGAAGCAGGTGCCCACCACCTGGGATGAGGTGCGCTACATCGACGGCTACCCCGGCCGCTACGTCATCCTCGCCCGTCGTCATGGTGACCAGTGGTATATCGCAGGCATCAATGCCGAGGCCAAGCCCCTGAAACGCACGCTCAGTCTGCCCATGATTGCTCCGAACACTCCCATTACCTGCTATACTGACGATGCCCATCTGCAGGGCAGCGTGCGCAACGTAGGCCAACGTGGCAGCATCAAGGTGTCCATCCCTCAGAATGGCGGCGTAGTGATAGTGGGCAAAGCAAAGTAACCACCAACCCACCAACAAACCATGCGAAGAATCACCACCCTCATGGCCTTAGCCGCAGCCACGCTGCTCTCGGCCCAGAACCCCTTTGTGCAAACCCGTTTCACCACCGACCCGGCCCCCATGGTCAAGGGCGACACCCTCTATGTCTACTCGGGTGTCGACGAGCCCGGTGCCGACTTCTTCTGGATGTACCAGTGGCGCGTCTATTCCACCACCGACATGGCCAACTGGACCGATCACGGTGAGCTGCTGGGTCTCGACAGCTTCAGCTGGGCCGACGACCGCGCCTGGGCCAGCCAGTGTGTGGAGCGCAATGGCAAGTATTACTGGTATGTCTGCGCCCACTCCAAGCTCACTGGCGGCATGGCCATCGGCGTGGCCGTGGCCGACACGCCCACCGGTCCTTTCCGCGATGCCCTGGGCAAGCCGCTCTACGACGACGGCGAGTGGGACAACATAGACCCCACCGTGCTCATCGACGGCGACAAGGCCTATATCGTCTGGGGCAATCCCGAGATCCACCAGGCCCGCCTCGGTGCCGACATGGTGAGCCTCGACAGTCCCGTGACGCTCATCGAGCAGACCGAACGTAGCTTTGGCGCACCCTCGCCCAAGCAGCGCGTCAAGGGCACACAGTATAAAGACATGTACACCGAGGGCCCCTGGCTGTCGCGCCGCGGCAACCACTATTACCTGCTTTATGCTGCCGGTGGGGTACCCGAGCACATCGCCTATTCGATGAGTAGCAAGCCCACGGGCCCCTGGACCTACAAAGGCATCGTCATGCCCCAGCTCAACGCCACCGGCTCGTTTACCAACCATTGCGGTCTGGCCACCTTTCGTGGTCGTGATTATTTCTTCTACCACACCGGCAACCTGCCGGGCGGGGGCGGCTTCGGCCGCAGCATGGCCGTCGAGGCCTTCAGCTACAACGCCGACGGCACGCTGCCCACCATCATGCCCACCCGCCGGGGGGTGGCTCCCATAGCTCCTTTCGACCCTTACCGCCGTGTGGAGGCCGAGACCATCGCATGGTCTGAAGGACTCACTACCGAGCAGAACGACCGCACGGGAGTGTATGTCAGCGACATCCATCACGGCGACTGGCTCAAAGTGGCCCATGTCGACTTCGGCACCGCAGGCCCTCGCCGCCTTACTGTGCATGCGGCCAGTGGCAGTCAGGGTGGCACCATCGTGGTGAGTGCCGACAGTCTCGGTGCCACGCCCATTGCCGAGTTACAGGTGCCGCGCACGGGCGGATGGGAGGCCTGGCGCACGCTGACCGTCGACGTGAGCCATGCCCCCAAGGGCACCCACGACCTCTATTTCGCCTTCAAGGGGCAGAAGGGCCGCAAACTCATGAACCTCGATGCCTGGAGGTTTGAGTAAGGAGCAAAGCGTACATGGGGAAGCAGCCTCAGTATTTATTCAGATTCCAAACTCACTTCTTTTTACGATATCGATTGTCAATAAGCATAGCGCGTGCCCGGTGATGGGTGCGCGCTATGTGTGTGCTCAGTGGGGTAGGAGGCGGCGAGAGGCCGCACACCCTTATGGCAGGTGTGCCTCCCGGTGCTGCGTGAAGGGGCTGGAGACAGGGCATCAGGGCAGGTGCCGCCATCTGTTCAGCCTAAGCCCTTTTGCTGCTTCGAGTCGAAGTAGTGCCTGTTTCCAGTCGAAGCAGCTTTTGTTTCTACTCGAAACAGGGTGTGTTTCTACTCGAAGCAGAACATGGTAACGCTCATATCGGTATTCGTTTCGGTGGGTATGGGCTGACGCCAAGGCCGCTCTCGCCCGACCTAGACGGTGCAAAGACCACAATCAGGTTGTGGTGTGGAACATGTGTGCCTGGCCGGCTCCCTTTCGCGAGCGTCTATTTCCTATTGTTTGTTGTTGCTTTAGTGGGTTTGTGTAACGTGCGGCAAAGTGTATGAAACATTTCAGGAAGTGAGTCTCGAACTAATAATATACTTTTGTACACTCATTGATTCGAACCACTGTAAACGTTCTTGGCAGGCCCATGAAGTATATTATGGTGGATATCAAGTAACCTAAAATAATAACTATCAGATGAACCCACCTGATGACATTAATGGCCTTCGGGCCAATCATGACTACTGTTTTCTACCTCCGCGACGGTACAGGCAGCCTGTGGGGCTGACCCTGTGCCCCCCGGAGGGTAGGAGATGCGCACTCCTGCGCAGGGTTCACCTCGCTCGGGTGGATATGCAGGCTATCCATGCAACCCTCCCTCCCGTCAACTCACCAATCCATTCGCTGCCAGCCCACCTTGTAACACAGCGTAAACTCCGTGTAACATGCAACAAGGGCAGTGTAACGAAAATGAGATAATTTTGCAACTAAATAATAAAAACAATCAACCTATCAAACAACAGAGATGAAAAAACGTAACAGGCTATTGAAAGTGTTTGCCCTGATGGCATTGCTGTGCATGATGACGCCGCTGGCGGCATGGGCTCAGCAGTATGCCTACAAGGGCAGCGTGACCGACGAGAGCGGCGAGCCGCTCATTGGCGTGAGCGTGGTGATGAAAGGCAAGGCCAAGGTCGCTACCATTACCGACTTGGACGGCAACTTTGTGTTGCAGGCTCCCGATCGTCAGGCCACGTTGGTGATGACCTATGTGGGTATGATGCAGCAAGAGGTGCGTGCCACGGCCGGCCAGGCGCTGCATGTGACGATGAAGGCCGATGCCCAGACCCTCGATGAGACAGTGGTGGTGGGCTATGGTCAGCAGAAAAAGGTGAGCGTGGTGGGCTCGATCACCCAGACCTCGGGCAAGACGCTCGAGCGCGCGGGTGGTGTGAGCAATATCGGTGCCGCTCTCACGGGCAACCTGCCGGGCGTGGTGACCATGTCGTCGACAGGTATGCCCGGTGACGAAGACCCACAGATTGTGATCCGTGGTATCTCTACCTGGACAGGCAGCAGTCCGCTGGTGCTGGTCGACGGTATAGAGCGCCCCATGAGCAGCGTAGACATCGGCTCGGTGCAAAACATATCGGTGCTGAAAGATGCCTCGGCCACGGCCGTATATGGCAGCAAGGGCGCCAACGGCGTAATCATCATCACCACCAAGCGTGGTGAGGAGGGTAAGGCACATATAGAGGTGGGCCTGAACATGACGGCCAAGGTGGTGAGCAAGCTGCCGGGCACCATGGCCAGCGCCGACGCGCTGTATGTGCGCAACCAGGCCATTGAACACGAGCTGGGCCTGCGCCCCGACTCGTGGCTCAAGATCACCCCGGCCGCCATTCTCGAAAAGTATCGCAACCCCGCCACTCTGGAGGAGGCTGAGCGCTATCCCAGCGTAGACTGGCAGGACGAGGTGTTCAACAACTATGCCATGGCCTACAACCCCAACGTGAATATCTCGGGTGGTACGCGATGGGTGAAATACTTCGCCGCCGTAGATTTCCTGCATGAGGGCGACCTCTTCCGCCAATGGGACAACAACCGCGGCTACCAGGCCGGCTACGGCTTCAACCGTATCAATGTGCGCTCGAACCTCGACTTCAAGCTTACGCGCACCACGACCCTCAAGGCCAACGTGTCGGGGTCGAACGGCGTGAAGCAGGGCCCCTGGAGCATCGCCTCCAACTCGTGGGCCGAGACGCAGTTGTGGCAGGCTGCCTACAGTGCGCCCAGCGACGCCTTCCTTCCACGTTACAGCGACGGCACCTGGGGCTACTATCCGGCCGACACGCAGGGGGCTCCCAACTCGATCGTGAACCTCGCCATCTCGGGCGTGGGCAAGTCGACCACCACGCGTATCAACACCGACTTCACGCTGGAGCAAGACTTGGGCTTTGTGCTCAAGGGCCTCAGGGCCAGTGCCACTATCTCGTGGGACAACGCCTTCGTGGAGAACAACCGAGGCATCAACGACCTCTACCACGACACACAGTTCAAGTGGATCAACCCCGACACCGGCGAGGCCGTATATCAGAAGAACATACAGGGCAACACCAACTTCGACTTCCAGGAGGGCATACAGTGGACCACCCAGGGTGGCACGGCCAGCCTGAACTACCGTAACCTCTTCTACCAGGCACAGCTCTATTGGGCCAACCGCTTCGGCAAGCACGATGTGAGTGCCATGGGCGTGGTGAACCGCAAGGAGAGCACCTGGGGCAGCGACTTCACACAGTATCGTGAAGACTGGGCCTTCCGTGCCACCTACAACTACGACGGTCGTTACTTTGTGGAGTACAACGGTTGTTACAACGGTTCGGAGAACTTCGCACCCAAATACCGCTTCGGCTTCTTCAACTCGGGTGCCGTGGGATGGCTGGTGAGCGAAGAGAAATGGTTCAAGCCCGTGCGCCAGTATATGGACATGCTGAAACTCAGGTTCAGCGTGGGCGAGGTGGGCGATGACGCCAGCGGACGCTGGGCCTACGCCAACCAGTGGGCCTATGGCAGCACCGGGCCAAATATCGCCGGAAACATCAAGAACGGTCTCTACGAGGATGCCAGCCCGTACACCTGGTATAAAGAGGTGGCTGTGGGCAATATGAACGTGAGGTGGGCCACGGCCGTGAAGCGCAACCTGGGTATCGACTACTCGTTCCTGGGCGGACTGCTGGCCGGTAGCCTGGAGTTTTTCAACGAAGACCGCCGCAACATCTTCATCAGCGGTGCCAACCGCTCGGTGCCCACCTACTTCGGCACCACGGCACCCTCGGCCAACCTGGGTGCCACCGAGAGCAAGGGTTACGAGCTCGAGCTGCGCCTCAACAAGGTGTTTGCCAACCAGCTGCGCCTGTGGGGCAACTTCAACATGACCCACGCCCAGAACAAGATTACGCAATATGAAGAGCCCGAGCTGCTGCCCGCCTACCAGAAGCGCACGGGCTATGCCGTGGGTCAAGACCATGCCAACCTCACCTCTGGATTTGCCAACACCTGGGACGACGTGTACGGCACCACGGTCTTCAACACCAACGACAACCAGAAGTTGCCGGGCATGTACGACGTGATCGACTACAACGGCGACGGCATCATCGACTCTGACGACTCGGCACCCTACGGCTACACCGGTTCGCCACAGAACACCTACAATGCCACGCTGGGCTTCGACTACAAGGGCTGGAGCTTCTTCATGCAGTGGTATGGCGTGACCAACGTGACACGCTATGTGGCCTTCAACTCGCTGAACAAGAACCTCGACACGGTGTTTGACGAGGGTACCTTCTGGACCAAGTACACCACCGATGCCGATGCACCCATGCCACGCTGGAACTCTACGCCGAGCTATGCCGAGGGCGTGAGGTTCCACTACGACGGCAGCTTTATCCGACTGAAAAACATGGAGGTGGCCTACACCTTCAAGGGCGGCCTGCTCAACAGTCTGGGCATCAGCAGTATGCGCGTGTATCTCAACGGCAACAACCTGTGGGTGTGGAGCCGTATGCCCGACGACCGCGAGTCGAACTTCGCCGGCACCGGTCTGGCTTCGCAGGGCGCATACCCCACGGTGAAGCGTTTCAACCTAGGCGTTAAAATCAACATGTAATCTGAATTGACTGATGAAACAACTGAATAAATATATGGCCATGGCATGTGCCACGCTGACCATGGCTTGGAGCCTCACCGCATGCACCGACTATCTGGACAAGTCGCCCGAGTCGGACATCTCGGACACCGAGGCCTACAAAGACTTCCAGAATTTCCAGGGCTTCACCGAGGAGCTCTACAACTGCATACCCGACTTTGCCAAGGGCTACTGGACCAACTCGTGGAACTGGGGCGAGGACGAGATACAGAATGTGGGTATCGACTACCACATGGTGTACAAGGTCGACCAGGGCGACTTTTGGGGCTGGCAGAGCGAGTTTGACGGCTGGCAGAGCGGCTGGATGGACCGCAACAACTTCAACCCCGGCGGCGACCGATTTGCCAAGAGCTTGTGGAAGGGCGCATGGTATGGCATACGCAAGGCCAACATGGGTCTGGAGAACCTCGCACGGATGACCGGCACCAAGGAGGAGAAAGACCTCATTGCCGGACAGCTCTACTTCTTCCGCGGATGGTTCCATTTCGAGCTCATCCAGTATTTTGGCGGTATGCCCTACATCAACCGTGTGCTGCCCTCCGACCAGCAGCTGCGCGAGCCGCGCCTGAGCTATCAGGCCTGCGCCGACAGCATTGCCCGCGACTTCCGTATGGCTGCCGACCTGCTACCCGTTGACTGGGACAACACCACCGTGGGCAAGAACACCGTGGGCAAGAACCAGCTGCGCGTCTCGAAGCTCGCCGCACTGGGCTATCTGGGCAAGAACTACCTCTATGCCGGCAGTCCGCTGATGAACAAGGAGAGCCAGAACTCGCCCACCTACAACAAAGACTACTGCAAGAAGGCCGCCGAAGCCTTTGGAGAACTGCTGGCCATGGTGGAAGGCGGACAGACCAAGTACGGGCTGCTGCCCTTCAAGGAGTATTCGGCCAACTTCTACACCATCGACCAGAACGGCAAGATACCCGGAGAGAACAAGGACAACAGCATAACCGAGGCCATCTTCCGCGGACCCTCCTACGGCTGGAACGACACCAACTGGGGACTGTCGAAGCAGTTTGGCATCAAGCGTCTGACCGACAGTGGCGTGCGCACCATGCCCACGGCCAACTATGTGAACTACTACGGCATGGCCAATGGTCTGCCCCTCGCCGATGAGGCCTCAGGGTTTGACAAGAGCCACCCCTGGCAGGGGCGCGATCCACGCTTCTACCACGACATCGTGTTCGACGGTGAGAAGGTGGTGAAGGGCACCCTCAAGCCCGAGGAGGAGGTCTACCGCTATGCACAGCTCTACACGGGCGGCAATGCCCGCGACGTGATCGAGGGCAGCCGCACGGGATACCTGCTGTATAAGTTTATCGACGTGACCTGCAACAAGACCGACGACGGCTATGGCTGGTCGCACCACTTCCATATCCATCTGCCGTGGATGCGCCTGTCGGATGTCTACCTGATGTATGCCGAGGCTGCGGCCCAGGCCCAAGGCAGTGCCACGGCCCAGGTGGGCGTATGTCCGCTCACGGCCCTGCAGGCTGTCAACAAGATCCGTGCCCGTGCCGGTGTGGCCGACGTGGCCGACAAGTATGCTGCCACGCTCGAAGGGTTTATGAGCGAGCTACGCCGCGAGCGCGCCGTAGAGCTGGCCTACGAGGGGCATAGGTTCAACGACCTGCGCCGCTGGCTGCTGCTCGACAAGGCGCCTTACAATATCAAGACCTCGCAGGAGTTTGTGCGTGTGGGCGACAACAATACCGCCGACCCCAAGCAAAATCAGGTGAGTGGGTTCACCGAGAAGCTGATCCTCAAGCGCGACTTCACCGAGAAGCACTACTGGCTGCCGCTAAAGAAGAGCGACACGAGCATGTATCCCGAATTCTACCAGAACCCCGGGTGGTAAGCCAAGGCCAGCGCATTACTATACCCTAATATATAATTAATGTATATAGAACAAGATTTCAAACCATGAAGATGAAGAAACAATATATTCATGCGACACTGACTGCCACACTGCTGGCCATCGGCACGCCGGCCACGGCGCAGCAGCTGAAGGGCGACACGGCCAAGGTGAACGTGGCGTTTGGCACGGTGGATAAGGCCGACCTGATGGGCGGCGTGTCGGCCGTAGACATGGTGTCGCTCACCAAGAAAAACTATGCTACCTACAGCCTGGAGGCCATGGAGGCCTATGTGGGCGGTCTGAACGGAGGACTGTGGAACATGGGCGATGCTCTGCTGGTGGTGGATGGCGTGCCCCGCGAGAGCTCGAGCGTGCTGCCCACCGAGATTGAGCAGGTGACCTACCTGAAGTCGGCCAGCGCCGTGGTGCTCTACGGCAGCCGGGCCGCCAAGGGTGCCATACTCGTGACCACCAAGCGCAGCCAGACCGATGGGCTGAAGGTGAGCGTCAGGGGCAACGCCAGCCTCATGACACCCAAGGAATATCCCACCTATCTGGGGGCGGCGCAATATATGAGTCTTTACAACGAGGCCTTGGCCAACGACGGCAAGCAGGCCGTATATAGTGCCGAGGACATTTACAACTATGCTTCGGGAAAGAATCCCTACCGCTATCCCGACCTCAACTTCTTCTCCTCCCAATATCTCAAGAAAAGCTACCAGCGCTACGACGGCACGGCAGAGTTTGAGGGCGGCGGCTCGTTTGCCAGGTTCTATGCCAACATCGGCCTGTCGAATGTGGGCGACCTCATCCGCTTTGGCGAGGGCAAGGACAACCATACCACCAGGCTCAACATCAGGGGCAACATAGACCTGAGACTCAACAACTGGATATCGGGCTGGGTGGACGTCAACACCGTGTTCTACGATCAGCGCGGCGACAATTCGGGCTACTGGGGACAGTCGGCCACGTTGCGCCCCACGACGCAGTATCCGCTCACGCCGCTCATACCGCTCGACATGATCAATCCCGACACCCAGAGCAATCAGGCGGCTCTCTCGACCACCAGCTACATCATCGACGGACGCTACATGTTGGGCGGCACGCAGAGCCTGCAGACCAACCCCTTCGCCTCGATGTATGCCGGAGGCTACTACAAGTACACCTCACGCCAGCTGCAGTTTGACGCCGGCATGAAGTTCGACCTCGACAAGGCGGTCAAGGGACTGAGTTTCAAGACGCAGTTTGCCGTCGACTACCGCACGGCCTACACCACGTCGATCTCCAACTCATACGCCTCCTACGAGCCCACATGGACCACGGTGAACGGTAAGGACGAGGTCATTGGTCTTACCAAATATGGCACCGACAAGCGCACGGCCAAGCAGAATGTGTCGGGCACGTCGGACATACAGACCATCTTCTTCTCGGGGCAGTTTGACTACGACCGCCAGTGGGGCAATCATGAGCTCAACGCCACGCTGCTGGCTCACGGATACCAGATCACCACCAGCGGGCAGTATCACCGTACGAGCAACGCCAACCTGGGTCTGCAGGCGGCCTACAACTACCGCCACACCTACTATGCCGACCTGTCGATGGCCGCCGTCCACTCGGCCAAGCTCGCTTCCGGGCACCGTGAGGCTATCTCGCCCGTGCTCTCGGCCGCATGGCGCCTGAGCAACGAGAAGTTTATGCGCGGGGCCAAGGGCTGGCTCACCGACCTGAAGCTCAATGCTTCGTATGGCGTGGTGAACCAAGACCTCGACATCGAGAGCTACTATATGTACGACGATATCTTCACCGCCACCGGCACCTGGTGGGGATGGAGCGAGAGTGCCAACTCAATGCAGACCTCCGACTCGCAGCGCGGCGGCAACAGCAACCTCACCTTCGTCAAGCGCAAGGAGCTGCGCGTGGGACTCGACGCCAACCTGTGGGACGGACTGCTGACGCTCAGCGCCAACGTCTTCAACATCAATACCGAGGGACTGCTCACCACACCGTCGGTGATGTTCCCCAGTTACTTCATGACCTACTGGCCCGTGTCGACCTTCCTGCCCTATGTCAACTACAACAACAACCGGCGCACAGGCTTTGAGTGGGAGGCCAACCTGCACAAGAACTTCGGCGACCTGGAGCTCACCGCAGGACTCAATGGCACGATCATCGGCAGCAAGAACACGAAGATCAGCGAGAACGTGGAGTACGATTGGCTCAAGGCCGAGGGTGCCCGTATGGATGCCCTGCGCGGCTACCGCTGTCTGGGATTCTTCCAGAGTGAGGATGAGATTGCTGGCGCGGCAGTCATCAACAGCAATACCAAGCCCGGCGACCTGAAGTATCAGGACCAGAACGGTGACGGTAAGATCGACAGCAAAGACCAGGTGGTGCTCGGACACTGGGGTGCCAACGTGGTGATGGGCTTCAACCTCACTGCACGTTACAAGGCCTTCACGCTCTTTGTCAACATGACCGGCAACTTCGGAGGCATGGGTATCAAGAACAACAGTTATATGTGGGTGTATGGCGACCGCAAGTATTCGGACGTGGTGCTGGGACGCTGGACACCCGAGACGGCGGCCACGGCTACCTATCCGCGACTCACCACCGAGGGCGGCGAGCTCAACTTCGTGACCTCCGACTTCTGGACCTACAGCACCGATGCCGTGCGGCTCAACAAAGTGCAGCTCACCTACGACCTGCCCGAAAGGCTCTTTGCCGGAAAGTTTGTTAAAGGCATGTCGGTATATTGCAGCGGTGCCGGACTGCTCACCCTGGCCAAGGAGCGCAAGTATATGGAGACTAATGTGGGTGCTTTCCCGCAGACCAGGGCCTACAACCTCGGCCTGAAGATGCAATTCTAAGTATAATAAGGTAAACTGTTGGAACATTATAACAATACAGATGATGAAAACAAATCTCATGAAAACCCTCACCCTCGTGGCGGTGGCAGGATTGTCGCTGACATCGTGCGACGACTTGTTTGAGCCAGCTATCGAGAACAACCTGGGTATCGACTATATGTACCAGAACGCCTCGTATGCCGAGGGTGTACTGGGCAATGCCTACACGCGCATTCCCTGTGGCTCGTTCCCCTTCAACGAGGTGGCCACCGACGA
Source organism: uncultured Prevotella sp. (assembly GCA_964493905.1). Lineage (GTDB taxonomy): Bacteria > Bacteroidota > Bacteroidia > Bacteroidales > Bacteroidaceae > Prevotella. The sequence goes on from CAZBQA010000018.1 coordinate 12,518, forward strand.
TGCCGTGAGCAACAATCCCGACAACAACTATCGCAAGATAGCATCGGGCACGTGGACTTCTGACAACAACCCCTTCGAGCGCTGGCGTGACTGCCGGGCTGCCATCATGTACATCAACCTCTTCCTCAGCAAGGCCGACAACGTACACTGGGCCGACGACGAGGTGGTGTCGAAGATGTATAACGATCGCGAGAAGGGCGAGGCCTACGGCATGCGAGCCATGTTTATGTACTACCTGCTGCAGGCCCACGGCGGCTACGACGAGGCCGGCAACCTGCTGGGCGTGCCCATCGTGACCGAAGCCGAGGACGTGAACTCCAACTTCAACGTGCCGCGCAACAGCTTTGCCGACTGCATGAAGGCCATCTACGACGACTGCGACAAGGCCCTGGCGCTGCTGCCGGTGAAGTATGTAGACATTGCTTCGGCCAGCGACATCCCCGCCGCCTACGTGCAGCTGGGCAGCACCGTGAGCCAGTATAACCGTGTGTTTGGTGCCAAGTTCAACGGTCGTATGGACGGCTCTATTGTTGAGGCCTTCCGCTCGAAGGCGGCCCTCTTGGCAGCCAGTCCGGCTTATAACGCTGCCTCGGGCGTGACCTATCAGCAGGCGGCCGACTATGCCGCCACGGTGCTCGACCGCATCGGCGGCGTGGCAGGGATGGATCCCACGGGATGGACCTGGTTCGGCAATACCGCCGAGATCGAGGGTCTGGCCAATGGGGCCAACCCCAAGGAGATCATGTGGCGTGGCGAGAAGGGTCAGAGCAACACCTGGGAGACCGACAACTATCCGCCCTCGCTCTATGGCAACGGCCGTATCAATCCCACACAGAACTTCGTGGATGCTTTCCCCACTGCCAACGGCTATCCCATCACCGACAGCCGTAGCAACTACGACCCAGCCAATCCCTATGCCAACCGCGACCCGCGCCTGTCGGCCTATGTGGTGTATGACGGGAGTAAGGTGGGTGTGAACAACACCGTGATCCACACCGCCGCCGATGCCGAGGGCAAGGACGGCCTCAATGTGGTGAGCGGCAGCAGCACACGCACGGGCTATTATCTGCGCAAGTTGTTGCGGCAGGACATCAACCTCGACCCCAAGGTCAACAGTCAGCAGTATCACTACACGCCGCGCATACGCTTCACCGAGATCTTCCTCAACTATGCCGAGGCGGCCAACGAGGCCTTCGGTCCCACCGGCAAGGGCACTCATGCCTATTCGGCCTACGATGTGGTGAAGGCCCTGCGCAGCCGGGCCGGCATCAAAGACGATGCCTATCTGGAGAGTATCAAGGACGACAAGGACAAGATGCGACAGCTCATACGCAACGAACGCCGCATAGAGCTGTCGTTCGAGGGCTTCCGTTTCTGGGACCTGCGACGATGGAACCAGAGCCTTACCGAGACAGCCAAGGGTATGAGCATCACCACCGCCACCAACGGCACCGTGACCTATCAGCCCATCGACGTGGAGAAGCGCATCTTCGAAGACTATATGAACTATGGTCCTGTGCCTTACTCTGAGGTATTGAAATTTAGTGAACTCAAACAAAATAAGGGCTGGTAATCACCAACAAAACCAGCCCACCAACAACCCAACAAACATGAAACAAAATATCATCAAGTCAATGATCGCGATGCTGGCAGGGGGATTCCTCCTGACCACCACCGCCTGCGAGAACGGTGATCAAGAGTTTGACGACTTCAGCTATCAGACGGTCTACTTCGCTTATCAGACACCCATACGCACCATCACACTCGGAACCGATGTCTATTCCACCGAGCTCGACAACCAGCACAAGTGCCAGTTGCAAGTCACCGTGGGTGGCGTGTGGAAGAATCGCCAGGACCGCACCGTGCAGCTAGCCGTCGACAACAGCCTCTGCGACGGACTGTCCTTCGAGGATGGCAGTCCTGTGGTGCCCATGCCCGCCGACTACTACACCATTGCCAATACCACCGTCACCATCAAGGCTGGCGACGTGCGTGGCATTGCCGAGGTTCAGCTCACCGATGCCTTCTTTGCCGACCCCAAGTCACTCGACCTTCACTATGTCATTCCTGTAAAGATCGTTCAGGCGCAAGACTCGATTCTCGAGGGCAAAGATTATATGCTCTATGCCGTGACCTACAAGAACAAATGGGAGGGCACCTGGATCTGCCACGGCACCGACGAGATCGACCTCAACGGCGTGAAGTCGATCGTGACTCGCGAGGCGGAGTATCTGGAGAAAAACGAGCTCAGGGCCATCACCTCTGGAAGTCTCACCACCTGCGACTATGCCCTTTCCACCACCGTCGATGTTGACACCACGAAGGTAAATGCCCAGGGCAACCCCACGACGGTGAAAGACAAGAAGACGCTCACTGCCGTGCTGAAGCTCACCTTCGATGCCAACGACCAGTGTACCATCACTACGTCCACACCAGGATGCACTGCTTCTGGCACTGGCACCTGGGAGGCCGACGGAGCCAAGAAAGCCTGGGGCGACCAAGACCGCGACATGCTCAACCTGTCGTACACCCTCACCTTCCGTTATACCGATAACGGCGTGGCCAAATACAAGACCTATGTCACCAAGGAGGCACTCGTCATGCAGAGCCGTGGCAACAAGTTTGAGACCTTTAACACCAAGTAACATCATTACTACACTGCATCATGAAAACGATGAAACACCTTTGCCTGGCTGCCACAGCCCTGCTGATGGCATCTTGTGCCGACACCGACATACCCGGCTTCAGCGCTGAGAAGCCCGAGTCGCTCAATGCCATTGAGGCACTCAACGCCTACGATGTGCTCAAGAGCTATGTAGACCGTGACAAGTACCCCTCCTTTAAGCTGGGAGGGGCCACGGCGGCCAGCGACTTCAACGCCAAGGGCATACGCTATGTGCTCGACAAGGAGAACTTCGACGAGCTCGTCACCGGCAATGCCTTTAAGTATTCCTCGGTCGTGGCCAACGACGGCTCCATGGACTTCAGCACCGTCACTGCCTTTGTCGACAATGCCACCGAGGCTGGCCTATCGGTCTATGGTCACACCCTATGCTGGCACTCACAGCAGAACATAACCTATCTCAAGAGTATCATCACCGACCCCAATGCCGCCAACTACCTGCTTCATGCCAGTGTGCCCGAGGCCAAGGTCAACCCCTGGGACTGGGAGTTGCACTATAACCTCAGCAAGCCGCTCGCGGTGGGCACCGAATACACCATCAAGATGCGTACCAAGGCCACGGGCGACTGCGAGATGGCGTTCTGGCCCGGCGATGGCAGCAGCACCCAGTATCTGCCTGCCCTCAAGGCCGGCACCGAGTGGGGCGTCACTTCGGTGACCTTCACCGCCAACATCCCCATCAACGTGCTGCGCTTCTGCTTCGGTAAGTTTGGTGGCGAACTTTACATCGACGACGTGTCGCTCACGGCCAAGGGTTCTACCGATAATCTCGTGGCCAATGCCGACTTCACCGAAGAAGACATATCGGCCTGGACCAAGCCAGGGTGGCACAACTACACCTACAAGCGTGAGAAGGACGCCGACCAGTCGGCCTCCGGCTCGTTTACCGAGCAAGACATCCGCGACACGCTCACCTACGCCCTCGACAACTGGGTGAAGGGCATGATGCAGGCCTGCGACGGCCGTGTGAAGGGATGGGACGTGGTGAACGAGCCCATGAGCGATGCTGTCCCCACTGAGCTCAAGACGGCCGGTCGCGACGGCGATGCCAAGACCAACTTCTACTGGCAGGACTATCTGGGCAAGGACTATGTGCGCACCGTGGTGAAGCTCGCCAGGCAGTATGGCCCGCAGGACATGAAGCTCTTTGTCAACGACTATAACCTGGAGGCCGCCTACAACAGCAACGCCAAGCTGCAGGGACTCATCGATATGATCAAGTATTGGGAGAGCGACGGAGTGACCAAGATCGACGGCATCGGCAGTCAGATGCACGTTACCTACTCGTTGAACGCTCAGACCCAGCAACGCAATGAGGAGGCCTACGTCAACCACCTGAAGATGATGGTGGGCACGGGCAAGCTCGTGCGTATCTCCGAGCTTGACATGGGCATCATAGACGCCCAGGGCCAAACCATCCTCACCAAGGACGTCACCCCCGAACAGCAAGAGCTCATGGCAGGATACTACAAGTTCATTGTCAGCAAGTATCTTGAGCTGGTACCTGCCGCACAGCAGTATGGCATTACCCAGTGGAGCATACAAGACAGTCCGGAGGGCGGCTGGCGGGGCGGACAGCCTGTGGGCCTGTGGGATAGCCAGTACAACCGCAAGCCGGCCTATGCGGCCTTTGCCGACGCCCTTTCGGGCAAGTAGCCTCTCATTCCGGGCCGGGCGTGGTCGCACCAATGGCCATGCCCCCGGCGCCGGTCACCACTTCTCGAAGTAGCAATCAATCCTAACAAATGAATACACGACAAACAACCCTCACACTCCTCATGGCCGCAGCCCTCGCCACGCCAGTGGCAGCCCAGGATGCAGCCTTCGACTATTTTGGCTACGACGGCCACGATGCGCGGTTCAGCCAACCCATCGATCCCACCCGACAGTATTATAACCCCATCCTGGCCGGGTTCTATCCCGACCCCTCGGTATGTCGCGCCGGCGATACCTACTATCTGGTGAACTCCTCGTTCAGCTTCTTCCCCGGCGTGCCCATCCACAAGAGCAAGGACCTGGTACATTGGCAGCCCATCGGCCATGTGCTCGACCGTCCCTCGCAGCTGCCCCTGGCAGGACAGGGCGTCTCGCAGGGCATCTTCGCCCCGGCCATCGCATACAATGCCCGCAACAAAACCTTCTACATGATCACCACCAACGTGGGGCGTGGCAACTTCTTTGTCAAGACCAAAGACCCCGAGAAGGGATGGAGCGAGCCCATCTACCTGCCCCAGGTCGATGGCATAGACCCTTCGTTCTTCTTCGACAAAGACGGTAAGGGCTACATCGTACACAACGCACCCGTCGACGGCGGTGCCGACTACGAGGGTCAGCGCGCCATCCGCATCCTGCGCTTCGACGTCGAGGGCGACAGCATCATCGGCACCCACAAGCAGATCGTGCGGGGCGGCACGCACGTCGAGGCTCGTCCCATCTGGATTGAGGGGCCACATCTCTACCGCGTGGGCAAGTATTATTACCTCATGTGTGCCGAGGGCGGCACAGGCGGTTGGCACAGCGAGGTGGTGTTCAGGGCCAAGAGTCCGATGGGGCCTTGGGAGGAGGCACCACACAACCCCATCCTCACCCAGCGCACGGGCCTCGACCCCAACCGGCCGAACATCGTCACCAGCGCCGGTCATGCCGATATGGTGCAGGGCCCCAAGGGCGACTGGTGGGCCGTGTTCCTGGGGTGCCGACCCTACGAGGACGACTTCTACAACACGGGTCGCGACACCTATCTGTTGCCTGTGACCTGGCGCGATGGCTGGCCCGACATCCTGCCCAAGGGCGAGGCCATCAGTCCCGTGGGCACCAAAGCCGACCTGCAGCCGCAGGGGAGCAACGAGCTCACCGGCAACTTTAGCTGGCGCGATGACTTCAGCGCACCGGCACTGGCCCAGCGCTGGCTCTTCCTGCGCAACCCATCAGCCTTCTGGCGTATCGGTGGAGGCAGGCTCACCCTGTCGGCGCTGCCTGCCAGCATCTACCGTCGCGAGGCCCCCGCAGCCGTGTGGGTACGTCAGCAACACGAGAACTTCTGTGCTGAGACCTCAATGACTTATACGCCGCGCACGGCCGACGACCTCGCCGGCATGGTGCTGCTGCAGAACGAAGACTATAACTTCGTCTTCGGCAAGACCCTCGTGCAGGGCCGTCTCGCTGTGGTGCTCACCCGTGCCGAGAAGACGCGTGCCGTCATCGCCTCGGCCTTTGTGCCCGAGGGCGACCTCCGCCTCAAGGTCGAGGGTAAGGGTCGCTACTACGATTTCTATTACGCCCTGCCTGGCGGTGACTGGCAACTGCTCTGCCGCGGTGCCGACGCCATCAACCTCAGCACCGGCCGCAGCGGTGGCTTCATCGGTGTGTGCATCGGACTGTATAATACCTCGAAGAGGTAGGGTTTGTTGGTTTGTTGGTTTGTTAGTTTGTTGGTTTGTTGGGGGCTTCGCTCTAACTAAGAATCCTGCGGGTGGGCCTCGTCATTCAGAAACAATGTTTCAGGATGGCGGGGCTCACTTTTTTATCATTTTCTTCCTATACTTTCACGATAAATATCCGGAGTTGTGGATGCCGGGTGTTAATTTTGCAACAACAACTCTAAACCATCATGAACCATAACATCAAACGATCTACGCTCCTGACCATGACATTGCTGCTCCATGCTGCATTGTGGGCGACGGGAAGCATCAGGCCCGGCCAGCTATGGCCCGACACCCAGGGGCAACACATCAATGCCCACGGAGGCGGTGTGCTGATCTATCAGAACAAGTATTATTGGTTTGGCGAATATAAGTCCGACAACACCAGCTCGGCTTTGGTGGGCGTGACCTGTTATTCGTCTTCCGACCTGGTACACTGGCGCAACCGCGGCATCGCCCTCAGCGTGAGTAGCGAACCGGGTAGCGAGATCGAGCGTGGCTGTATCATCGAACGGCCGAAGGTGATCTACAACACAAAGACCAAGAAGTTTGTCATGTGGTTCCATCTTGAACTCAAAGACCAAGGTTACCGTGCGGCGCGCGCTGCCGTGGCTGTGAGCGACAAGGTGACGGGCCCCTACCATTTCGTGCGTTCGCAACGGGTGAACGCCTACTACTGGCCTGCCGACTTCAGTCGGGCTGACATTACAGCGCTCGATACGCTCGATGCCACACGCTACCGCCAATGGTGGACTCCGGAGTGGCGCAGGGCCATCGCCCAAGGCTTGTTTCTCAAGCGCGACTACAGCGGTGGGCAGATGTCGCGTGACATGACCCTCTTTGTCGACGACGACGGCAAGGCCTACCACATATATGCCTCAGAAGACAACCTTACCCTGCACATCGCCCAGCTGAACAGCGACTTCACGGCACACAACGGCTGCTATGTGCGGGTGGCTGCCGGTGGACAAAACGAAGCCCCGACGCTGTTCAAGCATCAGGGCAAATACTGGATGATCACTTCGGGCTGCACCGGGTGGGATCCCAACGAGGCGCGGATGTTCTCGGCAGATAGCCTCTTTGGTCCTTGGACACAGCATCCTAATCCCTGCGTAGGCCCCAACGCCAGGCTCACCTTCGGAGCACAGGGTACCTATGTGTTGCGTGACCTCACAGGGCGTTATATCTTCATGGCCGACATCTGGCGACCATCGCTTCCGTCGGACGCACGCTATGTATGGCTGCCCATTGCCTTCGAGGGCGGCGTGCCCGTCATCAGATGGGTGGACGAGTGGCAGCCCTGAACCTCTCTTGGGCTGCGGGTTGACACTCCGCAGCCTGAGGGCTTGTGCCGGCATCAGGCTCATTCTTCCCCGGTGTTTCTTTCCTTCTCGACAAATTCCTTGACCGACATGCCAAACTCCTTGCTGAAGCAACGCGAGAAATACTTGGGCGTGTTGAAACCCACGCGCACTGCCAGGTCGCTGATCAGTATGTCGGGTTCTCGTTTCAATATCCTGCAGGCTTCCTTGAGGCGTATGCTCGTGATGAAGCCTACGATGTTTTGTCCGGTAAGTGCCCGCAATTTATTGTAGAGCGTCGACGAACTCACACACATATCTAGGGCAAAGCTCTCGCGGTTGTATTCTGTATCATCGAGGTGAGCCTTCACGCAGTCGATGGCTTTCTGTACAAACAACTCGTCGGGGTTGCTGTAGTGCTGTTCCTCAACCTCAAACTCCGTCTGGCTGCTAAACTTCCTTCTGATTCGCTCGCGGTTCTCCAGCATGTTGTCAATACGCAGTTGCAGTCTGCTCATCTCGATGGGTTTGGTGATATATGCGTCGGCTCCAATCTTGAAAGCCTCATCTCTGTATTCCTCCTGTGTCTTGGCTGTGAGCAAGATGACAGGCAGCTGCGCATAGTCGTCGCTTTGCTTGATGGTGCTCGTGAGTTCGATGCCGTCCATCACGGGCATCATCACGTCGGTGACCACCAGGTCGAGCTCTTCTCGCTGGACGATGTTCCAAGCCTGTTGTCCGTTCTTGGCCGTGAGCACCTTGTATCGCTGACTCAACAGATTCTTCATCAGGGTCAGCAGGTCGGCATTGTCTTCAACAATGAGGATGGTATGCTCGGGAGATGTGCTGTCGTCTGCCGACATTACTGGCTCTATGCTTGTAGGCTCTGCTTCTTCTGTATCCACCGATATAGCCTGCAGGTTGATTTCCTCAGGTAAGTAGTCAGTCTTTCGCGTGGGTAGGGTGATGGTAAAGTTAGTGCCTTTTCCCGGTTCGCTCTCGAAGTCAATGGTGCCGTGGTGCAGCTTCACCAGGTCGTGGGTAAGTGCCAGGCCGATGCCTGTGCCCGTGGTGCCCATGCGTCGGTAGTCGCCGTCGAGGAACCGGGTGAACACCTTGGCCCGTTTGTCCTTTGAGATGCCAATGCCCTCATCGCGTACCGTGAGTGTAGCCTGTCCCTTGTTGTCTTTGAGCGTCACCCATATATTCCCGCCATCATGACTGTATTTGATGGCGTTAGACACGAGGTTGTAGAGCATCTTGTCGACCTTGTCGGCATCCACCCATGCCCATACCTGCTTCTGCGGCACCTCTACGTGCAGCTGGCAGTGCTTTTGTTCGGCTAAGGGTATGAAGCTGGCCATCTCCTGCGTCACAAATTGTGCCAGGTCCGTGCGACTAGCCTGCAGCTTGAGCTGTCCGGCTTGCGATTTCCTAACCTCTAAGATTTGTCTGAGCTGCCGGGTAAGTCGGGCGATGTTGCCTTGCATCAGTCCGTAGTCTTGCTCGTAGAGTGGCGCCTTTTGCCTGAGTCCGTCAATGCTTGCAGAGATAATGCTCAGCGGTGTGAGCAGCTCGTGGGCCATGTTGGTCATCACGACAGTCATCTGTAGTCGGTTGCGTGTCTGTATGTGTCGTCCATATCCCCTCAGGGCGGCCAGCACGGCCGTCAAGGCCAACAGCACGTAGAGGGTCAGCGCCCACCATGAAGCCCACCATGGTGGCAACATTCTTATTTCGAGTGTGTAGGGCAGGGTAGTCCAATGGCCGTTGCTGTCCTCGGCCTTCACATGCAGGTGATAGGTGCCCGAGGGTAGGTTCTCATAGGTGGCACGGTGCAATGGCCCATTCTGGTAGTGCCAGTCGTTGTCATAGCCGTCGAGCTTGTAGGCATAGTGTATGAGGCTGGGCGAGCTGTAGGTGAGCAGGGCATAGGCTACGCTCACCTTGTTTATATCGGCAGGTACGACGATGCGTCGGGTGTAGAGTGGCGTCTCATCAGACACCTTCTGGTTGAGCTCCCCGTTGGCAGGATATATAGACTCCTCGTCGAGCAGGATGTCGGTCACTACGATCTTGCTTGGTTTACTGGCAACATTTGAGCGGATGTCTCGCGAGGAAAAGTAGAACAGACCCGTCTGGCGGGCAAAGAGCAGGGTGTCGCCATGTCTGAGACTTACGTTGGGGTAGAATAGCAGGTCGGTGAGCCCATCGCCCTCTCCGAAGGTCCTGAGTTGTGGCGACGGGCCCAGGGTGAGTCGCAGCAAGGCGTTGTCGGTGGTCATCCACAGGTTGCCCTGGCTGTCTTCGCAGATGGAGAAGATTCGGTCACCGGGTATATTGTACCTGGCGTTTACCGAGACGAAGCGGTCGCTGCCAGGCTCATAGAGAAACAGTCCGCCGCTATTGGAGACGGCCCAGATGCGATGACGGGAGTCTTCGAAGCACGACGTGGCATCGTTTACCGGCAGGTTGCCGACTTCGGCGCAATAGAAACGGTAGCGCAGCGAGGCTGGCTTGTAGGCGTTGCCTTCCACCCTGATGATACCCTCATTGTCGGTGGACACCCACACGCGGTGCTTCGAGTCTTCCATGATGTGGCGCACGTCACAGTTGCTCATGTCTTCTTTGCCGCGCTTCATGGTCAGCGTGGTGCCTTTGTTGTCGGGATAAGCCACCGATAGTCTGGAGTGCTGGCCTATCCACATCACCTTGTTGCTGGCCTGACAGAGAGAGATAACATAGTCGTCGGCCACGAAGGAACTGTTGTCGGCCCTGTAGTTTCTCACTTCTTTTCCTGGTTGGTAAACAGCGATGCCATAGCTGTTGTTGGCCATCCATACCTCACCGTTGAACCGTCTGACAATGGAGGTAATGCTGGTAAGCATAAAGCTGCTGGGCAGTGAGGCAAAGCCCGGAATGGCTTGATTGAACAGGGCATTGCCCGTGCTCAGGTTTACCAAGGCCAGGCCATAGGGCTTCATGGAGCACCATACGTGCTGATTGTCGGCCATACAGATGCTCACCACCGAATTGACCGGCAGCGGGTAACCCGCCGAGCGGAAGTTCCAGAACTTGAATGCTGTGGGCACGGTGCTGATATGTATGATGCCGTCGTTGAGCGTCTCAATCCAGATGTTACCCTGTGCGTCGGTCACCATGTCGTTGCAGAAGCGCAGTGGCTGCTCGCCCTGGCTGCCGCACTGTGTGTAGTGGGCTATGGGCGTGAGGCTGCCGTCAAAGTTGACCACCATGATGCCCTCGCGCGTAGCCCCCCATATCGTGCGGGTGGTAGGATCTTCGATAAACTTATAGTAGGTGTCAAAACTCCCACTGCCTCGGTTGTAAATGGCCAGTTGCGGAGCCTTGGGATTTTTGGGGTTGTCCATGCGTGCAAAGCCATAGCCCCAAGTGCCAATCCACAGCCGTTGCTTGCTGTCGAAGAAAAGTGTGTAGACCGAGCCTTGCCTGTTGATGGGGGGATAGCTGTAGAGTGTGTTGCGTCGGGTGTCGAGCTTGAACAGCCCACGATCCCAGGTGCCGAAGTAGATGTTGCCCTCTCGATCTTGGGCGATGGTCATCACGCCGTAGATGTTCACCTTTGCCCTCTTGCCTTCGGGGGTCACCACCCACGTCTGGCCCACGATACGCCTGGTGAAGGTGTCGCGTGCCTTGTCGAAGACATACAGACCGTCGCTGGCACCCATCCACACACGCCCTGAACGATCGGTAAAGAGGGCGTTGGCCCAGGGCTGCACCTTGTTGAGGGCCGGATAGATCTTACGCTCGCCCATGCGCAGGTTCATTCTTACAAGGCCGTTGCGTGTGCCGAGCCATAGGTTCTGCTCGTGATCCTCGGTAATGGCCATCACATTGTTGTTGGGCAGCAGACGGGGCGCGGCGGCCGTCGACTTCATGGCCGAGATGGTATAGCCATCGTAAATCTTAAGCCCAGAGTTGGTACCGATGAGCATCAACCCGTTATGCCCGAAGAATAGACAGCGGGCCTCGTCCGATGCAGCCGTCTTGATGGTGCTCACGAGTCGGTAGGGCATGGTGGCATTTTGCGTCTGGGCACGCAAGACGACTGGGGCAGCGAGAACAGCTCCAAGGATGAACAGTAAGTGGGTGAGTTGTCGAAGAAAAGGTTTAGACATATAATTTCAAGTAACGTACTTGCAAACTTACATATTTTTCTCCATTATTCATCTAAAATGCCGGGAAATCATTTCCACTGACTACAAATTCTATTGGTAAGGATTGGGTTTCATGCTGTGGTGTACCATTGGCTCATGGAGACTTTATCTTCCCTGATATCTCGGCTATTACCCATTTGTGATACGTTGCCATGCTTGTGGTTCGGCTGTGCGGAGCTTTTTCTGTAGCCTTCGAGTTGAATGCTATTGGTGAGATAGAGCTCAGATAGCCCGCTCTGGGCAATCCTGGTGTAGGGTACTGCATTGAGGGTCATCGTCCTGACATCTCATATTGGAGTTCATGCACGAGAACTCATAGATTTTAGTGCCTTTCCGGCCCATTTTTCCTTGAGGTTTTGGGCATGGGAGTAACCAGCTCCCCATGGCATGAGGAGCGTCGGCAGAAAAGATTTTACAAGAAAAATAAGTGTTGTGAAGGTAGTAAGTAATGTGGTGTTTCGCATCCGCTGCAGGGCACGGTGTCAGCCGAGGGATGGCACTCGCAATGAGGATATGCAGATGAAATGAACGTCTGCGAGAATAAATGCCGCCGGCAGTCAAGTTCCGGCTTGACAGCCGGCGGCCTATGGTCTGGTGTCGGCTTACTCGTCGTTTACGGCCTCCTCCCAGTTGGTGAACATGGGTACAGAGTCGTCATAACCGTCATAGCCGTAGTTCTGGCGGAGCGTGGCACCGGTGTTGGCGGTGATGGCGCTGTTGGGGATGGGCCAGAAGAGGTTGTGCTTGTCGACCTGGTAGTTGAGGTTCACCTTAGAGGTGATCTGGCCACGGTTGAAAAGGCTGTAGCGTATGCAGCGCTGATACCAGTAGCTGCCGCCGCTCTTGTCGGTGCCGTTCTGCTTGTCCCAAGTTTTGAGGTCGTAGGTATTGCCCCACTCGTCGGGCTGTCCGCTGCGGGCTAGGCACCACGAGATACGGGTGAGCTCGGGCTGGCGCCACTCTTCCATGTAGAGCTCGCGGGCACGCTCGTCGGCGATGTCGCCGATGGTGACGGTGGTGAAGAGCTTCTGAGCCTTTGCGCGGCGGCGAATCGCATTGACGTCCTCGGCAGCTCCTGTGGCATTGCCCTGGTAGAAGCGGGCCTCGGCACGCAGCAGGTAGGTCTCGGCCAGACGGAAGATATACATATTGCCGTTGGAGCATACCGAGCCCTTGGTGGCACCGTTGAACTGGTTGGCGTTCAGGTTTTCTTCAGCTGCCTGGTCGAGGATATACATTTTATAGAGCGGAATGGGGTACCAGCTGCGAATGGTGTCCTTGCAGAGCAACTGACCCTTAGTGACGATGGTCTTGCCCGCCTGGTTGACATAGTCTTCGGTGGCATAGAGCTGCATGTGCTTGCCGTAGAAGGCCGAGTTAGGCTTGTTGTATTTCAGGTCCTCCATCTCTACCCAGTTGCCCACTTTCCGGTTGTGGCGCAGGTCGGTGGTGTCTTCCACGCCGTCGTAGTACCACATGGTTTTGTTGTAGTGGTAGGAGGTGCGGAAACATCCGATGCCGCGTCCGAGCACACGCAGCCAGTCGAGGGTGTCGCGGTAGTTGCCGTCTTTGCGCGAGTAATTGTAGGTCGGTGAGCCGGTACCGTCGGGTGCCATGATGTCACCGTTCGACCAGTGTACGCCCAAGGCACGCATGGTGAGATACTGGGTGAAGTTCTGGTCGTCGTAGTTGAGGATGGGCAGGATGGTTTCCTTGTTGGCAGCGATGGGGATGTTTTCGCCACGGAAGAGGTCCCACATCACGTTGTCGGTGACGTTCCACGTCTTGGCGTTGCCCGAGTGGACGAAGGTGCCGAAGGGCTCGGTCATCAGTTTCAGGCCATGGTTGTTGATGAGGTCGGTGGCCATGGCCTCGGCCTTGGCAAATTCGCCCACGGCGAGGTAGCACTTGATGAGCAACTGCATGCATGCCTCCTGGTTGGGAGTGCCGAAGGTTGTCATCTTCTGCTGCGAAGGCACGTGGGCCACGGCAAACTCCAGGTCGTGGACCAGCATCTGGAAGATGGCCTCCTTGCTGGTCGACTTATAATCCTGCTTGGGTGTGTCGATGATCTTGGTCACCAAAGGCACGTCGCCGAAGAGCAGCACCAGGTGATAGTACTTGTAGGCACGATGGAAGTAGGCGCGGCCTTTGTAGATGTTCTTGATGCTGTCGTCAAGCCCCGTCACCTTGTCGACGTATGAGAGCACGGTGTTGGCATACTTGATGCCGTTCCACGACTGGTCCCAGAATCGCATCATGGCATTGCTGTCGCCGCCCCCTGCCATGCCCGAGGTGGGGGTAATCTTGTTGGCAAAATCGTCCATGATGCCGCCGCCTGCGTCGGTCTTCGAGTAGAGGCCGATGTCTGTCATGAAGTAGACCGAGGCGATGGGCAGCACGTTACCGTTGCCGTCCATGAGCATCTCCTTGTAGCTCTGGTCACACTTGGCGAGCGCGGCCTGTAGTCCGGCCTCAGTGGTATAGGTCTTGGTGGGCTCATAGAACGAGAGCGGGTCTTGCTCCAGCCAGTTGTCGCCGCACGCCACGAAGAGTGCGCACGTGGTTGCCAAGAGGCTGCCCTTGATGATATGTTGCATAATATGACGTTTCATAATTAATATGTATTGATAAGGGTTGTTATAGATGATCTGAAGATTAGAGCGTGATGTTGACGCCGAAGTTGAAGTTACGGGTAGCTAGTCCTCCAGTCTCAGGATCGCCATACTTCCAGCTGTCGATGGTCAGCACGTTGTTGCAGTTGACGGAGAGGTGAATCTTCTCGACCGAGAACTTGCGGGTGATGGCCTGCGGCAGGGTGTAGCCCAGTGTGATGTTGTCCAGACGCACGAAGTTGCGGTTGTATAGCTTGCTCACTCCACCGGCCAGACCGGTGTTGGGGCCCACGGCGTTGAGACGGCAGTAGTCGTTGGTGGGATTGCTGGGTGTCCAGTAGTTCTTGTCGGGCACATTGAAGGCGTTGGTCACCTGCGAACCGCCGTTGTCTTGGTTGAGCCAGTTGCCACTCAGACTCTTGTGACCCATGTAAGAATAGAACGAGAACGAGAAGGTGAAGTTCTTCAGGAACGTAAAGTCGTTGCGCAAGGTCCAGTAGAAGGGCGGCTGGGTGCAGCCCAGGTAGTCCTTGTCCTTGTCGTTGTAGACCGGCACACGGGTACCGTCGTCGAGCACCTTGTCGTCCTCGGTGTAGAGGTTCACCACCTTCGGGTCACCGGGTTTCTGGCCCACGAGGGCTGCGGCAGCGATGTCCTCGGGTGTGTTCTGCCATACGCCGTCGGTCTTGTAGTACCAGATCTCACCGATGGAGTGGCCAATGTACCATCCGTTGGTGATGTCGTTCTGCTCTACGCCGTTCTCATCGTAGTCATAATAGATATGTTTGATCTCATTCTTGTTGTACGAGAATCCTGCTGAAGTCGTCCAGGTAAGGTTCTCGGTGTCGATGTTACGGGTATTCACGGTAATCTCTATGCCGTGGTTCTGCACTTCTCCGAGATTGGCGGTGATGGAGCCGAAGCCTGTGAAGCTGGGCAGACGCTGTGCCATGATCATGTCGGTGGTCTTCTTGGCATACCAGTCGATGGTACCGGCGATGCGCCCGTTGAGGAAAGAGTAGTCGAGACCCACGTTCCACGACTTGGTTTTTTCCCATTCGAGGTTGGGTGCGGCCAAGCGGTCCATGGTGAGGGAGTTTTGCACGGAAGAGTTGCCCGAGTTACGGTCGTAGTACACCATCGTGCCGCCCGATGAGAGGTTGGCCAGGGTCTTGTACACGTCGCCGAAGTCGCGGTTGCCGTTGGTACCGTAAGAGACGCGGAGCTTACCGTTGTCGAACCAGTCTTTGGTGCTCTCCATAAACTTCTCGTTGGTGAAGGTCCAGCCCAGTCCCAGAGAGCCGAAGTTACCCCAGCGGTTGTTGGCGCCGAAGCCGGCGTAGCCGTCGCGGCGGAACGAGGTGGTGATCATATAAGTGTCGCGAAAGCTGTAGAAGAATCGACCGAGATACGAGGCTGCCGTGTAGTGGGTGTCGTTGGTCGAGAACGAGCTCTGCTCCTTGTTGGCTCCCTGCGTGTAGTGGAACCCGAGTGCATCGGTGGGAGTGATGTTGCGAGCATAGATATTGTCCGACCAAGTCTTATGGTCCTCTGCCTCTTGCACGAGCGTCAGGGTGAAGTGGTGCAGCTGGTTGAAGGTACGGTCCCACGTGATGGTGTTGTTCAGTGTCCACTCAAAGTTCTTGGCCCATCCGCGGTTCACACCTCTCGATGAGGCTGTGGAGTTGGGCAGCTCGGCCGACATGAAGTAGCGGTCGTTGAACCACTGTAGGCGGGGCGACATGTTGAATTGGTAGGTCACACCCAGGGGCAGGGTGACCTTGGCGTTGAAGATGGTGTTGAGCACAGTATAACCCTTTTCCAGGTCATAGTACTGACGGTCGAAGTAGTAGTTGTAGCCGCCGTTGGTGGGTGTGCCACTCATGGGGTTTTGCTCGTAGTTGCCGTTGGCGTCGCGTAGCGAGGCGTAGGGAGAGTTGCGCAGCATGTTGGCATCCCAGTAGTTGCTGCCCAGCGACACCTGCACGTCACCGTCCGAGCGGTCTTGGAAGTTGACATTGACGCCCATCTCCAGCCATGAGGTAATCTGGGCATTGACCTTCATGTTGGCACGTATGGCATTATATTCGTTGCCCTGCACGGCACCCTTGTTGTTGAGATAGCCGAACGAGAGATAATAGTTCACCTTGTCGGAAGCACCCGACACGCTGGCGTTGTAATCTTGGTTGAAGCCCGTGCGGAAGGTCTGGTCAGTCCAGTCTACGGTGTTGCCGTTGAGGAAGTTCTGGAACACCAGTGGCGAGTTGTTCAACTCAAGTCGGCGGGCATAGAGGCTAAGCATCGACTCGTCGTTCGATGGTCCGAATCCGCTGGCGCCGATGTTGCTGGCCCATGCCTGCTGCTCTGTTTGGCTCAGGCTATTGGGATTGTTGAAATAGCCTTGTGGGTAGAGCAGCTCTCCGTTCTTGTTCTTGGCTTGGTAGTAGCCGTAAAGGTCATCCTCACCCTGACCGTAGGTATAGTTCATCATATACCAGTCCTCACGGTAGCGCATATAGTCGGAGGTGCTGAAATAGTCTCTGTAAGCCGACTTCGTCTTGGTGCCGAGGTTGGCTGAGACATTGATGACGGGCTTGCCGGTCTTGCCCTTCTTGGTGGTGATGATGATCACGCCCGCAGCGGCCTTGGCACCGTAGATGGCTGCCGAGGAGGCATCCTTGAGCACGTCGATCTGGCCGATGTCGTCGGGGTTGATTTCCGACAGCTCGCCGTAGAAGGGCATGCCGTCGAGCACTATCATAGGAGATGTGTTGGTACCGAGCGAGTTTTTACCGCGCAACAAGATTGAGGCACTGTTGCCCTTGGCCGAGGCGTCATAGCCGATTTGCAGGCCGGGCGTGCCGCGCAGCAGATCCTGAACGCTGCCAGGGTTTTGGTCGGCAATCTTGCCGGGGTTGATCTGCACCACCGAACCGGTGAGGTCTTTCTTGCGCATGGTGCCGTAACCCACCACCACCACCTCGTTGAGCTGACGGTTGTCTTCGGTCAGCGTGACGGTGAGCGCGTTGCCTGTAACCTTCACCTGTTGCGTTTGGTAGCCGATATAAGTTACTTCGAGCACGCTGCCCGGAGCGACATTGATCTGGAAGTTGCCGTCAATGTCGGTGATAGATCCCGTGGAAGAGCCCTTCACTTTGACCGTGGCACCAATGATAGGTTCACCGTTGGCATCTACCACCTTGCCTTGGGTCACTTTGTACTGTTGCGTCGTTTCTGTACGTTCCAAGCCTGTGTTACCACTCGCAAATACGGGAGGGGTAGCAGCTGCTGCGGCCAGTAGTAGTAAGAAATTCTTAGCCGTGATTGTTAGATAGAATTTGTTCATAGAACATAGGTATTAAGTTGAAATTGAGTATCTAGGCGCGGAGCTTCTTGTGGTTGCTCCGATTGCAAAATTATGTAAAAAGCCCTAATCGTAGGGACATGATTCGTTATTTTGAGGTAACAATTAATGATTTTGGCCCTTAACCTTTGTTTCATGCCCCCTAGGGACTATCGGCCCGAATCGTTCTTGTTGGTTTGGGTCTGGCCATTTGACATGAGGGCTTAATTTGTATGATATTGTTAAACAGATAACGCATTGCCTGTCCGCCAGGGAACTGCTTCCACAATTTATTCTTGCCCATATTGAGAAAAATAGTGGGAAATTGACAATAAAGACCGGTATTATCCGATATGAAATTATCATTCAAGACCAATCATAGCGGAAGTCTTTGCAAGGGTCACCCTAGAGAGAGGGCCTGCAAGGGCATGAAGCAAGACTATTAAACCCAATAAAAAACAAAACAAACGATGGAATGGATACGTAAAGTATTGCTCATGATGCTTGTCGTGGTGGGTGTGTTGCCCGTTAGCGCGCAGGCATCGTGGATGGCCGATAATGGCAATGGAACCTACACTAACCCGCTTTTCTACGATGAGTTTTCAGACCCCGATATCATTAGAGTGGGTGATGACTATTACCTGGCCGGGACGACAATGCACTGTGTGCCGGGCGTGGTGATTCTACATTCGCGTGACTTGGTGAACTGGTCGTTCGAGAGCTATTGCATGGACCGGTTCGACCTAGGGCCTCAGTTCCAACTCGCTGACGGCAAGGAGGCATACGGGCAGGGCGTATGGGCACCATGCATCAGGTATCACGAGGGCAAGTTTTATGTCTTCACCAACATCAATGGAGTGGGGATGCAGGTGTTTATCGCCGACTCGCCACGCGGGCCGTGGACCCACAAAAACATGGGTGGCGACATCTACGACCTCTCGGTGCTCTTCGACGACGACGGCCGTATCTATGCCGTGCATAAATATGGCAGCGTGCATCTGGTAGAAATCAAGCCCGACTTCAGCGGTTATGTGGAGGGTAGCGACCGTGAGATTATTCCCGAAGGCAACGCCATGGGCGAGGGCCACCATTTCTATAAGATCAATGGCAAATATTATATCCTCGGTGCCGACTACTCGCCCATGGGACGTATGCAGTGTGCCAGGGCCGACAGGATAGAGGGTCCCTACGAGACGGTGACGGTGAGTGCGAAGACTACCCTGGGCACGCAGACAGGATTGTGGAACAACAGCATAGGACTAGGGTCGCCGTTGCCTGGCAACGATTTCGAGTTCAGCATCAGTGGGCCGGGTGACAACCGCATGGGCTGCGCCACGGTTCATCAGGGAGGCATCGTAGACCTGCCCAACGGCGAGTGGTGGGGTGTCTCGATGCTCGACTTCCGGTCAGTGGGGCGCACGGTGTGTCTGGCTCCCATCACATGGAAAGAAGGGTGGCCTTATTTTGGTCTGGAGGGTAACCTGGGACAGACGCCACGCACATGGCTGAAGCCCGCCGTGGGCGGCGACGTGCCCCGAGAGGCACCTTACCGGCGTAGCGGTTTCACCACCGATGGCAAACGGCTGAACCCCGTATGGCAATGGAACCATGAGCCGGTGGACGGCAAATGGAAGCTGGCGCAGGGCACGCTGGTGCTGAAGACGATGGCGGCCAAGGACTTCCTCTGGGCGCGCAACACGCTGACGCAGCGCTGTATAGGTCCGGTGTCGGAGGCCACGGTGACCCTCGACGTGCGCGGCCTCAGAGACGGCGATGCGGCAGGGTTGGGGTTGCTCAACATACCCTACGCCTGGATAGGCGTGGAGCGTGACGGCCGGACGGCACAACTGGTGCTGCGCGACCAGCTCAGGCATGTTCATCGTGTGGTGGACGGCCGGGTGGGCCACAAGGTATGGCTGCGCATCACCGGCGACTTCGACAACGACCGGGCGTCGATGGCCTACAGTCATGACGGCGAGCACTTTGTGGTTGTGACCGACAGCATCGCCATGCCTTACCAGCTCAAGACCTTTCAAGGCAGTAGGTACAGTCTGTTTGCCTTCAACAGCAGGGGCAAGGCAGGTGGTACGGCACGCTTCAGCGACTACCGTGTGGTGGAGCCGATGGCCGACCGGACGGGCAACCTGCCGGTGGGAAAGGTGATTACCCTGACCAACCTGGCCGATGGGTCGCGGCTGGCTGCCACGGCACATGGCATAGTGCACGTGGCTGGCAAGGGTACCAAAGACTTTGAAGGCATGGCTTGCAGGTTCAAGGTGATAGACACCGGACACGGACAGGTGATGCTACGGGCCATGAACGGCACGGGTTATCTCACCGTGGTGGGCGAGGGGCTCTCTGCCGACGTGCGGCTGATGGCCAAGCCCACGGCGGGCAGCAGGCTGATGTGGCAAGACATGCTGCGTGGCCAGTGTATGCTGCTGTCGATGAAGACCCACCGGTATATTGGCACCGATGTCACCACGGGTGAGCCTTATTCGGCCGATTGGTGGGGCACCACGCCCAACCGCCGCAACGGTACAGTGTTTGCCTGGGATGTGGTGGGAGAGTGAGCCTAAAAGCTTTTCCCGGCCCCTTCGGTAGGCTAGGCCCTCCATGCGGTAAGAAACGATGCAGCGAACGCTTTGTTGAGGCATTGCGATAGTTACTTTGTCGTATTCAGCGCTTTGGCTTACTATTTTGTGATTCGAGTCGAAATACGTTTTGTTTCGACTCGAATCGCAGTCTTCTTCGACTCGAAGCAGACGC
Source organism: uncultured Prevotella sp. (assembly GCA_964493905.1). Classification (GTDB taxonomy): domain Bacteria; phylum Bacteroidota; class Bacteroidia; order Bacteroidales; family Bacteroidaceae; genus Prevotella. Next base: position 32,847 of record CAZBQA010000018.1, read on the forward strand.
TGATTCGAGTCGAGTTAGCGTCTGCTCCAAACCTTCCCCTAACCTGATTGACCAGAGTTCGGCCCTTCCGAGGCATGACATGTGAGTGCGACCAGCAATAACTCACCCGCGAATATTCTGCTGATCCATCCTATTCTGAGGGTTTCGCCGTTGGTTTGCAAAGTCTTCTGCTTGTTCGGTGGAGCCATTCAGAGACAAGGCAATATGGGTGGTGTCATCGTCTTGGCGTGCTACATCGGAGCATGATAGGTAGAAAAAATGGTTTTGCGCCTGCCAGAGCAATGGGGGCTTTCTGAGGGCTGGGTATAACAAAAAAGAGCTGCAACCATGCGGTTGCAGCTCTTAAACAGTGTCGGGATTACTGGACTCGAACCAGCGACCTCGCGCCCCCCAGACGTGTGCGCTACCAACTGCGCCAAATCCCGATCGTTTTACGGTGTGCAAAGATAATAGGTTTTTTTGGTTCCACCAAATTTTCGGGCAGTTTTTTGCCTTATTTGCGTTATTTAATGTAATTATAGCCCCAGTAAAGCGATGGTTTAGGCATTTATTTTGTAAATTTGCAGTGTCTGGCCCACCTTTGTTGGCGGTTGCCATCAGTGTGCAGAGAGAAATAAGATGAGCTGCAGAGAATGGGCACACGCCCATGGTGCGGAGGCTGTCGACAATAGCATGTGGGGCATCGGGCGGCTTTGTGCGAGGATATTCGCGGCAATGCAATATGTAATATAATAAGGTGAAATGAGAAAGATTTCGATATACCTATGTCTTTTCCTGGTCACGCTGCTGAGTGCATGTGGCGGTGATGATGGATTGGGGACGACGGACGAAAGCACGTTGCCCGACCAAGACCAAGACGGTACGGCGTTGACACTGGACAGCAACTATGTGTATAAGTTGCCTGTGATATTTCATGTGCTCTATCAGGATGCCAGTGATGAAAGCCAGTATATCTCTGCCACGAGGTTGAAGAACATCCTTCAATATGTGAACGAGATCTATAAGGGTGGCACTTATGGCGAGAGTGCCAATATGCATGTGGAGTTTGTGCTGGCCGAGACTGACGAGAGTGGAAATAAGCTCTCTACACCGGGGGTGGAATATGTGAAGTATACGGGCGAATATCCCATCGATCCCATGACGTTCTTGACCGATAACTCCGGCAAGTATACAAAATACATCTGGGATCCCAACGATTATATCAACGTGGTGCTGTTCAACTTCAAGCGTAGCGATACGGCCGGCGGTGTGACGCTGGGAGTGTCGCACATGCCGGTGTCGGTAGACGATTCTACGGCACTTGAAGGTCTGGAGACCACCTCGCTGCGTTACATCCCCAAGTCGAGCCTGCACTACGCCTACTGCTCGGTCATCAACAGTCAGTATGCTGGTCGTGACGAGCAAGGAGGGTATTATCAGTCGAGTCGCTACACCAATGGCATTGCCAACGGTTTCACCATCTCACCCTCCGACATCGTGGTGACCATCGCCCACGAACTGGGCCACTACCTGGGTCTTTTCCACATCTTTACCGAGGATGCCAAGAGCGAAGACACGGCACCCCTCGACTCGTGTGGCGACACCGACTACTGCAAAGACACGCCATCGTACAACCGGAAAGAATATGAAGACTATCTGGCCCAATATACCTCTAGCCAGTCGTCACAGTCGAAGGCCGATGACGTCATTTTGCGCCATGCCTGCGACGGCACCGACTTCTACTCGGCCAATACCATGGACTATGCCTATACCCTAGGCTATAAGATATCTGACAATCAGAAGGAGCGCATGCGCCACGTGCTCTATTATAGTCCATTGATTCCCGGTCCCAAGCGCAACAAAGTCAACGTCCGCACCCGAGGCACCCGGGAGGTCGACACCCCGTTGGATTTCCGGCCAGTGGTCATCAGATAAGTTACAACAAATATGAATACATACCAAATAATAGCCCCTGAGCGTCTAGACGCCACCGTCAACCTGCCTGCCTCGAAGAGTATCAGCAACAGGGCACTGGTGATACATGCGCTGGCAGGCGAGCGCATAGTGCCCGACAACCTGTCGGACTGCGATGATACCGAGGTGCTGGTGGCTGCCCTGGCCCACCTGCCCCATACCATTGACATCAAGGCCGCCGGTACGGCGATGCGCTTCATCACTGCCTATCTGGCCGTGGCCGGAGCGGGCGAGTATGTGGTGACGGGCACCGAGCGCATGCGTCACCGCCCCATCGGTGCGCTGGTGGAGGCGCTGCGGATGATGGGGGCCGACATCAGTTATGTGGAGCAGGAGGGCTTCCCCCCACTGCGCATCCAGGGCCATCGGCTGCTGGGTGGTCGCCTGGAGGTGCCCGGTAACATCAGTTCACAGTATATCTCGGCCTTGTTGCTCATTGGCCCGGTGATGGAACGTGGTCTGGAGTTGCATCTCACAGGCACCATCGTCTCGCGACCCTATATCGACCTCACCCTGTGGATGATGCGCGAGTTTGGCGCCAATGCCGACTGGACGGGCTGCGACACCATCAGTGTGCGGCCGCAGCCCTACAAGGCGCGACACTATCTTATCGAGAACGACTGGAGCGCGGCCAGCTATTGGTACGAGATGACCGCGCTCTATGGCATCGATGAGGCGCGGGTCAGGCTCAAGGGCTTGATGGACGGTTCGAAGCAAGGCGACTCGGTGGTGAAATACCTGTTCTCGTTGTTGGGGGTGAAGACCACCTTCGAGGATGCCTCGTCGGGTGAGCCCACCACGGTGACACTCACCCGCCATCTGACCCGCGTGCAGCATCTCGACTTCGACTTCATCAACTGTCCTGACCTGGCACAGACAGCGGTGACCACCTGCTGTGCCCTCGATATCCCGTTTCATTTCAAGGGACTGGCCAGTCTGAAGATCAAGGAGACCGATCGGCTGGAGGCACTCGTCACTGAGCTGAGGAAGCTGGGGGTTGTGCTGCGCAGTTTACATGATTCGGAGCTGGTCTGGGACGGGTCGCGCTGCCCCCCCTCGTATGAGGCCATAGACACCTATGAGGACCACCGCATGGCATTGGCCTTTGCGCCGCTGGCCATCAAGTTTCCCAAGCTCAGGATCAACAACCCCGAAGTGGTGAGCAAGTCGTACCCGAGGTTTTGGGATGACCTGAGACAGGGCGCGTTTCTCGTCCAGGATTGATAATCGACAGCGCCGCGCCTCGTTTCACGATTCACAGCGTTTCAACATTTTAGATTGAACAAGACCATTATGTTATATCTGATCATCGGGCTAGTAGCCCTCGGCATATTTGCCGCCATTCATGGCATTATCTCCCAGCGGAAACATGGGGAGACAGAGATTGTACAGGCCAGCGGCGACTGCGCCACCTGCAGTGGAGTGGACGCCATGTGCGAGCAAGAGTGTATGATGGAGGCAGCCACCAAGGAGGTGGAGTATTTCGACGATGAAGAACTCGATGCCTACCAAGGTCGTCCCTCAGATGGTTTTTCAGAGGAAGAGACGCAGCAGTTTGCCGAGATTCTCGAGACCCTTCGTCCCGAGGATGTGAAGGCATGGAACCGCAGTCTGATTCTGCGTGGCATCAACATGCCCGACGGCATCAAGGATGAGTTTATCCAGCTGGCGGGGTGATAGGCATGTATGACAGAGGCGAAAGGCAATAAAAACGTGAAAAGCAGGTTATATCATCGTTGAGCATTAAACCACATATCATCATACTGGCTATGGGCTGCCTGGCGCTGCTCGTTGTTGGTTGCTCCACCGAGAAGAATACTGCGAAATCTCGGTGGTGGCATTCGTTTAATGCGCGTTATAATACATATTATAATGGCTCGTTGGCTTATATCGACGGCTCGCTGGAAAAAGAGAACGGCAACAAAGACAACTTTACTGAGATCATACCTCTTTATACGGTGGGCAACAAAGCCAGTCGCGAACAGGGTAAAGCCAACTATGCCAAGGCCATAGAAAAGGCCGAGAAAGCCATCAAGCTGCATAGCATCAAGCGAAGGCCCGAATGGAACAAGAACCGGCGCAAGACCGAACGCGACATCGAATGGCTGGGCCGCAGGGAGTATAACCCTTTTTTGTGGAAGGCGTGGATGCTCATGGGTAGGGCACAGTTTCATAGTGGTGACTTCGACGGTGCCGCCTCGACATTCAACTATATGAGCAGGCTCTACGAGACCCAGCCGGCCATCTATGGACGGGCAAGGGCATGGCTGGCCAAGGCATATATAGAGAACAACTGGATGTATGATGCCGAGGATGTGATCCGCAACATGCAGCGCGACTCGCTGCACTGGCGGGCACAGAAAGAATGGGACTATACCTACGCCGACTACTACATCCATACCCGCGAGTATGAGAAGGCGATTCCCTATCTGAAGAAGGTCATCAAACACGAGATGCGACGCAAGCAGAAGGCACGCGAATGTTTCTTGCTGGGTCAGCTGGAGGCAGCACTGGGGCACCGCGAGGAAGCCTATAAAGCCTTCAGGCGCGTCATCCGACTGAATCCGCCCTATGAGTTGGAGTTTAATGCACGCATTGCCATGACCGAGGTGATGGCCGGGCAGCGCGGCCGGCAAATGATCGGTAGGTTGAAACGTATGGCGGCATCTGACAACAACAAAGACTATCTCGACCAGGTGTACTATGCCCTGGGAAACATCTACCTTGCAGAGAAAGACACCGCCCAGGCTATTGCCAACTATGAGAAAGGCAATGAGAAGGCCACACGCTCGGGTATCGAGAAGGGTGTGCTGCTGCTGAAGCTGGGCGACCTCTACTGGGGGCGTGAGAAGTTCTCGGATGCCCGTCGCTGCTATGGTGAGGCCATCGGACTGCTCGACAAGGAACGGCCCGACTATGAGCAGCTGTCTGAACGCTCGAGGGTACTCGACGAACTGGTGCCTTTTACCGAGGCTGTACACCTCCAGGACTCGCTGCAGGCACTGGCCCGCATGAGTGAGAAAGACCGTAATGCTGCCATCGACCGGGTGATTGAGGCCTTGAAGAAAAAAGAGAAGGCCGAACGCGACAAGGAGGCTGAGGCCAATGCGCTGGACGTGCAGCAGCAGAATGGAGGCAGAGGCATGGACAATAGGGGCAACAGGGGTAACACACCAACGACACCGGTGACGGGGCAACAGACCAGCACGTGGTATTTCTATAATCCTATGGCTGTGCAGCAGGGCAAGCAGCAGTTTCAACGGTTGTGGGGCAAACGCGAGAATGTAGACAACTGGCAGCGGGTCAACAAGACCGTGGTGGCCGGCCTGGGCGACGTTGCCGCCGGCGAGCTTTCCGAGGCCCAGCGCGACTCTATAGCCAGGGAGGAGCAGCGGCAAGACTCGCTGAGCCAGTTGACCGACAGTGCCCACAACGACCCCCACAAGCGCGAATACTATCTGGCACAGATACCCTTTACCGAGGAGCAAGTGCAGGCCAGCAACCTTCTGATCATGGATGGACTGCATCACAGTGGCGTTATCTTCAAAGACAAGCTCGACAACCTGCCGCTGAGCGAGAAGGCGTTGCGCAGGCTCTCAGACAATTATCCCGACTATGCGCAGATGGACGAGGTGTACTATCATCTCTTCCTGCTCTATTCGCGTCTAGGACAACCGGCAGTGGCCGAGACCTACGTGTTGCGGCTCAAGGAGGCTTTCCCGCAGAGCCAATGGACCACCTTGCTCACCGATCCCTACTTCGTGCAGAACGCTCGTGAGGGTGTGCATCTCGAAGACAGTCTCTATGCCGCTACCTACGAGGCTTTCAAGGCCGACCGCTACGGCGAGATACGTGCCAACACGCACCTCTCTGAAACCCGGTTCCCCCTTGGAGCCAATCGCGACAAGTTCTTGTTTATCGGTGGTTTGGGAAAACTCAACCAGGGTGACGGTGATGGGTGTCTGGCCGATATGAACACGCTCGTGGAGAAATATCCGCAGAGTCAGCTGGCTGAGATGGCAGGCATGATTGTCAATGGCGTGAAGGCCGGGCGAAGGTTGCGCGGCGGCAAGTTCGACCTGGGCGATGTGTGGAGCAGACGCAGTGTGGTGCTCAACGACAGCGACTCGATACAGGCGCGGAAGCTGAGCAACGAGCGCAACACCAACTTTGTTTTCCTGATGGTGTATCATCCCGACTCGGTGAACGAGAATAAACTGCTCTTCGAGTTGGCGCGCTATAACTTCACCAGTTATCTGGTTCGCGACTTCGATATCAGCATAGAGGATGCCGATGGTGTACATTGTATGAAAGTGGGAGGTTTCCGCAGTTACGATGAGGCCCTGCTCTATGCCCGACAGTTGCTCAAGCAGGAGCGGGTAGCCAAGCTCATAGATAAGGCCCGGCCGGTGATCATCAGTGAGGAGAACCTGCCTCTGCTTGGCACCAACTATAGTTACGATGAGTACAACCAGTTCTATACCAAGCATTTCGCGCCGTTGAAGGTTTCGACCTTCTATCTGCTTACTGAGCCTGCAGATATAACCACGGAGCCCGAACCAGAGCCGAAGCCCACCGAGTCGGACATCGACAACTTCCTCAACGGTACGGTAGTGGCCCCCGAAGAGCCGCAGCAACCCACGGGAACGTTGTTACCACTGGAGGAGCAGCCCAGCGTGCCACAGTCCTCAGGCACGACAGTGATTCCCGTAGAACGCAACACTACTGTTCCTGACAGGGGTACGACAGTGGTGCCCGAGGCACCGGCACCTGTCAAACCGTCTACCCAGTTGCCCGTCAACACGCCTACGCGTAGGCCCACCACCAACTCCACACCGGTAGATACCAACGTGCCCGTGTTTGGCAAAGGCGTAGACATTATTATAGATGATGCCGGTAGCTACGAGCCCAAGCGACCCATCACCACACCCACCAGCAAGACGGGTGCTGATGCGGGGGGTGAAAAGACAGTCAACAAAACGGCTGGCAAGAATAAGTCCAACGGCCAGGCTCAGCCTGTGCCCAAATCGCAGTCAGCCAATAAACCAAACAGTCAACCTCAGCCAACTAAGCCGAAGCAAAAGACCTTTGACCTGGAGGATGAGTATTATGATTTAGAAGGATTCTGATATATGAGTAACGGATACATACTTTGGGTGGATGACGAGATAGAGCTGCTGAAGGCTCACATCATCTTCCTACAAAAGAAAGGTTATGACGTCGTCACCGTGAGCAACGGCGCCGATGCCATTGAGGAGTGCCAGCAGCACACCTTCGACCTCATTATGCTCGACGAGATGATGCCGGGTCTGACAGGTCTGGAGACCCTGCAACGGGTGAAGGAGATTCAGCCGCAGACGCCTGTGGTGATGGTGACCAAAAGTGAGGAGGAGGATATCATGGACCAGGCCATCGGTTCCAAGATTGCCGATTATCTCATCAAGCCCGTCAACCCCAGTCAGATCTTGCTGACGCTGAAGAAGAACATACACCGCAAGGAGATTGTCACCGAGGTGACACAGAGTGGCTATCAGCAGGAATACCAGCAGCTAGCCATGCAGATCAGCGACTGTAAGAACTATCATGACTGGATAGAGGTGTACAAGCGCCTGGTGCATTGGGAGGTGGAACTGAGTTCTACGAGCAGTCAGATGACCGAGATGCTGCAGATGCAGAAAGAAGAAGCCAACATCGGGTTTGCCAAATACATCAAGAACAACTACATGGACTGGATGGCCAGCTATGGTGGGGCACAGGCCAAGGTACAGAATATGTTTGGCAATTCGCCGAAACATAAGGGCCTCCAACAGCCCTACGGCTCACTAGCCAACCAACTCATTGACAAGCCGCTGCTAAGTCCAGACATCTTCAAGGAGAAGGTCTTCCCAGCCATGAAGCAGGGTGAAAAGGTGTTTCTCATCGTCATCGACAACTTCCGTTGGGACCAATGGCGCATTCTGGCCCAGGAGATTGGCGACCAGTTTGACATCGAGGAGGATATGTATATGAGCATCTTGCCCACAGCCACACAGTATGCCCGCAATGCTATCTTCAGTGGACTGATGCCCAACCTCATTGCCGAGATGTTCCCCGACCTGTGGGTTGACGAAGACGAAGAGGAGGGCAAGAACCTCAACGAGGCTCCGCTCATCCAGACGCAGATTGAGCGGTTCCGCCGTCACGATAAGTTCAGCTACCACAAGATCAACGACTCGGCTGGGGCAGACAAGCTGCTGCAACAATACAACAGCTTGAAAGACAATGATCTCAACGTGGTGATCATCAATTTCATCGATATGTTGTCGCATGCTCGTACCGAGTCGAAGATGGTGCGCGAGTTGGCCAACAACGAGAGTGCCTACCGAAGCATTACGCTCAGTTGGTTCCACCATTCGGTCGTGGCCGACCTCTTCCGCCGACTGGCGGCCAGCGATTATAAGGTCATCCTTACCACCGACCATGGCTCTATACGTGCCTCAAAGCCAGTGAAGATCATTGGCGATCGCAACACCAACACCAACTTGCGGTACAAGTTGGGCAAGAACCTCAACTACAACTCCAAAGACTTGTTTGTCATCAAGGAGCCCCACAAGGCACATCTGCCGTCGCCCAATGTCAGCACGAGCTATGTCTTCGCCACCGGCGACGCTTTCTTTGCCTATCCCAACAACTATAATTACTATGTGTCGTATTATAAGGATACCTTCCAGCATGGTGGCATATCGATGGAAGAGATGCTTGTGCCGCTGGTGACCCTCACACCCCGTAAGCGCTGATGCTGCGGGACTATCTTTCGGCACAGCAGGACCGACAATATAGAAGATAATATGTTCAAACACGTGCTACAATCGCAGAATACACGGGCGAGGGCGTATATCGGCATGTCGCTGTCTACGTTCATCATCGGCCTGTCGTTTGTCTTTGTCAAGATGGCCTTGCAGGTGAGCGACCCGCTCGACGTACTGGCCCATCGTTTCAACGCTGCGGTTGTTGTGCTGTTGGTGGCATGGCTAATGGGGTGGGTTGAGCGCCCGAAGGTCACGGGTAGGCAGTTGCTGCAGCTGCTGTCGGTATCGGTGTTCTATCCACTGCTGTTCTTCGGTCTTCAAGCCCTCGGCCTGCAATATACTACGGCCTCTGAGGCAGGCATCCTCTCGGCCATTACGCCCGTGATGACCTTGCTGTTGGCATCTGCCATTCTGCACGAGCGCAACACCGTGGGGCAGGTTGTGGGTGTTGTCGTCTCTATTGCCGGCACTTGTTACATCTTCTACAAGAGTGGGGCTTCGCTGCAGGGCGATAGCATGAAGGGCAACCTACTCATTCTGCTGAGTGTGCTGTCTATCGTGCTCTATTATATCTTTGGGCGCAAGGTCAATCATCGTTATCGTTCCATGGACATCACCTTTGTCATGCTTATCCTGGCGGCAGTGGTGTTCAACGCTTTCGCCCTGGGGCGGCATATTGTCGAGGGCACACTGACTGACTATGTTACACCCTTGTGCAATGTTCATTTCTTGGGTGCCGTGCTTTATTTGGGCGTGCTGTCATCGTTGGTCACCTCCTTGTTCAACAATTACGCCCTGTCGCACATTCCCGCTTCGCAGGTAGCCGTTATCAACAACCTCACACCTGTCATTTCTGTTGTTGGAGGTATCGTTATATTGGGCGAGGAGCTGCACGCCTATCATTTCATTGGGGCGGCCATGGTCATCTTGGGAGTCTTGGCCACAACGTTGTTTCAACGTAAGCATGGGTAATCAATTAAAGGTGGCACGCTCTACACAGAGAATGCCACCACAAACGTGAATTGCAGAAATAAAAGCTATTCCTGTTTCTTGTCGGCTGCAGGGGAAGGGATAGTTTCTTTCTCGGTCTTTTTCTTCTTCTTGTCCTCAGCCGGTTTTGTCTTTGCTTTTTCTTGGCCGTATTTGTTTTTATAATCTTCGGCCATTTCGTTGATGATGCCGTCCACCAGACCAAGACTAGGCACGATGACCATTTTGGCTCCCACGCTGTCGGCAATGCCGAGGAATATTTCGGCCGCCGGCACGATTACGTCGGCACGGTCGGGCTTGAGGCTGAATACCTCCATTCGTTCCTCGACGCTCATCTTCGACAGTCGGGCGTGTTGCCTACGCAGTGTCTCCACAGGCAGTCGGTCTACCAGCTTGTCGCGCTTCGAGGCCAGCCGGTACAGTTTGTTGATGTTACCACCACTGCCGATGATGGCGATATCTTGATAGCCCTCGGTCACCTGTTTGAGTTCGTTGAGCATACCCACGAAGGTCTCGGGCTTCACCTTGCCGTTGAGCAGCCGGATGGTGCCAATGTTATACGAATAGCCGTGTATGCGCTGACCATTGCTCATAAAGGTCACCTCGGTGCTTCCGCCACCCACGTCTACGTAGAGAAAGTTGCCTTGTCCCGACATCAGCGAGAGGTGGTTGTCGTAGACAATCTGCGACTCCTCGTCGCCCGAGATAATCTCAAGCTTAAGTCCTGTCTCCTTCTCAATCTGTTTCATCACCTCCTTGCCGTTCACGGCGTCGCGCATGGCAGAGGTGGCGCATGCCCTGTATTGGCGCACATGATACACTTTCATCAGTTGCTTATAGGCCTTCATCGTGCGAAGAAATTCTTCTGCACGCTCTTTCGACAGCTTGCCACTGTCAAAAACATCCATGCCCAGCCTGAGTGGCACACGCACAAAGAAGCTCTTGCGCATCTTCATCTCTCCGTCCATCCCCGCATCCACGTGCTTGATGAGCAGTCGTGCGGCATTGGAACCCACGTCGATGGCAGCCAGTTCAAAGCTGTCGATATTGGTCATTGGTAACATATTCTTTCAGGTATTCATTATACAGTTTTTCTTGTGATCGGAAGGGCACCATTCCAGGTGCCGTCTGTGGTAGAGGGTCTGCGCCGGTGCCATCGATGACATGCGCATTGGTATTGTCGCTCAAACCGAAGTCGATGGTACGCATGAGGTCGCGCTTGAGGTCTTCGTCATACACCGGTGTCATCACCTCGATGCGGTTGCTTAGGTTGCGAGGCATCCAGTCGGCCGAGCCCAGGAAGTAGCGGTTCTTGCTACCATTACAGAAGATGAGGATGCGCGAGTGTTCCAGGTATCGGTCTATGATGCCGATGCACCGCAGGTTGCCGGCCGCCTTGCCACAGGAGGGCACCAGCGAGCAGTTGCCCCTGATGATGATATCTACCTTCACCCCCGCCGATGCCGCCTCGTAGAGCTTGTCGACAATCTCCGGGTCGGTGATGTGGTTGATCTTCATTTTGAGCCATGCCTCTTTGCCGTCCAGGGCATTTTTGATCTCGGTGTCGAGCATACGCAAGATACGGTTCTTCATCGAGTTGGGCGACACCATGAGGTCGCGGAAGCGTGGATGGAGGAAGGGGCGGTCGATGAAGTCGAACACGCGGGCCACGTCTTTCACGATGCAGGTCTTGGCCGTCATCATGAGATAGTCGGTGTACATCCGTGCGTTGCCCTCATGGAAGTTTCCCGTGCCTACGCAGGCGATGTCGCCTTTCTTCGATTCTATGTAGAGCAGCTTCGAGTGTACTTTCAGTCCCTCCACACCAAAGATCACGTTCACGCCCTCCTCCTGCAAGCGTCTACTCCATTTGATGTTGCTTTCCTCGTCGAATCGTGCCAGCAGCTCCACCACGGCCGTCACCTTCTTGCCGTTGCGGGCGGCGGTAATGAGCGCCTTCACCACTTTCGAGTCTTTGGCCAGGCGATAGAGGGTGGTCTTGATGGCTTTCACCTCGGGCTTGATGGCTGCCTCGCGCAGCACCCTGATGTATCCGTCAAAGGAGTGGTAGGGCACGTGTATGAAGCGGTCTTTCTCCCTGATCTGGTCGAGGATACTCGTCTCCGATAGGAATTCAGGCTTCATGATGTGCTGCCACTGCGGGTATTTGAGTTTATGGTGGCCGCAGTCGGGAAACGACATCAGGTCTTTGTGGTTCTGGTATCTGTTGGCGGCCAGCGAGGTGTCGAGCTCGTCGATGTCGAGGCGGTCGAGTATACGTCGCTGCATCTCCTTGGGCATCTGTGCGTCGTAGATTAGCCTGACGGCCTCGCCACGCTTACGGCTGTCAACGCCGAGGGCGATGCGCTCCATGGTGCCATAGTCCTGTTCGTTGTCGATCTCCATCTCAGCATCTTTCGTAAATTTGAACGAGAAGGCACGGTAGCGACTCTTTTTCAGTCCGATGAAGATGAGTGGCAGGCAATAGCGCACCACATCGTCGAGATACATGATGTTGTCGAATCCGTCGCTCGATGGTATTTTCACCCAGCGGCCATACTGCCTGTCGGGCACCTTGATCAGGGCATACTTTGTCTTCCCGCCCTCATCGACTTCCAACTTCTCTACAAACAGATAGATGCGGTTGTCCTCAAGGGTAGAGATATCATCGATTTGCGAGATCCAGATGGGCAGCACCGACCCATTGAGTTTTTCGTAAAAGAACCGTGTCAGGAAGAGTTGCTGCTCCTCATTGAGTTGCTGCTCGTTGCGCAGTCGGATGCCGTGGCTCTCGAGCTCTCCCATCACCTGTTCTACGGCTTCGGCATACTCCTTGCTATATTTCTCGTTGAGTCGGTTGATGCTCTTGAGACAGTCTTTCAGCGTGCGGTGAGTGGTCTTGTCGATGTCCAGTGTTTCGAGGATGCGGTTGATAGATGCCACCCGCACCCTGAAAAACTCGTCAAGGTTATTCGAATAGATACCCAGGAACGACAGACGCTCGAGCAACGGCACACTGTCTTTCTTGGCCTCGTTCAGTATTCTGTGGTTGAAGTACATCCAACTCACATCGCGTTCTACATAGCTTTTGTTCTGCCCCTTGCCCATGGCGTATTATTTTTTATTGCTTTTGGTCTTGGGTTTGTCTTCCAGTTTTTTATCAGCAGGCGTCTCCTGTTGTGGCACATCGGCTGTCTTTGAGTTCTTACCCTTTGCTGTGCCCTCCTCATCGGGCTTATCCTCCTTTTCCAGCAACACATAGTCGTCGCTGCTGTCGTAGTGTAGTGCCTTCTGGAATTTCTTGAGTGTGCCCTTGGGGATAACGATGCGGTGGAGGTTGTCGCTGTCTGAGAAGGCATGACGGCTGAGATGCTCCACAGCACCCTCAAAGATTACGGTCTTGAGACTGTCGCATTCGGCGAAGGCATAGCTCTTGATGGTCTCCACTGACTTGGGGATGAATACGTTGTCGAGCCGGTCACAGTCAAAGAAGGCATCTTTACCGATGTCCTTCACCGTTGAGGCCAGCACAATGCTTTTTAATTGTTTCTTGCTCCTGAAGGCCATCTCGCCGATGATCTCCACGCCTTCGGGCACCACGAAGCACTCTTTGTTTGATAGACAGTAGATCAGGCACTGCTTGTCCATCGTGTACACGGCCTCGCCGTCAAATTCAAAGCTTTCACTGTCAATCTTCTGCAGGGCCAGGTTGAGCACCAACGACTCAAATTTCCCACCTTTCTTCACACTCTTGCCGTCCTTCTGCAGGATGTCTAAAATAGCTTTCTTAGTTTCTTTCATTTTTTCACGTTTGAAATCTGTGGTACAAAAATACAACACTCGTGTTGCAAATATATGGCATTTGTATTACATTTGCGAAGTTTTTGTGTTACATTTTTATGTTGAAACAAAAATGAAACAAATGTGTAGCCATGCAGTAATATATAATAAGGACTTTTGCAGCATCATTTCTAACCTGTTACAAACGTATGATAAGAAAATGCATCGCAGCCATTGTGTTCACTTTCCTGTGCCTTCCGCTTTCGGCACAGCGCGACTCCGTAGACACCACGCCTAAGATAAGTGGTACACTCAGAGGCAAGTACGAATACCAGACCGGCGAAGGGGAAGGCCGCTTTGAGGTCCGCACGGCACGTGTCAGCGTCAGCGGGAAGCTCACGCCAGTAGTCTCCTACAAGGCTGAGATCGACCTCTGTGATGAGGGTGTCATCAAGATGCTCGATGCCTATACCCAACTGGCAATCCGCAGCGACCTCGACTTCACCATCGGCCAGATGCGTGTGCCCTTCACGATCGATGCCCACCGCTCGCCCCACCAGCAGTATTTTGCCAACCGTTCGTTCATTGCCAAGCAGGTGGGCAACGTGCGCGACGTAGGTGCCAAGTTGGGTTATGAGATCGGCGGTGCCGTGCCGGTGAGCATCGAGGCAGGTATCTTCAATGGCTCTGGACTCACCAATCAGAAGAATTTTTGGACCTCCAATATCAATTTCTCCACCAAGGCCCAGTTTCATATCCCCGGCGGCACCACCCTGGTGCTCAGCGCGCAGAAGATCAAACCCGAAGACATCATCATCATGATGTACGATGCCGGCCTTACTTACCGTTCGGGTGGGCTCATCGCCGAGGTGGAGTACCTTTATAAACACTACGACGAGCACGCTTTTCAGGCAGTGCATGCCTTCGACAGTTTTGTGAGCTACGACATCCCCTTGCGTCGTGGCCCCTTCTCGAAGGTGTCGCCACTGGTGCGCTACGACTATATGACCGACCACAGCGACGGCACGCGTTACCTTGACGGCAAGGCCAATGCCGAAGGCTCGCTCATCATCAACGACTATCGCCG
>CAZBQA010000019.1:0-46252 GCA_964493905.1 uncultured Prevotella sp.
CAACGCCACCAAGCAACCCTGCTTCGAGTCGAACCACACTCTGCTTCGAGTCGAACCACACTCTGCTTCGAGTCGAACCACACAACCGTAAGGCCGGAAGTGATGTACCGCTGCGGCTTACACGCATGGCCTGAAAGGCCGAAAGGCCGCATCAGAAGGGTGGAATGGCGGTGCTTGGACAAGCAGGCGCGCTGATCAGTTGGCAGGATGCTCCCACCGAAGGCCTAATCCACGCGGATCAGGCCCAGCCGCTCGAACTCGGCCATCAGTGGCGCGGCCAGCACCTTGGCATCGGGATGGGGGGCACCGGTGGTGCCGAGAGCCCGCAGGTCGAAGAAGTGGAGCCAGTCGGAGACGAAAGCCGTGTGTACCAGTTCGGTATTGGTGTCGAGGGGCAGCACGGCCCTTGCCTCCTGCGGCTTGCGGCCTGCCGTGGTGAGGTTCATGTAGGCGCGCTCGGCGGCGAGGTTGGCAAAGGCCCAGTTTTCGAGGTCGGTGGCGGTGCCGTCCATGACCTTGGCAAAGAGCTCGGGCAGCCGGTCGGCGGTGTAGTCGGGAGCGCCATTGCCCTGCTCGGCAGCGCGCTGGGCCACCCATACGGGCAGGTTGACGGCTATCTCGCTGCCAAACTTGGCCTTGCCGTAGTTGCAGTAGCGGGTGCTCTGCTCGGCCATCGAGTTGGCGCGGTGGCGGTTGAACTCGCGCGTGGTGCCGATCTGGGTGGTGAAGTGTACGGTGATGCGGCGCTCGTGCAGGGGGTGGGGCTCGGTGAGCCGCTGCAGGTCGTCGAGCCAGTGGTTCTCGGCGAGCACGCGCAGGTTGGTCGTCACATAGTGTCTGCCCTCTGAGGCGTTGACGCGCGAAAAACGGTTGGCGGCATATTTCTGCCAGGGCTGGGCGGCCTCGCCCTGCCCATCGGGCACTTGGCCGTCGGCATTGTCGCCATAGGTCAGATACACCGTGGCATGCTCGAGCATAGCCGTGTGGTCGCTCTTGATCATCCTTTCGACAAAGGGACGTGCCGACTCGGCCGTGCGGTGGTCCTCACTCTTGTAGCACACGCGCCCGGCACGCTCCACCTGTCGGTAGACGCCGTCGAGCCCCGGCTCCTGAAGCCATATCTCAAACGAGGGTTCGTAGATTCTCATGATTGTTGCAGTGATGGTTGATTTGTGTGCAAAGATAGCAAAAATAAAGAGGGAAGGGCCGACTTATCATCAAAAATAATTGTATTTTTGCAAGTATTATGGACAATACAAGATATGTGGAGCTGCTCGAGCAGCATGGCATCAGGCCCACCAGCAACCGCATCGTGGTGGCAAAGGCGCTGGCCGAGGCTGAGCATCCGGCATCGATCGCCGACCTGGAACGCCGCATCCTGACCATCGACAAGAGCGGCATCTTCCGCTCGCTGATGCTCTTTCGCGACCACCATCTGGTGCATGCGCTGGAGGACGGCGAGGGCGGGGTGAAATATGAGCTGTGCCACAGCCACGACGACGAGGAGGACGACGACCAGCACGTGCATTTCTACTGTGAGCGATGTCATGAGATCTACTGTCTCTACGACATGCCCGTGCCGCAGGTAGAGGTGCCCGAGGGCTATGAGGTGCGCTCCGTGAACTATCTCATCAAGGGTCTCTGCCCCAAGTGCAGTGCCCACCAACAATAGGCCAAGATGGACCCGCAACACCTGGCACACACCCTGCTGACCTGGTATGACACCTACGGACGCGACCTGCCCTGGCGCCATACGCGCGACCCTTACGCCATCTGGCTGAGCGAGGTGATATTGCAACAGACGCGCATCGCCCAGGGCACGGCCTACTGGGAGCGGTTCGTGCGGCGCTGGCCCACCGTGGAGCTGCTGGCCGAGGCCTCGGAAGACGAGGTGCTGAAGCTGTGGCAGGGACTGGGCTACTACAGCCGGGCACGCAACCTGCACGCGGCGGCACAGCAGATTGTGGCGCTGGGCCGGTTTCCCGACACGCTCGACGGCATCAGAAGGCTGAAGGGCGTGGGCGACTATACGGCAGCAGCCATCGCCTCGCTGGCCTTCGGCATCGAGGCGGCAGCCGTAGACGGCAACGTGTACCGCGTGCTGTCGCGACTCTATGGCATCGCCACGCCCATCAACTCGACGGAGGGAAAGAAGGAGTTTCAGCTTCTGGCCGACCTCGTGGCCCGCGGCCAGGACGCCGGACGACTGAACCAGGCGATGATGGACTTTGGTGCCCTGCTGTGTACGCCCAAGGCACCGCTGTGCCTGACGTGTCCGCTGGCCGAGACCTGTGAGGCGCGGCGGCAGGGGCTGACGGCATCGCTGCCAGTGAAGAACAAGACCACCAAGGTGCTGACGCGACAGCTGACCTTCGTCTACCTGCGCTGCAACGGCAGCACGGCACTGCACCAACGCGGCGCCGGTGACATCTGGCAGCATCTGTGGGAGCCGCTGCTCATCGAGCCGAGGGCCGACCAGGTGCATACCCCGCTGCCCGACGGCGCACGGCTTCTGGTCCAGGGCGTGAAGCATGTGCTCACCCACCGCATCATCACGGCCGACTTCTACCTGCTCGAGACAAACGTGCGGCCGCCCCTGCCCGACGACTACCAATGGGTGAGCGAGGCCGACCTCGACAGCTACGCCGTGCCGCGGCTCGTGGAACTGCTGCTCGAGGCCGTGGCGCGCCACGACGCAGACTGTGCCCCGGAGACACGACGCGGCCGATAAAAAACGCCCAAAAGCTTTGACAATCAACAACTATTGCATATCTTTGCAACAAACAAGGTAGCATCATGGAACAGCTGAAATACCCCATCGGAATACAAAACTTCGAGAAATTACGTAAGGAACAGTTTGTGTATGTCGACAAGACGGCACTGGTCTACAAATTGGCCAGCGAGGGATGCTACTACACGCTCACCCGTCCGCGTCGCTTCGGCAAGAGTCTGCTCATCTCTACGCTGGAGGCATACTTCAACGGACAGCGAGAGCTCTTCCAAGGGCTGGCCATCGAGCAGCTTGAGAAGGAGTGGACGGTTCACCCCGTGCTACACCTGGACCTGAACCCCGCACGCTACGACAGGAAGCAATGTCTGGACGAAGTGCTCAACAATGCCTTGGTGGAATGGGAAGACCGTTACGGTCGCAACGTGAAGGAAGCCACGCTGTCGCTACGCTTCGCAGGAGTGATACAACGTGCCTGCGAGCAGTCGGGGCAACGTGTGGTCATCCTCGTAGACGAGTACGACAAGCCGTTGCTGCAGGCCATCGGCAACGAGGAGCTACAGGCCGAGTACCGAGCCACGCTCAAGGCTTTCTATTCGGTGCTCAAGACGCAGGACAGGTACATACGCTTCGGATTCCTGACGGGTGTCACCAAGTTTGGCAAGGTGAGCGTATTCTCCGATCTCAACAACCTCTTCGACCTCTCGATGGACGAGCGCTACCAAGACATCTGCGGCATGACCGAGGAGGAGATACATACCTATTTCGACGATACCCTGCACCGACTGGCCGAGAAAAACCGCCTGACCTACGACGAGGCCTGCGAGAAGCTCAGGGCTCGCTATGACGGATACCACTTCGTGGAGAACGGCACGGGTATCTACAATCCCTTCAGCCTGCTCAGCACCATGGCCACACTGAAGTTCGGGAGCTACTGGTTTGAGACCGGCACGCCCACCTACCTCGTGGAGCTGCTCAAGCAAGACCACTATGCCCTGCCCAACCTCACCGAGGAGCAGGTGTCGGCCGAGTTCCTCAACAGCATCGACTCGGTTTCGAAGAATCCCATCCCGGTGATCTACCAGAGCGGGTACCTCACCATCAAGAGCTATGACGAGCGCTTCGAGCTCTACCGCCTGGGCTTCCCCAACCAAGAGGTGGAGGAGGAATTCCTGCGCTACCTGCTGCCCTTCTACACCCACGTGCAACAGGGGGAATCGCAGTTTTTCATTGGAAAATTCGTGAACGACGTAGAGACCGGACAGCCCGAGCAGTTCATGCAGCGCATGGCAACGATGCTGGCCGACACCGACTACCGTATCGTGGGCGACGCTGAGCTCTACTTCCAGAATGCCTTTTACCTGGTGGCGAGGATGATGGGATTCTACACCGAGGTGGAAAGGGCCACCAGCGACAGCCGCATGGACATGGTCATCAAGACCAACGACTATATCTACATCATAGAGTTCAAGCTCGACGGGAGTCCGCAGCAGGCCCTGCGACAAATCGAGGAAAAGGGCTACGACAAGCCTTTCGCACTCGACAAGCGCCGCCTGTACCGCATCGGCGTGAACTTCTCACTCAACAAAAGGTGCATCGACGGGTGGGAGATTGCGTAAACACCGGCGAGCCAGCCTGGCCACAACGCTGACTGAACATGAGCAGGCCCGGCAGATGGGAGGATTGGGCGTGCATGGGCAAAATTCTGAAAGCTACGTGTCTGTTTACCAATAAAAATGCGTAATTTTGCACCCAATAATAAAATTAGGTATCATTAGATGGAAGAAAAGAAATTCAAGCGTACCACCGTCACTGCGGCATTGCCTTACGCCAACGGCGGGGTACACATCGGGCACCTGGCCGGCGTGTATGTCCCGGCCGACATCTACGTGCGCTATCTGCGCCTGAAGAAGCAGGAAGTGGTCTTCATCGGCGGCAGCGACGAGCACGGCGTGCCCATCACCATACGTGCCCGCAAGGAAGGGCTCACCCCGCAAGACGTGTGCGACCGCTATCATAAGCTCATCAAGGACTCGTTCGAAGAGTTTGGCATCTCGTTCGACATCTACAGCCGCACGACCTCGAAGACCCACCACAAGTTTGCCGCCGACTTCTTCAGGAAGCTCTACGACGACGGCAAGCTCGTAGAGAAAGAGAGCGAGCAGCTCTACGACGAGGAAGCCCACCAGTTTCTGGCCGACCGCTACATCATGGGCACCTGCCCCCACTGCGGCAACCCCAATGCCTACGGCGACCAGTGCGAGAAGTGCGGTTCGGACCTGAGCCCGCTGGAGCTCATCAACCCCCACTCCACCATCTCGGGCTCGAAGCCCGTGCTGAAGTCTACCAAGAACTGGTATCTGCCGCTCAACCAATACCAGGACTGGCTCAAGCAGTGGATCCTCACGGAGCATCAGGAGTGGCGGCCCAACGTCTACGGCCAGTGCAAGAGCTGGCTCGACATGGACCTGCAGCCGCGCGCCATGACCCGCGACCTCGACTGGGGCATCCCCGTGCCTGTGGAAGGTGCCGAGGGCAAGGTGCTCTACGTATGGTTCGATGCCCCCATCGGCTATATCTCCAACACCAAGGAGCTCTGCGACAGCAAGCCCGAGCAGTGGGGCACGTGGCAGAAATGGTGGCAAGACCCGGAGACACGACTCGTGCATTTCATCGGCAAGGACAACATTGTGTTCCACTGCCTGATCTTCCCCACGATGCTCAAGGCCCACGGCGGCTATATCCTGCCCGACAACGTGCCTGCCAACGAGTTCCTGAACCTGGAGAACGACAAGATCTCGACATCCAAGAACTGGGCCGTATGGCTGCACGAATACCTGCAAGACTTCCCCGGCAAGCAGGATGTCATGCGCTACGTGCTCACCGCCAACGCCCCCGAGACCAAGGACAACAACTTCATGTGGAAGGACTTCCAGGAGCGCAACAACTCTGAACTGGTGGCCATCTACGGCAATTTCGTGAACCGCGCCCTGCAGCTCACCAAGAAATACTGGGACGGCGTGGTGCCTGCCTGCGGCGAACTGCAGGAGGTAGACCGTCAGGCCATTGCCGAATTTAAGGACGTGAAGGAAAAGGTGGAGCAGTATCTCGATGCCTTCAAGTTCCGCGAGGCACAGAAAGAGGCCATGAACCTGGCACGTATCGGCAACAAATACATCACCGAGTGTGAGCCGTGGAAGGTGTGGAAGACCGACCCCAAGCGCGTGGAGACCATCCTCAACATCTCGTTGCAGCTCGTGGCCAACCTGGCCATCGCCTTCGAGCCGTTCCTGCCGTTCAGCAGCAAGGACCTCCGACAGATGATCAACCTCACCGAGTTCGACTGGGCCGAGCTGGGCAGCACCGACCTGCTGAAGGCGGGCGACCGTCTCGGCGAGCCGCACCTGCTGTTCGAGAAGATTGAGGACGAGACCATCCAGATACAGCTCGACCGACTGGAAGAGACCAAGAAAGCCAACGAGGCCGCCGAGGCCGCCAAGGACTACAAGGCCAAGCCCATCAAGGAGAACATCCCCTTCGACGACTTCGAGAAGCTCGACATCCGCGTGGGACACATCAAAGCCTGCGAGAAAGTGAAGAAGAGCAACAAGCTGCTGCGCTTCACCATCGACGACGGCAGCGGCAAAGACCGCACCATATTGTCGGGCATCGCCAAGTTCTACGAGCCCGAGCAGCTCATCGGCAAGGACATCCTCTTCATCGCCAACCTCGCGCCGCGCATGATGATGGGCATCGAGAGTCAGGGCATGATCCTCTCGGCCGTCAACTTCGACGACTCGCTTGCGGTGACCACCACCCTCTCGGCGGTGAAGCCAGGGTCGCAGGTGCAATAAATCAAAGACTTGTCGCCGGTGTACGGCATCGACGAAGATAACTGGAAAGATATTCAAAATAAATAAAAAAAAGCGAGAGGCACGTATCGTGGTTCTTGCTTTTTTTTGTATTTTTGCATATTAAGCGTTGAGTATTACGTGGGTTACACCTTGTCAAACCGACTATGATCAGATATCCCCTACTTACGATGACGCGCAAACAAATGACATTATATACGAAAGGCTAATATGAAAAAAACGATGACACTGGCCCTGCTGATGCTTGTCACGCTGCTGGCCAACGCCCAAATGCTCACTCCTGTGAAATTCTCCGCACAGCTCAAGACCAACAATACGGCCGAGGGCGAGATTGTATTCTCGGGAAAAATAGACAAGGGGTGGCACGTCTACTCCACCGGACTGGGAGCCGACGGCCCTATCTCGGCCACGTTCAACGTCAACAAACTGGATGGCGTGGTGCTGGTGGGAAAGCTCAAGCCCGTGGGGCATGAGATCGCAACATTCGACAAACTGTTCGAGATGAACCTCCGTTACTTTGAGAACAACGTGCAGTTTGTGCAGAAGGTGAAGTTCACCAAGCCCGACTATGTCATCGATGTCTATCTCAACTATGGTGCCTGCAACGACCAGAACTGTCTGCCTCCCACTGATGTGGAGTTTAAGAAGACGGGTAAGAGTCCGGCGGTAGACGGAGAGAAGAAAGCTGAGGAAGCCGTTGCCGACAAGGCTGCCGAGGAGACACCTGCCGCTATGGCTGCCGTGCCCAATGCCGACTCGCTGGCTCAGGTGGCTGCCGACTCGGCTGCACGCGTGGCCGCAGCTGCCGCCGCCAACCTCACACCCGCCGACAAGGACGCCCTGTGGCGCCCTGTCATCAAACAGCTGCAGCAGTTTGGCGGCACCAACGACATCGCCAACCACTCGCTGCTCTATATCTTTCTGATGGGCATCCTGGGCGGACTGCTTGCTCTGGTGATGCCCTGCATCTGGCCCATCATCCCCATGACGGTGAGCTTCTTTCTCAAACAGGCCAAGGACGACCGCCGTAAGGGCATCCGCGATGCCATCACCTATGGCATCTCCATCGTGGTGATCTATCTCGCCCTGGGCATCGGCGTGACCGCCGTCTTCGGTCCCAGCACCCTCAACTCGTTGTCTACGAATGCCGTCTTCAATATCTTCCTCTTCCTCCTGCTCGTGGTCTTCGCCGTGAGCTTCTTCGGATGGTTCGAGATCAAGCTGCCCGACAGCTGGGCCAACAGCGTCGACTCTAAGGCCAGTGCCACCACGGGCCTGCTGTCGATCTTCCTCATGGCCTTTACGCTGGTGCTCGTCTCCTTCTCGTGTACGGCTCCCATCATCGGCCTGCTGTTGGTAGAGACCGTCACCTCGGGCAACTGGGTGGGGCCCGCCGTGGGTATGCTGGGCTTTGCCCTGGCCCTGGCCGTGCCGTTCACACTCTTTGCCATGTTCCCCACGCTGATGAAGAAAAGCCCCAAGAGCGGCTCGTGGATGAACCAAATCAAGGTGGTGCTGGGCTTCGTAGAGCTGGCCTTCGCCCTGAAGTTCTTCAGTGTGGCCGACCTGGCCTACGGCTGGCACCTCCTCGACCGTGAGGTGTTCCTCTCGCTCTGGATCATCATCTTCGCCGCCCTGGGCTGTTATCTTGTAGGCTGGCTCAAGTTCAGGAGCGACGAGATTGGTGGTGAAATCGACCGTCCGATGCCTGTACCGGCCATCATGCTGGGCCTGTGCTCGCTGGCCTTCGCCGTCTATATGGTACCAGGCCTGTGGGGTGCCCCCTGTAAGGCTGTCTCGGCCTTTGCCCCGCCCATGAACACGCAGGACTTCAACCTCAACACCAAGACCGTCGAGGCCCACTACACCAACTATGAGGAGGGCATGGCCGCCGCCAAGGCACAGGGCAAGCCCGTGCTCATCGACTTCACCGGCTTCGGCTGCGTAAACTGCCGCAAGATGGAAGCATCGGTGTGGACCGACCCCGCCGTGGCCGACAAGCTGGAGAAGGACTACGTGCTCATCTCGCTCTTCGTCGACGACAAGACCCGTCTGCCCGAACCCATCGAGGTGACATTCAACGGCGAGAAGCGCACGCTGCGTACCATCGGCGACAAGTGGAGCTATCTGCAGGCCGAGAAATTCGGCGCCAACGCCCAGCCGTTCTACGTGGCCCTCGACAATGAGGGTAACCCGCTCACCGGCTCATACAGCTACAAGGAAGACGTGCCTGCCTACCTCGAGTTCCTCAACAAGGGCCTGGACGCCTACCGCAAGTAACCGCCCGCTGGTCCTCCTGTCTGGCCTCACACACCTCTTCTTATTGCCACCTTGGCAACAGGTCTTTACCGCCGCTGCATCCTCACACCTTTGAATTACATACTATGTTAGAAAGCCAAGTACGCGAGCAAATCCTCGCCCTCATCCACCAAGAAGTGGTGCCTGCCGTGGGCTGCACCGAGCCGATGGCCGTGGCCCTCTGCACGGCGCGCGCCACCGAGTTGCTGGGGTGTCGTCCCGAGAAGGTGACGGCCCTGCTGAGTGCCAATATCCTCAAGAACGCCATGGGCGTAGGCATCCCCGGCACGGGCATGATCGGGCTGCCCATCGCCATCGCCCTGGGGGCGCTCATCGGCAAGAGCCAATATCAGCTCGAGGTCATCAAAGACCTCACGCCCGAGGCACTGGAGGATGCCAAAGCCTTTGTCAACGACAGCAGCCGCATAGACATCGGCCTCAAGCGCGACACCAACCAGAAGCTATATATAGAGGTGACCTGCCAGGCCGGCAACCGACAGGCCAAGGCCATCATCGCCGGCACACACACCAACATTGTCTATGAGCAAGCCGGCGACCGCGTGCTGACCGACCTCCGCCATACCCTCACCGAGGCCGCCGAGCACCATGATATCGCCCTCAACTTCAAGATGGTGTGGGATTTTGCCAACACCACGCCCCTGGCCGACCTGGCCTTCATCCTCCAGACGCGCGACTACAACATCCGTGCGGCCGAAGAGAGCCGCAAGGGCAACTACGGCCACTGCCTGGGCAAGACCATCGACCGTCCGCTGAGCCATGGCATTCTGGGCAACACCATCTTCTCACACATCATCTCTGAGACCGCCCTGGCCTGCGACGCCCGCATGGGTGGAGCCATGATACCCGTCATGAGCAACTCCGGCTCGGGCAACCAGGGCATCTGCGCCACCAACCCCGTGGCGGTCTTTGCCAAGGAAAACGAGAACACCGAGGAGGAGCTCATCCGTGCCCTCACCCTCTCGCACCTCACCGCCATCTACATCAAGCAGAGTCTGGGCCGTCTCAGCGCCCTCTGCGGCTGCGTGGTGGCCAGCATCGGCTCGAGCTGCGGCATCGTGAGTCTCATGGGCGGCAGCTACACCGACTGCTGCCACGCCGTGCAAAACATGATAGCCAACCTCACTGGCATGATCTGCGACGGTGCCAAGCCCAGCTGTGCCCTGAAGATCAGCTCGGGCGTGAGCACAGCCGTGCTCTCGGCCCTGCTGGCACGCGAAGGCAGGCACGTGACCGCCGCCGAGGGCATCATCGACGACGATGTAGACCGCAGCATCCACAACCTCACCAGCATCGGCAAGGAGGCCATGTGCGCCACCGACGACATGGTGCTCAACATCATGACCCGCAAGGGCACCTGCTGACGTCTCCGCGTTACAAGAACACTTCCTGACAAAAGTATGAGATCCAATAGCAGACTGCCACGGCATCGCCACCTAGGTCTGCATGCTTAGCCCACGACTACTCGAGCCGTATCATCCTCAGTGTGCGAGGAACGATACGGCTCTGTTTTGTTGGAAGCAATAATGACCAGTCTCATCGGTATAATAGCAGCATGGGGCCGAAATGTGGATTAATTAACGGAAAGGGTGGGATGGCTCTTCTTTTCGAGATCACAGAGCCTAGAGAAGCTATTTTTTCGCTAACTTTGTGAAATCATCTCAACTTAAACCGACAAATGAAAACAAAACTCATCGCACTCGTGCTGGCCGCCGTCTGCTGCCCGCACCTCCATGCACAACCCCTACCCTACCAAGACACACGCCTGTCGGCCGAGGCACGCGCCGCCGACCTCTGCCAGCGCCTGACGCTCGAAGAGAAGAGTCTGCTCATGCGCAACGCCTCTCCGGCCATCCCACGACTGGGCATCCCACCCTTCGAATGGTGGAGCGAGGCCCTCCACGGCACCGCACGCAACGGCTATGCCACGGTGTTCCCCATCACCATGGGCATGGCGGCCTCGTGGGACGACGCCCTGGTACACCGGGTGTTTGCCGCCGTGAGCGACGAGTCGCGCATCAAGAACACGCAGGCCAAGCGCACGGGCAACATCAAGCGCTACCAAGGCCTGTCGATATGGACACCCAACATCAACATCTTCCGCGACCCGCGCTGGGGACGCGGACAGGAGACCTACGGCGAGGACCCCTACCTCACCGCGCGCATGGGACTGGCCGTGGTGGGCGGACTGCAGGGCCCGGCCGACAGCCGCTACCGCAAGCTGCTGGCCTGTGCCAAGCACTTTGCCGTACACAGCGGCCCGGAGTGGAACCGCCACTCGTTCAACATCGAGGACCTGCCGACACGCGACCTCTGGGAGACCTACCTGCCCGCCTTTAAGAGTCTGGTGCAGGAGGGTGGCGTGGCCGAGGTGATGTGTGCCTACCAGCGTTTCGACGGTCAGCCCTGCTGCGGTAGCCACCAGCTGCTGCAGCAGATCCTGCGCGAGGAGTGGGGCTTCAAAGGCATCGTGGTGAGCGACTGCGGGGCCATCAGCGACTTCTGGGTGCCCGGACGACACGACGTGGCCACCGATGCGGCACAGGCATCGGCACAGGCCGTGCTCGCCGGTACCGACGTGGAGTGTGGCGGCAACTACGCCGAACTGCCCGAGGCCGTGAGGCGCGGACAGATCACCGAGCAGCAGGTCGACATCAGCGTGCGCCGACTGCTCAAGGCGCGCATCGAACTGGGCGACCTCGATCCCGACAGCGAGGTGAAGTGGACGCGGCTGCCTGAGACGCTCGTGGCCAGTGCCGAGCACAAGCAGCTGGCCTACCAGATGGCGCAGGAGACGATGACGCTGCTGCAGAACGACGGCACGCTGCCGCTGAAACACAATGCACGCGTGGTGGTGATGGGGCCCAACGCCGCCGACTCGACGATGCTCTGGGGCAACTACTTCGGTTATCCCACCAAGACGGTGAACATCCTGGAGGGCATACGCAGCAAGACGGCCAACGCCAGCTATGTGATGGGCTGCGGATATACCAACAACGAGGTGATGGACAGCCGCTTCTCACAGATCACCGCCCCCGACGGCCGTAACGGCATGAGGGCCACCTACTGGAACAACACGGACATGAAGGGCGAGCCGGCCGCCGTGGCCTACTACGCCGAGCCCCTCGACCAGAGCAACGGCGGTGCCACGGTCTTTGCGCCGGGCGTCAACCTGAAGCATTTCTCGGCACGCTACGAGGGCACCTTCCGCCCCACCCGCTCTGAGCAGGTGCAGCTCTCGATGGCCAGCGACGACCTGGCACGCCTCATCATCAACGGCGACACGGTGATCGACAACTGGAAGGCCCGCGCACGCATCAACTACACCGACAAGTTCTACCCCGTGGAGGCCGGAAAAGAATACCGCCTGCAAATCGACTACGTGCAGAATACCGACGTGGCCGTGATGAAATTCGACCTCGGGCCGCGCGTCACCATGACCGACGACCAGCTGCTGCAACGCGTGGGCGATGCCGACGTGGTGGTCTACGTGGGTGGCATCTCACCCCGATTGGAAGGCGAGGAGATGAAGGTGAGCGACCCTGGATTCAAGGGCGGCGACCGCACCACCATCGAACTGCCACAGTCGCAGCGCACCACCATCGAGCGTCTGCATGCCGCCGGCAAGAAGGTCATCATGGTCAACTGCTCGGGCAGCGCCGTGGCGCTCGAACCCGAGAGCCGTCACTGCAACGCCATCCTGCAGGCCTGGTATGGCGGTGAAAAGGGCGGACAGGCCGTGGCCGACGTGCTCTTCGGCGACTACAATCCCAGTGGCAAGCTGCCCGTGACCTTCTATCGCAACGACAATCAGCTGCCCGACTTCCTCGACTATCGCATGACGGGCCGCACCTACCGCTATATGCACGACCGGCCGCTGTATGCCTTCGGTCATGGCCTGAGCTACACCACCTTTGCCCTGGGCAAGCCCCGCTACGACGCCAAGGCCGGACGGCTGACGCTCACCGTGGCCAACACCGGACAGCGCGACGGCTCGACCACCGTGCAGGTGTATATCCGGCGCGTGGGCGACACCGACGGCCCCGTCAAGACGCTGCGTGCCTTCCAGAAGGTGAGGCTCGGGGCCGGCACGCGCCAGACGGTGACGATAGACCTTCCCCGCACCCACTTCGAGTGTTGGGATGCCTCCACCAACACCATGCGCGTGCTGCCCGGCAAGTATAAGGTCATGACCGGTCAGTCGAGCGACGACCCCGACATGAAGCGGATGACCGTCATGCTGAAATAAGCCGAAGGCGACATTCCAATATAAAAAAGTTATCGAGCCGTTAGCTAAGATGACTACCATTTATTATCGAGATAGAAGATAGAATTTGTCAATAACAGCATCACTACCCCTATCTTGATAATATTTCATCCCTCCGCTTATGGTTATCTGTTATCTTTGTCATACAATTTATCATCCTAATCATGTATGCAATGAAACATCAGAAATCATTACCACCCTCCACGTCAGTTACCGCCTCCTTGTGCAAACGGATGGCTGCTACACTTGCTTTAGGACTAAACACATTTTTTGGTGCCCAAGCCCAAGACCTGAATCTGTACCCTTGGTTAGACCGCTCACTCAGTTTCCACGAGAGAGCCGTTCTACTGGTCAAAAACATGACCCTCGAAGAGAAGGTCAGCCAACTGGGCAACAAGGTTGGCTCGCCCATAGTCAGAAACGGAATAACTGTTGTCCCACCCTATCAGTATTGGAACGAGGCCATTCACGGTGTCATTGACGATGGTCCCTCAACCTCTTTCCCTTGCCTTAAGGCCATGTCATCAACTTGGGACACCGACCTGGTAAGGCGTTGTGCCGAAGCAATATCAGATGAGGCAAGAGCCCACCACCTGCAGACTGGAAAGGGACTCGACTACTGGTGCCCAACCATCAACATGAGTCGCGACCCACGCTGGGGCAGAGACGAAGAAAACTATGGTGAAGATACTTACCTAGCAGGGAGGCTCGCTGTGAACTTTCTAGCTGGCCTGCAAGGTCAGCCCGATGAAAACGGATATTACAAGTTGGTGGGATGTGCCAAACATTTTGCCGCCAACAACTATGAGGTGGGACGACACTCCACCACCTCGTTTGTCACCGAGAAAAATATGCGCGAATACTATCTTCCAGTATTTGAGCAAAGTGTCAAGGAGGGACAGGTGCGCAGCATCATGGCGGCATACAACGCCCTGTCTACAGACATCACAGAGACCAATGCCGCCGGCGCAGGTTACAAACAAGCCAAAGGTGGAATGCCGTGCTCGGCCAACAAAATGCTACTCACCGACATTCTGCGCAAGGAATGGGGCTTCAAGGGCTACGTTGTGTCAGACTGCGCTGCCGTGTCCGACGTATACCGAAATACCAAGCACCTATTCTGGGGCAGCTGGTCAACGGGCAGCCATGCCGACTCGTTGCGCATGGAAGCGCTGTCAGCATCACTGTGCCTGAAGGCTGGTCTTGACAACAACTGCGAATTCAAGAACACTACCTCAGTGCTGCAACGCGCCGGGGCCTATGCCATCAGCGACGCATTCAAACAAAACGAGACGACTTTTGCCAAATATGCCACGCTTACCGAGGCTGACATTGACACAGCTGTGGTAAGACTCATGGAGAGCCGCTTTGCCTTGGGGGAGTTTGACGAGCCTTACATCACTATCTCATGGAACAACAACAAGTACGACATTGAGGGACCAGCCAAGCAGACCCTCGCACTGGAGGCAGCCCAGAAGGCTATCACCCTGCTGAAGAATGAGGCACCAGAGGGGGCTTCTGCTCCTCTGCTGCCATTGACGCCCGACAAAAAAATAGCGCTCGTAGGCTCATTTGTCAACAAGATTAACACTGGAGGCTATTCTGGCAATGCAGGACCCACCTATTACAGCACACCATATACAGCCTTTGCCCAAGCTATGAACTACACCCTCAATGATGGCACCGTGCAGTTTGAAGACTACAGTTCGTTCTCATCTTCTTCTCCAGAAGACAAATTCAAAAATGCAAGTGGTTACATTGAGAACACGGCACCTGGTAACGTTGTGGTGTACGACCAGATAGACTTTGGCAAGGGTTGCAGTAACTTCTCTATGAGGGTGGCTGCCAAGTCGAGTGGACTGGCCACTGCCAATTTCTACCTCGATGATGCCAAAGAGCCATCGCTCTCTGTGGGCAACCTAGATACCGGAGGGTGGACAAAATGGAGCACCGTGGAGACGACCTGCAATCCCAATATTTTCCAAGGCGTTCACCAGGTGAAAGTTGTATTCACAGGCGCGCAGAAATATGCTGGCAACTGGGACTGGTTCAGGTTCCACAATAAGGGACAGGAGCCATTGGAGACCGCTGGTCCGCTCTACGTGCTGCAGACCACAACAAGCAATGTGGGTGAGACCGTATCGCAAGAGATGATAGACCGAGCTGTGGCTGTGGCCCAAAGAGCCGATGTGGTACTGTTCTGCGGTGGCTTACAAAACTATTCAGGTGCCAACGATACGCAGAGTGGACGAGAATCAGTTGACCGCACGCAGCTCACCCTGCCTGGCAACCAGCAAGAAGTGCTGAAAGCTATGCTGGCTGTTAACAAAAACATTGTACTCTGTTTCTATGGCGGCTCATCAATGGACTTTACATGGGAGAAAAACAACCTACCTGCCATCCTGTGCTGCTGGTATAACGGTCAAGCTCAGGGACAAGCACTCTGCGATGTCATATATGGCAAAGTAAACCCTAGTGGGAAGCTGACCTCAACCTGGTACAACTGCTGGGATGAGTTGCCGCAGGCCAATGCTTCAGAACTCGGAAGAGGCGGGATGCTCGAATACAACATTGACCGATGGGGGTATACCTATATGTATTATGGCAAGGGCGACAAAAACCCCAATCAGGCAGCAAAGCCGCTATTCCCCTTTGGTTTCGGGCTAAGCTATACTCACTTCACATATAATGATATGGCCTTGTCGGCCAACACCATAGACAAGGGTAAGCAGGTGGTGGTCACGGCTAACATCACCAACACAGGAAGTCATAGTGGCACCGAGATTGTACAGCTTTATGCCAACTTCAATGGCGACTACCACTATGGCTACAACGGCAACATGAGGCATAAACTGGTAGGATTTGCCCGCGTAAAACTAGCACCAGGAGAAACAAAACGGGTAGAGATTCCAATCGATTATGAAAGCCTGTCCTATTACAACGAGTCGGCACATAACTATCAAGTGCCAGATGCTAAGGTGACATTGGAACTAGCAGCCTCGAGCGAGGACATCCGCCTAACCAAAGAACTGCTTACAACAAGTGGCATAGCCAAAGAAACCTATCTGTCTGACGGAACTACATTCATTGAGCCTATAACTACTTCAAAAACACTAAGCAAGAACGACCATATCTATAATGTAATGGGAGCCTATCTTTGCCCCGCAAGCGACTATGACCAGCTGCCGGCCGGCATATACGTAATTAATGGGATGAAGTATATCAAAAAGAACAAATAATGACTCAGTAGAAAATGAGTGGGCTAAGGTCACGAGGGTGTTCCATCGTGTCATGCCTCGGAGAGGCATGACACGCGAGTGGGATTATCAACGAGCGGCTCTTCTCAGAGGCATTCCACCCAAACTCAGAAATGTCACATTTATGCAATACGATAGAACTCTTCCCCCTGGATTTATCGGGGAATCCGTAAAAAGTACTACCCCCACCATATTTCTACTGAGCCCATACGTCAATCGAGCAAAAAGCCGCAACATCTGACTGAACACTATAGTTATTGGGGTTCGCATTGTCATTGACACCCATACCTTGGACAATCTGCCATCCCCTTCAGGGCTCTCTATTCTTAGGCTATCAAACAACATCATGACAAGCATACACGACAGAGCCACGGATTCCTACGCTGAGGAATCCGTGGCTCTTTTGTTGATATGGCTAGATGTGTGGTGGGCGGCGTTATCTGGTCACCCTGAACCAGTCGACATCGATCCATCCGCGGTTGGTCTTGCCGGCGGGCTCCTGGGCCACCAGTCCGATCTTGGCACCGATCCATTTGCCTTCGCGCATGGTGAAGGTGTCGCCCACGGTCTTGAAGCTCTTGCCGTTGGTGCTGTAGGCAAAGGTGGCCTTGCCGGCAACCACCGTCATGCGCAGGTAGATCTCCTCGTGGATGGCAAACTGGTAGTCGTTGTCGTCCTGTCCGGTGCGGGGGAGCGTGGCGAGCGTCTTCACGCGCTCGGCAGCACCCTTGTCGGCGTTGTTGCAGGTGATCTGCCGCAGTTCGAACTTGTCGCCCACGCGCTTCACCACCAGGGCCGAATAGTCGAGTCCCATGACGATGATGCCACCATACTGGTTCTGGTCTTTGCTGATGAGCTTGAGCTTGGTGGTGGCCGTGAAGTTGTCGGCCGACGTCTTCTGCAGCAAGAGGTTGGGGGTGTGCCACAGTGTGCGGTCGCTCTTCCAGGTGTAGAGCCTAAAGCAGCCCAGCGAGGTGGGCATGCCGAAGGCCTGCTCGTAGTTGGCGTGCCACTGCCATTGAAGTCCCAGCCGCGGCTCGTTGAACTCGTCGCTCTCCTGCGGGTTGACCACCAGCGTAGAGGCCGACTTGGGCTTGCGGTAGGTGGTGTAAGGCTCGCCGCAGTAGCCCTTCTTGGGCACGCGGCCCATCACGGGCCAGTTGTCTTTCCAGGTCACAGGCTGCAGGTGTACCACACGGCCGTAGGCTCCCTTGTCCTGGAAGTGCATGAACCAGTCTTCCCCGGCCGTGGTGTGTACCCATCCGCCCTGATGGGGGCCATTGATGGCCGTGGTGCCCTGGTCGAGCACCTTCTTGTATTCGTAGGGGCCGAAGGGCGACTTGCTGCGCATGGCCACCTGGAAGCCCGTGGGCACGCCGCCGGCAGGGAACATCACCCAGTACCAGCCGTCGCGCTTGTAGAACTTAGGACCCTCGGCCGTGCGGTATTCGGTGCCGTTGCCGTCGAAGACGATGACGGGGTTGCCGATGGCTTTGGTGCCCTCGGCGTTGAGCTCGCGCACGGTGATGACCGAGGCAAAACGGTTGCGGCTGTTGGCCCAGCCGTTGACGAGGTAGCAGCGCCCGTCGTCGTCCCAGAGCGGGCAGGTGTCGATCATGCCCTTGCCGGCGATGACGAGCACGGGCTCCTCCCAGGGCCCTGCGGGGTTGGTGGCCTTGACCATGAACACGCCGTTGTCGGGGTCGCCCCAGTAGATATAATACTGTCCGTTGTGGTAGCGCATGGCCGGGGCCCACACGCCGTTGCCATGTGCGGGCTCGCCGGTGAAGAGGCTGTCGGGCGTGAGGCGCGTCACGGCATGGCCGATGAGCTCCCAGTTGACCAGGTCGCGGGAGTGGAGGATGGGCAGGCCGGGAATACAGTTGAACGAACTGGCGGTGAGATAGTAGTCGTCGCCCACGGCAATGACGTCAGGGTCGCTGTAGTCGGCGTTGATGACAGGGTTGGTGTAGGTGCCGTCGCCATTGTCGGGACTCCACACTTGCGACTTGTACTGGGCCTGCACCATTAGGGGCAAGGCGAGGCAAAAGCCTGTGAATATCTTTCGGATCATAGATGAGTTTGTTTGGTAATTTGTCGGGCAAGAAGTAGTTTGCTGAAAAACGCAAATACTCCAGGCACCTCGGTCGTGTCTGGAGTAATGCGACAAAATGAGGGATTGTCCTCCCCGTTCACCGCGCCCCCCCAGTCAGTGGTGAGGGGCGCGACGGGAGAGAATATGCTTACTTGGCGTAGAGAGCCACGATGGTCTCGTAGAGTTCCTGCTTGCCGCTGGTCTGCTTCGGCTCGCCGTTCTTCTTGGCGTATGCCACGAGGTCTTCGAGCGAGAGCTTGCCCTCTTCGAAAGCCTTGCCTTCGCCGGCATCGAAGCTGGCGTAGCGGTCTTTGAGCATCTGGGGCAGCGGGCTCTCGTCGAGGATGGCAGCAGCGTTCTCCAGGGCGCGGGCCATGGCATCCATGCCGCTGATGTGCGCGATGAAGATATCCTCGGGGTCGGTGGAGTTGCGGCGCAGCTTGGCGTCGAAGTTGCTGCCGCCATTGCCCAGTCCACCATTGCGGATGACCTGCATCATGGCCTGGGTAAGCTCGAAGTTGTCGATGGGGAACTGGTCGGTGTCCCAGCCGTTCTGTGCGTCACCGCGGTTGGCGTCGATACTGCCCAGCATGCCGTTGTCTACGGCTACGGCCAGTTCGTGCTCGAAGGTGTGACCGGCGAGTGTGGCGTGGTTCACCTCGATGTTCACCTTGAAGTCCTTGTCCAGACCGTGGGCACGGAGGAATCCGATCACCGTCTCGGTGTCTACGTCATACTGGTGCTTGCTGGGCTCCATAGGCTTGGGCTCGATGAGGAAGGTGCCGGTGAAGCCCTTTGAGCGGGCATAGTCGCGTGCGGCGCCGAGCATGGTGGCCATGTGCTCCTTCTCACGCTTCTGGTCGGTGTTGAGCAGGCTCATGTAGCCCTCGCGTCCGCCCCAGAACACATAGTTGGAGCCGCCGAGCTTGATGGTGGCATCGATGGCATTCTTGATCTGCACGCAAGCACGGGCCACAACGTCGAAGTCGGGGTTGGTGCTTGCACCGTTCATATAGCGCTTGTTGCTGAACACGTTGGCGGTGCCCCACAGCAGCTTGATGCCGGGGTTGGCAGCCATCTTCTCCTTCACGTAGTCGGTGATGGCCTGCATACGGGCCTCATATTCCTCGATGGTGTCGCCCTCGTCCACCAGGTCGATATCGTGGAAGCAGAAATACTCGATGCCGAGTTTCTGCATGATCTCAAAACCAGCGTCAACCTTGTCCTTGGCGCGCTGAACGGCGTCAGCGGCCTTGTCCCACTCGTAGTCGCGGGTCTGTCCGCCAAACTGGTCGCCAGAGGCACCGCCCAGGGTGTGCCACCAGGCCATGGCAAACTTCAGCCACTCTTTCATCTTCTTGCCTTTCACCACTTTCTCGGGGTCATAGTAGTGGAAAGCCATGGGGTTCTTACTTGTCGGTCCCTCGAAGGGAATTTTTCCTACTTGGGGAAAATACTCTTTAGCCATAATAGTTATTAATTTTAATAATAGGTTTGAAATAATGTCGGTCTCTATGCCGGTCCTGCACCGCAGCCCTGAGACGGGCCTTGCAGAACCTACCTGCAAATATAGCAAATAAAATCTACCTTGCAAGTGCAATTTTTATCATAATGGTTGTATTTTAACCATTTTATATTTTCTTCCTTTGTTTTAATGGCCTCATACCCGCCGTTCGCCAAGTCGGCGTGGCGGGCATCGGCCCATGCCTATTGCGTCGGCCAACGGTTGAAGTCTCAGCTTAGAGGGCGACGGGCCGTTGTCACACTGGACAAAGATAGCCAAAATAGTGCGACGGCGGTTGTTGCCCGTGGTTGTTTTTGTTGCAATGAGACATCACGAGCCGTTTTTGAGACAAATAGGAAAGAAAAGAGACGTGCGGAGCCTTAAAACGGCAAGCCTTGTTTGCTTCCGTCTCATGAACAGGCCGGTGCGGGGTGCATACGAGACTTTCAGTAATATCTTATCAAAAGTAATCCACCCTCACAACACCCGGCCATCACCATGAAAGCTGGGGCCTGCTGATTCATGATACGCTTTCGGTAAATGAAAAGGCAATTTTACGAGCACTACACACGTTGTGTAGCTGACCATCGGCGATGGCCGGACGAAAATGCAGACGCAGTATCCCGAGGTGATCATCACGGGACGCGGGGCCGTGGTCTACAACATGAAGCGTACCTTTATCGGGGGGTCGATGGTTTACACCTTCTCGTCCAACGGCAAGCGAGACTACCTCATGGTGAAAAAACAGAAATGGCGCGTCCGTGCCTTCTTCGGCATCCGACTATGACGGCAGGAATAATAACTACAACAGTATTTTACCACCCACTTGTAAAATCTCTCGCCTTGAACAAAGCCTTAAAAAGAATAAAAAACTGAGGATGGCCCATCGTTCTCCTGCCATTTTTCGTAACTTTGCCCGACAAGAATCAAGTAAAGCAACAGATCATGAAGAATGTATTGATAGTGTCGGGACATACCGACCTCAACGACTCGGTAGCCAACGACCTCGTGCTCCGCAGACTCAAGACCCAGTTCCTGCAAGCCGAATACACCGTACTCAGCGAGTTGTACCCCGACTTCAACATCGACGTCGAGGCCGAACAGCAGAAGTTGCGCCGCGCCGACATCGTGGTGTGGCAGTTTCCCGTGTTCTGGTACAGCATGCCCTCAATCATGCACCGCTGGGTGGAGGATGTCTTTGTACACGGCTTCTCGCACGGCTCCACAGGCACGGCCCTGAAGGGCAAGAAACTCGTCGCCTCGTTCACCACCGGCGGCCCTGCCGAATATTACACCCACGAGATGCTGGGCTACACCATCGAAGAACTGCTCATGTCGCAGATCCGTTCCATCGCCGGCCTGTGCGGCATGGAGGTCGAAGACTATGTCTTCACCGGCGGCGTGTCATACGACCTGCGCAGCAACCCCGAGAAACTGGAGGAGATCAAGCAACTGGCCAACCGTCATGCCGACCGCCTCATCGGCGAGATAGAGGCTCTGTAAACTTCCTTGGCCATCGTGGCGACACAGCCTGCGGCTATGGCCATGATGAATCGGGGCATAGGGAAGGACAAGATGTAAAAGTTGTTAAAACAGTTCCCTTGGTCACAAATGTGCCCAAAGGAAACGATCGACATCGCGTAACTTTGCCGACCGATAACAAAACATTACAGATTATGACACACGGACACGAAATCCTCCACATGATGGAGGGCAACACTTACCAGAATAAAGAGAGCCTCGTAGAGGCCATCGTCGAGCGCTTCGGCCCGGCAGAGACCTTCCACACCTGTTCGGTAGAGGGACTCGACGCCAAGCAGATAGTAGACTTCCTGGCCGACCGCGGCAAATTCATGCCAACCACCGACGGCGGCTTCACCGTCAACGTGGCCAAGATCTGCAATCACTAAGCCGCCACTGGCCATCCATCCTCGGGGCATCACACCCACAAGCAAGGCGGCAAATCATCCACCAAGGCTGACCGACAGGCTGAACCGCCTCTCGGCCAGCCTTTTGCTGTTTCTATGAGACCACCACCATGCGTTTACCAAGCCTGTAACAGGGTAAAAACATATCTCAAAAATGGTGCTGAGAGACCATGACGAAAAAACACGGTAAAGCAATTGGAAGAGGAACCACTATCGCCAACATCTTCACTGTTTGAACAAAGATATATAGCACCGGGAGCAGCATTTCTAATCAGCCAGAAAATCAGGTTGGTATAGTTTCCGAAAATGGACGGCCATGGCAAACGGTTCGCCCGCTTTCAGGCAGCCACACAACAGTTCTCCTGCCTCCGGAGTGCCGTGATGCCACGCAGGGATTGCCGTCGGGCTGTCATACTTCGAGTAGAACCACCGTTTGTTTCGAGTCGAAATAGACTCTGCTTCGAGTCGATACAGATTCTACTTCGAGCCGAATCACACAGCGACAAGCATGCGCAGCGTGTACGTCAGCAACGGTGCCGTGGCTTGAAACACATTGACGCGGAATGCCGGAAGACAGAAAAGCCAAAAGAACAAGACACATAGCTCGGTCACTCTCCACCGGGGCGCCAAGCCGTTGGCGGCTCAGCATAGCCGAGTGAGGGGATTTACAATCCTGCCGGTACAGACTGCTGGATGGACTGGCGTTGGAAGCCGCTACAGCCACGGGGCTTACCGACTGTGCAGGTATTTCACTGTATGGGATGATTTTTTACGACTCAACAAGACTGGCATCCTAATTATTTTCAATAACTTTGCAGCGAAAGAGACGACGCGCTCTTTTTCAAACAACAACGTTATGGCAAAAAAGACTACGACTACGAAAGGGGCAAAGAAGAAACAAGGCGTGAAGAAAATTCCTTACCAATACCAGCCGGAGGGAATGACGCTGAGGGAGTGGCAGGTGAAGCTGCGCCAGCAGGCGGCACGCGACGGTATCTTTGCCGTGAGAGAGGCCGACCGAAAACGAGCGCCCGGAGAATATGTGGTGCGCAACCCAGAGAGCCACGAGGAATACAAGGTGGTGTTTCGTGGCGAGGGCAGCCCGTGGAACTACTGTTCGTGCATGGACTTCAAGACTTCGTTGCTCGGCACCTGCAAGCACCTGGAGGCAGTGAAGCTATGGACGGCCGAGGGACACCGCGTACACACCACCGTGTCGCCCTACACCTCGGTCTACCTCGACTATACCGCCCAGCGCAAGGTGCGCATACGCATAGGACAAGAAAACCGCAGGGCTTTCGAGACGCTGGCTGCCGAATATTTCGACGAGCAGTGGACGCTCAAGCCCGAGGCCATCGACCGGTTTGACACCTTCCTGAGACGGGCCCGCCAGGTCAGTCCTTCGTTCAGATGCTACAGGGATGCCCTGGAGCTTGTCATCGAACAACGCGAGCAGCAGGTGCGCCGTCGATGGGTCGACGAGATGACCGATGCCGACTTCGACGACCTGCTGCACGCCCGCCTCTACCCTTACCAGCAAGAGGGCATACGCTTCGCGGCCAAGGCCGGGCGCGCCATCATCGCCGACGAGATGGGACTGGGCAAGACCATCCAGGCCATCGGCACAGCCGAACTGCTGCGGCGCAAGGGGCTGGTGGGCTCGGTGCTCATCCTCTGTCCCACATCGCTCAAATACCAATGGAAGCGGGAGATCGAGCGTTTCACCGGCCAGCGGGCGCTTGTCATCGAGGGCGTACAAACCAAAAGGCGCGCGCAGTATCAGGGCGACGAAAGCTATAAAATCGTATCGTATAATGCGGCCTGCAACGACATCAAGGTGGCAGGACGGCTGGAGACCGACATGGTGATCATCGACGAGGTGCAGCGACTGAAGAACTGGAAGACACAGATTGCCCGCGCGGCACGCAAGATTGTCTCACACTATGCCGTCATCCTCTCGGGCACACCTCTGGAGAACCGGCTGGAGGAACTCTTCTCGGTGGTGGAGCTGGTAGACCAGTACCGCCTGGGGCCCTACTACCTCTTTCGCGACCGCTACATCATGTCCGACCAGAAAGGTGCCATCATAGGCTACAAGAACCTGAACGAGATCGGAAAGATGCTGGCACCCATCCTCATACGCCGCAGGAAGAAAGACGTGAGCCTGCAGCTGCCCGAGCGCCAGGACCAGAACCTGATGGTGCCCATGACTAGGGAACAGATGGCCATACACGACGAGGCCAAGGTGAGCGTCTCGCAACTCATGCAGAAATGGGAGCGCATGCACTTCCTCTCCGAGAGCGACCGCAACCGCCTGATGATGCACCTGCAACAGATGCGGATGGTATGCGACAGCACGTTCATACTCGACCAGAAGACGCGCTACGACACCAAGGTGGACGAAGTGATGAGCATCATTGCCAGCATCGTGGATAGCGGCGACGAGAAGGTGGTGGTGTTCAGCCAGTGGGAACGCATGACAAGGCTCATCGCCAGGGAGCTGGAAGACAAGGGCATTGGCTTTGAGTATCTGCACGGCGGCATAGCCTCCAAAGCCCGCAAAGACCTGGTCAACAACTTTACCGACCTGCCCGAAAGCCGCGTGTTCCTCTCCACCGACGCGGGCAGCACGGGCCTCAACCTGCAGGTGGCCTCATACATCATCAACATCGACCTGCCCTGGAACCCCGCGGTGCTCGAACAGCGCATTGCCCGCATCTACCGCATCGGCCAGAAACGCAACATACAGGTCATCAACCTCGTGGCGGCCAACACCTTCGAGGAGCAGATGCTGGGCAAGCTGCGGTTCAAGACCTCGATGTTCGAGGGCGTGCTCGACGGGGGCGAGGACACCGTCTTTGCCAGTCAGGGCAAGTTCAACCAGATCATGGAGGAGCTGCACCACACCATGCAAGCCGAAGAGACCCGCAACCACCACGACGACGAGCAGCCCATCGACATCAACGACGGCGAGCCCAAGGCCGACGAGGCAGCCCACGAAGCACGCACCGCAACGTATGATGAAGAAGAGGCCGAGGTGCAATCCACAGAAGCGACAGAGACACCCCACACCGCCGACGACAGCCCGACGGCACCCCAGCCTTCGGCCACAACCGAGACAGCAGCGCGTAATGCCACAGCGCCCCATGGCAGCACGCCGGGCGTACAGCATCCGCGACAGCTGGTGGAACAAGGCATGAGCTTCTTTGCCCAACTGGCAGAAACCCTGCAGTCGGAAGAGGCCACGCAGCAGTTGGTCGACACCCTCGTCGAGAGCGACCCCGAGACCGGCGAGAGCCGTCTCAGCATTCCCGTACCCGACAAGGCATCGGTGACGGCCGTATTGGGAATGATCGGCAAGTTGCTGTCCAACCGCTGAGGCATCCTCACACTTGGGTGGGTTCTAGTAATGACCTCCGAGATCAAATAAATCAATCAGGGGTTACGTGATGTGGGCTTTCGGACGTTCTTCGACTCAATATCTGACAAAGCGCATGAACAAACCCCACCATTACCGATGACGTCACTGCCATCGGACCGACACCACAGATACACTTACGGCTGCGCAATGGCATTCCATCGCGCAGCCGTAAGTGTATTCTGGGCAAAAGCTGTTTTATCCGGCGAAACTCTTCGTCATGGCCAGGCGGAAGTCGTCGAGCAGGTCGTCGGCATCCTCGATGCCTACCGACAGGCGGATGAGGTCGGGGGCGATGCCTGCCTCGCACAGCTGCTCGTCGGAGAGCTGGCGGTGGGTGTGGCTCGCGGGATGGAGCACGCAGGTGCGACTGTCGGCCACGTGAGTGGCGATGTTGATGAGCTGCAGCGAGTCCATCCACTTGATGGCCGTCTCGCGGTCGCCCTTGAGGCCGAAGGCGATGACGCCGCACGAGCCGTTGGGCAGGTACTTGGTGGCGCGGTCGTGGTTGCGGTCGTCGTCCAGTCCGCAATAGTGTACCCATGCCACATGCGGGTCGTCGTGCAGGAAGCGGGCGATGTGCAGGGCATTGTCGCAGTGCTGGCGCATGCGCAGGTGCAGTGTCTCAAGGCCGATGTTCAGCAGGAAGGCGTTCTGCGGGGCCATGATGCTGCCCAGGTCGCGCATGAGCTGTGCCACGAGCTTGGTCATGTAGGCCATCTTGCCGAAGGCTGTGGTGTAGGTCAGGCCGTGGTACGAGTCGTCGGGCGTGGTGAGACCGGGGAACTTGTCGGCGTGCGCAGCCCAGTCGAAGTTGCCGCTGTCTACCACGGCACCGCCCACCGCTGTGGCATGGCCGTCCATGTACTTGGTGGTGGAGTGGGTGACGATGTCGCAGCCCCAGTCGAAGGGACGGCAGTTGATGGGCGTGGCAAAGGTGTTGTCGATGACGAGGGGCACGCCGTTGGCATGGGCCAAGTGGGCGAACTTCTCGATGTCGAGCACGTTGCAGCCCGGGTTGGAGATGGTCTCGCCGAAGAGCAGCTTGGTGTTGGGGCGGAAGGCCTTCTGCAGCTCTTCCTCGGGCAGCTCGGGGTTGACGAAGGTGCAGTCGATGCCCATCTTCTTCATCGTCACGCCGAAGAGATTGTAGGTGCCGCCGTAGATTTCGTTGGAGGCCACGATATGGTCGCCTGCCGAGGCGATGTTGAGCACGGCGTAGAAGTTGGCAGCCTGCCCCGACGAGGTGAGCATGGCACCCACGCCGCCTTCGAGGGCCGCAATCTTGCCGGCCACGGTGTCGAGAGTGGGGTTCTGGAGACGGGTGTAGAAATAGCCTTCTTTCTTCAGGTCGAAGAGCATCGCCATCTCTTCAGAGTTGTCATACTTGAAGGTGGTGCTCTGGATGATGGGCGGCTGCACGGGCTCGCCGTTCTTGGGTTTCCATCCGGCGCGCACACAGAGCGTGGATGGCTTCAGTTGCTTGGTCATGATGTCTTTATGGTTGTAATGGTTCTTTGGTGGTGTGTTGTCTGTTGTCTGTTGACCAGGGCATTCATATCCCTCGCTCGGCCCAGTCGCCGCGGTCGAGGTTGCGGTAGCCGATGGCCTCGGACAGGTGGTCGGAGCCCACATGGTCGGCACCGGCCAGGTCGGCGATGGTGCGGGCCACCTTGAGGATGCGGCTGTAGGCACGTGCCGACAGCGACAGCCGTTCCATGGCGGTGCGCAGCAATTCGAGACCGGCACTGTCGGGCTCGGCATACTGGTGTATCATGCGCTCGGTCATCTGGGCGTTGCAATGGATGTGGCGATGGTCTTTAAACCGCTCGGTCTGCCGGGAACGTGCTGCGATGACCCGCTCGCGGATGAGGCTGCTGGCCTCGCCGGGCGCGGCGCGGCTGATGTCTTTGAAGGGCAGCGGTGCGATCTCTACCTGCAGGTCGATGCGGTCGAGCAGCGGACCGCTGATCTTGTTGAGGTAACGCTGTATCTGGCCCGGCGAGCACACGCAGTGGTGGGTGGGGTCGCCGTAGTAGCCGCAGGGACAAGGGTTCATCGAGGCGATGAACTGGAAGTTGCAAGGATAGTCTACCGTGTATTTGGCGCGGCTGATGGTGATGCGCTTGTCTTCGAGAGGCTGGCGCAGCACCTCAAGGGTGTGACGATTGAACTCGGGTAACTCGTCTGCGAATAGGATTCCGTTATGTGCCAGGCTGATCTCGCCGGGCATGGGGGTGTTGCCGCCGCCCACGAGGGCCACCTCGGAGATGGTGTGGTGGGGTGCGCGGAAAGGGCGTTGCGAGATGAGCGACGACTCCTTGCCGAGCAGTCCGGCCACCGAGTGTATCTGCGTGGTCTCCAGGCTCTCCGACAGGGTGAGGGGCGGAAGGATCGACGGCAGACGCTTGGCCATCATGCTCTTGCCCGATCCCGGCGGGCCGATCATGATGAGGTTGTGGCCTCCGGCAGCTGCCACCTCAAGAGCCCGCTTCACATTCTCCTGTCCGCGCACGTCGGCGAAGTCGAGGTCGAAGTTATACTGATGCTCATAGAACTCCTTGCGTGTGTCGATGACGGTGGGCTCGTATTGGGCCCGACCGGTGAGCAGGTTGATGACATCGACCATCGTGTCCATGCCGTAGACATCGAGCTGGTTGACGATGGCTGCCTCGCGCACGTTCTGGCGGGGCACGATGAGTCCCTTGAAATGCTCGGCCCGAGCCTTGATGGCGATGGGCAGCACGCCCTTGGCAGGCTGCAGTTTGCCATCGAGGCTCAGCTCGCCCACGAGGATATATTGGTCGAGCACCTGCGCGTCGATCTGTCCGTCGGCAGCCAGGATGGCGATGGCCAGCGGCAGGTCGAAACTGCTGCCCTCCTTTCTGAGGTCGGCGGGAGCCATGTTGACAGTAATGTCGGCCTTGGGAAACTTGTAACCGTTGTATTGCATGGCGGCGGCGATGCGGTCGCGTCCCTCGCGCACGGCCTCGTCGCCAAGTCCGGTGAGATGGTACATCACACCGCGGTTAAGGCTCACCTCAATGGTGACAGGCGTCACGTCGAGTCCGTTGACGGCCGCGCTGTATGTTTTCACGAGCATAGTGGCAATGGGGTGTCAGGGTTAGACAAAAAAAGCCTCCCCAGGCCTGCTTCGCTGAAGCAGCAGGGAAGGCTATAGGTTTTCTTCAATCTTCTTCTTCAGGTCTTCTGTAGAGAGGTTGCGTGCGATGATGCGTCCGTTCTTCACCA
This sequence comes from uncultured Prevotella sp., assembly GCA_964493905.1. Taxonomy (GTDB): domain Bacteria; phylum Bacteroidota; class Bacteroidia; order Bacteroidales; family Bacteroidaceae; genus Prevotella. Next base: position 28,638 of record CAZBQA010000019.1, read on the forward strand.
CCAGGTTGCCTGGCACGCTGAAGAGCGCCAGCTGTTTCACGGTCTTGCCCTCGAGCATCGTCTCATCGCAGACGTTGGGCCAGGGCAGTGAGTCGCGCTGGATGGCGTTCTTGCAGTCGGTCTTGCTGGCATCCACAGAGATGGACACCACCTTCAAGCGTCCGCCGGCATCGCGCAGTTGCTGCTTGACCTGTCTGAGCATATTCATGCTGTCGAAGCTCCAGCTGGCCCAGGTGATGATCACCGCCGTACCGCTCATGAGGTCGGACGATGTAACCAGCCGCCCGTTGGTGCTGTAGGCCGTGAACGAGGGTAGGGTACTGTTGATGGTACTGCCTTGGAGCAGTGTGATGCGGTCCATCAGTCGTACCAGGTCACCGTTGCGGGGTTGCTTGTCTTTCATGGCCTTGACGAGACGCAGGGCCTCGCGGTAGTCAGGGTCGGGCGTGGTGAGGAAGTATTTCTTCACGAGGTATGCGCCCATCGGCCAGTCGGTGTGGTCTTCGATTTGCTGGCGCGCATATTTGCGGATGTCGGGTGGAGAGGCAGCGGCAATCTGTTCGCGGAAGGCCGACATCAGTTTGTTGGTCTTCGAGCCATCGACCTTCAGTTCCTTGAGGTGTGAGGCATCGCCGTTAATGTCGATGGTCTTGCCGGGCTCGGCATAGATGGGTAGCTCCGAGAAATTGGGAAACACCAGGATGATGGTGGCCGGCTTCTCGCAGGGAATCTCGTAGGCAAAGCGTCCGCCTGAGATTTTGATGGTGTCGATGCCGTCGACGCCGTCCTCGTCGCTGTAGACATAGAGCTCGCCTTGGTTCAGGTTGAGCAGCCGCCCTTCCAGCTTGAAGTGCTTACTGTCTACGCCGCACGAGGCAAACAGCGCGAGTGTGAGAATGAGAAGGAACAGTTGCTTGAACATGGTGAGTTGGATATAATTCTAAAACCCTTTTGCCCCGCGGGGACAAAAGGGTTATCTGTTTTTCTGACGTGATGAGTCTTACTTGAGGTTCAGAAACTCCAGGTCGTTGGCAGCATAGCTGGCCAGGGCCGGGTTGGCGCTGGTGGCTTTCTGCAGGAACTCCTTGGCGGTCGAGGTGTTGCCCTGACGATTGAGGGCAATGGCCATGAGATAGTCGGTCATGGCATCGGGGTTCTTCACGCCCTTGAGGGTAGCCACGGCAGCGGCATAGTCTTTGTAGAGAATCTGTGCCAGGGCAGCGCTGTTGGAGGTCGACTCACCGAAGTTCTGCACGGCGGTGGCGTAGTTGCCCTCGGCAATGTTGAGGTTGCCCAGTGCCTCGCCGAAGCCGTTGGCATCGATGGCGTTGGCCAGGTAGCTCTCGGCTTCCTTGAGCTGTCCGTTCTTCAGCGCGATGAGACCGAGGTTGGCATTACCCTCGGGAGCCTTGGGGTTCTTGCTGAAGGCCTGCTGGATATATTTCTTGGCCGTGGCCTCGTCGCCCTCGTTGAAAGCCAGCACGGCCAGGTTGTTGAAGGCCCGGTAGTCTTTGTCGTAGATCTCTGCGGTCTTCTTATAGATGGCCTTCTTGGCTTCTGCGCTGTTCTCGAGGGTAGCGGCATAGAGCAACTCATCGGGGCTGAGGCGTGCCGGGTCGCTGGCATACTGCTCCTTGATCTGCTCGTCAGAGCGGCCCACCGTCTCGTAGTTGATGATGAGACGGCTGCGGCGCAACTCCGGCAGGATACCGTCGGCCAGCTCGCGGAAGCCCTCGCTCATGTTGCGGATCTGGCGCTCGCGCTCCTCGGGGTCCTTATACATCTCCAACACGCGCAGGATAACGTTCTTGTCCTGGATGTTGCTGACCTGCACCAGGCGCTTGAAACCGTCCCAGTCTTGTGCCGTGTAGTGTGCGTCGATGTCCGACCCGCCGAGCTTGGCGGCCTGCAGCTGCTGCTTGACATAAGTCTCGCTGGTGCCCTGGCGCTTGTTGGCCAGCTTGTCGTTGAAGCTGAAACCACCCTCGGGTGAGGCGTAGGCCTGCACCTCTACGTTCTTGAGGTTGAGGCCTTCGCGGTCGGCGTTGATCTTTTTGAGCATCCTTATAAACTCCTGCACAGAGTTGTTTTGCAACTCACTCTTGCGGAGATTGGCCTGGTTGACGAGGAACTTGATGTTGGCCTCGGTCTTCTGGGCCTTCACGCGCTGGAACGAGTCGGGCGCAATACATCCGCCGGCATTCATCAGCGTCTGCTTGTAGAGCTCAGCGGTAGCCAGCACACCCGTAGCCACCTTCACGGCGGGGACGTTCATCTTCTTCTTCCCCAGACGGGCATCGAAGGTGAGGTACATATCGCTCTTCTGCATCTCGGGTACGTAGTCGAAGCTCGTCTTCATCGAGTAACGGCCACCCATCTTATACGAGATGGTCTGGTCGTTGCCCATAACCTTCTCTCCCTGGAAGGTAGCGCTCTGCCCCTTGGCCACCTGGCCGTTGCCATAGCGCAGTTCGGGCGTTACGGTCACCACGGCCTTGGTCTTCATATAGTTGGAGGGGAATGTGCCGTTGATGACTGCGGGCACCTGTCCGCCCTGTGCTTCAAGCGGGTTAGGGTCTACGTTGAAATTGTCGGCAGACAATGGGCCTAGTTTCGAGCACGACGACAGTGCGAGAAGGGAGAAAACAGATAGTGAAAGGATTAGTTCGTTACGCATAATTATAAAGATTTTAGAGTGTGCCGCGAGCGGGACTCGAACCCGCACAGCCATTACTGGCCAAGGGATTTTAAGTCCCTCGTGTCTACCAATTCCACCATTGCGGCAGTGGAGATTTCATCAAAGAGCGGCAAACGAGACTCGAACTCGCGACCCCGACCTTGGCAAGGTCGTGCTCTACCAACTGAGCTATTGCCGCATAAGGCAGATGCAAAGATATGGCTAAATCTTTGAAATGCCAAAAGTTTTACACAATTTAATAAAAAACCTTCGGGCATCCGAACTTGTCGGCCGGGGCTGTCGACCACTGCCTCTTTTTCTGCCGTGCATAATACCGCATGATGTCTTACGCATCGTCACTGCACGTTGAGCACGCCGTATGGCCCCGTGGTGGCGGCATAGTAGCGTGTCATTTGTTTTCCTGGGTCTCCTTGTGCGATGATGCCGCCACTGTTGAGGTTATATTGCCGATGGCAGGTGGCACAGGTGGCAAAGCCTTGGTCGCTGACCGTCAGCGGATGGCTGCGCATGGGGATGGCGTTGGGGTCGAAACAGTTGGGACACTCGCGGTCGTAGGCATAGAAGATGCCGTCTACCGAGAAGCCGTAGCCCACGATCAGGGCATCGTTCTGGCCTAGGATGAACTGTCGTCGCTGGTCGATGGCATTGAACACCGTTTTGGTCTCGGTGCCTTGGTTGCTCTTGAACACAAAGTATTTGGCTCCGCTCTGGGTCATGATGGTCACGGTGACAAACACGCCGGCATGGGACGTCATGGCGCTGGCAAGCGTGGCATCGTTGTGCAGTGAGTTGTCGACGACAAGATAGCAGGGATACCTGCTGTACTCGTCGGTCACTTCGCCACACGACCCTAACAGGGCGGTGAGCAGGAGCAATATGTATAGGAGGTGTTTCATCGTTGAGGGGGTTATTCGTCGAGCCTCACGCCCGGTCCAGCAGCGACTGCTCGGCCTGTGCGACCCGGTCAAAGTGGAACTCAGCCATCACCTGGTCCATCAGCGCCTCAATCTTGTCGTTGCAGAGGTTGCCGATAGATCCCTCGTGGGTGTGGTGAATGCTGCGGTCGGCCTTGAAGGTCCCGGCCTCGATGTCGAGTCCCACCTTCTTGTAGGCATCGCGGAAGGGCATGCCGGCGGCGGCCAGACGGTTGACCTCCTCCACCGAGAACATGGGGTCGTACATGGGGTTAACGAGGATATGCTCATTGACCTCCATCTTGTTGATGATATAGGCCGCCATCTTGAGGCAGTCCTTGAGTTCGTCGAACGCCGGGAGAAACACCTCCTTGATGATTTGCAGGTCGCGGAAATAGCCCACGGGCAGGTTGTTCATGATGAGCATCACCTGCTGGGGCAGACCTTGCAGCTTGTTGCTCTTGGCGCGGATGAGCTCAAACACGTCGGGGTTCTTCTTGTGCGGCATGATGCTCGACCCTGTGGTACACTCCTTGGGCAGCTTCACAAACCCGAAGTTCTGCGAGTTGAACAGGCAGGCATCGAATGCCATCTTGGCCAGCGTGCCGGCCACGGTGGCCAGGGCGAAAGCCACGTTGCGCTCCATCTTGCCGCGTCCCATCTGCGCATACACCACATTGTAGTCCATGCTGTCAAATCCCAACAGTTGGGTGGTGAGCGTGCGGTTGAGCGGGAACGACGAGCCATAGCCGGCCGCAGAGCCCAGCGGGTTGCGGTTGGTCATGCGGTAGGCGGCCTGCAAGAAGAGCATGTCGTCGGTCAGGCTCTCGGCATAGGCACCAAACCACAGTCCGAAACTCGAAGGCATGGCAATCTGCAGGTGGGTGTAGCCGGGCATAAGCACCTCTTGATATTGTTCGCTCTTGGCAATGAGTTCGTCGAAGAGCACCTTCACGCCCTCTACCACCTCCATGAGCTCGTGGCGGGTGAAGAGCTTAAGGTCTACCAGCACCTGGTCGTTGCGCGAGCGCCCGGAGTGGATCTTCTTGCCCATGTCGCCCAGTTTGCGTGTGAGCATCATCTCCACCTGCGAGTGTACGTCTTCCACGCCGTCTTCGATGACAAACTGTCCTTTCTGGCAGGTGTTGTAGATGTTCCTCAGTTCGGCCAGCAGCTGTGTCAGCTCCTCGTGCTCGAGCAGTCCGATACTTTCGAGCATGGTGATATGTGCCATCGACCCCAGCACGTCGTAGCGTGCCAGATAGAGGTCCATGTCACGGTCGCGTCCCACGGTGAAACGCTCGATCTCGGCGTTGACCTCAAAGTTCTTCTCCCAAAGTTTGTTTGCCATTATATTCAAAGAAGTATGTAACTACTATTCTTTAGTTTCTATTCATAACGAATCAGCTGCAGCGCATCGGCAATCTTTTCGATGCCTTCTTGCAGCGGTTTCTTGACCATGCCGCCGATGAAGGGGTTGAGTTCGGCCTTGATGGTGAGCTTGATCTTGCTCACGGCCTCGCTCACCGGTAGGATCTGAATCCAGAAGTTGAAGGGCAGCGGACTCTCGCGGGTCTCAAACTTGATGGTCTTGGGCTCCTCGCGGTCTACGATGACGAGGCGCACGCCACCCATCGGCGTCGACACCGATATGCTGTCGCTGTCGAAGGTCAGGTCGCGGACCTTGTCCTCGGGAATCTTGTCTCTCACCTTCTCGATGTTGCTGAGGTCGCTCAGCATGTTGTAGACTGCCTGCTGCGGGTAGTCGATCTGCCTGATACTGCTTTCTATGGTCGTCATCGTCGTGTTATTTCTTCCAGTTGGCGGGATCCTTGCGCCATACGTTCAGCGTCTCGATATCCTCCTCTTTGATATATCCGGTCTCCTGTGCCTTGGCCACCACATGCTCATAGTCGGTCAGGGTGACGAGCTCCACCTGGGCTGCCTTGAAGGCCTCCTCGGCCACGGGGAATCCGTAAGTATAGCTGGCCACCATACCCACGATCTCGAAGCCCGCCTGTCGCAGGGCCTCCACGGCCTTGAGCGAGCTGCCGCCGGTAGAGATGAGGTCTTCCACCACCACCACCTTGGCGCCTTGGGGCAGGGTACCCTCAATGAGGTTGCCCATGCCGTGGTCCTTGGCCTTCGAGCGCACGTAGCAGAAGGGCAGTCCCAGCGTGTCGGCCACGAGGGCTCCCTGGGCAATGGCACCCGTGGCCACGCCTGCCACTGCCGTGGCCTGGGGGAAGTGTTCCAATATGGCGTGTACCAGTTCCACCTTCACAAAGCTGCGCAGGTCGGGATAAGACAGCGTCTTGCGGTTGTCGCAATAGAACGGTGATTTCCATCCCGAGGCCCAGGTAAACGGGTCGTTGGGCTGGAGCTTAATGGCTTTGACATTCAGCAGTTTTTCTGCAAAGGCTTTTTTCAAGTTGTCCATATCGTGTTCGATTTACTTGTTATATTGGCACAAAGTTAGTGCAAAAACGTGACAATCACAAGGAAAAGGCTTGAAAATTCATCTTCGCGGATCGGCGAAGGCGATGGCTGCCACGCTGATGCTCACCCCTCCGGTCTGTGCCAAGGCATGGGCGCAGGCGCAGATGGTGGCTCCGGTGGTGACGGTGTCGTCGATGATGAGCACATGCAAGTTCCTGATTTTGTCGGCATGCCACGGCTCGAAGGCACCCTCCACGTTGTCGTTGCGACCCCAGCGCCCCTTGGTGGTCTGGCTCTCTGCAAAGCGCGTGCGCCTGACGGCATCGGTCACCACGGGCCGCCCGCACACCTCGCCGATGCCCCGGGCTATCATCTCACTCTGGTTGTAGCCCCGCTGGCGTTGCCTCTTGGGGGCCAGCGGCACCGGCACCAGACAGTCGATGTCGTCGGTAAACCCGCTCTCTACCATCTCCTTGCCCAACAGTCGGCCGAGGGTCACGCCTTTCTCCTGCCGGTGATAATACTTGAGTTGGTAGATGGGATAGAGGGCTTGCGAGCCTGCCTGGTGATACATCCATGCCGCCGCCTTCTCGATGCCCTCCACCCGTCCCCAGAACACCTTGGCCAGGTCGTTGTCGTAGGGCTGCAGCAGGTGGTCGGTCAGGGGCAGGTGGCGCAGGCACGGCAGACAGATGTCGTGCTCCTCGGGTGCCAGCCGCTGGCCGCAGATGCAACAGGCGCGGGGCATCACCAGGTCGAGTATGCGCTGCGGCAGACTAGTCGTCATCGTAGCTGTCGTCTACGTCGGCCATCTCGTCTACACACCGGCGTATGAGCCGCATCTCGAAGCCCCTGCCCATGGCATACTTGATGAGCTTCATGCTGCGCTCATAGTCGCTCGCCCCCTTGATGGTGGGCCATTTGGCCTTGAGCAGGGGGCGCAGGGCGGCGAGGTAGTCGTCGTCGTCCACGTCGTCGAGCACCGATGCCGACACCTCCGGTGCGATGTGTTTGGCCCAGAGGGCCTGCTCGATCTTGCGGCGCCCCCAGCGGTCATACTTCACCTTGTCGTTCACAAACGCGCGGCAGTAGCGCTCGTCGTCCACATACTGGTGCCCTACGAGGTATTCGATGATGCGGCGGCGCGCCTCCTCGTCGAGGCCCCAGCGCACCATCTTGTCGTTCATCTCGCCCGTGCAGTGCTCGCCGCGGGCACAGAGGGCGGCCAGCGCGCTGAGGGCTTTCTCTTCGGTCATCATCTGCGTGGTGTCTTGAATAATACATTGGCCTTGCAGAAGCGCACCTTGCCATAGCGGTCTTTCTGCAGCAGCACCTGTCCGAAGCCCAGCTGCGTGAGCATCGCGCGCAGCTCCTCGGCGTAGAGGGGGTTGATTTCGAGATAGAGCCATCCGCCGGCGTTGAGCGTGCGCACGGCATAGCTGCCGATGGCGCGGTAGAACAGCAGCGGGTCGTCGTCGGGCACAAAGAGGGCCAGATCGGGCTCATGGTCGAGCACATGGGGGCTCATGTCGGCACGTTCGCTGCGGGCGATGTAGGGCGGGTTCGACACGATGATGTCCCACCGCCGGTCGTCGGCCTGCGTGTCGAGGATGTCGTGCCACTCGAAGTTGACCTTCGCCCCCAGGCGGTGGGCGTTGTAGCGGGCAATGACGAGGGCGTCGCCCGACACGTCCCAGGCCGTCACCTCGGCATTGAAGAGGTCGAGCGCCAGCGTCACGGCGATGCAGCCGCTGCCCGTGCCCACGTCGAGCACCTGCAGGGGGGCAGGGGGCTGCAGCGCGCAGAAGGGCGTGTTGTGGTACGACTTCACCGTGCGGCACAGCTCCTCGGTCTCGGGGCGCGGGATGAGCACACCCGGTGCCACGCCGAAGCGGCGACCGCAGAAGCAGGCCTCGCCCAGCACATACTGCACGGGCTCGCCCTGCCGCAGGCGCGCCATCAGCGCCTCCAGCCGCTGACGGTCGTCGGCCGACAGCGCCTCTACCTTGCCGCAGCAGATGTCGGTGAAGGTCAGGCCAAAGGCCTCCTCGACCAGCATCCGCACCACGGCCTTGGCCTCGCCCTCGTCGTAGAGCGGCGTGAGCGACTGCCACAGCTGTGGGTAACTAATCTTATTGTCCATGTCTTTATAAACTGTTGACCCACTGTACGATATCCTCGAGCACCTCCGGCGCGACGGTCTCTTCGATGGCGGCCGACTTGCCGGGGTCGCCCGTGGGGTTGTGTTGCAGCATGTGGCTCAGTCCGGGGTAGGTCTTCACCACGTTTTTCTTGTTCTTCGGCAGGTTGGCCTCCAGTGCCGGCACGTTGAGGCGCACGGGTACGTTGAGGTCGCTCTCGCCGCCCAGGGCCAGCACCGGACAGCGCGTGGCACGCACGTAGGGCGTCAGGTCCCAGTCGAGGAAATACTTCATCCATACCGACGTGTCGGCCGTAGCCAGCAGCTGGCGCACCTGTGCCACGGTGTGGAAGCGGTCGGCAGTCAGTCCCTGCACCCTCCCCAGTGCGTTGAGCTGCAGCAGCATCATCGTGTCGACCTTGCATGCGGGCCCGGCAAGGCTCACGATGAAGTCGGGCCGCCCCTCGCTGCCGAGCATATAGGCGATGCCGCCGCCCTCGCTGTGGCCCAGTATGCCCACGCGCGAGAACTGCTTCAGGGTCTTGAGATAGCCTAGTCCGCAGGCGGCATCATCGGCCAGGTCGCGGCTGGTGGCCGTTGCGTAGTTGCCCGTCGACTGGCCCGTGCCGCGGTCGTCGTAGCGCAGCGAGGCAATGCCGTGGCGCGCCAGATAGTCGGACAGCACCAGGAATGGCTTGTGGTGGAACACCTCCTCGTCGCGGCTCTGCGGACCGCTGCCCGTCACCATCAGCACCACCGGCACGCGCTGCCCGGCCTTGTAGCCGGTGGGATAGGTCAGCGTGCCGGCCAGCGTGACACCGGCCGCAGCATTGTCGATGGTCACCTCGCGTGTGGTATAGGGGTAGGGTGCCACCGGTTCTTGCGGGCGGTTGAAGGTCAGGGCGCCCCGCTCCATGTTGAGCGGCATGGCGAAGGTCATCTGTCTGAACAGTCCCACGATCTTGTCACCCTCGCGACGACCCGCGTAACTGAGGCCCATCTGCTGCACGGCGACGTTCACCGAGTCGTCGGTGAGCACGTTCACAGTCATCGGGTAGTGGTCTACCCCCTGCTCCACCACATCCATCGAGGCCGTCCGGGCCGTGGCATCGAGGTGAAACACCATTGTCAACTTCTGCATACCGGCCTGCAGCGTGCCTTTCCACGTGCCGCCGATGCCCTGCGCTCCGGCCTGCAACGAGGCGGCGAGGACCAGCATCATCCATGTTCTTTTCATCATTTTGTCGTAGCTGTTAATGTTATTATTCTGAGCCTAGGGCTCCTCCCATGCGCTCACACCTGCATGCTCAAGGGCAGGGGGGATGGCAAAGCTCTATTCGCAAAATTATATAAAAATATTGGTCTAATCAACGATTAAACGTCAAAAACTACCATTCTATTCGTCGAAATCAACTAACTTTGTGCTTTGGCCATCATGAGCTGTGCTTGTGAGCGGCGACAAAATAAGGTAGTATCCATGGATCAGCAGAAGCAACACGTCACAGTCGACACCCCCGACGGTCAGCGCCAGACCGACGAACAGTTTATGCGCCGATGCCTGCAACTGGCACGCAACGGCGAGCACAATGCCAAGCCCAACCCCATGGTGGGTGCGGTGATCGTCTCGGCCGACGGCCGCATCATCGGCGAGGGCTACCATGTGCGCTGCGGACAGGCCCATGCCGAGGTTAACGCCTTTGCCGCCGTGCGCCCGGCCGACGAGGCCCTGCTGCGCCAGGCCACCCTCTACGTGAGCCTCGAGCCGTGCTCGCACTGGGGCAAGACCCCACCCTGCGCCGACCTCATCGTCAGCAAGCGGGTGCGCCGCGTGGTATGCGGCTGCATAGACCCCTTTGCCGAGGTGCAGGGGCGAGGCATCAGGCGCATACGCGAGGCCGGCATCGAGGTGACGGTGGGCGTGCTCGAGCGCGAGTGTCTGGAGCTCAACCGCAAGTTTATCACCGTGAACACCGAGCGGCGACCATACATCATCCTGAAGTGGGCCGAGACAAAGAACCGTATGATGGCGGCAGCTGTTGCCGCCCCCATGGCCGGACCACCGGCTGCGCCCGTGGGGCAGAGGCCTGTGGGCAACCGGCTGACGCGCCAGCCCCTCGTGCTCTCCACGCCCTTCACCAAGATGCTGGTACACAAGCTGCGCGCCGACAACGATGCCATCCTGGTGGGACACGAGACGGTCAATATCGACCATCCGCAACTCAACATCCGGGAGTGGAGCGGCCGCGACCCCGAGCGCCTGGTGCTGGCCCACAGCACCGAGGGCATGCCGCGGTGGTTCAAGTGTTTCTCAGACATCGACACCCTGCTCACCTATCTGAAGGTGAGCCGCAAGCAGAGCCTCATCGTCGAGGGCGGCGCCGTCACCCTGCAAAGCTTCATCGACCGCGGACTCTGGGATGAGATCAGGGTCGAGACGGCACCCTTCACCGTGCCCGCCGGGGTGCCCTCGCCCACGCTGCCCACCGAGGCCGCGCTGGTGAGGCAGGTCGACTTCGACGGCAACATCATCAGCTGGTACGAACGCGACAACACCATCGGCGTATGAAGATCCGGCAGATTGACCATTTTGTCATCACCACGGCCGACCTCGATGCCTGCCTCCGCTTCTATACCGACATTCTCGGCATGGAGCACCGCATCGACAACGGCCATCACAATCTCTACTTTCACGGCGGCAAAATCTCTATTCATGTCAGCAAAGGGGAGTTTCAGCCGGCCGCCGCTCATCCGGAATATGGCGCACAGGATTTCTGTCTGGAGGTGCAAGACGACCTTTCCGAGGCCAGGGCCGAGGTCGAGGCAGCGGGCGTAAGGCCGCTCACCGGCATTGTGCTGCGGCATGGTGCCAGGGGTGCCATGCAGAGCTTTTACCTGCGCGACCCCGACGGCAACCTCGTAGAGCTGTGCCGTTATACGTAGGCCTCTTTTGTTTCCCGACATTATCACATCAATCTATTCCACGATCGCTATGCTCTCCCTCAAACGCAAGATCTCACTGGCCGTCCTGTCGCTGACGGCATTGGCCGCCGCCGTTGTGGCCGCCTGCAATATCTGGGTCAACCGCTCGGCCCGGGGCAAGGTCTTCGACGATGTGCGGCAGGTGCCCTCCGGCAGGGTGGCCGTGGTGCTCGGCACCAGTCCCGAGAGTCGCTTCGGCGGGCCCAACCTCTTCTACCGGGCGCGCATACGTGCCGCTGCCGAGCTCTATCGCACAGGCAAGAGTCGGCAGTTCGTCATCAGCGGTGCCCGACGTCCCGGCTACGACGAGACGGGGATGATGCGCCGCGACCTCGTGGCGCAGGGTGTGCCCGACAGCCTCATCAGCGAGGACGGCGCGGGCGACCGCACGCTGCTCTCCATGCGCAACATGCGACAGAGATATGGCCTCGACAGCATCACCGTGGTGTCGCAGCGCTGGCACAACCAGCGGGCCATCTTCATGGCGTGTCATCTCGGTATCGATGCCGTGGGCTACAATGCCGACGACGTTCACCGTCGGCTGGCCAAGCTCACCCATCTTCGCGAACTGCTGGCACGTGTCAAGGCCTGCGCCGAGCTGCTGATGGCAGACTCCAGCCTATCAACGGCATCGTGATACACAGATGATGAATAAATGCGGATGGCGTTGTCTGCACCGCGCCATCTTGTGTTTATGGTTGTGGCCTTGCGCAACAGCCTGAGTTGCTCTCTCGTCGGCCGAAAACGGCACTTAGACACTTTCTGGAGTCCACAATGGTCATCTGTTTCTATTCGAAGCACGCGCTGCTTCCACTCGAAGCACACGCTGTTTCTACTCGAAGCACACGCTGTTTCTACTCGAAGCACCACGCAACAGGACCCTCCACGCGCAACGAAAAGGCTGTACAGGCGCAACAAGAAGGCTGTACAGGCGCAACAAGAAGGCTGTGCAGCCCCTGCAACAAGCTGTTGGATGGCGATTGGAGGACGATCGCGGCAGAGATAAAAAAGCATAAAAAGGCTACAGAATACGGTGGGCGATGTTGCGCAATCGGTCGTTATTGTCTACTTTTGCAATACAAATGGCAAATCAAGAGTCACCCATACAACTGCTGATGAGGCAGCGGCTGCTGCTCCAGATGGAGTATCAGGCCGAGAAAGAGACGTTTCGCAAGCAGACGGAGGCGCAGGGCATCGGTCGCAAGGTGAAGCGCGGCGACGCGTGGTACCCGCTGCGACTAGGCAAGAGCTATTACAACTCGTTGAACCAGCTGGCCCTGGAGGTGTATCGCACCGAAGACCAAGACATTGAGCACAACTTCGAGTTTGGCAAGCCCGTACTCTTTTTCAGGCAGCGAGAACAGGGCAAGGTGCAGTATTTCGGCTTCACGGCCACCGTGGCCTATGTCGACGGCGACCGCATGGTGGTGACCGTGCCCGAGACCCATGTGCTCGACCTGCAGCGCTGCGAGGAGCCGGTGGGCGTGCAGCTGTCGTTCGACGAGACATCCTACAAGATGATGTTCGATGCCCTCGACCGTGTGGTCAAGGGCAAGAACAGTAGGCTGGCCTACCTGCGCGACCTCTTCTACTCGTCGCAGAAAGCCCAGCGCCACACGTTCGAGTCTATCCGCTTTCCGTGGCTCAACCCCACGCAGGAGCGGGCGGTGAACGAGGTGCTGCGCGCCAAGGACGTGGAGGTGGTACACGGACCGCCGGGCACGGGCAAGACCACCACGCTGGTGGAGGCCATCAACGAGACGCTCATGCGCGAGAGCCAGGTGCTGGTGTGCGCACAGAGCAACATGGCCGTCGACTGGATCTCCGAGCGGCTGGTAGACCGTGGCATCAACGTGCTGCGCATCGGCAATCCCACGCGCGTGAACGACAAGATGCTGGGGTTCACCTACGAGCGCCGCTTCGAGGCCCACCCCGACTATGCGCAGCTGTGGGCCATACGCAAGGCCATACGCGAGCTGCGCCACAACCGCAAGGGGCGCGGCGAGGCATGGCACCAGAAGATGGACCGGCTGAAGAGCCGTGCCACCGAACTCGAGATCCGCATCAACGCCGAGCTCTTCGGCGAGGCGCGCGTCATCGCCTGCACACTGGTGGGCGCTGGTCACCGTCTGCTTGAGGGGCAGCGCTTCAGCACGCTGTTTATCGACGAGGCCGCACAGGCCTTAGAGGCCGCCTGCTGGATTCCCATCCGCCGGGTGAGCCGTGTCATCCTAGCCGGCGACCATTGCCAGCTGCCGCCCACCGTCAAGAGCATGGCGGCGCTGAAGGGCGGACTCGGCAAGACGCTCATGGAGCGCGTGGTGGAAAACAAGCCCGAGTGTGTAACGTTGCTGCAGGTGCAGTATCGCATGAAAGACGAGATCATGCGTTTCAGCTCGGAGTGGTTCTACTGCGGCAAGGTCGAGACGGCACCGCAGGTCAGAGACCGCAGCATCCTCGACCTCGACTATGCCTTCACGTGGGTAGACACGTCGGAGCTCGACAGCGACGAGGACGAGCCCCTCTTCAAAGAGCAGTTTGTGGGCGAGAGCTATGGCCGCGTGAACAAAGGCGAGGCCATCCTCACCCTCACCACCCTGCAAGACTATCTCGGCAAGATTGGCAAGCAGCGCATCCTCGACGAGCGCATCGACGTGGGCGTTATCTCGCCCTACCGTGCCCAGGTGCAATATCTCAAGCAGCTCATCAGGCGGCACGAGTTCTTCAAGCCCTTCCGCCACCTCATCACCGTCAACACCGTGGACGGATTCCAAGGGCAGGAGCGCGACATCATCCTCATCTCGATGGTACGCTCGAACGACGACGGACAGATTGGCTTCCTGCGCGACCTGCGCCGCATGAACGTGGCCATCACCCGCGCCCGCATGAAGCTCATCATCCTCGGCAATGTGGCCACCCTCACCCGCCACCCGTTCTACAAGAAGCTGTACGAGTATGTGGAGGGCCTGCAAGGAAACCCCTCCTAGGGGATGCCCGACAAACAGGCATCCCCTAGGAGGGAGCATGGCAAGACAAGAACGAGATTTGTTACTTTCTACTGTCCAGGAGGACTAAAAGAAAGAGTACCCAGATATGGTCATGCCTTTCATCTAGGGGTTGCCCATGGTGACAAAGGGGATATCAGAATCTTTCTTTTCTTTTGATATCATTTGTAAAAGATAGCATCTATATGATGACTGATCCGGGCCAACATCGTCGTTTTTGTAATACCTCACCTTTATTTTATATTCATAACCTTTCTTATAATCGAAATTGGAAATTCCGGTATACTCAATTTCCCAATTTGGATTTCCGTTTCTTTTAACCCAGTAAGCTATACCTTCACTTTGTAGTGACAGTTTCTGATGCTACAATTAATGTTTCATCATAAGAGTCGTCGCCAGAGCACGAAACGTTAAAGCCAACCATGAGCATTAACAATACACTTAAAAGAAGATTTGTGGCTGGGTTCATATTACTTATGCTTTAGATGTTATTTTGCAAATATATATAGAAAACAAGAATTACAGGTTAATCGGTAACAATATTTTTACCACATTTTATTCTTTACTCCATTTTTGATTGCCTTAATAAAAAGGCACAGAGCATTTGATGGATGCTGAATAGTCTAAAATCAGTGGCCTAGACGGCATCATAGTCTTTTTTAACGCCCGTCTTACACTGGAATCGTGACGAAATGTCTATTTTTGCAAAATAATTTATTGAAGATGTTACAACGCGACTATTTCATTCGGCTCATCGAAGAATTTCAGGTGGCCTTGCGCAAGTTTTTAGAAAAGGATGAGGGCGACCGCGACGATGCAGCCATCAAAGACCTCTACCGCCAGTATGTGGGTCCCTACGACGAGGTGCGCAACCTCTCTGTCGATGAGCTCCTGACCTACAGCCACGACCGCTGGCTGCCCGAACAGCGCATGGACCGCCTCCATTTCGCTGCCGAGCTGCTCTATGCCGAGGCCACCTTCAAGGCCAATCCCCTGCGCGCCATGCTCCTGGATAAGGCACTGAAGCTCTATGCCTACGTCGATGCCAACAGCGGCGTGATGTCGATGGACCGCCTGCAGAAGATGCAATGGATAAGGCAAGAGCTTGGACCTGAGGCACAAGCCTGACATAAGTGGGAGAGGGAATCAGCCCATCCGTCAAAAAACTCCTGAACTCTTTAGGCTTTTACGAATATTTTGCCTATTTTTGTAACTAGACTACGAAATTGAGCAAAATATTTAATATTATCGAATATGATAAGAGATTTTTGGGTAGAGAACTTCTTTTCGATTTCCAAACGTCAGGAAATGAATTTTGAGGTACGAAAAGAAGAAGATGAGTGGATGCGTGTGGAGGTGTCACCAGGGGTGTACATCGGCAAGCTCGCCGTTATCTACGGTGCTAACGCATCTGGCAAATCAAACATGCTGAAGGCATTGCAAGAAGTCTTCACGCTGTTGTTTACCTCGCGCACAGACAGGAATCAGTCTGTATCTTCTGGTGAGCCATTCGCCCTTACGCCCGACAAACCTACGCGGATGTATGTGTCGTTCTTCGCCAATGACATCAGATTCGACTATACTATTGTGTACGACAAAATACACATCATCACCGAATTGCTGGAATATTATCCTAAAAGGTCTAAGTCGCTGTTCTATGAAAGGACATACAATGGAGAGGATAGCCAGGCCACCATCAAATTTGGACCTAGCCTAGGAATAAAGGCTAAGACACTTGCCACCATCATACAAAATACGCTCAACAACCATACCGTATTGTCTACATACAGCAAGGTTTCACTGGCAGAAGATGCCCATCCCCTTGCCACACTGTACAACTGGATAAAGACCCATGTCCACGGTGTGATGAAGACCGATACGATAGATTTGCTTGACCAGCTGCGCAGCGCGAACGCTGACGCAAAGCGAAAAAAGTTCTATATCTATATGCTGAGGAAAGCTGATTTTAATATTGCCGACTTCCGTATCCTTACAAATGGTGTACAAGAAACTGTGACATTTGTCAACTCGACAAGTGGTGACAGCTTCGAACTGCCCAGTGCAACGCAGTCTGCCGGAACTCTCAGATATATCTCAAATCTCAAATTCCTTTATGATGCCATCTCCGGCAGCCATATCTACATGCTTGACGAACTTGGTGACGATTTACACTACGACCTTCTTCTCTACTATGTCAACGTGTTTCTCTTCAACTCTTCGGCCTCTCAACTGATTTTTACTTCCCAAGAGACGGCACTGCTGGCTGAGAGCCTTATCAACGAACACCGACACGCAGTGTGGTTTGCAGAAAAATCGCACGTCACGGCAGCATCAGAGTATATGCGTGCAGACCAGTTTGGCTTGCATAAGAATCTATCCCTATACAATGCCTACCGCATCGGACGCCTTGGAGCAAAACCAGAGCTGGGATCACCTTTTATAGCCATTGATTGATATGAAGCGGCAACGTATGACTACCCTTGTCGTCGGCGAGGGCCCTACTGAGTTTTATTATCTCAACTCATTGAAGGATGACTACAGGATGTTGCAGAATATCAAGCCTGACACACCCAAGAATACGAGTCTGAAAGAATTGCAGCGGTGTATAGAGGGTGCCATCTCACTAGGATATAACCGTATTTACTGTCTCATCGATATGGATACGAAACGCAAGGATTCCAAAAGCATGGCAAACTACACCAGGCTGAAGAAAAAATACCATAACATCCATGTATGCAAGCCCAAATCGGGCATCGACTATATCGTTAAGTTCTTTGAGACCGACCGATGCACAGAGCTATTCTTCCTTTATTACTTCAAATACACAACGAAGAACTTTCCCACGTCTGATGATGTGGAGATCTCGTTGAACGAGATAAGTGGTTATGAGAAAAACCTGAGGTTTTTTCGGCGTCATCCTTTGCATCAGTTTTTCCTAAGACAAGGTGGAAGTTTCTCTGATGCCATTGTCAATGCAAACAAATCGCTGCAGGGAATTAGCGAGAGAAACCATACTTATTCCGAGATGGGCCGAATGTTCATGGAACTGGGTGTGGAAATTATCATATAGAAACATCGAAATTATCTAAAAAAGCTATGGCAAATCAATATACAAGTTATTGGAAAAAAGTGTTACCTTTGCACTGGTTTTCAAGGTGGGTTCTATTAATTAGCTTTGTCAGATTTCGAGACTATCTTCGAGGTCAAATTGCAAGTACACGAAGAAGTTATGCGGGCTTAACGACTGAGTGAACTGGCAATTTGAGCCGAAGAGAGTCCGAAAGATGACAAAAAGTAACCTATGATTTAATTACTTGGTTTCGGTGGTAATTAATAGAACCCACCTCAAGATAACACGACAATGCCGAACATGAATGATATGACTGTGGGGTCTCCGACGAAGGACATCCTGCGGTTTTCGCTACCCCTTATCTTAGGAT
>CAZBQA010000020.1:0-18877 GCA_964493905.1 uncultured Prevotella sp.
TCCTGCGTGTTGATGGCACCCACCAGCTTGTCTTTCACCTCGTAGGCACTCATCTCTGGCTTGAGGTCGTAGGTAGCCACCTTGGGCGAGGGCACCAGGATGCGGTCCTCACCCTCGTAGGGAGCCTCGCGGCCGCCATTGAAGAAGAATGTCACGTGGGCATACTTCTCGGTCTCGGCGGTATGGAGCTGGCGCAGGCCATTCTTCGAGAGATACTCGCCGAGGGTGTTCTCCACGTTCTCCTTGGGGAAGAGCACATTCACGTTCTTGAAGTTGGCATCATACGGCGTCATGCAATAGTACTGCAGGTCCTTGATGGTGTGCATGCCTTCCTCGGGCAGGTCCTGCTGGGTGAGCACCTGTGTGAGCTCCTTGGCGCGGTCGTTGCGGAAGTTGATGAAGATCACCACGTCACCTTCCTTGATGGTACCGTCGACGGTCGAGTTGTTGATGGCCTTGATAAACTCATCGGTCACGCCCTCGGCGTAGCTCTCCTCCATGGCAGCCACCATGTCGGCAGCCTGCTTGCCCTGGCCCTCCACGAGCAGGTCGTAGGCCTCCTTCACACGGTTCCAGCGCTTGTCGCGGTCCATGGCATAGAAACGTCCGATGATGCTGGCGATGTGGGCTCCGTTGGCCTGGCACACCTGCTGCACCTCTTCGATGAAGCCCTTGCCGCTCTTGGGGTCGGTGTCGCGACCATCCATGAAGCAGTGTACATACACATCCTTGAGGTTGTACTCCTTGCCAATCTCGATGAGCTTGTAGAGGTGGTCGAGGCTGGAGTGTACGCCACCGTTGGAGGTGAGGCCCATGAGATGGAGCTTCTTGCCCGTGCGCTGTGCATAGCTGTAGGCCTCTACGATACCCCTGTTCTTCAAGATATCACCGCTCTTGCAAGCCTTGTTGATCTTCACCAGATCTTGATATACGATACGTCCTGCACCGATATTGAGGTGTCCCACCTCAGAGTTACCCATCTGTCCGTCGGGCAGTCCAACGTCTTCGCCACTCGCGTCGAGCTGTGCGTGAGCACTGGTTGCGTTGAGATAGTCGAGATAAGGTGTCGGCGTGTTGAATATCACGTCACCCTTACCATGCTTGCCGTTTCCCCATCCGTCGAGGATCATCAATAAAGCCTTCTTTGCCATAATCTTTTTATCTTAAATAATGTTGTTACTATATGTTTACCAATTGGGTCATGCAAAGTTACCACCTTTTCGGCTGATTATAAAATCTTTAACCTTAAATAGATTTAAAGACATCATAACAGATTATTCGTGGAATATATAGCAACATAATAACAGTACTTGCTTGAAAGACATAGTAACAATAAGCTGGTTTTGAAGACATAGTAACATAATAACAGGATTAGCTGTGTTTAAAGATTAAAGACATAGTAACAAAATAACATATTGTATTGTTATTATGTTACTATGTCTTTATCCTTCCACGCCGAATGGCTGTTAATATGTTACTCTGTCTTCGTAGAGAGGAAGTATTCGGCGGCATAGCGACCCATTTGCTTGTAGCCGAGGGCATTGGGATGCAGGCAGTCGTCGAGGCGCCATTCGGGCCGGAGGGCCAGTGGATTGGCAGGATCCTGGAGGAGCTTGTCGAAGTCAAGGAAGCCATCGGCCTCCTTCTGTGTCCTGACCCACTCGTTGACAAAGCGGCGGCCCACCTCTCGGCCCGCATTATAATAAGCCGCTCCCTTCATGGGCAGCAGCGTGGCCAGGTAAACACGCAGGTGGGCACGGCGGCATTTGGCTATCATCTGCTTATAATGCTCCACCAGCTGATAGGCCGTGTTGAGCCCGTTCTTAGAGGTTCCCAGGTCGTTGATGCCCTCGAAGATCACAACATCGGTGACGCCCTGCTGCCCCAGAATGTCGTGGTCAAAGCGGTCTTTGGCCGCCAAGCCGAAGCCCACCGACAGCACCCGGTTGTTGCCGATGCCCAGATTGAGCACGCCATACTGCCTGTGGCGCTGCCCTTCCTTGAGGTTTCTATCGGCCAACTCGTTGAGATGAAAGCTCATTTCGTCGGGCCAGCGGTTCTGATGGTCGGTGGTTGAGCCTTTGCCATCGGTGATACTGTTGCCCAGGATGGCAAAGGTGCGAATGCCGTTGGCATAGACGTCGAGCGAGGCAATGTTGAACCACTTCTCGTAACGAAACGCTTTGGAGAAGTCGGTCTGCGGCCCACTATAGCCCTTGAGAATGTAAGAAGTGGTGCGCGAGCCCATGTGAACAGTGGGAATCTTGGGGGCCGACTTATAGTTGATGGTGATGGCCACCCGCTCGAGGGGCTTGAGGCTGAAGCGTTCGGCATCAGACCATACGCTCTTGCCCGCCCCGATGAGCACACGCTCACGACCATCGAAGCGCAGGTATTCCACCGAACGGGTGTCTATGCGAAACGAGTCGAGGGCATGGGCAATATAGACCGAGCGTATCTCTACGGGCTGCGACGAGAAGATATTGGAGAGCTGCAGGCGCACGATGTCACCTCCGGCCGACACCTTCACGATCTGTCTCACCGAACGATCGGTCATCTCGTTGTTATAAGGCATGTAAAACTTCACCGGAATCTGCATGGCGGTGGCCCACGTGCCCGTCCAGTGGCCAATGACATTGGTGTTTTTCAGCAGTCGCTGAGCCGGGGCCACACTTGTCATCATCAGTAGCATCAGCCCCATCACTGCCCTCTTCCATCTCATCTTATCCTGTATCATTCTTTTCACCTGTTGTTATTTCCTGTTATCATCCGGCGCTTGCTGGCCATCGCCGCCATGCAGACGATTATGGGCAGGCCGCATGGACGCACGGCCTGCCGGTTACCGGCCAAAGCGCGTCACTTGCTGCCAACCACCATTTTCTTGCCATCGACGATATAGAGGCCACGCGGAAGCGACCGCGCATCGGTGCCCAGATATTGGCCGCCAAGGCTGTAGATGCCACGGACGGAGGCCACCTCGTCAGGGGTGGTCGTCACATTGCGGATGCCGGTGGTGGGCACTGTCTGTATCAAAACGTCATCGAGGAAGAAGCGCTTGTTAGGATCGAATGACACCGTGGCCGTTCCTGTGCCTACGATTTTCAGCGTATAGGTGGTCCATGCCCCTTTGGTCATGGTCAATATCATATCCACCGTGCCACTGTCAACAAACTTGGCGTCGGTGCCATTCAGGGCCAGATGCAGACTGGTGCCATCGCCCTTGGTGTTCCAGCATGCCGCGCGGAAAGAAAGTGTCACCGTGTCGCCGGGCAAGATAAACGAGGGCGAGCTGACATATCCCTGCCCCACATAGTTGGAATTGCCAAAGCGGGCACACTGGTAGGCGCCATAGGCGTTGTCAGACTGCCAGCCCGTCAGGTCGGGCACAAAGGGAGCACTGGCCACCATACCGCCAAACAGTCCGTCGTTTCCACCCGTCCCGCTGCAATGATCGAAGGTCTCGTGAAGCAGAATACCCTCAGACGTGCTGTCGCCGGGAGCAGGACTGACCACCTTTGTCGTGTCTGTGCCAAAGCGAAACGACATGGTGCCGTCGGCATTTTCGGCAATATTCCACAGTCCGCGGCCCATCACATAAGTGCCGTCTGTATTCTTATTATATAAGGTGGCGGCGGGCAGCGACGTATTGGTCAGGCTGTCGTTGCCCTGATAAGGGTAGGCATCGGTGCCCGCCGAGCTCACGTCATCGGTGTTGTCGGCATGAAAGATGGTGGCACGCTGATGGGTGTTGCTGATGTTCACGCCGTCGACGGTGCCCGTGGTGTTCACCATGTTGTAATACCATATAGCCTCATCATAGTCAATATGGGTGATGAGGAGTCCGTGTCCGGGCAAGTAGGCATCATAACCCTTCTGCTGGCGGTTGTCGAGAATGTAGTATTCGTTGCTGTTGGCCGGGTTGTAGATGACGGCACTCTGGCCCATGTCACTCAGGGGCGAGAGGTTGTTGATGACCGTATCGGTGGAGAGCACCAGGGGAGTGGTCCATCCACACAACATCTTCTCATAGCCGGTATAGCCAGCCGGAGTGAAGCCGTCGTCGTTGTAACAGCCATAATCCATGAGATCCCAGGAATACATGCCATAGTTGCCCGTATCGTTGGTATCGTACATGTCGGGGAAACCCAGGCAATGTGAGAACTCATGGCAGAAGGTGCCGATGCCCGCCAGCCTGTCGTATACGGTCAGCTCGTTGGCGCAGGCATAGACATCGACGGTGGTTTTGTCGAGCACCAGGGGGTGGTCATAGTAATAATCATACGACTGCAGCGAATACATGTGGGGCCATATGTAGCTGTCGTTCATCGAATGATCGGCCTGACCGTAGCCCGCATAGAGCACGAAGACCTCCTCGGCCACACCATCTCCGTCCCAGTCGTAACGCGAAAAGTCGATGCTGTCGTCCACGGCCAAGCATACATCGTGCACCATCTCACCCACCTTAGCATCCTCGTTGTTGCCATAGTAGGCATAGTTATTGGGCAGAGTGACGGGGCCTGCCACGTCAAAAGTGAGCTCAAACTGCCCCCCACTCTGCGCCAGGAAATAGTCGCTGATGCTGCTCTTGAAGCCATTCTGGCTGTAGCCCTGCACATTGGCGATGTCGCGATAGAGTGAGAGAGGATCGGATGAACTGAACTTACGGTCTTGAAACTGTGCCAGGATGATAAGCCCTTTCTTGGTTCCCTGAAAGAGAGACGCGCCCGTAGTGCCGGCCCGCGTTACGGGCGAGAGGCTTCGGGGGGTGCGAATCACGCGTCTGGGCTTGCTGGCAAGAGTGCGCTGCAGGGAGGAAAGGTCAGCCTGTTGTACCTCACCTGTGGTGTCGTTCACGACATAACAGACGCCATCAGCCGATTGCCAATAGTGCAACCGCTCGTCGCCACGGGCTTCGGCTCTGACCACACTGCCGTCTGAGAGCGTCAGTGTCACCCATTGTCCACGCTGTGCGGGGATGGCCCACCCGGACAAGGTGACCATCAGCAGCACCAGTACATACATGTTTTTCTTCATCTGGATACCCTTTTTATGAATTAAGACACCGCAAAATTACTATATTTCAAGCCGTTAACCAAGATAATTGACCAATTAAAACAAAAAAATCCTTGCCACCCGAAAGTGACAAGGAATAAAAAATTAGATGAAACCAGATCCAAAAGGCAAGAACACTATGCGTTCGTCTCTGTGCTTTGGCTGGCAAAATAGTCAGACTAGCTTTGGGAAAAATAGTCAAGAAGCACTTTCAGGCTCTCGACCTTCTTCCATTTAATCTTCTTTTCTTTCACAAACTTTCTGAAAGAACTGGTCTTTTCTTCACCCAGATATTTCTCGACAGCAGCCTTGTTAGCCTCTACCTCAATGCCTCCTATAAAAAAATAATAGGTGTCAGAGACTGGGATGGCAAGACCGTCATGCTTGTTTTGAAGCATGAGTCCCAATTCAGGAGTGTTCAGTCCGCCCAAATCGAGTGAACTGAAATTATGTGTTGCCGAAGAATTAAGGTCTGCACCATAGGCTCCTCCACTACTTCCAGATGACACTCGGTCAAAGTTAGCCTTAACCATCTTGACCAATACGTTGGTACCCGACACGGCCATCACCTGCATAAGACGATGAGAAGAGAATAAATAGGCATCAGAACCAATCTCCACCCGTACCACCTTATTGTCCTTACCCTGATAGATACGTCCATCATCACCAATGTAATGCAACACATTACCCATCAAATGGATATTGAACTTTCCCACGGTCTTAGAACTGTCTGAGGAGTAAATCGTGCCATCACGAAAATTCTCATATATATAAGGCCAGTGGGTATTGGGCTCGTATTGTGCCGATGTTCCTAGAACAGTCAGCAGCATGAGCAAAAGGAATAGAGGCTTTTTCATCTTTATAATGTTATTTAATAACCTGCTTTACAGTTTTCTGTGTACCGTCAGCATAGGTATATTTCACCACGTTGACACCGCGAACCGGCTGACTGAGCCGCACTCCCTCTGCATTGTAATATACGGCAGAAGCCGGAACGGCAGAGATTTCTACGATACCACTGGTGGATGTCACCTTGATAATAAAATCGCGAGAGATGGACGCACCCTTCTGGTTGGTAGCCTTGATGGTGATATTGCGATCGCCATCTTCGAGCAACAACGCCTCCGTTGTGACCAATTTGCCATCTTTTACCTCAAAAGGAGCAGGCATATTCATATGGAACAAAGGGTTGTATTCACCCACAATTTCATAGGTGTAGACAGGGTTTGTTGCTTCGCTCTCTACGACAAGATCACCTACTTCCGCCCCTAATTTACCAGCCAAAACAGTCTTATTAGACAGCAAAATATCACTGGGATTCTCAGACGGACGACGGATTCCAACGATGACACTCTGATAAGCAGGGTCGCTGTAGTCCATCTTCATCTTGTTGTCTTTGAGTCCATTGAGCGTGAAGTAACCATTGTTGACACCTCCCCAGCCCCAATTGACACTATAGGCACCATTCATATAACCATCAAGGTTAAAGCAATGACCATATCCTCCCTTGAGATCCTGACCACTAAGACATACGGCACGACCATTGGTCAATTCGTTAAGGATAAGATCCTCCCATCCTGCCTCGTCAAAATCCGTACGTTTGTAATACTTTACGGCATTGACGGGATAAGAGAAATTACGCGGTAAAGCACTGGCTATGTAATAATCCTGTGTACCAGAGCCATCAATACCATATTCCATATTAACAGCAACGCCACAATGATAAAGCAAATGGGCCGCAGCTGTCTTATCGCCAGCAAGGATAGCACTCCAGTCATAAGCAGCTTCTTTATCATAGTTGATGTAAAGACTACCATAAGTGGAGCTCTTATAATTATATTCGCCATTGGGCTTAGCAGGCCATTGAGCAACCGACATAGCCTGGGCCATGGCCACAGCCACACAGCCTACAATGGCCTGTCCATTACCGTCTTTCGGACAAAACTGGTTGTAAGGACTGGTCTGATTGAACTTAACCTGAATGAGAGGAGCCACATTGCTGACAGTTCTACGCATGCTGGATGCACGCGTCTGAGCACCAGTATCCCAGCCTGTAGCTTTCTGCTCCAGATGCCGGGAGCGATCAGTAATGCGGCGTGAGAAGCATTCCATAACAGCTGTCATTGTCTCTGGCTGTCCCTCAATGACATATGTACCCGTTGACGAGAAACCAATGAGTGGTTCTGTACGGTCATCAGCAGATATCAACGCCCAGCCTTCAGGGGCAAACTGTACCACATAATATGCTTTCTGCCCTTGGTAATTAACCGGGGTTACTGTCTTGACCGAGCCAGTAAATGAGCTGAATTGTTCACCCATTATCTGCACGGCAAGTGCCGAAGCCTTCTGAGAAGAGACCTCGGCAGCCTGTACAGCCAAGAGAGAAATGGCACAGGCAAATACTAAAAACAATCTTTTCACAGACATAATGATTCAAATAATTAAAGATAAAAATCCCTCTTTCCACCCTGCCGAAGCTGGCAGGGCGGGAAGAGGATATTGCAATAAGAGTAATTACTTACGTACTCTGCTCAGGAGATGGCCCACCTTAGGTGTCACTTTCTTAACAGAAGTGGCACGCACCTTAGCCATTCTTGTCTTGGCAGACGATGCGGCAGGAGTAAATGTAGCCGTGGCGCACTTTTCCCAGAAGCCAACGGCTTCAGCGTAATCCGACGAGCAGGCAAGCACTGCGAAATCTGAAGAAGTCATAGTGCCATCGGGATTAACAGTAAAGGCAACTTCCTCAGCTTGAGAAATGCTGAATGTTACCAAACCATATACCTTGCCACTCTTCGTTGTAACCGTACCAAGTTCCTGGAAACAAGGGATGATTACCTCACCAGTATTCAAATCATAGGTAGCCGAAATCTCAGACCCCGTCTGCCAGAAGTCCTTTATGATTAGTTCATTGGCATTGCTAGTGCTCTCGCTAATGGTGAAGCTGCCACCATCATAGAGCTCAGGAGTGTCATCGTAGCTAGAAGTGTAAGACAAATTAAACGTACCCAACAGCATAGCCTTGGTCATGGCAAAATACTTCCACCACACCGTCTTAGCCGTCGATGTATAAGCCTCATTGCCATTACCAAAGACGTCAAAGATAACACCTTCCTTGATTTTCACAGTGATGATATCACCTGCTGCAGCGGCTTCTGGCAACTTAAAGGTCACCGTATTGCCCGACACAGACCAATCTGACGGATCAAGACTGATCGTACTCGTCTTCTTGGCATTCGAATAAACCACAGCAATATCACCAGATTCCACCATTGCATCATTGCGATATACGTTTTCTGCAAATGTGATAGTGCCTGCAAACGTAGCATAATTTGTTACCAGAGAGCCTGCTTTTGGCGAAGTGAAATTGTCATCTTCAATTGTCCATGACGCATTGGGAAGATGAACATACACCCCACTCCACTTACCTATTGTCAAACTGAGCGAGCTATTCATGGCAGGGCACTTGTTGCCTTTGCTGTCAACAAAAGCACCCTCGGTCCACGAGTAGGCCACATAAGCACCAGCAGGAACACTATCAACCGTCAGTACAACATTATTGCCGCTGATGGAAGTGTGAATGTCTTTAGCAGCAACTGTTACAGGATGTGTGATATCCCACTCCTTATAGTAAGTTGCCGAGATAGTACCAGTACCTAAAGCTACATTCTCTGAGAACGTCACTGTGGTAGCACTATCCTTTGTGGCAAACTCTTCGAAGGTAGGAGCAGAACCATCAGATGTCTTAACGACCAGACTCTTTACCAATCCTGTAATACCCTTATCATTAGCAGCCACAGCATAGACAACATAAGAAGTGTTGGGGGTGCACATAGGAGCACCCTTGGCATTACGCATGTCGACCGTAACAGAATTATCATCCGCATACTTCAAAACCTCATTGGTTACTCCACCCAATGCTCCTGACAAAAGATCAGACTCGCTGACATCTTCTGCAGCATCAGCCTGTACCACTGCATATGAGTAATACTGTGTTCCAGTTGCTGGATTAACCGTGAATGTAAATGTAGAATCAGTGGTTGTTGACAGACTGATATCTACAGATGGACCGTCGCCGTAATTTTCAGAATGCTCATCCTCCCAGGTGTTGCAACTTGCAAAGCCAAGCAGGACAACAGCTAAACTATATATTACTTTCTTCATAATAATCTTTTTTTATGGTTTACTTCTTCTTGAAAACTGAGCCTGCAGTCATGATGTTGTACCATGCTCCACCAACACTAGCCCCCTCGTCTGTATAGATATGAGAGCCAAACCAATAGTCGGCAAATGAGATATTTGTCACCCCATTGGCATCCACACTGATCTTACCAACAATATAGTCATTCACATCAGTATCACCATCTGCTCCATAGAAAGCATCGAGAAGTATATGAGGATAGCTGGAACTTGTTGCAATTTCCTGCTTAACCGGTATATGAATCTCTGTATGGTCGTCATTGACAACACCAAATACCTTCAGACTAGAACCACTCGGAACCAGATTTCCAATCCAAACCTTAGAGACATCATTGTCATCTTTGGATATTGTAACATCCCATTCAGTAGCTCCATCGAAATAGCTAGTACCGCTAGCAGCATAGGAGCCAAGCATGAATGCGAGAGGATGCTCATCATCAGCTATCGTCACCGTGATTGTTTTCATGCTGCCAAGATTGACATTCTGAGGATTGACAAGGTTGATATTCAGTCGCACATCACCATTATAAGTGCTGTTGTCAATAATCTTCAGCTTGATATACTGCATGTTGGCGTCCTTAGTGAAGGACAACGTTTTCGACTCATTCTCTATCGAATAATTCACTCCTTCTTTAGCAGGAGCGGTAGAATCTGGTGTGATCTCAAAATCAACCTTTCCTTCTACACCACTCAAAGAAGTGAGCAATACAGGGATAGACAATGTTTCACCCGTCTCATCAACCTCAGCCGTAGCGCTCCTCAACGCAACGAAAGCATCGCTGTCGTTGAACTCTGGCAGGTCGTTGCTACAAGAGGTAGCAAAGGTCATGGCTACAGTGGCCACCATGCCCAAAGTGATATATTTTAATATCTTCATAATTTCTGTACTGATTAATGATTAATAGCCTGTATTCTGCACCATATTTGGATTGACGTCCATCTCGTGCTTAGGAATAGGCATTGCCCACATATAACTTGGGTAAGCTATGTTCTGATTAACAGTCTCGTCGAAATCCTTACGCTGGATGCTCTGATTGGTACGGGCATAATCGAAGAGAATGTGACCCTCGAAGGCCAACTCTTTGCGTCGTTCGATGAAAATACCTGCACGTGTGGCAGCCTCTGGCTGAGAATTACGTGCGGCGGCAATAGTTTTCATGTCAGACAAGGCAGTCACACCCGATACAGAAGCACCATTGATGATGGCTTCAGCACGATTGAGATACATCTCTGAGAGACGGAGAACAGGCACATTGGTCTGACGCGGATTGGCACCAGCCTTACCAACATACTTTGTATAGAAGTAATCGTTACCATTCTTGGTAAACAGATTCTTGCGCACATCACCGTCACTATAAAGATCATAGAGATCCTTTGTGGCGCAGATATCACCCGAACCATCCAGCGAAGTCAGGTAAGACAAATGAGTCCATCCAGAGTTGTCCCAATACTCATTCTTATCAGAACCATAAACTTCAAAGATGATCTCGCCTCCCTTAGGAGCCGTAGCTGCATTGAACATGCTGACATAACTAGCAGTATCAGCAAGAGCATAGCTCTTATTGTTGATCACCTTAGTAGCATAATCAGCAGCCTTCTGCCATTGTTCCATGTAGAGATACACACGTGAAAGCAATGCCTGAATGGCAGCCTTGGAGGTCACGGCCGCAGCATCAGAGGCACCATCATCAGTACGCGAGAAATCGTCAGACATCAGGCTCTCGGCTTCTGTCAAGTCCTTCACCACCTGATTATAAACCTCTTTCTTAGAGTTACGGGCAGGTTTGCCATTCTCTGTTACCAGAACCACGGGAACACCGAGCGTATCTGTAGTGTTGTTATATGGCTGTGCATAGACCGTCACCAGCTCAAAATGACACAACGCACGCATGAACAAGGCCTCAGCCTTGAGGTTATCTACCTGTTGCTGAGTCACCTTAGCGCTAACCTTGCCCTCCAAATTGTTAATGACATTGTTGGCGCGGGCGATGGTATAATAGGCATAAGTCCAGAGAGCTGAAGTGACACTTTCCGTATAGTTCCACTGGGTATCTTCACGATAACGGCCTGAACCCGGCATAGAAGTAGGGTTCTTGGCATTACCGGCACGCAGCTCAGACTGCAGCACGAACTGACCATCATACCACGAATCACTCTGCATCATTCCATATAGTGCAGCACCTGCACTATTCAGACTACCAAAATCTGAGAATGTCAGTTCATTGCTCTGCTTCAGCAGTGGCTCTTCTTCCAGGAACTTCTCCCCGCAAGAGGAAAGGAGCCCGGCAGAAACAAGTGCTATTCCGAATAATATTTTTTTCATATCTATATTTCCTTTGAGTTATTTATAATGTGATATCCAAACCAACCATGAACGTCTTGGATACAGGATAGATACCTGCGCCCATACCATCGACACCACGTTCAGGATCCCAGAAGTTGACCTTATGGAAGGTATACACATTTAATCCACTTACATATACTCTTGCACCGGCGATACCAATCTTATTGACGAGACTCTTCTCAATGTCATAAGACAAGGTAACGTCCTTGATTCTGAAATAGCCACCGTTCTCAATGAATCGGTCAGAAGCAAAGCTATAGGAGTTGGAAGTGTTGCCGGCAATTGGCTTGGGGTTAACACCCGTATCGCCTGGCTTCTTCCAATAGTTGAGCAAACTCTTGGACTGGTTCATGGTCATCTGGTTACCGTCTGACTGCAGGTAACGGTTCTCAAGGATAAACACCTTGTTGCCACCCTTAAATTCGGTAACAATGCTCAGTGAGAGATTCTTCCAACTCAGAGTCGTATTGATACCACCCGTATAGGTGGGCTCAGGACTACCGGCATTGATGTAACGGGCATCGTTGAAATTGTTGGTCAGTGAACCATCCTCGGTCACCCAAAGGGCTTCACCGTTCACAGGATTCACACCGTAGTAGTCTTTCAGATAGAAGGTAAACAATTTCTCGCCAACAATATGTTTCAGACGAGAGTCACCAGAATAAGACATCATCTCATCGCCAGCCAGCTCAAGAACCTTAGACTTGTTGTGAGCGATATTGAATCCGGCTGTCCACTTCCAATCCTGTCCGTCAATGATATCTGCATTGAACTGGAACTCCACACCCGTGTTGCGCATTGAGCCCACATTGGCCCATGCCGAGTTGAAACCAGAGGTAGAAGACTGATCCTTGGCCAGCAACATGTCGCTGGTCTTGCGAGTATAGAAGTCAACCGATCCAGAAAAACGCTTCAAGAAACGGAAGTCGAGACCGAAGTTCCAGGCGAAGTTTTTCTCCCATGACAGGTCGGGATTGGCAGGAGTGGAGGTACGCAGACCGGTAATACCATTATAGGTAGACGAGGTGTAGGTACCATACTGCTGATAACGAGAAATGGCATTGTTACCATTCACACCGTAACTGGCGCGAAGCTTCAACAGATTGACCCAATGAACGTTCTGCATGAACAGCTCGTTATGGATGTTCCAAGATGCACCGAGAGACCAGAAGGTACCCCAACGCTTGTTGGAACCGAACAAAGAGCTACCATCAGTACGGATGGATGCCTGAAGATAGTAACGACCATCATAGTTGTAATCGGCAATACCGAAGAACGAGAGCATGGTCTCAGCCGAGTAACCGTAGTCAAGATCATTGGTTGAGTTACCGGCTACATGATACGGAATCAGTGGATTCAAACCTTTTGAACTCTGATAATTAGTCTCATAAGACTGGTGGAAAGCCTCCTGACCAACCAACAAACGAACACTGTGCTTATCAAACTGGTCCTGATAAGTAATCGTATTTGATGTGGTCAACGTGCGCCACTGGGTCTGAGTGGTCTGCAGCACGGGATAACCATCCTCATAGTTGCTGGCTTCGAGCGACCAATAACGACGACCTGTAACAAACTTCATTTCAGCAGCATCGGTGGTCTTCAAAGTCAGTTGCTTGATAGGCTTCCACTCCAAATAAATGCTACCATTGAAGTTATAAGTCTTCTGCCACTGATCATCATACTCGGCCGTAGCGCGTGGGTTGGTGTTGGAGTTGGTAGGAATGTCCGTATTGAAGAGGCCATCGTCTGTGTACAGTCTCACCCAAGGCAGCATGGTCATACCAGCAAATGCGGGGTTAGAATAGTACAAACTCTGCATAGGGATATCGTTACCCTTGTTGTAGCCAGCATTGATACGGGCACCAGTCTTGAGATACTGATTGATCTGATGGTCAGCATTGACACGGGCCTGAATACGGTTGTAGTCCACACCATAATAGATACCTTCGTTCTTGTGATAAGAAAGAGAACTATAATACTGTGTACGCTCAGAGCCACCGGTCAAGGTAAGTTCATATTCCTGCAACTTACCCGTGCGAGTCATAGCGTCCATCCAGTTGGTCAGCGGACCAGTCAAAATGGAATAAGGACGGTATCTGTTGGCAGCATTGGTGGGGTTGTCAGGATCCTGACCGGCATTGATGATAGCCGTGCGCTGATAATCGAGCAACTGTTGAGCATTCATCACGCCAAAATCATTATCATTGGCCAACTGAGAGAAACCGAACTTGGCACGGGCAGTGACGTGGCTCTTACCAGCCTTACCCGACTTGGTGGTAATCAAGATCACACCATTGGCAGCACGCGAACCATACACAGAAGCGGCAGCAGCATCCTTCAGCACCGTAATCGACTCAATATCGTCAGGATTGATAGATGCCAGAGGGTTGCTCGTATTGGTGAAATCTGCATCATCTTCAGCCATGATGGCAATACCATCCACCACATACAGCGGCTCATTGCCGGCATTGATAGAGCTGATACCACGAATACGAATCTGAGAAGCAGAACCCGGTTGACCAGAAGCCTGAGTGATCTGCACACCAGCAAGCTTACCGGCCAACATCTTATCAAAAGAGGTAGCAGGTACGTTTTCAAGTTCTTTGGAACCAACAGATGTTATCGAACCCGTCTTGGCTTCACGACGTGTAGTACCATAACCCACGACAATCACATCATCAAGTGTCTTATCTGCTGACTCAAGCTGAATCTTAAGGTCGCGTCCCGCTTTGACACTCTTAGATTGCATACCAATATAAGAAATATCAAGACGCGAATCTGCAGGAGCGGATATGGAGAAATTTCCATCTACGTCGGTTACTGTACCGGTTTTCGTACCGGATACCCTGACTGCGGCTCCGACTACAGGTTCCCCATTTTCGTCAGTGACGGTACCGGAGACCTGAGACTGTGCCAACGCTACTCCTAGACACAGGAACAGCCCGGCAAAAATCATTGTAAGTCTTTTAACCATAAATTCTCTCTTTAAAATGTTATAAAATTATTAATAATCAACGCTACAAAGTTAAAAAATATTGATGTATATTCCAAATAAAAAGTGAAAAAAGATGTCGTTTAGATACATTTTTTTGCTGATTGACGTAAATGTGTATGGTGTATGAACGACATTTATCGACAAATCACACGAAATGATGTCAACTCGAAGATTGTGTACAAAACATGTTTTGATGCTTTTGCCACTTCATAACATTCGTAAAACTACGGCGCTCCAGCCCTCTAGCCCATACCTTCGCCTTCCGCCCACCCCATGCGCTTTTGCATGACACGGCCACGGTGGCCACAACCATTGTTGGCTCCCGAACGGCCCATAGACCTGAGTTGGCAGACAGAAACCTGCCGCGAGGCAGCATGATGTTGCCAACATCCTATACTGCTTCTACTCAAAGTACGTGCTGCTTCCACTCGAAGTACGCGCTGCTTCCACTCGAAGTACGCGC
Source organism: uncultured Prevotella sp. (assembly GCA_964493905.1). Taxonomy (GTDB): domain Bacteria; phylum Bacteroidota; class Bacteroidia; order Bacteroidales; family Bacteroidaceae; genus Prevotella. The sequence continues at coordinate 15,055 of CAZBQA010000020.1, forward strand.
TGCTTCCACCCGAAGCATCTCGCCTGCTGGGCCTAACCCCGCTGCCTGATGTGTGGTTTGGAAGGATGAGACGGCAACATCGACCATGACATACGTGACATAAGCCTTCATCAACCGCGGGTTAAGACCTGTGTATAGCGTGATCATTAAAAATAATATAGTATATTAAGGTATAGTTCTCAGGGCACAGACATGGCACTGATCTTCTGGCGCAAAAACTGTCGCAGGCCATCGTCTTCCAAAATTTCGATATCCGAAAACAGTCCGAGCACAAACCTGCTGATGCCGATATAGCTCACAAGGTCGGCCTCGAAGATCCAGTGGGTGCTGTCGTCCTGAGTCATCAGCGATTTGGAATGGGGGTATTCCTCCAGCATGATGCGATGGGCCAAGAGCGAGAAACGCAGCTTGACATGGCGCTTCTCCTCTCCGCTGAACATAAACATGTCGGTATATACCTCCTTGTGCTTCGAGGTGTTGAACCACGGCGTGTCGACCACCTCCACCGTTCCGATGCGCGAGACCTTGAAGGTTTTGTTCTGATGCGACTTCAGCTCATAGGCCCTGATGTCCGACTTGTCGCCCAGAAACATGAAAGGCTCGATGACCCTGTCGCTCACGCTGTGGCTGTGGGGTGAGGAATAGTTGTGCAGGATGACGCAGCGCCGTTGCTTGATGGCAACCTCGAGCTGCGACTGGTTGCTGTAGACCTGGTGTTGGAACTTGATGTCCATAAACAGCCGCAGGCCATAGTTGCGTTCGACCTTTCGCCTGAGCAGGCCTACCATGGCATTGCTGTCGTTGACTGCACTCAGCAAACCATGTATATATAGGGCCTCGGTCTCGGTGAAATCGACGGTTTTTGCGATTTCTTGGAAAAAGGGAGACCGGGGGTCGAGGTAATAATAGGGATTCTCGTGCACCACGACAAAGCCATAGTCGCTCAATACATTGAGCGTATAATAAAGGTTGCGTGTGGTGGTGCCGAGTACCTGCGCCAGCTCCTTGACCGTATGGTTGCGGCCATCGGTCATGGCAAGGAGAAGGTCGAGCCATTTGCCAAATCGGGCTTTGTTTTCTGTCATGTGGATAGTGGGGCTTGTTGACTTGCAATTTTGATGCGGTTAGCGTTCATTCAAAGTTGATTTCCAACTGCTCTATGGGCAACAACTGGAAGCTACGCCGATGAAATGGACTGATTCCATACTTCCTGATGGCTTCGCGGTGCGCCTTGGTGGGGTAGCCTTTGTTGCGGTCCCAGGCGTACATGGGATATTCATCGGCCAAACGGCGCATGTAGTCGTCGCGATAGGTCTTGGCCAATATGCTGGCCGCAGCGATGGAAAGATACTTGCCATCGCCCTTTACGATACAAGTATAGGGCAGGACCTCACCCCGACCCGCGGCAGAGGAAGAAGCTCCACCCCGACCCTCCACCGAAGGGGAGGGAGAAGCCCAACCGGACGATGGCCGGTTGGACTGAGAGGATTGGGGCAGTGGCGGGTAGTAGGGATCGAAGCGGTTGCCGTCGATGATCAATGCCTCCGGCCGCACGGCAAGCTGGTCGATGGCCCTGTGCATGGCCAGAAAACTGGCATGAAGGATGTTGATTTTATCGATTTCATCGGGGGTAACCACGCCCACGGCCCAAGCCACAGCATCATGTTGCACCTGGTCGCGAAGGACATAACGCTGCTTCTCGGTGAGCTGTTTAGAATCGTTGAGAACAGCATTGTGATAGTCGGGCGGAAGAATGACGGCCGCCGCAAACACACTTCCCGCCAGACAGCCACGGCCGGCCTCGTCGCAACCGGCCTCTATACAATCGGTGTGGTAATGACTCTTAAGCATCTTACAAATAAAACTTTAACACTTTTAACTACGTAAACGCGGGCTTTGAAGTTTTATTTCGTTTGATAACAATAATTTTGCAACAGAGAAAACAAAATCATAAATACAAGCCTTATGGAAAAGAACATCACATGGAGCAACGACACCACAGTGTATCAGCGTGTACAAAGCACGGCACAGGCCTTGAAGCAGGCTCGACAGAAATGGCTCACCCGCCTCATGACACCGATGGAATGGCTCAGAAAATACTATTCAGACATCCTCGAGCGCCACATCACCATGCGCCACACCCTGCTGTTGGTGAATGTACAACTGGCATTCATCCTTGCCGCCCTGCCCGCCGATTACCCTTTGTGGGCACGGTTGGCCTGCTGCACCTGGCTGCTACTGGCTCTGAAGCAGGTGAAGGATGAAGAGAGCAAGAAAGCGGGAAGTATGAAGCGGGAGGCCTAAGCGAGGGATGAAGAGCGGGAAGCAGAAAGGAGCTCGTGCGAAAATGTGAAGCGGGAGAAGGCAGATGGCCTACTCCCGCTTCGCATATAGTCAGAACATCTTGCTCACGCGTTCGATGCCTGCTACCAGGGCATCGACATCGTCGAAGCTGTTGTAAAGGGCAAACGATGCACGCACGGTGCCCAGCACACCCAGGCGATCCATCAGCGGTTGGGCACAATGGTGCCCCGTGCGGACGGCGATGCCCAGCCGGTCGAGGAGCGTGCCCAGGTCCATGTGGTGGATGTCGCCCACATTGAAGGTGATGACAGCGTCGCCCTCACCGGCAACGGCTGTGGCTACTCGCTCGGCAGAACCGGCATAGCCATGCCCATAGATCTTGATATTATCGATGGAATGGAGCTTTTCGAGGGCATAACGCGTGAGCTGCTGCTCGTGGGCAACGATATTGTCGAGGCCCACGCGCGACACATAGTCGAGGGCTACGGCCAGGCCGTGGGTGGCCACATAGTCGGGCGTGCCGGCCTCAAACTTCAAAGGCGGGCGCTCGAAGGTGGTATGCTCAAAGCTCACATGCTCGATCATCTCGCCGCCTCCCTGATATGGGGGCAGACGGTCGAGCCACGACTCCTTGCCGTAGAGCACGCCCACACCCGTGGGACCATAGACCTTGTGACCGCTGAAGACAAAGAAGTCGCAGTCGAGGGCCTGCACGTCGACGGCGAAGTGGGGGGTGCTCTGCGCACCGTCGACCATCACCGGCACCTCGTAGCTGTGGGCCATGCGGATGATGTCTTCCACGGGGTTGACCGTGCCCAGGACATTGCTCACATGGGTGACGCTCACCAGTCGGGTGCGTGGGTTAAACAGCTTCTGGAGGGCATCGAGGTCGAGCCGGCCATCGTCGGTCATGGGGATGACCCGTAGCTTGATTCCCTTTCTGGCAGCCTGCAACTGCCAGGGCACGATGTTGGAGTGGTGCTCCATGACCGAGACGATGACCTCATCGCCCTCGGTCATGAATGCCTCACAGTAACTGCTGGCCACGAGGTTGAGTCCCTCGGTGGTGCCGCGCGTGAAGACTATCTCGGAGGTGGAACGGGCATTGATAAAGTGGCGAACCGTCTCGCGGGCCTGCTCATGCAACTCAGTGGCTTGCTGGCTCAGCCAGTGTACGCCCCGATGTACGTTGGCATTGACGTTGAGATACTCCTCGCGCATGGCATCGAGCACACATAGGGGTTTCTGCGTGGTGGCGGCATTGTCGAGGTAGACCAGCGGCTTGCCATGCACATGGCGCGAGAGAATGGGGAAATCTTTCTTTAATTCAAAATTCATAATTCAAAATTCAAAATTGGGCTGACGCGATGAAAGTGGATGGGATTTTATGATGATTCAAAATTCAAAATTGGGCTGACGCGATGAAAGTGGATGGGATTTTATGATGATTCAAAATTCAAATTAGGCTGACGCAATGAAAGCGCAGGGGATTTATGATAATTCAAAATTCAAATTAGGC
>CAZBQA010000020.1:18977-44047 GCA_964493905.1 uncultured Prevotella sp.
GCAATGAAAGCGCAGGGGATTTATGATAATTCAAAATTCAAATTAGGCTGACGCAATGAAAGCGCAGGGGATTTATGATAATTCAAAATTCAAAATTGGGCTGACGCGATGAAAGTGGATGGGATTTATGATAATTCAAAATTCAAAATTGGGCTGACGCAATGAAAGCGCAGGGGATTTATGATAATTCAAAATTCAAATTAGGCTGACGCACAAAACAATGATAGCAATCGTAAATTCGCCTTTCAGTGACAGTAAACGAAAGTCGTATTGCTGGTATCGCAACGTGTGAGTCTAATTTTGAATTTTGAATTATGAATTTTGAATTACTTACACAGCCTACATCCTTCGCACTTGCTGAGTTCACCGCGGAAGCGTTTCTCCACCAGCATGTGCAGGCGGTCGCGCAGGGGCTCTAGCTTGATTTGGTCGATGACCTCACCAACGAAGGCAAACTCCAGGAGCAGCTTGGCCTCATGCTGGTCAATGCCTCGCTGCTGCATGTAGAAGAGCGCGGCATCGTTGAGCTGGCCCACCGTGGAGCCGTGCGAGCACTTCACATCGTCGGCATAGATCTCGAGCATGGGCTGCGTGAACATACGGGCCGTCTTGGTCATGCAGAGATTCTGGTTGGTCTCCTCGGAGGTGGTCTTCTGACTGTCGTGGCGCACCAGCACGCGCCCGGCAAAGGCACCCACGGCCTTGTCGTCGAGCACATACTTGTAGAGCTCGTGCGAGTCGCAGTGGCCCACCTGGTGGTCGATAAGCGTATTGTTGTCCACACGCTGGGCCTTGTCGGCGATGACGCAGCCGTTGCACCAACACTCGGCTCCCTCGCCTTTGAGCACGAGGTCGAGCTTGTTGCGGGTGATGCCGTTGTGCAGGGTGATGACATTGTGGTTGGTGCGACTATTGGCCTGCTGCTCAATATAGACATTCGACACGCGGGTGTTCTTGGCATGCGTCTCCTCCAGACAGTAGAGGTCCATGCCGGCGTTCTCGCCCACGTATGCCTCGATGACCTGTGTGGTGAGGAAGTTCTTGTCGTCGGCAGAGTCGTCGCAGAAGAGCAGCTTCACTTCGGCTCCCTCCTCGACGATGATCAGCACACGGCGGTTGACCATCAGGTCGACGTCGGCGCGCAGGATGTTGACCACCTGGATGGCGCGCTCCACCTTGACATTTCGGGGGATATAGACGAAGAGGCCGTCTTGTGCCAGCATCGTGTTGAGGGCCGTGATGCCGTCTTCAGATGTCTTGGCCTGCTTGGCGTAGTATTTGGCCACGAGGTCTGGATGTTGCTCGGCAGCTTCTTTCAGGCTACCCACAATCACGCCCTCGGGGAAGGAGGCCTTGGGCTGCACCTTCTTGTAGAACTGGTCGTTGACTACGAAATACAACGATGTGCTGAGGTTGGGCACGTCGCAACGGAAGGCATCATAGGGGTTGACCGGGATGTCGAAGCGGTTGAGGTTCAAGCCATAGTCGGGCTCAAAGAGCTGCTGCATGTCGGTGTATTTGTATCGCTCAACCTTCTTGGTTGGGATTCCCAGTGCCTTGAAGTCCTCGAAGGCTTGGTCGCGCACCGCATTGAGCACCGGTGCAGCATGGTCGAAGATCATCTGCCGGGCCTCGCCATAGAGGTCGATATATTGTTTCTCGCTATTCATGAAAACATTGTTTTGAGTTGATATAATAAGAGGTAGGGGTGATGAGACACGGCATCAGCCTTGTCTGTCGGCCTCTTCTTTGATCCAGTCGTAGCCACGCTTCTCAATCTCCTTGGCAAGTTGCGGGCCGTCGGTCTTGACGATGCGACCGTTGTAGAGCACGTTTACCACGTTGGGCTTGATCATCTCGAGCAGACGCTCGTAGTGGGTGATGACGATGATCGACTTCTGGGGAGTGAACAGTTTGTTCACTCCTTCGGCCACAATACGCATGGCATCTACGTCGAGGCCTGAGTCGGTCTCGTCGAGAATGCTGAGCGAGGGGTCGAGCATGGCCATCTGGAAAATCTCGTTGCGCTTCTTCTCACCGCCCGAGAAGCCTTCGTTGACCGAGCGGCGTGAGAGCTTGGAGTCGAGCTCCACAATTTCTCGCTTCTCCTTCATGAGTTTCATAAAGTCGCTGGCATTGAGCGGCTCTCTGCCCTGATACTTCAGCTTGGCATTCACGGCGGCGCGCATGAAGTTGACCATCGACACGCCCGGGATTTCCACGGGGTACTGGAAACTGAGGAACAAGCCCTCGTGCGAGCGGTCCTCGGGTTTCATCTCAAGCAGGTCCTTGCCATTGAAGATGGCCTGTCCCTGGGTAACGGTGTAGAGCGGGTTACCGGTCAGCACGGCGCTGAGTGTAGACTTGCCCGATCCGTTGGGGCCCATGATAGCATGTATCTCGCCGTCGTTTACGGTAAGGTTGATACCCTTCAATATCTCTTTGCCGGCAATCTCGGCATGCAAATTCTTTACTTCTAACATAGTTGTATATTGTTATTTTGTTAGGAAACAGGAGTCGGGAGTCGGGGTATGAGCCCGCACTTCTTCATCCCATATCATTCTTCACGCTTCGTTCTTGACTATTCATTATTTTGTTGAACAACGGATTTCACGGATTGTGCGGAATTTCCGTCCGGCACATTACGACGGCACGGAGCATCGCTAAGCGATGGGCGGATGACACGGAAACTGAGACCGTATGCTTTCACGCTTGACCATTGGTCTTGACTTCTCTTACTCCATAACATCTCTAGACGTTTCATCCATCACTCTTCTTCTACCCTACAGTTCCTTCGAGCGACACACTGAGCAGCTTCTGGGCCTCGACGGCAAACTCCATGGGCAACTTGTTGAGCACCTCCTTGGCGTAGCCGTTGACAATGAGCCCCACGGCATCCTCGGTGGCAATGCCACGCTGGTTGCAATAGAAGAGCTGGTCTTCGGAGATCTTCGATGTGGTGGCCTCGTGCTCCACGATGGCCGAGTCGTTGTGAATATCCATATAGGGGAAGGTGTGGGCCCCGCAGTCGGAGCCCAGCAACAGCGAGTCGCAACTGCTGTAGTTGCGCGCGTTGTCGGCATTGGCCGTCACACGCACCAGTCCGCGGTAGGAGTTCTGGCTCTTTCCGGCCGAGATACCCTTTGAGATGATGGTCGACTTGGTGTTCTTGCCCATGTGTATCATCTTGGTGCCGGTATCGGCCTGCTGGTAGTTGTTGGTCACGGCCACGCTGTAGAACTCAGCCTGCGAGTTGTCGCCACGCAGGATGCAGCTGGGGTATTTCCAGGTGACGGCCGACCCCGTCTCCACCTGTGTCCACGAGAGCTTGGAGTTGATGCCGCGGCAGTCGCCACGTTTGGTCACCAGGTTGAGCACACCGCCTTTACCGTTCTCGTCGCCGGGATACCAGTTCTGCACCGTAGAGTATTTCACCTCGGCATTGTTCATCACCACGATCTCCACGATGGCCGCGTGCAGCTGGTTCTCGTCGCGCATCGGGGCCGTGCAACCCTCGAGGTACGACACGTAAGCGTCGTCGTCGGCCACGATAAGCGTCCGTTCAAACTGCCCCGTGTTGCGGGCATTGATGCGGAAGTAGCTGCTGAGCTCCATGGGGCACCTCACGCCTTTGGGGATATAAACGAAGCTACCATCGCTGAAGACCGCCGAGTTGAGGGCCGCCGTGAAGTTGTCACGGATGGGCACCACACTGCCCAGATACTGGCGCACCAGGTCGGGATGGTCTTTCACCGCCTCACCAAACGATGAGAAGATAATGCCTTTCTCAGCCAGCTGCTTCTTGAAGGTCGTCTTCACCGACACCGAGTCCATCACCGCGTCGACGGCCGTGCCACTCAGGGCCAGCCGCTCTTCCAAGGGTATGCCGAGCTTGTCGAAGGTCTTCTCCAGCTCGGGGTCGATCTCCGTATTCTTCGGCTTCTTGGCCATTGGGTCGGCATAATAAGAGATACCCTGGAAGTCGATCTCCGGCAACTGCAGATGTCCCCATTTGGGGATTGTCAGCGTCTGCCAGTAGCGGAAAGCCTCCAGACGAAACTCCAGCAACCACTCGGGCTCACCCTTCTTGCGAGAGATGAGCCGCACAACGTCTTCGTTCAAGCCCTTGGGAATGACATCTGTCTCCACGTCGGTGGTAAAGCCGAAGGCATACTTCTGCTCGGCCACCTGCTTGACATATTGATTTTTCTCTTCTTTGTTCTTTTCCATATCTGACCATGGTCACCAAGTACCATGCCACATTTAAATTAGTAACATTTGTTATCAAAAAAATGGCATCCCTCGATAGGAATGCCATTGCATATCTGGTCTCGAAAGGTCGAAAGCGATAGGAGTCCTTTGGTCTTGGCACCTACGGTGCCAAGTCGCCAGGAGCCTGCCGCCCCCTATACTGTTCTAAACACTTCCTATCAAAGTTTCTGTTCCACCTCGATCTCGGTGAAGGTCTCGAGGATATCACCAGCGAGGATATCGTTGTAATTGACCAACGAGATACCACACTCCAGACCCGTAGGCACTTCCTTGGCATCGTCCTTGTAGCGCTTCAGGGCGGCGATGGCAGCGGTGTGAACCACGATACCGTCGCGCACCACGCGGGCCTTGTCTTTGTTGTGTACCTTACCCTCGGTCACCAGACCACCGGCAACAGTACCCACCTTCGAGATCTTGTAGACCTGCTTCACCTCAATCTGACCGGTGATGATTTCCTTCTTCACCTTGTCGAGCATACCCACCATGGCGGCCTTCACGTCGTCGATGGCATCGTAGATGACCGAATAGGTGTTGATGTCTACGCCGTCGGTGTCGGCCAGCTTGCGTGCGGCCACTGACGGGCGCACCTGGAAGCCTACGATGATGGCATCGGAGGCGTCGGCCAGCGTCACGTCGTTCTCAGAGATCTGGCCCACAGCCTTGTGGATGACGTTGACCTGTACCTTCTCGGTCGACAGCTTGATGAACGAGTCGCTGAGGGCCTCGATCGAGCCATCGGTGTCGCCCTTGACGATGATGTTGAGCTCGTGGAACTCGCCGCGTGCGATACGGTGTGAGATGTCGCTCAGCGTCAGTCGGGTCTGCGTGCGCAGGCTCTGCTCGCGCTGCAACTGCTCGCGCTTGTTGGCGATGTCGCGCACCTCTTGCTCGGTCTCGAGCACGTGGAACTGGTCACCAGCCGTCGGCGCACCGTTGAGACCCAGGATGATGGCGGGCTCAGAGGGGCGAGCCTCATCCATGCGCACGTTACGCTCGTTGAACATGGCCTTGATGCGTCCCCAGCAGGTGCCGGCAATGATGTTGTCGCCCACGCGGAGCGTACCATTGCTCACCAGCACGGTGCTGACATAGCCACGGCCCTTGTCGAGCGAACTCTCGATGATCGTACCCGTGGCCTTGCGGTTGGGGTTGGCCTTGAGGTCGAGCATGTCTGCCTCGAGGAGCACCTTCTCCAGCAGGTCGTCCACACCCACGCCCTTCTTGGCACTGATTTCCTGGCACTGGTACTTACCGCCCCACTCTTCCACGAGCAGGTTCATATTGGCCAGGTCTTCACGTATCTTGTCGGGGTTGGCACCCGGCTTGTCGATCTTGTTGATGGCAAACACCATGGGCACACCGGCGGCCTGTGCGTGGGCGATGGCCTCCTTGGTGGTGGGCATCACCGAGTCGTCGGCGGCGATGATGATGATGGCAATATCGGTCACCTGCGCACCGCGGGCACGCATGGCCGTGAAGGCCTCGTGACCCGGCGTATCGAGGAAGGTGATCTTGCGGCCGTTGCCTAGCGTCACGTTATAGGCACCGATGTGCTGCGTGATACCGCCAGCCTCACCGGCGATGACGTTGGTGTTGCGGATATGGTCGAGCAGCGAGGTCTTACCATGGTCCACATGTCCCATGACGGTCACAATCGGAGCACGTCTCACAAGGTCGCTCTCATCGTCGATCTCCTCGCTCACGGCCTCCTGCACCTCGGCACTCACATACTCGGTCTGGAAACCAAACTCGTCGGCCACCAGGTTGATGGTCTCGGCATCAAGACGCTGGTTGATAGATGCCATCACACCGATGCTCATCAGCGTAGAGATGACCTGCGTCACGGGGACGTTCATCATCGTGGCGAGCTCCGATACCGTCACAAACTCGGTGAGCTTCAGTGTCTTGCTGTCTCTGCGCTCAGCCCTGGCCTCGGCCGAAAGCTTCTCCTGCACAGCCTCGCGCTTCTCCTTACGGTACTTGGCGCCCTTCTTGGTCTGCGTCTGCTTGCTGGTGAGACGTGCCAACGTCTCTTTTACCTGACGTGCCACATCCTCCTCGTTCACCTCCAGACGCTTCTGCGGACGCTGGCGCTTCTTGTTGTTGCCAGCATTGTTATTGTTGCTGTTGTTTTTCTTGTTGTTGTTGCCACCGCCATTGGCGCCCTTTCCGTTCTGAGGCATGTTGGCAGCCGCATTGATGTCTACGCGGTCTTTGTTGATGCGCTGACGCTTGCGGTGCTCACCGCCTTGCTGGGCCTTCTCCTCACGCTCCTTGCGCTTCTCCTCCTTGGTCTTCTTCTTCGGACGGGTGCTCTGGTTGAGTGCGGCCAAGTCGATCTTGCCCACCACGTTCACCTTGGGCGTGTTAAGAATCTTCTTCTCGCTCTTCAGCTGGAACAGTTTTGGCTCGTTCGACTCAGCGGCAGCTGCCACCTCCTGTCGGGGCTCCTCGGCCACAGGTGCGGCCGCAGGCTCTGCCTCCACAGGCTTGGGCTCGGCTTTCTGCTCGGGTGCCTCGGGTGCAGGCACTGCCTCAGGCTGCGGCTGGGGCTGTGGTGCGGCCACTACCTCTTCCTGGGGCTCTGCCACCTCGGGCTTCGAGGGCTGCGGAGCCTCTTGCGGTGTCTCCACGACCTTCTCTTCGGTGGCCTGACTGACGGCAGCAGTCTCGGGCTCCGGTTTCTGCTCGGCAACAGGAGCAACAGACTCTTGGGATGAAGTCTTCTTACCCACAGCGTTGAGGTCGATCTTGCCTAACGGCGTGTACTGCTGGCGTGCCGACGACCCCAGCAACGACTCCCCACGGTGGTCGTGCTTGCGCTCGGAAGCGTGCTTCTTCTCCTTAGGCTTCTTGAAGAGTTTCTCTGCCTCCGTGCGAACGGCGGCATCCTGCTTGAAAGCCTCCACCAGTGCCTGATACTGCTCGTCGTTGAGCTTAAAGCTCGGTTCGGCCTTCACCACTCCCAGGTGACTCTTCTTTTCCAGGAATTCAACTGCCGTTTGAAGTCCTATGTTTAATTCACGTAATGCTATATTTAATCTGATGCTCATACTTACTCTATTAAAGGTAAAAAAGTAGAAAGGTAAAAAGGTAAAACCTTTGCTCCTTCACCTTCGTTCTAATGATTATATATCTGTTGCTACAGGGTTGCCCTTTTTACTTTTTCACCTTACTATTATTATTCTTCATTGTAGCAGGGTGGCTGTCGCTGCCCCGCTTCCTCCTTTCGGCTCAGATCACTTACTCGCTGTCGAACTCGCTGCGGAGCACCTCGATGACATGGTCTACAGTCTCTTCTTCCAGGTCGGCCTTCTCTACCAACATCTCACGGGGAGCGTTGAGCACAGCCTTGGCCGTATCGAGCCCGATGCCCTTGATGGCATCAATGATCCATTGGTCGATCTCATCGTTGAACTGATCCAGATAAACATCATCCTCCTCGGCAGCCTGCTCGTTGCCGTCCACCACGCGGTAGACATCGATGGTATATTCGGTCAGCATCGAGGCCAGCTTGATGTTCAGTCCGCCACGTCCGATGGCCAGGCTCACCTCCTCGGGCTGCAGATATACGTCAGCCTTCCTGTCTTCCTCTTTGATCGAGATGCTGGTGATCTTGGCCGGGCTCAGCGCGCGCTGGATAAAGAGCTTGGTGTTGGCCGTCCAGTTGATGACGTCGATATTCTCGTTGCACAGCTCGCGCACGATGCCGTGCACACGGCTGCCGCGCACACCCACACAGGCTCCCACGGGGTCGATGCGGTCGTCGTAGCTCTCCACGGCAATCTTGGCACGCTCACCGGGCATGCGGGCAATCTTCTTGATGGCAATGAGACCATCGGCAATCTCGGGCACCTCCTGCTCCATCAGACGCTGCAGGAACACCGGACTGGTGCGCGAGAGGATAATCTTGGGGTTGTTGTTCTCGTTGTCCACACGGTCGATGACGGCACGCACCGTCTCGCCCTTGCGATACTGGTCAGCGGGAATCTGCTCGCTCTTGGGCAGAATCATCTCATTGTTCTCATCGTCAACCAGGAGCACCTCGCGCTTCCAGATCTGGTACACCTCACCCGAGATGACCTGTCCCACGCGGTCCTTGTATTTGTTGTAGAGCGAGTCGTGCTCCAGTTCCAAAATCTTGCTGGCCAGCGTCTGACGCAGGGTGAGGATGGCACGGCGACCAAACTTGGCAAAGTTCACGCGCTCCGACAGCTCCTCGCCCACCTCATAGTCGGGCTCAATCTTCTGGGCCTCGGTCAGGCTGATTTCCTTGTTCTCGTCAGCTACCTCGCCGTCGTCTACCACCATGCGGTTGCGGTAGATCTCGAAGTCGCCCTTGTCAGGATTGACGATCACATCGATATTCTCGTCGCTGCCATATATCTTTGCAAGCACATTGCGAAAGCTCTCCTCCAACACACTCACGAGTGTGGTGCGGTCGATATTCTTCAACTCCTTGAACTCGCGGAAGGAGTCGATCATGCTCACCTGTTCTTCATCTTTTTTTCTTGCTGCCATAGCTTATTTGAAACTGATTAAATATTTTGTATATTTCACTTTGTCCATGTTGAACGGATAGTCAACGTCCATCTTCACCGGGCGTTTCTTTCCTTCCACCGTCACCTTCTCGTTGACCGTGACCACAAAGTCGCGTCCCTCGACCGATTTCAGTATGCCTTTCACCTTCTTGCCGTCGGCATCCAGCACCTCCACCTCTTCGCCGATGAAGTTCTGGTATTGCTGTTCAACCTTGAACGGCTGGCCCAGACCTGCTGAGCCCACCTCCAATTCATAGTCTTCCTCCTCACGACTGAGCCTCTCTTCAATATATTTGCTCAGCTTGGCACAGTCCTCGATCCACACCCCGTCGGCATGGTCGATCTCCACCACAATCTTATCATCCGGACTCACAATGACATCCACCAGAAAGTAGTCTTTATCCTCCAACCACTCTTCTACTAATGTTTTTACGACGTTTTTATCAATCATATAACGTTATTAATAAAAAATGAGGAGCTCTCGGGGAGCCCCTCATTCCACTGAACGTTGCAAAGTTACGAAGAAAAATACATCCCCGCAAGTATTTACAGTCTTTTTTTGCCCGTTCTCGACAAGACAATGATAATACAATGGCCCAGCCAGGGGCACTGGTCTGAATCACACCGAATCCACCTACTCGTGCGTCAGCCTGAAATCGGTGGCCGAAACCCACTGTCCGCCAAACGCGGTACCAGTGAAGGCCGACCTCGTAGAGACGCCGTAGCTCACGGTCCCCCGGGCCACTTTGATTCCTTCGATGGTCACGCGGTTCCAGCCATAGCCCTTGCCGTCGTTGGCATCGGCAATGTCTTGGTAATACTGCCGGTCGCCGATGTTGGCCGCCGAGTCGGCGCTGCCGGTCAACAGCTGCCTGGCCTCGGCCCACACGCTGCCGCCTTGGTTTCCGCTCACGGGTATCTCGGCCATATACCGTTTGCCGTCGGCCACGGCGTACACAAAGGCTCCCTTGCCATCGGTGCGGGCTGTCACGGTCAGGGTGTACGTGCCCGAGGGCACCTCGGTCCTGTTGTGCTCCACCTGGTAGCTCAGCCCCCAGTCGGCATAGCCGTTGAGATAGCGCATGTCGCCCTTGCCCGAATAGTGCTCGCCAGTGTCGGTGTAGCGGTTTTGTCCCCCTGCGGGCTCCACGAGAAACCATCCGCCCTTCGAGAGATAGTCCCAGTCGTCGCGTTCGATGAACACGCCGTCATGGGTATTGGCCTTGATGTAGGCCCGCTCTTCCATCTCGTCGAGCCTATCCTCGGCATGCGAGAACCGGGCCACCATGGCCACCCCACTGATGCAGGCCGTCAGCAGACACACCATCCATAGCACTACCCACACCAGGCGCTGCACCAGGCTCATGGGCTCTACCTTCTGCCGTTTGCTCATCAAGGCGTGGATGACACAGTAGGCCGAAATGGCCATCAGCCCCACCAGCCCCACCAGGCACAGCACCATCATTTCCGGACTCACCGACGACCTGTAGAGCCGGGCAAAACGGTCATCGCCAAAGAGGTCGGGACTGACGAGCAGCAACACCATCACCGCCACACCGGTAAACACCACCAGCATCACCAACAGGCCGAAGAGCACCATAAAGGCCTTGAACAGCAGCAAAGTGGCCTTGAGCACTGTCGCCAGACAGCCCGAGGCCCCGGTCTTCTGGGGTTGTATGACATCGGCCTGGGTGTGCTCCTCAGCCACCTCCTGCGCCAGGTTGTGGGGTGTCACGTCCACGCCCTTCATCATCAGCCGGTCTTCGGGCTTGTCGGCCATCGGTGTGAGGATAGCCATGATGAAATAGAGTACGGGCAGCCACACGCTGAACGAGCCCCGGATGGGGCCATCGATAATCGACCTCATCATCGTCCCGCCCCAAAGTGTCACAAAAAACAGCAGCACAAAGCCAAGCCTCCACCACAGCACGTCGCCGCCAAAATAGTGGGCGCAGCCGGCCAGCAAGCCAGTGAGTTTTTTGTCGGCAGGGTCACGATAGAGACGCTTGTTCGACCTCCGCAGTTGCTCGAAGTAGGCCGACACCTTGTCTCTCATGTTCAGGGCTGCCGACTTCAGTTCCTCGGCTGCCGCTTCGCCCCTGGGCCGTTCCTCCTCGTCGGCCTCCCCGGCCTCCATCTGTTTGGGGTCGCCTATGCGCGTGATGATGTCCTGCACGTGCTCAATATTGATGGCCTCCACACCATTGGCCTTCAGGTCATCAAACAGCTCGGCTATGCGGGCCTCGATGTCGTCGGCAATCTCCTTGCCGTCGGGCTTGCGAGAGAAATAGCTGCGCAGCGTGTCGATATATTGTTGCAACAGCCGGTAGGCATCTTCATCGATGGCGTAGAGCCGGCCAAACATGTTGATCGTGATGTTCTTTTTCATAATTGTGGTTTCAATGGATTGGCGATTGTCATTTCAGATAGTTCACGGTGGCCGCTATTTCTTCCCAGGCTTTGTCGAGCTCGTGCAGGAAGGTTTTGCCTTCGGCCGTCAGTAGATAGTATTTCCGGGGTGGGCCCTGCGTGCTTTCCTGCCATTGGTAACTCAGAAGACCGTCGTTTTTCAGGCGCGTGAGCAATGGATAAAGCGTACCCTCCACCACCAGCAACTCGGCTTCCTTCAGACGTTGGATGATGTCAGAAGTATAGGCCGGCTGCTTTTCGAGCAACAACAGTATGCAGTATTCGAGCATGCCCTTGCGCATTTGTGATTTCGCATTTTCGATGTTCATATCCGTAGTGAGTATGATTGATGCCACAAAATTAGGTAAAACATTAGTACTATGCAATACAAGGTACTATAAAACTTTAGTTCTTTATATTTATTTAACACCGCATCACCTCCTCACCCCTTGCCTATGGGGCCCATCTGCGTTGCTCCGTCTCCTGCCTGTGTCCAACCTCCTGATGCGTAACAAGCAGGAGGGCTTCTGCCGTTGCATGACCAGGAGAGGCTGAACACACAGCCAATAAAAAAGAAAGCGACTATCATCGCAGACAAACCATACAGACTCAACCATGCGACGGATGACGCTGCCAACCAACTAAATGTGCCATACACACAACTGTCAACCTATGCCAGGCATTAGGCATGACACCTCTGCCCTACTCATACGTTGCCACGAAAGTCGACTTCCTAATCGGTTATCAGCTTCATCGCAGTGGTCCAAACCCAGTAAACCAGCCCGCAAGTATGTCCATTACACAGCAATCCACCAGCCATATCATCACCAGCCCACGCTACTTCGACTCGAACCACACGCTACTTCGACTCGAACCACAGCCTACTTCAACTCGAACCACACGCTACTTCAACTCAAACCACAGCCCCCCACCCACGCTGCCCTACCGTCTGAAGACCGTTCTCGGGGCAAGAGAGCACCCTTCACGCACCGTTACCAACCCGCTAACCCACCGACCCTCCAATCCATCGCCTGACCGGGCACTGCCTGACTACTGCCGCAGGCTAACGTGCCATCTGAGCCGAAGAGAGTCAGAAAGATGACAAAACGTTATGCATGAGTAAATTACTATGCTTAGGTACTAGTTAGCCCACCATAGAGCTTTAACCTATCTTAACGACTCTCACGCCGCAAGAAGTTAAATAGTTATATTTGGAAATTTTTGTTAATTTAACTAAATTAATTCTTCGTTTATCTATTTTTCCCCAAAAAAAACAATTAACTTTACAGCGTTTATTTTTGTTTAATTTAAATTATTGTACGATGAAGAAATTCTTATTATTGGCATTGCTATGTATTTCGGCAAATGCTATGCAAGCAACAAACATTGTTGAGGTTAAGACCTCTTGTGGCAAAATTGCACACATTGACACGGATCAAGCTGGTTCCACTGAAAATGCAGCTAGACAAGCATTAGCTATTGACGCTGTTCTCTGTGGAGAATAGTAATTATGAGGACGTGAATTTACAACTAAATTTACGTCCTCTGTTTTTTTTACATATAAAGAATATGATGACCAAATTATACCTTACTTTTGTTTTCACCTTTTGTCTTCTGGGTAACATCAAGGCACAGACGTTCAATTCTATCAATGGAAATTCGCAAACAGGCCTTCGGGCTGACAGTATCGCAAAGAAAATATTGGATACTGCCAAATACAAGGTGGGCTATGTCTATCGTTTCGCGCCCGACTCTGTTGTTCCATCCATGAAGAAAGAGGCGCACACGCTGCTTGAGATTGGCGACCACTATTCCGTTTTCTGCGACCGCTACCGACTGGCACACGATTCTATTGTCGACCGGCTGGCACGTAAGAACGATGCAGGAACGATGGCTTTGGGAGAAATAGTGGGCACACTCAAGAAGGCTAAGTTTAATGAGAACATCGTGTTCGACTACTCGGCCAAGAAGGAAACCGTGCAAAAGACCATCGGCTACCTGCACCACTACCAGTATGATGAACCGCTGACCACACCGGAATGGGAGCTGGCAGAAGGCGACACCACCATTTTGGGCTACCATTGCAACAAGGCCATCACAACCCTGTTTGGCAGGAGTTACGTGGCATGGTATGCGCCAGACTTGGCCATGCCCTACGGACCATATAAGTTCAATGGCCTGCCGGGCCTTGCCCTGCGTGTCGCCGACACACAAGGACAGTTTGACTTCTCGGCCGAGAGCATAGAGAAGGCAGACGGATATGTACCCATCTACCTGCTTGCCCATAAAGAAATCATAAAGACAAGCCGCAAGAATGTGCGTAAGGCTTATGCCAACTTCTGTGCCGACCCACTTTCTGCCCTTTCCGGGCAAGGCATCTCTGTGTCTGAGGAAGATAAGGCAAGGGTACAATCCAGACCTTACAATCCCATTGAACGCGACTGAGAATGAGGGTTTTGCTCACCATTCTTGTCGCCTTCGTCAGCGTCGGTCCGTTGCAAGCCCATCAACCCGGCGATGGACTGACGCTTGTCTTTGCCCTTACCGACAGCCTTACCCACGAGCCGCTGCCCCAAGTGGTGTGCCGTGTCTTTACGTCGAACGATAAGGCAGCGGCCTTCGCCGTGTCGGATGCCGATGGCAAACTCACCGTAGTGGCTCCGCGCGACAGCAGGCTGAGCTTCACCGCCATGGGCTATGCCGGCCTTCGCCGGCCGGCATCCTCCTTTTCGGTTGGTAAGGTGAATCTCCTTTCCATGGCGCAGCAGTCTGTAATGTTGCGCGAGGTGAAGGTGAAAGCACCACCCATCCGTTCGGCGGGCGACACGCTGTCCTACAACGTCGGGCAGTTTGTTGGCAGGGGCGATGCCCATCTTGAAGACGTGTTGCGAAAACTCCCGGGCATCACCGTGCAAGACAACGGCACGGTGAGTTACCAGGGCAAGGCCATCAACAAATTTTATATCGAAGGGAAAGACCTGCTTGGCAACAACTACAACCAAGCCACCCGCAACCTGCCGGTAGATGCCGTGAGCACCGTTGAGGTGCTGGAGAACCATCAGCCGGTAAAGATGCTGCGCGGAAAGCAGGTGAGCGACAAGGCGGCCTTGAACATCCAGCTGGACAAAAAGAAGCAAGGCCTTCCCTTTGGCGAAATGGAAGCCAAGGGAGGATGGGGCGACAACGGTCTCTGGCAGGGAAGGCTATTCCTCACCAAGATTCTCAAGAGCACGCAGTGGCTGCTCACCGCCAAGGGCAACAACGTGGGGCAGGACGTGACGGAGGAGACGATGGAGCATATAGATATATCAGACCTTGATGCCTTTGAGCCGCTTCCAGCATCGTGGATGCCCACGCCTCCCTACAACGAGGACCTGCCGGCAGAACGATATAACGACAACCGGTCGCAGGCTGGCGGACTGAACGCACTGACAAGTCTAACGAAAAATGCAACGCTCCGTGTCAACGTGCTTGCCAATCACCGCTCGGAGGGCTATTCCAACAGCACCACCAACCTCTACGGCGGCCAGCGCACGGTGCAAGTGGAGGAGGCCAACCGATGGCGTATGCATGCCTGGGAGTTGACGCCTCGTGTGCATTACGAGTTGAACGGCGATAAGGCCTATGTTTCCGATGAGCTGCGTTACGACCTTCAACGACAGCGATCGGACAACAACCTGAGTGGCAACAGCATGGGGGTGAGCCAACATGCCAATATCAAGCCCGCTTATGTGCGCAACTATCTCAATGCCGGTCTTGCCGTGGGGCGCCAGACGCTGACCGTGAAATGGATGCTGCAAGCTTACAACCGACACGATGCCCTTCTGACAGCGGCCGACAGCATGTTGCTCTACAACGTCGACGCCCACTATGCCTCGCGCGTCTTCCTTTCGCGGGCGCAAGTGGGTAGTGTCTTCTCGCTATGGGGCAACCCCTTGGAACTCACGGCCAAGATGACGTTGCGTAGATCGAGAAGCGAGGCCGACGACATCGTTACGCGACAAAGTACGATATGGACCTTGACACCAACCTATACCATTCGATTGGGGTCGGAAGATTATTTAGAGTTGGGGCTACCGGTGCAGCACCTTGCTTCTTACATCAATGCGGCAACCAAGAACAGCAGAGGGCTATGGAGAATCACCCCCTCGGCGGCATTGCGCAGACACTTGGGGCAGTTTTTCACCCTTCGCCTCGGCTTCAACACCGCTGTGGAGGATGCCGCGTCGGCCTTCTACAGTCTCTTACCCGTACATACCAACTACCGCAGCGTGCGGCAAGTGCTGCCCAAGGTGTTCATCTCTCGCAGCTACAATGTGTCGGGAGGACTGAGTTATCGCAACCTCACCTCTCTCGTCTTTGCCAATGTCAACGTGGGCTATCGTAGGCAGCGTGACGAGCGATACCTCAATTTCAATTACACCGACACACTCACCACCATTACCGAATGCGAGGGAACGATCACCTCGCATAGCCTCACCGCCTCTTCGGAGTTGAGCAAGAGTTTCGCCACGGCCGGCATCACGCTGAAGTGGAACGCCACTTACGTGCAGCGGAATGCCCCTGTGGCGCAGAACGAGCTCCTCGTCACCAACCGCTCACATGTATTGGGAACCTATATCGATGTGGACTACCACAAGCTAAAATGGCTGCGTCTCTACCTGCAGTCGCGAGCCACTCTCTTTTGGGAGCGTACCCCCGTCTATCGCTCGTCGGTGCTCAGTCAGTTTGCCAACGACGCCTCGCTCTACCTCTTCCCCACCGCCAAGTGGGACATTCGTATGCATGTACAGGGCACGAGCAACGAGGTGGAATCTTCAGTCTATAAGCATTGCTACCTGATGGATGCCGAAGTACACTGGAAGATGAACAAGACAATAGAGTGGAACTGCACCTTGCGCAACCTGATGAATGCCACTTCCTATTCTGTCACGCAGGTCGCAGGCCTCAACACCACCACCCGGCTGTTGCCCTTGCGTGGTCGCGAGTGCCTCGTGGGCGTGTTGGTGCATATCTGATGTTTCCACCAACCTTGGCTTTTTATAAATATCATAGGTGGGTTGTTATGTTGCATGATTGTCGGGTTGCCACCCTGACATCGCAGAGTGGCCCCCGGTGCAAAAAACAGAGAAGGCCGCAGGGTCTTCTCTGTTTGACAGTCACCTCAGATGGCTGACCACCTGAAGGCTCTGGCACGTCACAAGCTATTTGCCGGCCTTCGTATCCTTTTCCTCGTTCAGGAGTTGTTCCTTGCAGGCCTTCAGTCCGGCCTCCGCCTCCTTGTCGAGTTTGGGGTAGCTCATCTTCAGTTCCTCCAGCCGGTGGTTGATGATCTGACCCACGGCATAGCGCATGAACCATTTGTGGTCGGCAGGAATGACATACCATGGGGCATAGTCGGTAGAGGTCTTGGTGAGCATCTTTGAGTAGGCATCCATATACTGGTCCCATGCGGCACGCTCCTTGAGGTCTCCGGCCTCAAACTTCCAGTTCTTCTCCTTGTCGTCAATGCGCTTGAGCAGGCGCTTGCGCTGCTCGTCCTTCGACACGTTGAGGAAGAACTTGATGACCGTAGTGCCGGTCTCGGAGAGATAACGCTCAAAGTCGTTGATCTGGCGATAACGCTTCTCCCAAAACTTCTCGTCTACGTCTTTCAAGTCTTTGATGCCTGGTATCTGGGCGTTGACCACAATCTCCGGATGCACGCGCGCCACGAGGACATCCTCATAGTGCGACCGGTTGAAAATGCCGATGCGTCCTCGTTCGGGCACGTTCTTCTGTACACGCCACAGGTAGCCGTGGTCGAGTTCCTCGGCCGAAGGGCGCTTGAAGGCGAACACCTGGCAGCCCTGGGGGTTGATGCCCGACATCACATGCTTGATGGTGCCGTCCTTGCCTGCGGCATCCATGGCCTGGAACACCACCAGCACGGCATGGCGGTCGAAGGCGTAGAGCTCGTCTTGCAGCACCGACATCGTGCTGATGTTCTCCTCGATCAACGCCGTGGCATCGTCTTTCTTCAAATCTGCGGTGTAGCCAGGGTCAAACTCGCTCACCTCGTGCTTCTTGCCCGGTTCGGCAGTCAGCTTCTTCAACAGTTCTTTCTTCATCTTTCGTCACGCTTATTTCGGTTATACATTCGACTCACCCACACAAGGCGCGTCTGATAGACGGTCGCGCAGACTGTCTATTTGCAAACTTACGCAAAATAATCGGATAATGATGGTTCTGAGAGAAAATATTCATCACGATTTTATTACAGCCTTCATGCCACAGCTAAAATACTTAATGACAATACGATAACGCCTTGCTGAATCACTACATCAATCGTCTTGGAGGATAATCCACCTGGGCTAATGTCTCTCTAAAGCCTTGCATCACATGTTTTTATAATGACAACTTGCGCCTCTCATGCGGTTCACCGGGAAAAGACAAGGGCTAATCCCACAAGGATTCTCCGCCGTGGAATACGCGAAGAGACATCACACCACAAAAGGTATTTGAAGGATAAACGGGCCGGAGGGGCACCGCACCTCGCCACAAGCTCCATCGTATTTTGCCTCGAAGAGACAGAAGACGGCGCGACATCTCACGCACGTGGTGACACGACAAGGCCCCCCCACACACACACAACACTACAAAGACAGGCTGGCACGACAAGGCAAGACTTGACGGCCCATTTCTGAAGCCTTGCGACAAGCCTATGGGAGATACGGAATATAGGTTGGCATAAAGCACAATACACAAGTAAAAGCGGTATCCCACCCTGTTTTACTAAGCCTGACGAGCGCTTTGGCTTGATGATCAGGCAAGAAACATAACATGATTCTATATAAAACCATCCGATAATTCTATATAAAACCATCCGTTGATTCTATAGGTGGTAGTCATGACCTCGCGGCATTGCCGCCCCCCTTTGACGGAATCATAGACGGGCCCTCGCCGTGCGTGCTCGCCGTCGTGCCATTCCCATAGATATCCTTGAGGATGAGATTGCCTATACCAATTCGGTAATGGGCCGTATCATAGA
This sequence comes from uncultured Prevotella sp., assembly GCA_964493905.1. GTDB lineage: Bacteria > Bacteroidota > Bacteroidia > Bacteroidales > Bacteroidaceae > Prevotella. The sequence goes on from CAZBQA010000020.1 coordinate 37,230, forward strand.
AGTTGTGGATGTTGTTCAGATCTTGTCTATCCGTATAGTCGTAGACATTCGCCTTGCCTAATATCCTGCACAAACAAGTCACATCGGCAGGATTCATTCGGAGACGTTCGGTGGTGGGCCCAATGACAAGACGCAGGTCGGTATGGTGCTTGCGGCAGAAATCGCGTACCTTGCACAACAACCTGAGTTGCGGCTGGAAGATGATTTGGACATCGGTTTTGGGCTGAGCATGGAGTACCTTGCTAAACTTTTTGTCGTGCCAATAGGCCTCGCCCATGCGCTTGATGCTATCTTCCATGAAGTCGACAACAGCCTCGTTACTGATGGTGGTACGTGTGGTGGCAGTGCAGACCACCCCTTCGCTCCACGGCCCACTTTTCCCGGTAACAAGATAACGCAGGTAAGGTCCCAAGACATCCGTGCAAAAAAAAGCTTTTGCAAATTCGGTCTGCACCGTGAGCCAGCTATCGTGGCTCACGTCGGGAGGCATGACGTGCATGGCTCCGCAGCTGACGCAGTGTTTCATGAAAAACGTTCGGTCGGTCACGAGGAGTATGTGGCGCACGGGCTGATGGGGCTGCCGGTCCAAGGCATCGAGCACTTGACAGAGGTCAGCAAGGCCAAGGTTGTTGCAAAACAAGCGGAAGGGATGACCGTGGACATAGCTGTTCCAAGTGTCACATGAGAATGCTTTCGTGCAGGAGTTGCCCATGAGAAAAGCATCATAATGGGCCTTGTGGCGGTATAATTTGTATTTTTGCCAGGCAACGTAGCCCTCGTTCTGACAAATGGGAGAATGGTCGTAATCATCATATTGCCGCAACACCATGAACGGATCCCGTATCACGTAACAGGTAAGCGCAAACAGGAAGGGGAAACTGAGCAACAGCGACTTAACAATAAATTTAGAGTAAGGACGAAGTGTCATGGCTACTAAAACTGGATATAGATGAAATTTTCGACACCAAACGAGCCGTATACGAATATGAGAAGGACAAACAAGAAGTAGGCAGGCCACCTGACAACGGCCTTCTGCCGATCGCTCCAAGCGATAATATCGGTACGGGCATTGAACCATTCTACGGCCATCATCAGCACAACGGCTGTTCCCCATACTATCCACAGATGGTCGCTCATGCCGAAGCGCAACTCCTTGGCGTTCATGCGTATGCCATCAAGCAGGTGGAGGTAGGTGTAGCTCACATCGCCCACCGACGGAAGGCGGAAGAAGAGCAATGAGAGGGCAAAGAGCAAATAGGTTCTGACGGCGCCCCACCCAGACCAGAAGCGTTGACCCATGATATGGCCGATACGGTCACGCGCCCCCTTGAATGCCGTCTCCCACACGACAAGCACGCCTTGAAACAGTCCGTACAGCATGAATGTCCAACCGGCTCCATGCCACACGCCAATAGCGACAAACGTGACAAGCAACGAGACGTAAACGCCCACTTTGCCCCATTGGCGCAGCGATGCGTTCAATGGCGTAAATACATAGTCGCGCACCCATGACGAGAGGGAAATGTGCCATCGACGCCACAGTTCACCGGTGGTGCGTGAGATAAACGGGCGGTTGAAGTTGGGCTGCAAGCGAAAGCCCAACATACGCCCGAGGCCAAGGGCCATGCAGGTGTATCCGGCAAAATCGGCATAGAGCTGGATGGGGTAGAGCAACGTGGCGAGCAACAACTGAGCGCCAGAGGCCTCGACCACATGGTCGAACACACTATCGAGCCCAGGGCCTACGCGGTCGGCAATGTCAAGTTTGAGAAAACAGCCCCATGCCACAAGCTTCAGGCCGTGAGTGGCACTGAGATAGTCGAACGCCTTACCCGACTTGAGCTGGGGCAACAAGTTCTGCCCCCGCTCGATGGGACCTGAGAGAAACTTCATAAATAACACCATATAAAGAGAGAGGTCCAATAAATCGTTTTCGGGCTCTTCTTCCCAGTATATCTCGATAAGATAAGCCAACGCCTGAAAAGTGTAGAAAGAAATGCCCAGCGGGAACATGCCCGACCAGTAGCGGGCAATGAGCCAGAAGCCAACGAGACCGGCAATGCCTCCCCAGAGCAGCGGCGCGGCGCGCGGCGTGTCGAGACTGCGGTGGAGCCAGCGGCCAAGACAGAATGTGAATAGGGTGATGCCGGCTGCCACGACAAGATACTACCAATGATACCACGCAATGAACGTGCAACTCGTCACGAGCAGCACGGCATGCTGCCAGAGACGACCCGTATGGGCATAATACAAGACAAACGTAATGCCAAAAAGCACCACGAATGGGATCGTGAGAAATTCCATGTGCTATATGCGTGCTTTTTACTTGCCGCGCTTGGTGATGACGTCTATCATGTCACCCACGTTGTGCAGTTTGACGATGTCGTGAAGTTTGAAACGAAATCCCCATTTCTTTTCCACGTCACTGATGATAGTCATGTTGGTGAGCGAGTCCCAGCCGTCCACGTCGTCGGCCGACATGCTCTCGTCGAGTTGCAAATATTTCTCCTTGAGTACGTTTGCAAAAATTTCGTTCAGTGCTTTGAGTACATCTTCTCTTTCCATGTTGTAAGTATTGTATGGCTATTGTCTTTTTGCTTTGTCAGACACAATAATTTCTCCAACCTTCTTCCGGTCTATTTTGTTGCTGGCATTCTGTGGGAAAGGATATATATGATAGATTTCAGCAGGTATCATATACCCTGGCAGAAACTGCCGCAAATGCGCAAGCAGTAGCGCATCGTCGTCAGCAGAATCGGTTTCCACTGCCAGCTCAATGACCGTGTCTCCCCCACTCCCTTCGGTCAAGGCCACTACGGCTACCTGCTCGCGGTAAAACTGACGAGCCACATGCTCTATCTCTCCAAGTTCCACACGGAAGCCCTGTATCTGTACCTGCGAGTCGAGTCGACCCATAAAAAGAATGTTTCCGTCGGGAGCTACGGCACAGATGTCGCCCGTACGGTACCAACGCTGTCCGCCTGCCTCAAAAAAGGCCTCCCCCATTTTTCCGCTCATCATTCCAGTAACCCTCGGTAAGCTGCTCCCCGGCCAAGCACAGTTCGCCCGGAGTGCCGTCGCCCACAGGCATGCCCTGACCATTGGTCACCATGGCATGTACATGCTTCATGGCACGCCCAATACCAACAATGCCATTGTGTTCCTGCACATGTTCATGAGGCATACGATAAGCGGTGCAGTAGATGGTGTTTTCGGTAGGGCCGTAGACATTCCACACCTCCGCGTTGGGCAGGCAGCGGCGCCAGCGTATCGCGTCGTCAACGGGGAGTCCCTCACCGCAGAACAGTACGTAACGCACTGACGGAGCCTCAATCTCACCGAAATAGGGTTTCAGATAATGAATGACCGATGGCACCAATAGCAGCGCTGTAAGCTCATAGTCGTCCATGATCCGATACACCTCTTGCCATTTGATCTTGCCCGGGGAAACGGTATAAACACACGCCCCACACAACAGGGGAGGCAGATAACTGCCCACAGACAAGTCGAACGTGAGGTCGAACATTTGCAGGCATCGGTCATGGGACGTAAGAACAACACCCAAGGCTGGCACGGAATCTACGAAAGCAGCCACGTTTCCCATGTTGATAGGAACTCCCTTCGGCCGTCCTGTACTGCCTGAGGTAAAGAGGATATAGGCAACGCGACTGGCATCGTAGAAGATTTCGTCGTAGAAACACTCGGAACAACTGGCAACACCCTGCGGGCAGATAACCTCAACATTGTGGTATCTGGTGGTGGCCGAGGTGTCGATGACGGTTGTGATGCCCACCTGGCCAATGATATCCTCACACCGCTTTAAGGGCTGTAGTGGGTGAAGCGGTACATAGCTTTTGCTTTCCATCCACAGGGCAAGTATAGAAGCATAGGTGTGGATGTCGTCATTCACCACGAGACCTACATGGTCTCCATTGATGTTTCTTACTGCCAGGCGAAGACTGCCGACTTTGTCGGCCAGATCACGATAAGAGTAGTAGTGGTTGTCAATGCAAAAGGCATTGCGATTCGCATACGCTGCAAAGGTAGCTTGCAGATGAACCAACATATTACAGTCTGGGCCGCATGTTGATTTTTCCATAGTTTTTTTCCCCTGGGCGTAGGGAATTAGGGATCCCTAACAGTTCTTCAGGCTTTTTACTTAGTTAAACGTTACATAGGCTAAACACCGACTGGGGGTATACCTTGCATAGGCATGAATAAAAAAATGCAAAAAAGGGCATTATAGCGATTCAGCTTCCATGTCGCTCTTTGGCGAAATGGAAGCTGAATCGCGATAATGTCCTTTTGTTTGTCTTGCCATCTGTAGCCACCGATACCGATACTTATCGGTATTGCGCTCGCCGGGCATCACTTGCCCTTCAGCAGCTTGTAGTAGTCGTCTTTGTTCTGCAGCAACTTGAATGCCTCGTCGGCTTGCTTGTCGCTCTTCAGCGAGTTCTGGATGGCACCACGCTGATAGTAGTATGCGGTGACAATGTCGTTGGTGAGCAGAGCCTTGATGCTCTCCTTGTTATGGTCGAGCTCCTTGGCCACATTGTGTTTCAGTTTGCGCTTCAGGGCCTCAAACTCGGCCTTGGCATCATCGAAGTAGCCCTCAAACTTGGCCATTTTCTCGAGGTTCTCCAAGCTCTTCTCACTCAGGGCATCGTACTTGAAGTTGCTCTTGAGCACCAACTGCTTGAACTCCTCATAGTCGGCATCTGTCAGGTCGAAGTCGGCCGGCGAGGCAATGGTGGGATGCTTGGCTATATAGTCGACCTCGAAGGTATGCACCAGCTCGTTGGAGTCGCGCGCGCCCACCAGGTAGTAGGCCAGGTTAGACAGCGAGTCGGCCTTCACCTCCACGTCGGGCATGATGCCACCTCCGTCTTTCACGGGGCGGCCGTTGGCGGTGTAGAACGTCTTGACGAGCGAGTCGGCCACCTCTTCGTTCGAGCCGCCGTCGGCATGACTGTAGTTGATCTTCTGGATGCACCGGCCCGAGGGGATGTAGTATTTGTTGGTGGTGAGCTTCATCTGTCCGTTGTAGGGCAGGTCGATGATGGTCTGTACCAGCCCCTTGCCGTAGGTCTTGTTGCCCATGATCACCGCCCGGTCGAAGTCCTGCAGCGCCCCGCTGACAATCTCGGCCGACGATGCCGTGCCGCCATTCACCAGCACCACGATGGGCATCACCGTGTCGATGGGCTCCACCGTTGTCTTGTAGTCGCGGTTGGCCTCCTTGAGCTTGCCTCGGTTGCTCACCACGAGCTTGCCCTTGGGCACGAAGCAGTTGACCACGTTCACGGCCTCCATCTCCGAGCCTCCGACGTTGCCGCGCATGTCGAACACCAGCCCCTTGATGCCTCCCTTCTTCATCTCGATGATGGCATTGCGGAAATCCTTGCCACAACCCTCTGTGAAGCCGTTGAGGTTGATATATCCCATGCCGTTGGGCTGTATGCCATAATAGGGCACTGCCGGCATCTGGATGGCACGTCGCGTGACCTTGAACTTCATGTCCTTGCCGGTCGAGGGGCGCCTGACCTTCAGTTCAAAGGTAGTGCCGGCATCGCCGCGCAGGTGGTCGCTCACGTAGGCATTGTCTTTCTGGGTCATGTCCTCACCGTCGATGCTCAGGATGATGTCGCCTTTCTTCAGACCTACCTCCGCCGCCGGCATGTTCTCGTAGGGCTCGTCGATGCACACCCTGCCCAGCTTGTAGTTGTAGCGGATGAGCGACCCGATGCCGGCATACTTGCCCGTGCGCATCATCTTCAGGTCGTTCTGCTTGTCCTCGGGATAATAAACGGTGTAGGGGTCGAGGCTCTGCAGCATGGCATTGATGCCGTTGCCCACCACCTCGTCGGCATCGAGCGTGTCGACATACATCATCTCCAGATTCTTGTAGATGGCGTTAAACACATCCAGATTCTTGGCTATCTTGAAGTTGTGGTCGTCGTTCTGCCCCCAGCAGCACAGGGCCAGCAGCCAGCAGCCCACCATCATCATCACTTTTCTCATATACTGTTTGTCATCGTTGGCGCGACGCAGGTTGAGAGTCCAACCTGCTTATCCGCTTGATTTCTACTTTGTTTAAGTGCTTGCAAAGATACTAAAATAAAGCAACAACCCAACTTTTTTCACATAAAATTAAATTTTCTCGCAAAAAAGTTTGGCAGTTTCCAAGAATCTCCTTACCTTTGCACTCGCAATTCAGAATTATGCTTCAGTAGCTCAGTTGGTTAGAGCACCTGACTGTTAATCAGGGGGTCGTTGGTTCAAGCCCATCCTGGAGCGCACAAAAGGATGACTTAGGTCATCCTTTTTTGTATATATCCGCAGATACTCACCTGCTGCCAATACCGGTAGCCACTAAGACAGAGTAACAGAATAACGTAACGGCCGGGGGCAACAGGTGTTGGAAGACACTAAGACAAATTAACAGAGTAACGTAACACCCGGGTCGAAAGGTGTTGGAATGTTCTGACCCAAAATAACGTAGCAGATGCAAGGTTGGCACTCTACTTTATGAATTCAACATTCTTCTTTTATATATATATCAACATTCTTGTATTATATATATAGGTGGAAAAGGAGTCACACAACAACAATGATACAGTAACCATGCTCAAGAGAGGCAGATATCAACACGCTGTCTCACAACTTGAAGTGTCATCGCCCGTGGGCTGGGAAGGCAATTAGGATGCAGATCTTTTTTATTTATTTAATTTTCGTTAATGATTTGCATCATATTTTTATAAATATTCAAGTTTCGCAAGTTCCTAACTTGCTATTTTATACTGGTAAAGTTTCAC
>CAZBQA010000021.1:0-43962 GCA_964493905.1 uncultured Prevotella sp.
ACCAGAATAGCCGTTTTATCGGCTGTTCACAATAGAAACATTTTCGAATGAAAAAGTTTGTATTTGCGCTTGTAGCATTGTTCACCATGACAATCCAGGCATCAGCTATGAGTTATGAGCAGGCTCGCGAGCAGGCCCTCTTTCTCACCGACAAGATGGCTTACGAACTTAACCTCACCGATGACCAGTATGAGGTTGCCTACGAGGTGAATCTCGACTATCTCATGGGCATAAACGATTACGACGACCTCTACGGTGCCTATTGGACAAGGCGCAACCTCGACCTGAGCTATATCCTGCTCGACTGGCAGTATCGGATGTATCTCGATGCCAGCTATTTCTATCGCCCTCTCTACTGGGACGGAGGCTACTGGCACTTCGGCATCTATGCCCGCTACCCCCACCGCGACTACTATTTCTTTGGTCGTCCCGCGTTCTACGTGAACTATCGTGGCGGGCACAGCTGGGCCATGAACGGCGGGCGCAGCTGGTACCACGGGCGCAGCTATGGCACCATCGCCAACGGCCGGAGCCGTATGGGCATGCGCGACGGATTCAACCGTGGCGACTATGGCCGCGGCACCAGATACTCTTCGCAGGGCTCGCGCAGCTTCGGCAATGGCGGTGTGCGCTACGACAACAACCATCAGAACCGCACACGTTCGTTTGGCAACAGCAACGGCAACCGCTCATTCGGCAACAGCAATGGCAACCGCTCATTCGGCACAAATAACGGCAACCGCTCATTCGGTACCAGCAATGGCAGCCGCTCCTTCGACAACGGCTCGACGAGCGTCGCCCAGCAGAACCGCACGCGTTCGTTTGGCAGCAGCCGTGAGAGCAGCACACGCACCACGGTGACACGACCTGAGTCGAGCTCACGCTACTTTGGCAACCATGGCAACAGCTCGTCTCCCAGCCGCACCTTCACCCCCAACAGCAGCAGCCGCGAGTTTGCACCCAGCCGCAGCACGCCCAGCCGCTCGTCAAGCAGCTTTGGCAGCTCAAGCTCGCGAAGCTATTCCCCCTCACCGAGCAGCTTTGGCAGCGGTCGCTCACAGAGCGCTCCTTCACGTGGCTTCGGTGGTGGCAACGTGGGCGGCACACGCTCCAGTGGCTCTAGCAGCAATAACGGTGGCGGACGGTTTGGCGGTCACAGATAACGAATAGATAGCAGTTATATACAACAATTTCAAGTGATTATTGGAAAGCGTTTCAAAAACGGGTATTGGCTTTCCGGTAAAGAGATGATTCAGGATTTTCGAAGATTAGAGAGTTATAGTGATAAGTTGAGAGGCTATGCGGTTTGACCTGCATAGCCTCTCTTTGTTAGTGTGTCTTTATTTACCGGCAACCCACATGGGGCCGTACATGTACTTACAGCATAAGTATGCGCACCTCGCCGTTCATCATCTTCTGCACCTCATTCATGGGTTTGTTGAAATATACGCTCTGGATGGCCTTGTTGATGATGCCGTGTCCCACGGCCAGAATGGTCTGGTCGGGATAAGTCACCTTGAGCCAGGTGAGCAGGTTGCGGGCGCGGGCCAGCATACGCTCCAGGCTCTCGATGTCGTCGGGCCACTCCAGGTCTTTCAGGTCGGGAATAAACTTACCTGTGAAACTGCCCCAGTCGCGCTCGCGCAGCAGGGGCGTGGTCACTACTTCCTGGTGGTGGGGCTGGGCGATGATCTCGCAGGTCTCTATCGACCGCTGCAGGTCGCTCGACACAAAGACATCTATCTTATGGTCTCTCATCCGGTCTCTCACCTCGCGGGCCTGCTGTCGCCCAGTCTCGTTGAGCTCGCCCTGGGTCTGCCCTTGCAGGATCTGAGCCTTGTTATCCACGGTCTCGCCGTGGCGTGTCAAATATAATGTTGTCATCTTGTCTTCTTTCTTCTTTTTGGACTTCATGTTGCAAAATTACAAATAAAAGGTGAGTTCTGTCTTGCTTTTCTCGGAAACTTCACCTAACTTTGCATCATCGACCCAGCCCCAGCTAAACCCGCTTCACAATGAAAGTATTACAAAGCAGCATTTTCAGAGCCATCTGCGCCATTGCCGTGGGTGCCCTGCTCGTGAAGTACCGCGAGCAAACGGTCACTTGGATCACCATCACCATCGGTGTCATCTTCTTTGTCTCCGGCCTCATCAGTTGTTTCCCCTATTTCTCGGCCAAACGCCGCAACGACGACGTGAAGATTCTCGATGCCCAGGGCAAACCCATCTTGGGGCCCTCGCCCTCGTTTCCCATCGTGGGCATCGGCAGCATCATCCTGGGCGGACTGCTGGCCTTGGCACCCAACACCTTTGTCAACGGACTGATGTACGTGCTGGCCGGCATCCTGATTCTGGGTGCCCTCAACCAGTTTTTCAATCTCGGCACCGCCTCGCGCTTTGCCCGTGTGGGCTGTATGTGGTGGGCCTTCCCCACCATCATCCTACTCATCGGACTGGTGGCCGTCATCAAACCCTCGGCCATCGCCTCTGCCCCACTCTTCATCATCGGCTGGTGCATGATGGTTTATGGTGTGGTCGACCTCATCAATGCCATCAAGATACACCAGTGCCGCCGCTCCTTCGAGAAGGCGCATCAGGCTCAGGCCGCCGCCAATGAGGTGGAGCCGCAGGCCATTGAGGTGATAGAAGAAAACGAAAAGGGTTTGTAAAGGGCGCAACAGGCTATGTGGAAGCAGCATACCATTGGCACAGAAAACCATTAACCATGCCCTACGCCCCACCAGCCTTACGACAAATCATTCTCCCGGCACGAGCCCCTCGATATACTTGCAGAGTATGCCGATGCCCTTGACGTTCTCGCCACCCTGCGGGATGATGAGGTCGGCATAGCGCTTGGTGGGCTCGATAAACTGCTCGTGCATGGGTTTGAGCACCTTGAGGTAACGGTCTACCACCATCGATACGGTGCGTCCGCGGTCGATGGTGTCGCGTTGGATGTTGCGGATGAGACGCTCGTCAGGGTCGGCATCGACAAAGATTTTAAGGTCCATCATGTCGCGCAGTTTCTTGTTGATGAGCGTCATGATGCCCTCAACAATAATCACGGGCTTAGGTTCTACGTGTATGGTCTCGGGCAAGCGGTTGCTCAGCAGGTAGCTGTAGGTAGGCTGCTCGACGGCATGCCCCTGGCGCAGTTCGGTGACATGCTTGATGAGTAACTTCCAGTCGAAGGCATCAGGATGGTCGAAGTTGATGGCCTTGCGCTCCTCATCGGTCAGGTCGGTGGTGTCGTTATAATAAGAGTCGAGGGGCACCACAGCCACATAATGGGGCGGCAACGACTGTGCTATTTTTTTTACAACGGTAGTCTTGCCAGAGCCTGTGCCACCAGCGATGCCGATAATTGTTATTTTATCTTCCATGTGTTTTGATTGAAGAATGAAGGTTGAAAAATGAAGAATGGGGAGGTATGAGTGTAGAGGCAGGAGGTATCCGCATGATTATAGCAGTCCGATGTCACGAAACATGCGCTCGTAATGACTGGCCTTTTGCTCCACCTTCATGGGATAGGCACGCGAGGAGCTGGGCTCACGGTAGAGGCTGATGGTGCGGCCCTCAAACACAAAGTCGACATGGTCGCCCATCTTCATGCCATGGGCATCGATGCCATAGTGGGCGGTGAAGAGGTCGGTGGCCAGCTGCCCGGCTGCAATCACGGCCCTGCACTCGGGCAACGCGCGAAGCATTCCGTCGAGGTCGGCCTGCTCCACCACCTCCAGGTCTTTGTCAGAGGCCGTGCCCTTGGTGCGGCGAATGCGCAGGCAGGTGTCGAAGAGGGCCACGCCCCGCTCGGCCAAGAAAATCTTGAGGGCATCCAGCCGGTAAGTCTTGCGGGCACTGTCCACAAAGTGGAACTTGTCGCCAAAGAAGAGCAATCCGAAGATACGCCACATGTCGTTGGTGAAATTGGGATAGTACCAGTCCATGCACCAGCGCTTGGGAGCCGGCGGAAAGGTGCCAAGCATGAGCAACCGGGCGTTGGAAGGGAGAAAAGGTGTGAAAGGGTGAGTCTCGACCTCAAAGCTCTCCCCACACTTGTCTGCTACCGTCGCGGTACGCGTTGCGGCATGTCTGTCTGTTGTCTTTGCCACCATTGTGCTTTGCTCGTTGTTCCGTCTTCATGCCAGGCAGCATGAGTCTCACGGCTGCGTTCAGTTGTAGAGCCTGCTGCTCAATTACCCGCCTGTTCCTTCACCAGATACACACACACGGGCAGGTGGTCAGAATAGCCGTCGAGCCATACGCCACCGGCCGTGGTACGCTTGGTGGAGCCCTTATACTTGCCCTCAGTCTGGAACAGATATGGCATGCGCTGAATCTCGTTCTTGAGGTATTTCAGCTCAGAGTAGTCGCGCGAGCCCTTGGCACTGAGCAGGTTAGGGGTAAGCAGAATCTGATCGAAGAGGTTCCACGAGCCTTGATACATCAGCGTGCCGGTGCCTTGCTTCACCAGGATGTTGTACCACGGATTGTACATGTCGCCCTCGCCCACCTTGGCAATATCTTCCTTACCCTTCAGGATCTCGTACATGCTGCGGTTGTTGGGGTCGTCGTTCATATCGCCCATCACCATCACCTTACAGGCGGGGTCGGCAGCCAGCAGAGAGTCTTTGAGCACCCTTACCTGTTCGGCACCTACCTCACGGTAATAGGAGCCATTGAACCTACTGGGTAGATGACACACGATGAACACCATCCGCTCGCCAGCCATCCTGCCGCTCACGGTGAGGAAACCACGCGTTTTGAATCCCGAATCCTGCTTCTCAGTGGGCACATAGGGCACAAGCCACACACTGTCTGCCTGAAACAACTTAGGGTTGTAGAGCAGGGCGCAGTCTACTCCTCGACTGTCGGGTCCCTCTACATGGCAGAATTGGTAGCCGCGGGCCTTCAGCGCAGGCTGGTTGCAGAGGTCGGTGAGCGCCTTGGCATTCTCCACCTCCGACACACCAATGACTGCGCAACCCACACCGGGCAACATCGTTGTGGCCATGTCGCTCAGCGCACGCGACATATTATTGAGCTTATGACTATATTTCAGTCCGTCCCACCGGTACGACCCCGTGGGCAGAAACTCATAATCGTTCTTCCCCTCGTCATGACAGGTGTCGAAGAGATTCTCCAGATTGTAGAAACCCACAGCATAAACAGAAAACCGTTTCTGCGCAGAAACAGAAAGCACCAGCATCATCAAGATAGCCAGGAGACTTAAATTTCTTTTCATTATCATTCAAATTGTTTGTTGCAAATTTCGCAATTAATTCCGAGAAAATGCCATATTTCCTGAAAATTTAATCAAAAAGGTTTTTGCGTTTAAAATATATTTCGTTATTTTGCAAAAACATTACATTATATATTATTCTTAATCATTCAACTATGCAGAAAAAGCTTATCCTGGCCATGATGGCCTTAAGCTATGCTCCGCTGACATTTGCCCAGACCGACTCGACAAATGTAGGCGAGGCAGCTTTCACTTTTACAGAGGCACAGTTGGGCGAGGACGACAACATGTCGCAAAACGTGACCATTGTCAACTCCAACACCAACGTCTATGCCTCCGAGGTGGGATTCCTCTTCTCTCCGGTGCGGTTCAGATACCGTGCCCTCAATCAGAAATACAATGATATTTATATCAATGGTGCACTCGCCAACGACATGGAGTCGGGGCAGTTTCGGTATTCGCTGGTCGGCGGCCTGAACCAGCAGACCCGAAATATGGAGTCGGCACTGCCGTTCGAGAGCAACAATTTCTCGTTCACCGGGCTGGGGGGATCCAACAACTACAACTTCCGGCCGGCAAGCATGGCCACCGGGCACCGCATCACCCTTACGGGTGCCAACCGCAACTATACGCTGCGCGGCATGTACACCTACAACAGCGGGCTCAACAGCAAGGGATGGGCCTACTCGGCCAACGTCACCTACCGCTGGGCCGACAAGGGTTATGTGCCCGGCACGTTCTACAACTCCCTGTCGTATTTCTTCGGCGTTCAGAAACTCATTGGCAACAACCATTCGCTCGCCTTTTCTACATGGGGCAACCCCACTGAGCGTTCCACGCAGGGTGCATCGACCGACGAGATGTATGAGTTGGCTAACGACCATCAGTACAACCCCTACTGGGGCTACCAGAACGGCAAGGTGCGCAACAGCCGCGTGGTGAACGACTTCGCCCCGTCGGCTATCTTCACCTGGGACTGGAAACTCAACGACAAGAACAAGCTCACCACATCGCTCTTTGGCAAGTACAGTTGGTATTCGAGCACCAAGCTCAACTACAACGGGGCCGACAACCCACATCCCGACTACTACAAGCTCCTGCCATCAAACTATTATGACATTACAGGAGAAAACTCCATGAACAGCGAACAGGGTTATGCTGATTACATGGCTGCACGCGAATACCTTATGAGTAGTAAGGCCGCACGCCAGATAAACTTCGACCAGTTGATCTATGCCAACCGGCAAGCTTCTTCTCAGGGCGCAGATGCCATGTACTTCATTCAGGCCAAGCATAATGATGTGCTCAACCTCACACTGTCGTCAGCACTGACCTCTTACCTCACAGAAAAAAGCACTTGGAGCAATGGCTTCATGGTGAGCTACAACAATGCCAAGCATTACCAGACCATGGACGACCTGCTTGGTGCCACCACCTATCACAACGTCAACTTCTATGCCCTGGGCACTTACCCTGCAGGCTCTGACAAGTTGCAGTATGACCTCAACAACCCCAATGCCGTGGTGGGCGAGGGTGACAAATTTGGTTACAGCTATAATATCATCACTTCAAAAGCTCAGGTATGGACCAGTTACGCAGAGACCTTCGGCAACCTTCACTACTCCATCTCTGGCCGTGTAGGTGGCAAGACCATGCAGCGCGATGGCAAAATGCGCAACGGACTCTTTGCCGACAACTCTTATGGCAAGAGCAAGACGGCCAAGTTTTTGGAGGGCGGCGTCAAGGCCAGCGGCAACTTCAACCTCGGACGCGGCAACACCTTTACGCTTGGCATGGGCTTCGAGAGCCGTGCGCCGGAGGCTACCACAGCCTTTGTGGCTCCTGAACTGAACAACGACTTTGTGACAGGCCTTCACAACGAGCAGATATTCTCTGCCGAGGTAGGCTATCAGCTCAACAGCAGTTGGCTCCACGCGAACGTAAACGGATATTACTACCATCTCGCCAACACCACCGAGTGGACCCAGTTCTACTTCGACGACATCAACAGCTTCTCTTACAACTCGCTCACCGACCTTACCAAAGAGTACTTTGGGGTAGAAGCCGGATTGGATTTCAAATTAGCTTCCTTCCTCAACCTCAAGCTCATCGGTACACTGAGTGATGCCAAGAATGTTTCTGACGCCAAGGTAAGATACATCAACTCTACCCAGGGTACCTATTATGACGATGTGGCCATGGTGAAGAACATGCGTGAAGACGGCACACCGCTCACCGCCACCTCTATCGGCCTGAGCTATCACCAGCACGGATGGTTCATCGACCTTAGCGGCAACTGGTACGACCGTATCTACCTGAGCTACTCGCCTTACTACCGTTACCAGAACAACCTGCAACGCATTAACGACCCCACGCCTTCTCCCCAAGACAAGGGTCATGGCGGCTGGATGTTCGACGGCTCCATCGGTCGCAGCATCTATCTCAAGCACGGCAGCCTCTCCATCAATCTCATGGTGTCTAACATCTTTAATAATGAGAAGATCGTGACAGGCGGCTACGAGCAGAGCCGCTCAGACTATACCTCATCTGGCAACAGCCGTATGTACCGGTTCTCCAAGAACCCAAAGAAGTACTATACCTTTGGCACTAACGGCATGTTGAACATCGCTTACAAATTCTAAACATCACGACAATGAAGACATTCAAATATATCATGCTCCTTGCCTTGGCTTGCAGTCTCACAACAAGCTGTATGGATAGCGACTGGGATACCCCAGAGCTCACTGCCGACCAGGCTGGCGTGGGCAACCCCTCTATCCAAGAGACCAACGTGACTACCATCGCAGAGCTGAAAAATCAATATAAGACGATTATCGAGACCGATTATCGCGACGGCACGGCCTACGCGCAGATCACCGACGATGTACAAATCAAGGCTGTGGTTACCGGTAATGACATCTCTGGCAACATTTACAACGAAGTTGTAGTAGACGATGGTACAGGTGCCATCATTATCGCGGTTTCTGAGGGCGGACTTTTTGGCAACCTGCCCGTGGGTGCCGAAGTACTCATCGACCTCAAAGGACTCTATATTGGCGGTTACGGCATGCAGGCTGAGCTTGGAACGCCCTATACCAACTCGAGCAAGCAAACCTACGTGAGCCGTATGAGTCGTGTGTTATGGAACCAGCACTTCAAGCTGACAGGCGAGAAGAAGACCGTTGAGCCCATAGAGTTCAACTCTTCATGGAAAGCCTCTACCAACGGACTTACCTATGGCGGCAAGCTGGTTACCCTGAAGAATGTTTCTTTCCTGGGTGTCAACGGCAAGACCACTTATGCCACCCCCACTGCGGGAGCAGGTTCTAAGTCCTTGAGCTTTAAGGAATATCGCAGCTCGTCTGTGATACTTTATACCAGCAATTTTGCCGATTTCGCTTCTACCCCAGTGCCCACAGGAAAGGTGAACGTTACCGGTATCATGAAGCGATACAACAGTCAGTGGGAGATTATCATCCGCACCTTGGATGATGTTGAAGAAATAAAATAATAATACTGTATGCAAATGAAAAAACTGATCCATTCAGTATATG
The DNA here is from genome assembly GCA_964493905.1 of uncultured Prevotella sp. Lineage (GTDB taxonomy): Bacteria > Bacteroidota > Bacteroidia > Bacteroidales > Bacteroidaceae > Prevotella. Next base: position 8,797 of record CAZBQA010000021.1, read on the forward strand.
CCATGGCCATGGTGGCCTTGGCACTTACCAGTTGCGAAGACGTGCCGGCACCGTTCGACAACGGCAGTAGCACCAACCCGAGTGGAGCATATATTGCGCCAGCTGGTGACGGTACGGCCGCTTCGCCCTACAATGTGACGAAGGCCTTGAAACTCATCACCGACGGCACCTATACCAGCTCCAGAGTCTATGTGAAGGGCATTGTGACGGGCATCTCCGACATCGACCCCACCTATGGCAATGCCACCTACGAACTGGGTGCCATCAGCGACGCAGACACCACACTGACCGTCTACCGTGGCTACTATTTCAACGGCAGCAAGTTTACGTCTACCGACGATATTGCCATGGGCGATACCATACTCCTTCGAGGAGTCCTAACCATCTACAACGGCACCAAAGAGGTTACCCAGGGCAGCTCCATCATTACCATCAACGGCAAGGATGCCTATGGAAACACTGTACATATTGACAGCAACAGCATGACCCCCAAGGGTGAAGGCACGGCAGAGTCGCCTTACAATGTTGCCAAGGCCGACAGCATCAGTTCTTCCCTAGCGGCTGATGTACCCACAGGCAATGTTTATGTAGAAGGTATTATCGTAGGCACGCCCAATATCGACACCAACTATGGCAACGCCACCTTCACCATCTCTGATGATGGTAGCGGAGTGGGTGAATATACCATCTATCGCAGCTATTATTATGGAGGTGCCAAGTACACGTCGACCGACCAGCTGAAGACTGGCGACAAGGTGGTACTCCTTGGCAAGCTCATCAATTTCAGAGGCACCACGCCAGAAATGAACACCGGCGGCAGGCTGATTAGCCTTAACGGCGTTACCGTTAGCGACAACACCGGCGGTGAGACCGGTGGTGAGACCGGAGGCACATCAGCAGGCGTGACCATTGAGGGCACCACGGTTACAGCAGCAAACCCAGACCTGACTGCCGGCACCGTGACGGCCACCCTCGACCTCAACACCCTTGGACTTGCAAATGCCACCGATGCCACCACCTACACCCTTTCCGACGGCTCTACCATCACCTTCGGCGCAGGTACCAATCCCACCAATGGTCCTAAGTACTATACAGCCACCAAGGGTGTGCGCCTCTATGCCAACAACACCATCACGTTCGCAGGCAAGGCTAAGATTGCCAAGATTATCTTCACCTGCGACAGCTACAATGGCACCGACTACGTGGGCAACAGCACGGCAACCATCACCTTCGATGGCAGCAACGCCACCTACGTCAATGCCTACTCGGCCAACAGCGGCGGTGTACAGCTCCGTGTGAAGACCGTTACCGTGGTGTACGCCCAGTAATCTAAATCACAAATAATCAGCAAAATATTTGGCGGCTTGCATTATTCTTTGTAATTTTGCAGCCGCTATTTTGTATAGCGACGAAATATTAATGATATAACAAATAAGTAAAAATGAAAAAAGGTATTCATCCCGAAAACTATCGCCCCGTCGTATTCAAGGATATGTCCAACGGCGATATGTTCCTTACAAAGTCTACATGCAAGACGAATGATACAGTAGAGTTTGAAGGCGAAACTTACCCTGTGGTAAAGGTCGAAATCTCAAGCACCTCACACCCGTTCTACACTGGCAAGAGCAAGCTTGTTGATACAGCCGGTCGTGTTGACCGCTTCATGAACCGTTACGGTAAGATCAAGAAGTAATACTCGACATACATTTATACTGTATTAACGATATTCACAAAAGTGCGGTCGGACGTAGTTGCATATGCGTTCTGTCGCGCTTTTTTGCGTCTATAAACTTTTCCACACCCCATCCCCCATCACCATCATGACCCGAAAATCACTCCTCCTGCTGGCCGCCGTGGCCGTCATGGCCGCCTGTAGCCATGACAACGACTCCACTGGCGTCATCATTCCAGAGACACCCGGCACCGGCAACACCACCCTCCCCACCGGCGATGCCAACGTCAACGCCAACCAACGCCGGTTGCCCGAATATGCCCGGCTGGAGATGCCACGCCTGCACAATGGCACCGACACCATCCTCATACATCGTTCGGCCGGCAACGTGATCAACTATATCACCGAGTGGGACTACCAGAAGAAGTCGCAGCGCTGGAGCTGCTATGTGCTCGACAAAGACTATCTGGCCCAGCGCACCAAACGATACTACAGCGACACCAACCAATACCCCCAGGACCCGCTCATCCCCTCGTCGATGCAGTGGACCGACGACCCCTATTATTACAACGGGCAGAAGCTCGACCACGGACACATCTGTCCCTCGGCCGACCGCCTCTATGCCGAAGATGCCAACTACCAGACATTCTTCCTCACCAACATGCAGCCGCAGTTCAATGCGTTCAACGCCGGTGTGTGGGCGGTGCTCGAGAAGAAAGTGCGCACCATCGCCACCACTTGCGACACACTCTACGTGTGTAAGGGAGGCACCATCGACGAGGGCACCTACGGCAACTACAACAAGGTGTACCGCCGTCTGGACAACGGACTCATCGTCCCGAGATATTTCTTCATGGCGCTGCTGCGTGTAAGCAATGGCACCTACAGTGCCATCGGCATCTGGACCGACCAGGTCGTCAATGCCAACGACACGGGTGCCCGGCTGGCACAATATGCCATCAGCATCGACGAACTGGAGGCACGCACTGGGCTCGACTTCTTCTGCAATCTTCCCGATAAGATCGAAGACAGCGTAGAAAAAGCCGTAACGCCCTCTGCATGGGGAATGAACTGACACCCCGCCCACAGCCTTGCCACTGCGGCAAGGCTGTTTTTTTTGCCCTATCATCATCCTTCGATACAGCCCTCCTGCAGATTTCGTTGTCCGTGACGTCAGCTATGGCCTAGTCGTTCGGGTAGAAATACCGTTTGGTTCGAGTCGAAGCAATGTCTGGTTCGAGTCGAAGTATTTTCTGGTTCGAGTCGAAGCCAAACCTGCTTCTACTCGAAGCACACGCTGTTTTCTCACAGGTCACCATCCGGATCCACCCGAATCGCCCTACATTCTCAAACCTATCGCACCCAAAAAGGGAGATGGCCCACGCTCGTGGACACATCCCCCGGGATGATATATAACCGTATTACAAAACTTTTAGCGCTTCACTATCGCCTTGCGGGCACCCGTCTGTGCCAGCTTGTCCACCAGGTTGCTACCAAAGGTCTTGGTCGTGGTGGCCCGCGTACTGGCTGCGCCCTTGGCACCATTGTATTGCACCCGACTGAAGTCAAACTGTATGAGGTCGTTGTTGTTGGTGCCAATCATATAACCGTTGAACAGGCCCGAGGCCTCATCAAGGAAGAATCCGCGCTCGCGGGCCGATATGTCGAGCACGAAGGTGCTGCCACTCAGGTATTTGATATAGATGTCGCCGGTGTTGTCGTCGATATACCAGTTGAACTTCAACGTCTGCTCATCCACCACCTGGTTGTTCTCATCAAGCACATAGTCGTACTCGGTACCTGTGCCCTTGATGGCATTGACATTGTTCTGCACGAAGGTCATGTTGGCATTGAAGGTGCTTTTCGAACCGTCTTGGCCGTTGGTATACACCATCGTACCCTCCCACTCGCCGGCCAGCACCTGAGCCTCGTCGAGCGTGGTGGTGCCATAGTCGTCGCCGCCATCACCATAATAGCCATTGTTCCAGCCATATCCTCCGTCGGAATAGCCAAACCACCAAGGTTCCGAGTCGCCATACCAGTAGTAGGGATCGCTGTCGCAACTGCTCATCAGCATGGGCAGCGCCATCATCATGGCAGCTGCCAGATAAGTCTTAAGTCTCTTCATATTGCTTGGTTATTTAAAGTTACGTTGCTCTCCGGCATGGGGGTCTCCTCCGGCGCGAGTGCCTTTGGCGTAGCCGGCATCCCAGGGCCAGTAAGACGTGCGGTAGAGATTGAGGTTGGCCACGAATACACCGTCAATGGTTTCGAGCACACCACGGATGCGGTCGCCCGACATGCTGTAGTTTCTGATGACCAGCTCGTCGCCGTTAGAATAATGAAGATAGATGTTGCCATAGGCCACCTCCCACCTGAAATCATAGTATTTGTAGTCGCTCCAGTAGTCGGGGTCGAAGTCGATCTCCACGCCGTAGCCGCTCGTCGATGCTCCTGTGGTACCCCGAGTAGTTCTCGAAACGAAATTCTGTCTCCCACTCGGCATAGCCATCGCCATAGACGGTGGAGTAATACTGTCCGAGAGAGCCGCGCCATGTGCCGTTGAGATTGGCAGCTGTGTCAAAGTCGTCGACCTCGCACGAGGTGAAGGTCAGCGCCATCAAGGCTAAAAAAGCCATTGCCATAAGTGTAGATACTTTTTTCATCATTCTCTTCTTTTTGGTTATCATTTCTGATTGATAGCGCAAATGTAAGGCTTTTCGGGCATTGCGGCAAGCGTGAAACGCATATTCTTTGGGCGGAATCCCCTACTCGTGGAGGGGGAAAACCCTAAATAACTTTAATTCCTGAAATATTTCCAAGTACATTCTCGCTTTTTCCAATCTTTTTCGTACTTTTGCCTATACAATATCACATCAATCAAAATATCATAATATCCCAAAAATAAAAATAGAGATGAAAACAGTTTATGATTTTACTGTCAAGGACAGAAAAGGCAACGATGTATCTTTGAAAGAGTACGCCAACGAGGTGCTCCTCATTGTCAACACCGCCACCAAGTGTGGCTTCACTCCGCAGTATGAGGAGCTGGAGAAGCTCTACAAGGAGAAGCATGCTGATGGTTTCGAGATTCTCGACTTCCCCTGTAACCAGTTTGGCCAGCAGGCTCCCGGCACCGATGAGGCCATCCACGAGTTCTGCAAGCTCACCTATGGCACCGAGTTCCCCCGTTTCAAGAAGATCAAGGTGAACGGCGAGGAGGCTGAGCCTCTCTATAAATTCCTGAAAGAGCAGAAGGGCTTTGCCGGCTGGGACGAGTCGCACCCCATCTATCCCATCCTCGACAAGATGCTCAGCGAGGCCGACCCCAACTACAAGGACAGTCCTGAGATCAAATGGAATTTCACCAAGTTCCTCATCAACAAGAAGGGGCAGGTGGTGAAGCGTTACGAGCCCACAGAGAGCATCGCAAAGATAGAGAAAGACATCGAGGCACTCATTGCAGAATAACAGAAAATAATTGCGACTGCGTCAGCCTGGGTTGATGCAGTCTTTTTTTTATAATATAGAAATGGAACATACCAAATGTTTGATCATAGGCAGCGGCCCTGCCGGTTACACGGCGGCAATCTATGCCGGGCGCGCCAACCTCTGCCCCATGATGTACTGCGGACTGCAGGCCGGAGGCCAGCTCACGCAGACCACCATCGTGGAGAACTTCCCCGGTTATCCTGAAGGCGTTGACGCCAACCAGATGATGATGGAGTTTCGCGAACAGGCCGAGCGATTCGGCACCGACGTGCGCGACGGCGTCATCACCGAGGTAGACTTCAGCCGCAAGCCTTACGTGGTGACCACCGACCGCGACGACAAGATCGAGGCCGACACCATCATCATTGCCACCGGCGCCTCGGCCAAATACCTGGGCTTGCCCGACGAGAAGAAATACAACGGCCAGGGCGTGAGTGCCTGTGCCACCTGCGACGGATTCTTCTATCGCAAGAAAGTGGTGGCCGTGGTGGGCGGCGGCGACACCGCATGCGAGGAGGCCACCTATCTGGCCGGACTCTGCTCGAAGGTCTATATGATTGTGCGCAAGCCCTTCCTGCGCGCCTCTGAGATCATGAAACAGCGCGTAGCCAACAACCCGAAAATCGAGATTCTCTATGAGACCAACACTGTGGGTCTCTACGGCGAGAACGGCGTTGAGGGCGCACACCTGGTGTATCGCAAGGGCGAGGCCGACGAGAAGCTCTACGACCTGCCCATCGACGGATTCTTCCTGGCCATCGGCCATACGCCCAACACAGGCATCTTCCGTGGCAAGCTCGATATGGACGAGGTGGGATATATCAAGGTGGAAGGCGACACCCCGCGCACCAACATCGAGGGTGTGTATGCCGCCGGCGACTGTGCCGATGCCAGCTACCGCCAGGCCATCGTGGCCGCCGGCTCAGGCTGCAAGGCTGCACTGGAGGCCGAGCGCTACCTCAACCGATAAGCCAGCCCACCATAACCAATAGGTTAATCCACCACAACCAATAGGTTAATCCACCACAACCAATAGGTTAATCCAGCACAACCAATAGGTTAATCAACCACAACCAATAGGTTAATCAACCACAACCAATAGGTTGATCCTCTACAACAGGCAAGCCCCATCCCGCATCAGCAACGCTGTGTGGCATGGGGCTTTGTCGTAACAGCACGTGGCCTTGTGCCTATGCACGTATGGAAAGAGAAATGGGGCGGTCTGCAACAATTTCGTTCTTTCTGATGATATTCTTGATATTTTTGTTACCTTTGCATCATTGAATCTAAACAAACAGCCATACGATTATGAGACAAAAGAAATTTCTATTGCAGGAGAAGGACATTCCGACACAATGGTACAACATCCAGGCCGAGATGCCCAACAAACCCATGCCACCGCTCAACCCCGCCACCAAGCAACCCCTCAACGTAGACGACCTGGCGCATATCTTCAGCCGTGAGTGCTCTAAACAAGAGCTCGACACCGAACATGCCTGGATCGATATCCCCGAGGAGGTGCTCGACAAATACACCTACTACCGGGCCACTCCGCTCGTGCGCGCCTATGCCCTCGAAGAGGCGCTCGGCACCAAGGCACACATCTATTTCAAGAACGAATCGACCAACCCGCTCGGCTCGCACAAGGTCAACTCGGCCATCCCCCAGTGCTACTACTGCAAGCAGGAGGGCGACACCAATGTCACCACCGAGACGGGCGCCGGACAATGGGGCGCCGCCCTCTCCTACGCCGCCAAGCTCTACGGCCTGGAGACCGCTGTCTACCAGGTGAAGATCACCATGCAGCAGAAGCCCTATCGCTCGATGATCATGCGCACCTTCGGTGCCACCGTCGAGGGCTCACCGTCGATGTCTACCCGCGCAGGCAAGAACATCATCACCGCCGACCCCACACACCCCGGCTCGCTGGGTACCGCCATCTCTGAGGCCATCGAACTGGCCACCACCACCCCGGGCTGCAAATACACGCTGGGCTCTGTGCTCAACCACGTGGCCCTGCACCAGACGGTGATTGGTCTGGAAGCTGAGAAGCAGATGGAGATGGCAGGCGAATATCCCGACAAGGTCATTGCCTGCTTTGGCGGTGGCAGCAACTTCGGTGGCATCGCCTTCCCCTTCATGCGTCACATCTTCGACGGCACCCACAAGAACACGGAGTTTATCGCTGCCGAGCCCAACAGCTGTCCCAAGCTCACCCGCGGCAAGTTTGAGTACGACTTCGGCGACGAGGCCGGCTACACACCGCTGCTGCCGATGTACACCCTCGGCCACGACTTCAAGCCTGCCAACATCCATGCTGGCGGCTTGCGCTACCACGGTGCAGGCGTCATCATCTCACAGCTGCTCAAAGACGGCTACATGCGTGGTGTGGATATCCCTCAGCTGGAGACCTTCTCAGCCGGTGTGCTCTTTGCCCAGACCGAGGGCATCATCCCCGCGCCCGAGAGTTGCCATGCCATCGCCGCCGTCATTCGCGAGGCCAAGAAGGCCAACGAGGAGGGTACCGCACCGGTCATCCTCTTCAACCTCTCGGGCCACGGACTCATCGACATGCCGTCTTACAACAGCTTCATCAACGGCGACCTGACCAACTACACAGTGACCGACGAGGAGATTGCCAACAACCTCCGCGCCGTGCCCAGCGTGTGACCCGCCCTTACCTGACAGGCTAACTTACGACAATAGCCTCACCCCGGTTCTGAAACCTGTGGGTGAGGCTATTCTTTTGTGCTGAACAAATGGACGTGACAAAGCCCAGAACGGATGCCACAATCGGCAAAGGGCATCCAGCCAACCGGAAGGAGCGGTCAGCAGACGGCATCCAGACGGCTGAGCGACAGCTGCTCGCCCACCACCCAGAGGATGTCGCCCTGCTCAAACTGATGGGCAGGATTAATCATACAGAGGTTTTGCTGCCCCTCTTCCAGTCCCACCACCATGACGTTGTACTCGTTGCGAATGCCGCTCTGCTGCAGGTTCTGGCCGATAAACTTGCATTTGGCCGAGAGTATGATCTTCTGCAGCTTCATCTCCCTACGCTCGATGTGCGTGTCCTCGGGCACCAGCTCGCCCTTCATGGCCATGCCAAAGTGGTGCAGCTGCTCGTCGCTGCCAATGACCTGCAGGTGGTCGCCGGGGAAGATGATGGCATCGCCGGCCGGAATGTTGATGCGTCGCTGGCCGCGCAGGATGCTGCTGACGTGTACGCCAAAGCGGTTTCTGAAGCGCAGGGCACCCAGTGTCTGGCCCGCCCAGCGCGAGTCTTCGGGTATCTCGAAGTCGGAGATGTGGATGTCACGGTCCAGGAGATGCCCCTCATAGAGCGGGCGCCGATGGCCGTGAACCTGTGCGTCGATGTCGCGACTGCGCAGGTTTTGCACAAACATACGCTCTAGCCGTATGGCACGGCGCTTGAGGCTGCGCGACAGCACAATGAGCACGATGACCATCAGGGCCAGTGTGATGACAATGGCATTGGCGAAGCGAGCCAGATAGTTGCAGATGTAGAAAAGAAAGGCCGCGGCAATGAACACGCGCACCAACACAGTGAAGATCAGCGGCAGACGATTCAGGCGGCTCTCCAGCCATAGGGCCTTGAACTCCTCGCTGCGGTTGTTCTTCATGATGAGCGAGCGCAAGAAAGGCGAGATGACCGCCAGCGTGAGCACCCCGCACAAGCCGTTGGCCCACCAGTGAGGCAGGAGATGACGGACAAAGGGCAGGAAGAACGTCAGCATAAGCGTGGTGACGGCCGCACAGAGAATGCTGTATATCAAGGTATTGGTGGCCATCTTGCGCAGCAGCCGCTTCCAGTTGCCCATTTCCTGCACCGTGTTCTGATGGGCCGTACCCAGGTGGTTGAGCCTTCGGGTCCACTTGCGGGGCAGATGGCGCTCCAAACCATTGTAGCACGGCTCGGCAAGACGTATCATATAAGGTGTGAGGAATGTGGTGATGACCGACACCGCCACGACCACCGGATAGAGAAAGCTGCTGATGACGCCGAGCGAGAGTCCCAATGAGGCAATGATAAAGGCAAATTCACCAATCTGCGTCATCGAGAAGCCACACTGCAAAGCCGTCTTGAGCGACTGTCCGCTGAGCATGTAGCCCATCGACCCAAAGACGCTCTGGCCCACGAGGATAGTGAGCACCAGCACGGCGATGGGCAGGGCATACCTCACCAGGATGGCAGGGTCGACGAGCATACCCACCGACACGAAGAAGATGGCCCCGAAGAGGTTTTTCACCGGACTGACCACGCGGATGATCTTGTCGGCCTCGATGGTCTCGGCCAGGATGCTGCCCATGACGAAGGCCCCGAAGGCACTGCTGAAGCCCACCGTGGTGGAGATCCACGCCATGAGGCAACATAGGCCCAATGACACCACCACCATGGTCTCGTCGGTCATCAGGCTACGCGTCTTGCGCAGGAAGGTGGGCACCACAAACAACCCCACCACAAACCAGAGAATGAGGAAGAAGCCTATGCGCAGCACCGAGAAGAGCATCTGTCCGCCGTCGGGGTCGTTGCCCCGGGCCACGGCCGAGAGCATCACCATCATCACGATGGCCAGGATATCCTCGAGGATGAGCACGCTCATCACCAGTCCGGCGAAGCGATGCTGCCGGTAGCCCAAATCGTCGAAAGCCTTGTAGATGATAGTCGTCGACGACATGGCGAGCATACCGCCCAGAAAGATGCAATCCATCTTGCTCCACCCAAAGCCATGCCCCACGCCCATGCCCAGCATCATCATCGAGAAGATGATGGTCACGGCAGCGATGACGGGCGCCAGACCCATCTTCAACACCTTCTTGAACGAAAAGTCGAGACCCAACGAGAAGAGCAGGAAGGTCACGCCGATGTCGGCCCAAGTCTCGATGTCAACCTTGTCGACCACCGACATGGTGTAAGGCATGTGCGGGCTCACCAGGAAGCCTGCCACGATGTAGCCCAATATGAGTGGCTGCCTGAGGCGTCTGAAGATCAAGGTAACGGCGCCTGCAACCATCAGTATCAGTGCCAGGTCTTTGATAAAGTTGGGTAGTTCTGCCATAAGCCATAAAAAAAGACCTCTCCCCCGTCCTCCCCTGTCAAGTGGCAGGGACGGAAGGCCGCCTACACCTCACACAGGGGCAGGCTACGGCCGACTGCTCCACTCACCGTCAGAAAGGGGGTGCCGGGGGAGAGGCAGGATGTGTTAGTCGTTGAAAGTACCGGTGATCTCGCAGATCTTGGTGATCACCTGCACGGCCTTCTCCATCACCTGTACGGATACAAACTCATAAGGGCCATGGAAGTTGACGCCTCCGGCGAAGATATTGGGACAGGGCAGTCCACGGAACGACAGCTGTGCGCCGTCTGTGCCGCCGCGGATGGGCTCCACCTTGGGCTTCACCCCACAGTCCTGCATGGCCTTGAGCACGATGTCGATGACATACATGTTGGGGTCGATCTTCTCCTTCATGTTATAGTATTGGTCTTTCAGCTCCACGGTCACGGTGCCTTCACCATACTTCTGGTTCATCTTTCGGGCGATGTCCTCCATAAAGTCCTTGCGGTCTTCAAACTTCCGACGGTCGTGGTCGCGGATGATATAGCTCAGCTTGGCCTCCTCGCAGCGGCTCTCGATACCCAGCAGGTGGTAGAATCCCTCATAGCCCTCGGTGGTCTCGGGGATGTCGGTCTCGGGAATATAGGCGTTGAACTCACAGGCCAGTCGGCTGGCATTGACCATCTTACCCTTGGCATAGCCCGTATGCACGCTCACGCCCTTGATATGTACCTTGGCGGCAGCGGCATTGAAGTTCTCGTATTCCAGGTCGCCGATGTCGCCACCATCCATGGTATAGGCCCACTCGCAGCCAAACTTCTCCACATCGAAGTGGTGGGCACCCTTGCCAATCTCCTCGTCGGGATTGAAGGCCACGCGGATGTCGCCGTGCTTGATCTCGTCGTGGTCGCGCAGGTAGCACATGGCCTGCACAATCTCTGCGATGCCGGCCTTGTCGTCGGCACCAAGCAGCGTGGTGCCGTCGGTCACGATGATGTCTTCGCCACGATGGGCCAGGAGCTCCGGAAACTTCTTGGGCGAGGACACGATACCCGGCGAGAGCTCGATGTCGCCGCCGTCGTAGTTGTTCACCACACGGGCCTTGACATTGGCGCCGCTGGCATCGAGGGCTGTGTCGTAGTGGGAGATGAAGCCGATGGTAGGCACCTTCTTGCGGGTGTTGGCGGGCAGCGTGGCATAGATATAGCCCATGTCGTCCATCTCTACATCCTTGAGGCCTTCGCTTTCCAGCTCCTCCTTCAGGTATTTTGCGAAAACAAGTTGTTTGGCGGTACTCGGCACGCTCTCTGAGTCTTCAGCCGACTGCGTGTCAAACTTGGTGTAATTAATAAATCGTTCTGTGATGTTCATGTGAATAGGGGAAATTAACAAAAAAATCGAAGCCTGGCTTCAAAATGGTGACCTCGGCGGGACTCAAACCCGCGACACTCAGAACCGGAATCTGATGCTCTATTCAACTGAGCTACGAGGCCATGAATAATCAATTCACGTGCAAAAGTAATAAAACTTTTAGAAACCGCAAAGATATTCCACAAAAAGTATATGCACAAAGATGAGATTACACCAGAGGCGAGCCATTATCCAAATAGTCATCAAATCGGATAGACAAGTATCAAATTGCAAAATTAAACACCCAGAGCTATTGCACATTAATAATTATTATGTACCTTTGCAACCAAAATAGTAAGCATAAACAAGTATTATCATGAGCAATCTCATCAAACCCCAGGGTTACCAGGCGCTGCTCAACATGCGCCAGACCGAACAGGGCATCAAACAAATCAAGGAGTTTTTCCAGCAAAACCTCTCCACCGAGCTTCGTCTCAGCCGTGTCACCGCACCACTCTTTGTGTTGAAGGGAATGGGCATCAACGACGACCTCAACGGCGTGGAGCGCCCTGTGACCTTCCCCATCAAGGACCTGGGCGATGCTAAAGCCGAGGTGGTACACTCGCTGGCCAAATGGAAGCGGCTGACACTGGCCGAATATGAAATTGAGCCCGGCTACGGCATCTACACCGACATGAACGCCATCCGCGCCGACGAGGAGCTCGACAACCTCCACTCGCTCTACGTAGACCAGTGGGACTGGGAGGCTGTCATCACGGCCGACCAGCGCACGCTGGCCTATCTGGAGAACGTGGTGCGCCGCATCTATGCCGCCATCCTGCGCACCGAGTTTCTGGCTTGTGAGTCGTACCCACAGCTCAAGCCCTTCCTCCCTCAGGACATCCATTTCATCCACAGTCAGCAGTTGCTCGACATGTACCCCGACCTCTCGCCCAAGGAGCGCGAGGACGCCATCTGCCGGAAATACGGTGCGGTATTCGTCGAGGGCATCGGCGGCAAGCTCTCTGACGGCAAGAAGCACGACGGTCGCGCGCCCGACTACGACGACTGGTCGACCGAGGCAGAGAACGGCCTGAAGGGTCTCAACGGCGACATCCTCGTGTGGTACCCTGTGCTGGGCCACTCCATCGAGCTCAGCTCCATGGGCATACGTGTAGACAAGGATGCCCTGTTGCGCCAGCTGAAGCTGGAGGACAAGGAAGACCGCCAGCAGCTCTACTTCCACCAGCAGTTGCTCAACGACAAGTTGCCCCTGAGCATCGGCGGCGGTATCGGTCAGAGCCGTCTGTGCATGCTCATGCTCCACAAGGCCCACATCGGCGAGATACAGGCCAGCATCTGGCCCGAGCCCATGCGCGAGGCGTGCGAGGCTGCCGGCATGCCACTCATCTAAGCCGCAACCCACCCCACATCCTGCAACCGGGAAAGCACACGCGTGCTTTCCCGGTTGTATGGTTTACAAAACATCCTTCTCCCCGCCCCCTTCATGCCTGTCCGCATAGTGTTCCGGTGCGTCCACAAAGCCTTTTTCTCACCGCGATAACACTTTTCTCATACATTCAGAACTAAGCAATCGTGCCCATCTGCACGACTTTCCGTACCGTGATTCGAATTGAAGCACGTTCTGCTTCGGCTCGAAGTAGAATGTGATTCGAGTCGAAGTAGAATATGATTCGAGTCGAAGTAGAATGTGTTTCGAGTCGAAGTACGCTCTGGTTCGGGCGGAAGCATAACATCGTTAGAGCGGAAACACGATGGCAAAGATGGCTCATCGAACCGACAAACGACCCTCCAGACCATACGAACGCGCCCCCCTGAGGGGCAGAGAGCTCACCAGGGGGGCGCGTATCGACCAGAAAGAAGGCATCAAGACAACTCCAGTCCCAAGGCGTTGCGCAGTTTCTCGATGGCCGGGTTTTGCTGTCGCATGTTGTCGAAGATCTCGCGCTTGGTATAGACCTTGCGCACTTCGCCCGCGTCGGCCAGTCGCAGCGTCAGCTCAATGGCTCCGTTGTGAAGCGTCTGACGCATGGTGGCGCGTATCTTCCCCTTGATCTCATTGAGTTGTCCGAGCAAGATCTCATTGTCGACAACGGCCTCGATATGGGGATAGTCGGTGATGTGGGGCACGATGTTCTTCAGTCGTGAGGCCAGTCCCACCATGCTCTGGGGCATGCGGTTGCACATGAGGGTCCACTGCACACTGAGTTCATCCTCGGTAAACCGCCTCACCGCATCATGGGCGGGCGCCTCCTCTTCGGCCTGCGCTGGCTGAAACTCTTTGGGCTCTGGCCCGCGCCTGAGGTCGCTGAAGGTCATGCCAATGTTGTGCAACTTGATTCGGGGCGCCGAGGCACCGGCGCTGCCACCGGCAGCCGACAAGCCAAGGGTGGCAGCCGACGCTCCAAGGGTGGCAGCCGATGGGGCTGGAGATGATGGCATGGAAGACAACCCCGAGGGTGAGGCCACTGGCTCATCAGGGGTGGAAGAGGGTGTGGCAGGAGCGTGCTGCACGTTCCTGCGGATAGTCTTCTCAGCCCCGGCCACCTGCGTTGCCGGTTGCGGCTGAGAGGTCAACAGATTCTTGAACAGGGATTTCAGACGCTTGGGGCTACGCCCCGCGCCAGCCTCGGCATCATCGGGCTGCGTGACCTGCGCCACGCGGATGAGCGTGAGCTCCACCAGCAGCCGCTTGTTGCTGCTCTGCCGGTAGTTGACGTCGCACTCGTTGATGATCTTCAGACACTGGTACAAGAACGTCGGCGGGCATTTCTGCGCCTGCTCCTGATAGCGCTGCCGCTGCCGCTCGCTCACCTCGAGCAGGCGCAGCGTCTGGGCGTCGCGTGCCATCATCACGTTGCGCACGTGCGAGGCCAGCCCGTTGACCACGTTGCCCGCGTCGAAGCCATGACCGATGATGTTGTTGAGCAGCACCATAATGTCGCTCACTTTGTTTTCGAGGGCAAGGTCGATGATGCGGAAATAGTTGTCGGCATCGAGCACGTTCAGGTCTTCGAGCACCTTCTCGTAGGTGATGTTGCCCTGGCAGTAGCTGTTCACCTGGTCGAATATCGACAGGGCGTCGCGCATGCCGCCGTCGGCCTTCTCGGCAATGACGCTCAGGGCCTCGTCCTCGTAGGTCACGCCCTCGCGTTGTGCCACCATCTTCAGGTGGTCGATGATGCGGGGAACGGTCATGCGCTCGAAGTCGTAGATCTGGCATCTGGAGAGGATGGTGGGCAGAATCTTGTGCTTCTCGGTGGTGGCCAGCACAAAGATGACATGCTGTGGCGGCTCCTCCAAGGTCTTGAGAAAGGCGTTGAAGGCGGCGGTAGAGAGCATGTGCACCTCGTCGATGATAAACACCTTGTAGCGCCCGGTCTGTGGCGGTATGAGCGTCTGCTCCATCAGCGTCTTGATGTTCTCCACCGAGTTGTTGCTTGCCGCGTCGAGCTCGAAAATGTTCATCGAGCGTCCCTCGTTGAAGGCCTTGCAGCTCTCACAGGCGTTGCAGGCCTCGCCATCGGCGGTGGGGTTCTCGCAGTTGATGGCCTTGGCAAAGATGCGGGCGCATGTGGTCTTGCCCACTCCGCGCGGGCCACAGAAGAGGTAGGCGTGGGCCAGCTTGCCGCTCTTGACCGCATTCTTGAGCGTGGTGGTGAGCGCCTCCTGCCCCACCACCGAGCTGAATGTCATCGGGCGGTATTTCCTGGCCGATACAATATAGTTGTCCATAATGCTAAACTCAGATATTCCATGCAAAGATACGTCAAAATGGGGAAAGGGCAAAACAAAACTTCTTATTTATTTTGCTGTTTTCGGCGAATTGCATTACCTTTGCAAGGTACAAACGTGAACCATTGATATGAGCAAACTGGGCAAGGTATGGAATCTGTTGGCACGCTACAAGTATCTGATTACGATTGTAGTGGGCGTGGCCATCGTGGGTTTCATCGACGACAACAGTTTTCTCAGGCGCATTCAGTATGACCTCCAGATCAGTCAGCTGAAAGACGAGATCAAGAGCTACTCCGACCGCAACGAGGCCTCGACCAAGGAACTGAAGGAGCTCCGCCGCAACCCCAAAGCCATCGAGAAGATAGCCCGTGAACGCTATTTCATGAAAGCCGACGACGAGGACATCTATGTGCTCAGCACGGACATGGTGCCCGATGAAGAGACATCGGCCCAAACACCCAACAACAATGACGCAATTAAATAAAATTCAAAGTATAATATTTCTAGCCGGAGGAGCGCTGATGGTCATTGGCGCCGGCTGTTTCGCCATGATGTGGCAGCAGCGACTGACCTGCTGGGTGTTTCTTCTGGGCGCCCTGATGTTCACCACCATGCAACAGTCGCAGACCTACGAGGGCACCGACCTCACCATCCGCCGGCTCAAGCGCATCCAGGGCTTTGCCAACCTGATGTTCATCCTGGCAGGCCTTCTCATGGCCGACAACGCCTACGGGTTCTTCCGTCCGCTTTTTTCCAACGCCGTCGACTATGTCAATTACATATTCAACAAGTGGGTGATCCTACTGCTCGCCGCTGCTATTTTGGAGGTTTACACCGTTCATCGCATCGATCACGAACTATCCAAAAAAAACATAAAAGAGTAGATGATACCTTTAAATTGAATAAATTTATTTTCCCACATCACGAATACGCACTATCTTTGTGTAACAAGAAACCAAGCATTTTATGGATAAAGTTATCTACGCATTTCTCAGTCTGATGGCTCTGGCCTCATGCGCCAACTCCTTCAATATAACGGGCACGGCAAGCGTCTCGACGCTCGACGGCCAGAAGTTGTATCTGAAGGTGTTGAAAGATACCGCTCTGAAGGACCTCGACTCCTGCGACGTGGTGCATGGGCAGTTCCAATTTACGGGCTCCATCGACTCGGTGCGTGTGGCAAATATATTTCTCGATGACCATAACGCCCTGCCAGTGGTGCTTGAGGGCGGCGACATCACGGTGAAGATCGACAACACCCAGGAGTCGGTCACCGGCACCCCGCTCAACGACAAGCTGACGGAGTTTCGTGCCAAGTTCACCCAACTCATGAACCAGAGCATGGATCTGGTACACAAGCACGACCAAGCCATCATGAACGGGCAAGACATGAACGTGGTCAATGCCAAGCTCGCCGCCGAGGATGCCCAGATCAACCGCAAGATCGACAACCTGGTGACGACCTTCGTCACCGAGAATTTCGACAACGTGCTGGCCCCCTACGTGTTTATCAACACCTGTATGAGCCGCTACGAGGTGCCCATGCTCGATGCCTGGATCGAAGACATTATGAGCAAGGCCACGCCCAAATTCAAGAACGACCCACAGGTCAAGGAGTACTACCAGGCCGCGCAGGAGAACCAGAACATTATGAACGGCATGAAGGATGTGCCACAGACGGCTCCCACACAGCCCATGGCACCGCCCCAGGATGGGCCCACCCCTAACCAGATGGCTGCTCCTGCCGGGCAGGCACCCGCACCAGCCGGCCCTGCTGGAGGAGGCGAATGACCATTATCATAAACCCACAGACTGATGAGAACAATCATTGAGGGAGGTAAGATCGTCAATGAAGGCCGCACTTTCGAGGGTTCTGTCATCATCGACAACGACCATATATCAGATATCGCTGAAGGCAAGACAACACCCCGTGGCCACTACGACAAACACGTAGACGCCACGGGGTGCTACGTTATTCCCGGTGTCATCGACGACCACGTACACTTCCGCGAGCCGGGCCTCACCCGCAAGGCCGACATCGAGAGCGAGTCGCGCGCTGCCGCCTACGGTGGCGTGACATCGTTCTTCGACATGCCCAACACCATCCCACAGGGCACCACCCCCGAGGCGCTGGCCGAGAAGTTTGCGCTGGGCGCTGCCAAGAGCCATGTCAACTACAGTTTCTTCCCGGGTGCCACCAACGGCAATGCCCAGCTCTTCGAGACGCTGGATTGTACCCGCATGCCAGGCATCAAACTCTTTATGGGTGCCTCGACGGGCAATATGCTGGTGGACAAACAGGAGTCGCTGAACACCATCTACCGCACCTGCGCTGAGCTCAACCTGCCGCTGATGACCCATTGCGAAGACACGGCCCTCGTCAACCGCAACATGGCCCGAGCCAAGAAGCTATATGGCGACGACCCCGACATCCGTCTTCATCCCACCATCCGCAGCGCCGAGGCCTGCTACGCCAGTTCGGCCCTCGCCGTGGAACTGGCCCAGCGCTTTGGCACCCGTCTGCATATCGCACACATCTCTACCGCCCGCGAGCTGGAACTGCTCACCCCGCAGCCCCTGACAGCCGGTGCGCCCCTGCCCCGCATCACCGGCGAGGCCGTCATCGCGCACCTGTGGTTCACCGATGCCGACTACCTCACCCTGGGCACCCGCATCAAGTGCAACCCGGCCGTGAAGACCGCTGCCGACAGGGCCGCGCTGAGGGCCGCGCTCACCGACGGCCGCATTGCCGTGGTGGGCACCGACCATGCGCCCCACGAACTGAAAGACAAACAGGGGGGCAGCGCCAAGGCCGCCTCGGGCATGCCCATGATACAGTTCTCGCTCGTGGCCATGCTCCAACTTGTCGACCAGGGCGTGCTTTCCATCGAACGGCTGGTGCAGCTGATGTGCCACAACCCAGCCCGTCTCTTCGACGTCAGCCGGCGCGGATTCCTGCGCAAGGGATATAAGGCCGACATCGCCGTGGTAAGGCCCGGAGAGACATGGCAGGTGACCGACGAGCTGGTGCAGAGCAAGTGCGGATGGAGCCCCATGAGCGGACAGCAGTTCAGCTGGAAGGTCATGCAGACCTTCTGCAACGGACACCTTATATATAATAAAGGAGAGTTCGACCCTGCCAGCCGCGGTGAGGCCATCAGGTTCAGGCTCTCAGACAACGATTAGAGAAAGGCTGAAAAAATGATACTCACCTACAACATCAGTGAGATAAGACCCTATATCAACTGGATATATTTCTTCCATTCATGGGGTCTCACCGGCAAGCCCGAGGCCGAAAAAGAAAAGCTCAAGGCCGATGCCGAACGCAAGCTCGACGAATGGGAAGGGCACTTCCACACCCATGCCGCGTTTGAGATATTGGATGCCAACAGCGATGGCGACGACCTGCTGCTGGGCGGCACCCGCATCCCCATGCTGCGCCAGCAGAAGCCCTCACGTGAGGGTAGCCCCAACCTCTGCCTGGCCGACTTTGTGAGGCCGCTGGCATCGGGCATCAAAGACCGGGCCGGAGCCTTTGCCACCACCACCGACCCCAGTATGGAGAAGGCCGACAAGGGCGATGTCTACCAACACATGATGGCCCAGATTCTGGCCGAGCGGCTGGCTGAGGGCACCGCCGAAGTGGTACACCTGCAGGTGCGACGCACCTACTGGGGCTATGCGCCCGACGAAGACCTCTCGCTGGCCGACCTGCTGGCCGAGCGCTACCAAGGCATCAGGCCGGCCGTGGGCTACCCCTCACTGCCCGACTCGAGCGTCAACTTCATCCTCTCAGACCTCATCGGCATGAAACAGATCGGCATACACCTCACCGAGAGCGGCATGATGCAGCCCAAGGCCTCGGTGTCGGGACTGATGTTTGCCCATCCCAAATCGTTCTACTTCGACCTCGGCAAGATTGGTGAGGACCAGCTGCGCGACTATTCGCGCCGTCGTGGCGTGCCCGTAGAACTGATGCGCCGTTTCCTGGGTACACGTGTGCTCAGGTAACGAGCCGCGCCTTCCGACACAAAGACCACACAGCCTAAAACTTCTGCTTTGATCGCTAAGATTCTCATCCCCATCATCCTTGCCATCGTGCTGCCCGACCTCTACATAGACCAGCATCATGGCCGACGACTATTCAGGCATACCTGGTGGCGCCGACTGCTGTGGTGGCTGCCGGGGCTGCTCATGCTGGCATATACAGTGGTACTGGCCTCCATCCGCAACTTTGTGCCCGACGACCTCACCGGCATCATCGTCTATATGTTTCTGGTGGGACTCATTATTGTGCCCAAGGCCATCTATGCCCTGTGCTCAGCCCTAGGCCTGGCCTGGTGCCGCCTGCGCCACACACGTCGCAACTGGGGCAACCTTGTTGCCCTGGTGCTCATCGCACTCACGTGGTTTATGCTCCTCTATGGCTCGACCATCGGGGTCAGCAAACTTGTGGTCAAGCGCACCGACATCTATTTCGACGACCTGCCGCCACAGTTTGAGGGTTATCGCATCGTGCAGTTCAGCGACGCCCATGTCGGCTCGTTCACTGGCGACAACGCGCGCTTGCTGGCCCGCGACATCGACAGCATCAATGCCCAGCACCCCGACCTCATTGCCTTTACCGGCGACCTGCAGAACATCAGGCCCATAGAGATACGTCCTGTGCAACACCTGCTGGCACGTCTCAAGGCACGCGACGGCGTGGTGTCGGTGCTGGGCAATCACGACTACAGCGAGTATGTCTATGAGGCACCGGCCACAGAGGCCGCCTACCGCCACGAGACCATCGCCCGCCAACGACAGATGGGCTGGAGGCTGCTGCTCAACCAACACACCGTCATCCGGCGTGGCCACGACTCCCTCGTAGTGGCTGGGGAACAAAACCTCGAGCGTCCCGACAGCGCCAACTTCCAAAAGACCATGACCGGTGTGGCGCCGGGCGCCTTTGTCGTACTCCTGCAACACAACCCCAAGGCATGGGACAAGTATATCAAGCCCAGCCGCCGGGTGCAGCTCACCCTCAGCGGACACGTACACGGCGGACAGGTGGTACTCTTCGGGCTACGTCCCACCTCGCTGAGCTATCGCCAAGACTATGGCCTCTATGAGGAAGACGGAATGGTGCTCAATGTGTCGGGTGGCATCGGCGGCCTCATCCCCTTCCGCTTCGGCGTAGCCCCTGAAATCAATGTCATTATCTTACATCAATCACTAAAATGAAATTTCTGTATCGACTCTGGCAGCTTTTCATCGTGCTGCCCATCTTTCTTTTTTCCACCTTCCTCACGGCAATGTTCACCGTGGTAGGCTGTTTTCTGGGTAATGGCCACGTGTGGGGTTACTACCCCGGCCGACTGTGGTCGCAACTCACCATCCGCCTGTTGCTCTTGCCCGTGAAGGTAGAGGGGCGCGAGCACCTCAAGGCCGGCCAGTCGTATGTCTTCGTGGCCAACCACCAGGGCATGTTCGACATCTTCCTGATCTACGGATTTCTTGGCCGCAACTTCAAATGGATGATGAAGAAATCGCTGCGAAAGGTGCCCTGCATCGGCGTAGCCTCGGCCTATGCCCACCATATCTTCGTAGACCGCAGCGGTCCGTCGAAGATACGCGAGACCTACGACAAAGCCCGTGAGATTCTCAAGGAAGGCATGTCGCTGGTGGTGTTTCCCGAGGGCGCACGCACGTTCTGCGGACACATGGGCTTTTTCCGCCGTGGCGCGTTCATGCTCGCCGACGAGCTGCAGCTGCCGGTATGCCCGCTCACCATCAACGGTTCGTTCAATGTCATGCCCCGCACACGCGACGGCAAGTGGGTATGCTGGCACCAACTGAGCCTTACCATCCACGAGCCCGTGGAGCCCATCGGCAAAGGGCGCGAGAACATCGAGCACCTGAGCCAGAAGAGTTACGAGGCCGTGATGAGCGGTCTGGTGCCCGAATATCAGGGCTATATCGAAAATCCAGACCAATAAAAACGCGCGTTTTATTTGCGTCTTCCCATTAATTTTATAATTTTGCAAGAAAAGAAACAATATCACAGCCATGCATGAGAGCGACTCCATTGTTATCATTCCCACATACAACGAGAAGGAGAACATCGAAAATATCATTCGTGCCGTCTTCTCACTGGAGAAGATGTTCCACATCCTCATCATCGAGGATGCCAGCCCTGACGGTACGGCACAGATTGTGCACCGGCTCATCGACACCGAGTTTGCCGACCGCCTGTTTATTATCGAGCGAACGGGCAAGCAGGGATTGGGTACCGCCTACATCACCGGCTTTAAGTGGGCACTGGAGCACAAGTACGACTATATCTTCGAGATGGATGCCGACTTCAGCCACAACCCTGCCGACCTGCCACGGCTCTATGCCGCCTGCCACGACCAGGGTGCCGACATGGCTGTGGGCTCGCGCTACGTCACGGGTGTGAACGTCGTCAACTGGCCCATCGGCCGCGTGCTGATGAGCTATTTCGCCTCGCAGTATGTGCGCTTTGTCACCGGCTTCAACGTCCACGACACCACGGCGGGCTTCGTGTGCTACCGCCGCAGGGTGCTCGAGACCATAGAGCTCGACAAGATACGCTTTAAGGGCTACGCCTTCCAGATCGAGATGAAATATACCGCCTACAAGATTGGTTTCAAGATCAGCGAGGTGTCGGTGGTATTCGTCAACCGCCAGGAGGGCACCAGCAAGATGAGCGGTGGCATCTTCAGCGAGGCTCTCTTTGGCGTGATGCGCCTGCGCCTGGACGGTTGGTTCAGGAGTTATCCCCACATCAAGCCATGATGTCCGGGGGACCCTCATCCCACATTATGAAAATATCAGAAGTCCAACATCTCTACACCAAGGCACCGGCTTGCGGTGCCTTGAACAAATTACTGGAAGACACGTCGGTGCGCACCCTCTTCCTGCAGGGCCTCGTGGCCTCTTCGGCACCGGTGGTCTTCTCGGCCGCAGCGGCTGCAAGCCGCCATGTCTTCGTGTTCGTGCTGCAAGATGCCGACGAGGCCGGCTACTTCTATAACGACCTGCGCAACTTCACCCCCTCCACCTATTTCTTCCCGTCGAGCTATCGTCGTGCCGTGAAATATGGCCAGCGCGACGCCGCCAACGAGATTCTGCGCACCGAGGTGCTGGCCCGCCTCTCCGTCCTCCCCACCTCCGGCCCTAATGAGGGCGGCTTCTGCGTGGTGACCTATCCCGAGGCCGTGGCCGAGCTTGTGGTATCGCAACAGCATCTCGACGAGCGACGCATCTCGCTGCGCACCGCCCAGACCGTGGAGGTGAGCGACCTCGTACACCGGTTGCGCGACCTGGGATTCATCGAGAAAGACTATGTGTATGAGCCCGGACAGTTTGCCGTGCGCGGAAGCATCCTCGATGTCTATTCCTATTCGGGCGAGCTGCCTTTCCGTATCGACTTCTTTGGCGACGAGATCGATACCCTGCGCACCTTCACCGTCGAAGACCAGCTTTCGAAGGACAAGGTGACCGAGGTGGAGATTGTACCCGAACTCGCCGCGACCCCCACGGCCAAGATACCGTTCCTGCAGTTCCTGCCCGCCGACACCGTGCTGGTGTTCAGAGACCTCATCTTTGCCCACGACACCATCGAGCGCATTTACAACGAGGGCTTCTCAGCACAGGCCATGACCGAGCGCATGGAAGGGGCTACCGAGATGGAGCAGGCACAGATCAGGCGCGACATGCAGAAGGAGAGTGTGCTCTGTCCGGCCAGTAGCTTTGCCGATGATGTGGCCGCCTTCAGGCGCATTGAGTTTGGTGCCAAGCCCACGGGAACCCCGCAGGCCACCCTCACCTTCCACACCTCTCCCCAGCCCCATTTCCACAAAAACTTCACCCTGCTGCGACAGACCCTCGACGACTACCTGTTGCAGGGTTACCAGCTCTATATCCTTGCCGACAGCCCGAAACAGCACCAGCGCCTGAAGGACATCTTCGACGAGATGGGCTCTGACCGCGAACGCTCGGCTATTGACGCCCAGAGGTCGGGCATCGTCTTCACACCTGTCGACCACACCCTGCACGAGGGCTTCACCGACAACGACCTGCGGGCCTGCTTCTTCACCGACCACCAAATCTTCGACCGTTTCCACAAGTACAACCTCAAGTCGGATACTGCCCGCGCCGGGAAGATGGCACTCACCATGAAGGAGTTGCAAGAGATGGAAGTGGGCGACTATATCGTGCATGTAGACTTCGGCATTGGCAAGTTCGGTGGCTTGGTGCGCATACCCATACCCACCACGCCGGCACGCCAGAGACCTGGTCAGCCCGCACCCGCCAAACCTCAGGGAGAGGGCGGCTTCCAAGAGGTCATACGCATCATCTACCAGAACAACGACAAGGTAGACGTCTCTATCCATTCGCTTTACAAAATCTCCAAATACCGGCGAGCCGATGCCGGCGAGGCCCCTCGCCTGAGCACCCTTGGCACTGGTGCCTGGGACCGACTCAAGGAGCGTACCAAGAAACGCATCAAGGACATTGCCCGCGACCTGATACGCCTCTATGCCAAACGGCGTCATGAGAAGGGGTACGCTTTCTCTGCCGACACCTTCATGCAGCACGAGCTTGAGGCCAGCTTCCTCTATGAGGACACACCCGACCAGCTGAAGTCTATCCAGGAGGTCAAGGCCGATATGGAGCGAGCCACACCCATGGACCGCCTCATCTGTGGCGACGTGGGCTTCGGCAAGACCGAGGTGGCCGTGCGGGCCGCTTTCAAGGCTGCCTGCGACTCCAAGCAGGTGGCCGTGCTCGTGCCCACCACCGTGCTGGCCTTTCAGCATTACCAGACCTTTCGCGACCGTCTCAAGGACTTCCCCGTGCGGGTAGACTACCTCTCCCGGGCACGAAGCGCCAAACAGACCAAGCAGGTTCTCGAAGACCTCGCCACGGGTAAGATCGACATCATTATCGGCACACACAAACTACTGAGCAAGAGCGTGGTGTGGCACGACCTCGGTATGCTCATCATCGACGAGGAGCAGAAGTTTGGCGTCTCCACCAAGGAAAAGCTGCGCAAACTCAAGACCAATATCGACACCCTCACCATGTCGGCGACACCCATCCCCCGCACCCTGCAGTTCTCTTTGATGGGTGCCCGCGACATGAGCATCATGCGCACACCGCCACCCAACCGCTACCCCATCCACACCGAGCTATGCACCTTCGGCCACGAGGTCATTGCCGATGCCATCAACTTTGAGATGAGTCGCAACGGACAGGTGTATCTCGTGAGCAACCGCATTTCCTCGCTCCCCGAGATTGCCGAACTCATCCATAAGTACGTGCCCGACTGCCGCGTGGCCATCGGCCATGGACAAATGTCGCCCGAGGAACTTGAGAAGATCATCATGGGCTTTATCAATTACGACTACGACGTGCTGCTCTCCACCACCATCGTAGAGAACGGCATCGATATTCCCAACGCCAATACCATCATCGTTAACAATGCCCACCACTTTGGCCTCTCCGACCTCCACCAGATGCGAGGCCGCGTGGGGCGCTCTAACCGCAAGGCCTTCTGCTATCTCGTGGCACCGCCCAAGAGCGTGCTTACGCCCGAGGCACGCCGACGCTTAGAGGCCTTAGAGACCTTCTCCGAATTGGGCAGCGGCTTCAACCTCGCCATGCAAGACCTCGACATTCGTGGCGCAGGCAATCTTTTGGGCGCTGAACAGAGCGGGTTTATGGAAGACTTGGGCTACGAAACCTACCAGAAGATTCTCACTCAGGCCGTCACCGAACTCAAGAACGAGGAGTTTGGCGAACTCTACGCAGAAGACATCAAGCAAGGCAAGGAAATAGAGGTCAGCGACTTCGTCGACGACTGTGCCTTGGAGAGCGACCTCGAAATGTACTACCCCGACACCTACGTGCCCGGCAGCAGCGAGCGCATGTTGCTCTACCGCGAACTCGACAACATTGAGAGCGACGACGAGCTGTCGGCCTACCGCCAACGTCTTGTCGACCGCTTCGGCCCTGTGCCGCCCGAGGGCGAAGAGCTGATGCAGGTAGTGGCCCTGCGCCGTGTAGGCAAAAGATTAGGCTGCGAAAAGGTCATACTGCGTCAGGGCATGATGAACTTGCAGTTTGTCTCTAACCCCAACAGTCCGTTCTTCCAGAGCACCGCCTTTGGCCGCATCATACACTATGTCATGGCCAATCCCAAGCGCTGCACCTTCAAAGACACTCGGGGGCACCGTCTCGTGCATGTGTCAAGCGTACCTACAGTGACCGAAGCCGTGGCGATACTCCGAAAGATGGAGCAGCAGGAGTAACCCGGCCCGTCATACGCCCATCTATCAACGACGGCGCGGCAACATCCAATAGTAGGATGCTGCCGCGCCGTCGTTGATAGATAACCGCCTGTGTAAGGTTTATCGTCGCAGTGCCTCGACCAGCTGGCTGAGTCCTTGCTCGACGTAGGCACGAGGCGAACCGATGTTCATGCGCATATAGCCTTCGCCACCGGGCCCAAACATCTCGCCGTCGTTGAGCGCAAGATGAGCCTTGTCGATGAAGAGGTCGAGCAGCTGGTCATGGTTGAGCCCTAAGGCACGGCAGTCGAGCCAAACCAGGAACGATGCCTCGGGACGTACAGGGCGAATCTTGGGCATGTACTTGCGGCAATAGTCTTCCACGAACCGAATGTTGTCTTCGAGATAGGCAATGAGCTGCCTACGCCACTCCTCGCCCTCGCTGTAGGCCGCCACAGTGGCTATATGTGCAAAGATATGAGCCTCGTCGAGCTCGTTGGCCTTGAGCCAGCTGTAGAACTTCTCGCGGATTTGCGCATTGGGCACCACAGCGTAGCTCGACACGATGCCCGCGATATTGAACGTCTTGGAAGGTGCCTGGAAGGTAATGCTGATGTCGGCCGCCGTCTGCGAGACGCTGGCAAAGGGGATGTGCTTGTGGCCGAAGAGGGCTAGGTCGCAGTGGATCTCGTCTGAGACGACCAGCAGGTTGTGGGCAGCACAGAAGTCGGCCAGCCGTCGCAGCGTGTCGGCATCCCAGCATATACCGGCAGGGTTATGGGGGTTGCAGAGCACGAGCAGTCGGCACCGGTCGTCGCACACCTGCTCCAGATGGTCGAAGTCGATGGCATAGGTGCCACCCTCCACCCGTTTGAGCGGGTTCCACACCACCTCTCGACCGTTGGCCCTGGGAGTGAGGAAGAAGGGGTGATAGACAGGCGGCATGACGATGACCTTCTCGTCGGGCCTCAGAAAGACGTTGATCACCATGCCGATACCCTTGACGATGCCGGGGATGAATGACAGCCATTCGCGCTTGATATCCCACCCATGATGACTGAGCACCCAGTCGTGGATGGCGGGGAAATAGGCCTTAGGCGTGACCGTATAACCGAAGATGGGGTGTTCGAGTCTGCGGCGCATAGCGTCGGTGATGGCCGGACAAACGGCAAAGTCCATGTCGGCCACCCACATGGGGTGCAGGTCGTCGCGTCCCCAGCGCGGCCTGAGGGCCTCGTGCATGAGGTCGCCAGAACCGCGACGCTCTATGATGGTAGAGAAATCGTACTGCATATCATTTGGTATAATAAGGTGTATGGACAGATGTGATGCCAGGCATGACAGTAGCCGCCCCCCTCCTAGCGTGCGCCCAGGGCCTGCGCGATGTCGGCGAAGATATCGTCAACATGCTCCAGTCCGACACTCAGCCGGATAGTGGTGTCGAGGATATCCATGTCGCGTTTCTCCTCCTCGGAGAAGAGTCCGAAGATGGTGCTGGCCGGATGAATGGCCAGGGTGCGGTTGTCGAAGAGGTTGGTGGCGCGGTGCACCAGCCGGAGGCGGTTGATGAACCTGAAACAGGCCTCCTTGCTCTCCAGGTCGATGCACACCATGGCACCCGCCGTGTCGCCAAACTGGGCTTTGGCCAAGGCGTGGTAGGGGTTTTCTTCGAGTCCCACATAGTTGACATGCTTCACCTCTGGCAGCCTGCGCAGCCTGCGCGCCAGTTCCAGCGCGTTGGCACTCTGCACCCTATAGCGGGCATCGAGCGTCTCCAGGCCGGTAGTCTGCATGAAGGACACCTGTGGCCCCATATAGGCTCCAAGGTTGAAGATCATCTCGTTCTTGATCTTGTCAGCAAAGCCGGGTGTGGTGCCATAGTCGATGATGAGTCCGCCCAGCGAGGTGGCGCCACCGCTGATATACTTGGTGCTCGACACCACCTCGATGTCTACACCCAAGGCATGGGCACTGAACTTGATGAAGGGTATGGTGGTGGTGTCGGCCACAAGAGGTATGCTGTGGGCATGGGCAATGCGGGCCAGGGCTCTGAGGTCGGCCACCTCCAGCTGCGGATTGGTGAGAATCTCGAGGAAAATGCAGCAAGTGTTGCCATCCACCTCGGCCTCCACGGCCTCGGGGCGGGTGAGGTCGACCAGCCGTGTCTCTACACCAAACCTGGCCAGCGTACGGGTGAGCAGCGAGTAGGTGTTGCCAAAGAGATGGCGAGAGGTCACCACATTCTTACCCTGACTGGCCAGTGCCATGAGCGTATTGCTGATGGCCGCCATGCCACTGTTCAAGGCCGTCACCATCAGGGCATGGGTAAGGGCTTTCACACGCTCTTCAAAATAGCGTGTGGTAGGGTTTTCGCAACGTCCATAGTCGGGTGCGTCGATACGGTTGCAGAAAGCATCGCTCATGGTCTGGGCGTCGTCAAATTCGTAGGCCACGGCATTGTAGACCGGCATGCTCAGCGCATCAAAAGCGTCGCGCCGCACGTAGGGCAGATGTATGGCTTGGGTCTGGTTGTTCATTCTTTGTCTGTTTGCAAAAATATGAGTTTGTCTATATTATCCTAGAAGTCATGATATCCATGCATCCCAAGAGCGCAATGGCTCCCGAGAGTCGATGGGCTGCCGACCGTCAATACCACTGCACGGCATTGCTGTAGCCGCTACGCTTGTCGTACTTGAGGGCGTCGGTGAGTGTCGAGGCGTTGCATCTGAAGGTGAAGTTGTAGCTGGTATAAGGCGCCAGCACCACCGAGCAGCTCATATTAAAGCAATGGAGGTCGCGCTGCAACGAGGCCGTGGTCATCGACATGTCGTGGTTCTCGAAGTCGTAACCGCTGGAGAAACTGATGTTCCATCCGTCGCTGATGCGCACGTTGCCGCTGACATTGAGCGTCTGGGTGAACTTATAGGGATAGCGCATCGACTTGGTGTTGAACTTGCCACCGGTGTTCTCGCGCATGGTGATGCCGTAACCGAAGGTGAGCGACCACGGCATATTGAACTGCATATATCCGTCGGCATCGGTGCTGGCCTTGCCACCCTCCTTCTTCTTCTTGGCGCCTCGCTGTCCCTCGATCATAGTGTCGTCGACGTTGCTCTCAATGTTGGTGTCCACACCCTCCTCGTCGTTGCGATGCTTGTTATCCTCGTCGGAATCTTTCTCGCCGCTGAATAGCTTCTTGATCTTCTCAGGTGTGAGCGTGTAAGAGATGTTTTGCGACATACCTTGGAAGCGTCCGAACCTTCCGCGCCCCCACTCGGTGTGATTGCCCACGTAGGGCTTGCCGTTCTCGTCGAGGTCATAGGCGTAGGTAGCGAAGACGGCATTCATGTTGAAGGTATAGTTCTTCCACCATTTCAGGCGCAGCCGCATCGACAGGTCGCTCCACTTGTGGTAGTTGGTAGCCATATTGTAAGACATCGAGGCCCCCAGCTCATCAATGATGCTGATCTTCTTGAATCCCGTGGAATCGTCGTCGCTCTTGATCTTCATCTCGATGTTGTTGCTCAGGTCCATGCTTATGCTCCCGGTGCGGCCCTTGCCCGGCACACCATACAGCGAGTTGGCGTATGGCGAATATTCTACGAGCGACACGTTACCGTCGGCGTCGGTCTTCTGATAGGTCTTGTAGTAGCCATACTGTGATGACCCGAAATTAGGGGCGTAGCTGAAGCTCACCTGTGGCGTGATGACATGACGGATGGCCTGTATCTTGTCGCCAAAGAGCTTGCGGTTGGGTATCCAGAAGCCATAGAGCTTGGTGCTGGCCGAGATGCTCATGTTCCAGTTGTACACGTTGTTGAAACCGTAGACGGTGTCTGCGACCTCCTTCTGCGTGGCCGTGTCCCACGACTTGAGCACCTTGTTGGTGTACATACGGTCGGTAAAATTGACCGAGGGCGTGATGTTGATGTAGTTGAACAGGGTGAAGTTGGCATTGATAGGAATGTTGTGCTGCATGCCGTTGCGCCAGTCTTTGATGATGCTGGAGTGCAGCAGCTTGTCTTCCTTGGTGTTGATCGAGTTGCTCAACGATCCTGTGTAGCTCATCGAGATTTTCTCGTACCAGCGCTCTGCCCCCACCTGGTGTTTGCGGCGGAAAGGATAGAAACGACTGATGGAGATGTTGAGGTCGGGCAGTGTCATGGCGATACTCGAGTCGCGCATGTTTTGCGAGAGGTTGGCCGTAGAGCTGAGCGTCATGCCGATGCTCGAGAAGGTGGTGCTCCAGCTCACCGACGAGGTACGCGTCGACTGCGTCATCGTCTGTGGGTTGTACATGCTGGTGAGGTTGTTGCGCTCGTAGCTCGACGTAGCGAAGTTGACGCTTGCCGAGAGCGAGCTGAAGGGATTGGCCTTCGAGTCCTGCCGGTGGCTCCACTGTATCTTGAAGCTCTCCTGCTCCTGGAAGTCGGGCATGCCCTTGTCGCCGGTCTTGGTGTCTTGATAGCTCAGGTAGAACGTGCCGCTGTACTTGTAGCGCTTATGGTAGTTGCTGGCTGCCGAGATACCCCACGACCCTTTGGTATAGATCTCTCCCAGGAGCTTGAGGTCCCACTTGTCGCTCAGGGCAAAATAGTAGCCACCGTCGCGCAGGTAAAAGCCACGGCTGTTCTCGTCGCCGTAGGTGGGCATGATGAATCCGCTCGAATAGCTCTTGGTGAAGGGGAAGAAACCGTAAGGGATGGCCAGGGGCAACGGCACGTCGGCCACCACAAGGTAGGCCGGGCCAAACACCACGTCCTTGCCCGGACGCACCTTGGCCCTGGAGAGTGAGATATAGAAGTCGGGATGCTCGTGGTCGCAGGTGGTGTAGCGTCCATGGGCCAGGTAGACCTCGCCCTTGTCGTTGCGCTTGGATATCTTGCTGGTGAGGTAGCCATCCTCCTGTTCGGTGTAGGCGTTCTGCACAAGGCCCTTCTTGGTCTTGAAATTGAACGCCATGGTGTCGGTGTCGTACTTGTCCTGCCCCATGGTGAAGACTGGACGACCCTTGATGCCGCCTTTCTGGGTGGAGTCGGGCGAGCCCGTAGCATGCACCAGACTGCTGTCGAGGCTCATATAGATCTTGTCGCTCTTGAGGTTCATAGCCTCATAGTCGACACTCGACGAGCCGTACAGATGGGCGGTACGTGTCTGGGCATCGTAGACCAGCGAGTCGGTGGCCTCGTACACCACAGGGGCGTCGATGCCGTTTTTCTTCTGCCGGTTGATGGAGTCGAGACGTATCGAGTCGTCGATGACCTTGTTGTGGCGGTAGATAGCCAACTGCAACGAGTCCATCCGGGTGGTGTCGAGGGGTGCTGCCGAAGCACGTCCCCCCCCGAGCGAGTCGGTGCGCACGGTGTCTTTCATCGCTGCCGTGCCCTTGCCGGCACGCTGTTGCCTGCCCTGCGCCAGGGGCACACTACTGTTACCCACTGCGTAGACAATGGCGCAAAGTAACAATATGACGAAAGATGTAGTCCTCATGAAGTTGCAAAATTACGACATAAATAGAGAAAAACCGAGTGTTTTCGCAATTTTAACGTTGGTATCGGGGCCTCAGCCAAACATCTTGTGCCACTCCTCGAAACGGCGCACCCCATCGTGTCCGAAGCGTTCCAGACTCTTAACTACCTGCCCGGGTGTACGCAGTCGTTCCAGATGGGTCTTGCTGTAGAATTTGTCGGCATAACAGATGGCTTTCTCCTCCAGCGTCTCGGGCATGAAGCTCTGGTGCGGCAGCGGCAGGTCATGGGCGATGATATCTTCCTTGGAAAGGCCGGCACCGGTGTGCCGTTCACACACACGGGCATGGCGCGGGTGGCCCTCGGCCCGCAGCAGGTCGGCACCAATGCGACCATGCAACAGGTAGGGCTCATCGCCAAAGCACTGTATGCCCGGTGCATGACACCTGAAGATGCCGATATCATGAAGCATGGCCGCCTCGACCACAAAGCCGCGGTCGAGCCCCAGCTCTGCATGGCGGTCGCAGACCAGCAGGGCCCGCTCGGTCACCAGCTTACTGTGTGTGTAGAGGATATGCCATAAGGCATTATCTTCGGGATAGTATTTGCGCATGATGGCAATCACCCATGCCGGTATCTCATTCTGTTCCATAGCCTATCTTGATAATGAGCATCGCCCCCTCCTCCACCTTGGGAGAAGAGGGCGATACGGGTTGTTGGCAGGTTGGCTTGTTGTCAGGCCTTATGCCTGTGGCCGCTCAATGTAGGCGACGACATCGCCCTTCTGGATCTTGGAGCCTTGCTTGGCGTTGATCTCCACGAGCTTGCCACCAAGGGCAGCCTTCACCTCCACAAACTCACCCCAGGGTGCCTGGATGTAGCAGAAGGTGTCGCCTTCCTGGTATTCCTTGCCGATATACGGCTCCACGGCAGGCGCTGCCTCGCCGTCGCCCTGGAACTCCCAGTACACCTGACCCTTGACGGGGGCCACGATGGCATCGGCCTTGGCGTGCTTGAACTCGGCCACCTGCTCGGGCGTCATCGTGCCGCCGAGCTTGGCGTCCTTGGCTTTCTGCAGGTCGGCCAGCATATTCTTCTTGGCCTGTCCGCTCTTATAGTTGCGATACTGCTCGGGGTGCATGGCCAGCTCCCAGAGCTCCTCGTCGTCCTGACCATATTCCCAGCCGTTCTCGTCCATTTCCTTGCGGAAGTCGTCGAGAGCATTGGGCAGCAGCGTGTGCGGGTCGGCATCGGTAAACTCGAGACCTTTCTCCTTGGCCAAGGCCAGGATCTCATCGTCGATCTTGCCGGGCACCTTACCGCTCTTGCCCAGAATCATGCCCCATACAGAGTCGTCCATCATCACATAACGACCCTTGCCCTGCTCCAGGGTGAGAAGGTTGAAGAGGGCGATGTTCTTGACATACTGCGAGAACGGTGTCACCAGTGGTGGATAGCCCACACGTGGCCACACATAGGCCACCTCGTCGAAGAGCTTCACCAGCATGTCGTCGGTAGAGAGCTCGGGCTCACCCTTCTTGGTGCGCAGATTGTTGATCACGCCCTGTATGCCTCCGAGGTCTGACATCATCGAACCCATCATGCCGCCGGGCAGACCGCAGGTGAGGAGCAGCGAGCTCATGATCTTGTTCTGCGGGTTGATGAAGTAGCCCAGCCAGTCGTCAATAAACTCCTGTGTCAGGGCACGGGCCTTCATATAGGCGTTCATGTTGATCTCGGGCACGTCGAAACCGGCGTTCTTGAGCATGCTCTGCACCGAGATGACGTCTGGGTGTACCTTACCCCACGACAGCGGCTCGATGGCCGTATCGATGATGTCGGCACCGTTCTCACACACCTCGAGCACCGATGCCATCGACAGGCCGGGGCCCGAATGGCCGTGATACTCGATGATAATCTCGGGATGCTTGTCCTTGATCATCTTGGTGAGCTTGCCCAGGAAGGCAGGCTGACCGATACCGGCCATGTCCTTGAGACAGATTTCCTCGGCACCGGCCTCGATCTCCTTGTCGGCCAGGTCGGCATAATACTCCAAGGTATGGATGGGCGAGGTGGTGATGCAGAGTGTGCCCTGGGGCGTCATGCCGGCCTCCTTGGCCCAGCGAATGGAAGGTGCGATATTGCGGATGTCGTTCAGACCGTCGAAGATACGTGGGATGTCTACACCCTGGGCGTGCTTCACGCGATACATCATGGCACGCACATCGTCGGGCACAGGATACATACGCAGGGCGTTGAGACCACGGTCGAGCATGTGGGTCTTGATGCCGGCCTCGTTGAAAGGCTTACAGAAGGCGCGCACGGCCTCGTTGGGGTTCTCGCCGGCCAGCAGCTGCACCTGTTCGAAGGCACCACCGTTGGTCTCCACACGGGCAAAACAGCCCATCTCTATGATGACAGGAGCAATGCGCTCCAACTGGTCCTTGCGTGGCTGGAACTTACCAGAGCTCTGCCACATGTCCCGGTAGACGAGACTGAACTGAATCTTCTTCTTCATTATCTCTTATCTGTTTGTTGCTTACTTGGTTGCCGCGACTAACGCGTTGCTGGGGTGCAAAATTAGATAAAAAAAAGCAAAATGCCGAGCATCCGCATGTTTTTTTATGATTTATATCACTATCTTTGCACCATAAAACATACTTAGTTTCATGCACATCAAGATCATCTGCACCCTTGCTGCGGCAGCCCTCGCCCTGGCGGCATGCCAGCCCACCAACAAGCCAACACGCCAACAAGCCAACCCACCGACAAGCCAGCCCACCTTCGCCGGCGAGCGGACTGTCTACGGACTGGCCTGCGAGGGATGCACCGACTCGGTGGTGGTGCTACTGCCCAGCGACGGCAGCGACCCCGTGGCCTACGACATCATCGATGCCAAGCGCAATGGTAAGGTGCTCGGCAAAATCAAGACGGGCGACTGGATCGGCATCGTATTCAACAAGGCCGACAAGCGCGTGGCCGACCTGGTGCTCGACCTCGACCAGCTCAAGGGCATCTGGTGCTACATCGTCATGCCAAAGATGCGCGACTACGACAAGATGAGTCCGCGCCTGCAAGCCCGTATGATGCGCTACATGCCCGACTCGCTCAAGCAGACCTTCCTCATCCCTCGCGAATATGGCTTCTGGCTCAAGCGCCACGGCGAGGCACAGAGCGTGGGGTATGTGCAGGAAACCAGCACGCTGGCCGGCGAGAGTCCGGTGGTTTATCCGCCCCTGGGCTACTTCACGGCCTGGCACATCTGGAACGGGCAACTGGTCATCACCAGCGGCACACCCTCTTGGGACAACAATGGCACGGTGACACTCACCAAACCCGTCAACGATACTTGCTCGGTAGACTATCTCGACGAAG
This sequence comes from uncultured Prevotella sp., assembly GCA_964493905.1. Lineage (GTDB taxonomy): Bacteria > Bacteroidota > Bacteroidia > Bacteroidales > Bacteroidaceae > Prevotella. The sequence continues at coordinate 43,289 of CAZBQA010000021.1, forward strand.
ACTCGCTGGTACTCTCCTCCGACGGCATCACGCGCAGCTATTATCGCAAGAACGATGTCAACGACCTCAACAAGAAGGCCAAGGCCATCGCGGCCATGCGCAACAAGCAAGCCCTGAAAGAGGCCACCGAGTAGTCTGCACATCAATCTGATGGGCATTAACCTGAGGGCACTGAAGTTTTTGCCTATCATCTGCCCACATAGACGCTCTGTTGGCTGGCAGAGCAAGCCGGAATAGACCTGCGCGTACTGGCAAGGAAGGAGGGCTCGGGTGTCGCGGAAGCAGGAAAGTGTGCCAACTGTGCCAACTGTGCCACATGGCACAGTTGAAGCTCTATTTTGTAAAAAGTCACTAAATAAAGGGGTTTCAGCAAATATAGTATATCAGAATGCCATGTGGCACAGTGGCACAGTTGGCACACTTCGGTGAGCATGCAGGCTGTGGCTGGGTGGTGCCAACGGCACAGCCGAACAGCGCAGCGGGGTGGATGGAATGTGTGGCATTAGCCAGCGATCCGGGTATCGCGGCTCGTACATGCAAACGCATATTGAGCAAGTTTACCAATCCGTATCCGGTTATTTCACCTGTAAAGTATGGTGTCTCTGTCGTAAACCGCCCATGAAGCAGGCGTAAACCATAGGTTTAGGCATGATAAATGGTGCAGTTATGAGCCC
>CAZBQA010000022.1:0-43665 GCA_964493905.1 uncultured Prevotella sp.
GTCATCGGATGATTCTATATAGAATGATGATATGGTTTCATATAGAATTATCAGATGGTTTCATATAGAACCATCGGATGGTTTTATATAGAATTATCGGGCTGTAGGGTGCGAACGGCCGGGCGCAGGCATGGAGATGGGGCGACGTGCGGGATGGTCACCGTGGCCAAGAAGGTGGACACAGGAGAGGTGATAGCTTTCTGTCTTACAGGGGCGAACGTTGATGGCAGCGACAGCCGGCAACTGTTTGCATGCTAATCTCCTTATCCCTGACTCGCGTATGTTATCATCAGCAATCAGGGCACCCGCAACATGCGCGGGTGCCCTGTTTGGCTTTATACCACCACCTGTCCGTCGAACAGCCGCACCACGCGGTGGGCAATGGCGGCGTCGCGCTCGTTGTGCGTCACCATGACGATGGTGGTGCCTTCGCGGTTGAGCTCGGTGAGCAGGCCCATCACCTCGGCACCGTTTCTGGAGTCGAGATTACCCGTGGGCTCGTCGGCGAGGATGAGTTTCGGCCCGAACACCACGGCGCGGGCGATGGCCACGCGCTGTTGCTGTCCTCCCGACAGCTGGTGGGGGAAATGGTGGGCACGGTGGCTGATGCCCATGCGCTTCATGATGTCCTGCACCTTCTGCCGCCGCTCGGCCTTCGCCATGTTGAGATAGGTCAGCGGCAGCTCGATATTCTCCTCTACATTGAGTTCATCAATAAGGTTGAAACTCTGGAACACAAAGCCTATCTCGCCCTTGCGCACGTTGGTGCGTTCGTTTTCTTTCAGTGCCGACACCTCCTTGTCGCCAAGCCAATATTTGCCGTCGGTGGGATTGTCGAGCAGTCCGAGAATGTTGAGCAGCGTCGACTTGCCACAGCCCGAAGGCCCCATGATGGCCACAAACTCGCCGTCCTCGACGTTGAACGTCACTTTGTTGAGCGCAATGGTCTCCACCTCGTCGGTGCGGAACGTCTTACTGAGATTTTCTACTTGTATCATAACCTTATATTATTTATTGTTTGTTATACTATATCACTTCTTGTCATCACCCCACCCGGGGGGCTCACTTACTCCTGCTTGAGGAAGCCTATCGGATTGCTGTTGGCCACGCGGCGGCTGTTGAGCACCGTCACGCCCATCACAATGAGCTGCACCACAAGCACCACGGCCACGAACCACCACACCCGGAGGCTTATGCGGTTGTCATAAAGCATGAGCCACTGTGCGGCGACAACCCATGCTCCTACGGCACCGACAACGGAGGCGGGTAATGCCGTCTTCATAATACCACGCAGGAAGAGCAGGACAATGTCGGCCGCCCGGGCACCGTTCACCTTGCGTATGGCTATCTCCCTATGGCGGCGGTTCACCTCGTCGGTCACGTAGCCCACCAGTCCCAGCAGGGCGATGAAGAGCACTACGATGCCGGCCGTCATCACGCCGTTGCGGAAATTGAGCGTAGAGACATACTGCATATTCTTCTCGCTCTCCATGCTTTGCAGCACAATGGTCTTGCCCGGGAAAAACCGTTGAAGTCGGGTCTGAACAGCGGCCATGCCATCGACAGTGAGTTCATCAAACTGAATGAGCATCATATTGTTCCTGCCATGCGACTGACTGCCATAGAATATCACGACAGGACGGTCAAAACCATTCGACTCGGCTGTACCGATATGTATGTCTTTGAATACGCCGATAATCGTGAATGGACTGTTGTTATCCATGCTATGCTCGGTGATGAGAACCTTTCTACCAACGACATCATCCCATCCACGCAGCCTCTTCATCATCGCCGCAAAGCTCTGACTCACCATAACCTGAGCTAGACTGTCGCTGTGAGCGGCGAATGTTTTACCCGATACTACAGGAATGCGCAACATGTCGAAGTAGTGGTCGCCCACTGTATATAAATCGGACACGTTAAACAGTTGCTGGTTTTCTCCCGGCACGGTGATGTTGTTGCCGCTCCCGCCATAGAATGGGATAGAGTTGCATGCCGACACTGCCCTTACGCCACTGACACGCCTTACCTCGTCGGCAGCCTGCTGCCGCTCCTGTGAAGTCAATGCTGTGACATCTGTCACGGCGATGTCATCGCACTGGTAGCCTAAGTCGAAATCTACATTGTGCCGGTATTGCAGGCTTACTATCAAGAGAAGCGCCAAGAGGAAGCTAACCATGGCAAACTCTACGCCCAAGAGTACGACCTTCCACCGTCGCCTGGACTCTACATAGCCTTGGAACGCCACTGCCACAGGCATGCGGTTGTAGAGCCACGCCGGAATGATGCCACCCACGATGAGCACCAACACACAGATGAGGGCCAATATCCATGAGCCGCGATTGAAAAGCAACACACGCAGCGGTGCCGACAGAAGCTGCTCGATGGTGCCTTGACATACAAAGAGGAGCAATGCGCCCAATGCCACGGCGATGAGCAGATGTACCGCAGCCTCTGCGAAGCTAATGACATAGATGATGCTGCGTCCTGCGCCATAACACTTTCTCACGGCCATCTCACGGGCACGCGTCACCATATTGCCCACCACGATGAGCACATAGTTGAGTACCGACGCAGCCAACAGCACGAAAGCCAGGAGTGAGAGTATCCAGAACATTTGGCGTATCTGCTCGCCGTCGGTATAGTATTGCGAGATGGGGGTAATCTTATAGGTGAGTGATACGCCGGCCTGCTGCAGCTCTTTCGCGGGATAGTGTATCTTGATCATGTTCTGTATCTTTGGACCGAAAGACGCAGGATCTGCGCCCTTCCTGATTTTCACGAAACTACAATACCTGTCGTTGCCCACAAGCCAGTCTTGTCCGTCGAAGCTGAAATGCCGCTGCGTGTTGAGCGAACCGATGACATCGTAGCGGTGAAACGTAGAGTTGTGAGGATAGTCTTCATACACGGCCATGACAGTCAATTCGATGGTAGGCATCATCGTTGAATGAATGCGTCGCCCTATCACGTTGCCTCCGAGTCGCTCGGCAGTGGTACGGCTCACGATGCAGCAAAAAGGATCGGTCAGTGCCTTGCTGGCATCGCCCTGTAGAATCTTCGTTGGAAACATACGGAAGAAACAGCTGTCGGCAAAGTAGACATCAGCTTTTACCTTCACCTTCTCATTGTCTTCTATCTCCCCGCCTGTGGCGATGGGATTGGTTCTGGTAGCGAGTTCCACCTCGGGAATGGTTTTCTTCATCAGCGGCGCTACCCCACCCGATGTGCTAAAACTTTCCGTAAAGTCTTGCGCCTTCATCTTAAACCCCTCCGTCACACGGCAGATACGGTCATAGTCGGGGTAGCACTGGTCGTATGTCTGCTCGTAATAGATTTCGGCGATAATCACCGCGCTGATACTCAAGCCGAGAGCCAGGCACAGTATCTTCACCACATTGTGCTGTCCCCTGCGGGGCAGATTGCGCAAGGCTAAGCCTAACGCTTGCTTGATATTGTTCATGGTTTTCTATTTGCTGACATTTATATTAGAGGCGCCAGAGCTACGCACTTCTGTCTGGGCAGGCTTGCCCTTGACCGTAATACGACTGGCACCGGAAGCCGTGGCGTCTACAGAATGAGAGGCATAGCAACTGATGTTCGATGCGCCAGAACAAATGGCCAATACATGTGCCGCATGAAGGCTCTCTGCTTTTATGCCCGATGCCCCTTCGCTTGTAAACGTAGCCTTGGTAGTGACACCATCAAGCCTTGCTGAGGATGCGCCTCTGACCTTGACGGTTACTTGCTCGGCAACAAGCTGTTTGATATTGACAGAGCCGGCACCGCTACCATTGACCTCCAGCATGGGTGTGCTCAGTCTGGAGACCTCTATGCTGCTCGCTCCCGACACTGTCACCGATTGCAGGGCGGGGGCACTTACATAAACCTTCAGCTTATCTTTTCTGGGGCTGAACTTGGTATTCGACCTCTGGCGGATGGTGAGCACATCGCCCGCAACCCTGACCTGTAGCCGCTCTATCATACCGGCCGTACCCTCTGCCATCACGCTGTACTGACTGCCGGTTGAAGGCGTAAACACTACATCGACAGCACTTGAAACGTCGATGGCAGAGAACTGACCAAGGTTGTACTCCTTGCTCACGGTTTGATGGTCTGTTGCTGTGGCACCTTGCGCCGTAACGGATATGAGCATCAGCACGGCCCATAACACGCTAACTAAAGTTTTCTGTTTCATCGTTATTCTTGTTTAATGTTGTTCACGGGATTCTCATTCGAGGCCATCCAGCTCTGCGCCACCACGGCGACAAACGAGATGAGCAGTACCAGGATACCGGCTACGATAATCCACGGCCACCAGGTGATACGGTAGCTGTATTGCGAAATCCACCCTCCGGCCACTCCCCAAACTATGGGAACGCTGACTACAAAGGCGATGCCTACATACGAGAGGAACGATAGGATGAGTCGGCGACGGATTTGTACTCCCGACGAACCGAACACTTTGCGCACGGCAATCTCCCTGCTGCGTTGCTGGATGAAGTAAGTTGACATGGCCACGAGGCCCAGCATCGAAATCAGAATGGCCGCAAAGGAGAAGACCGACATGATTTTCGCAATGCGCGCTTTCTCTTTATAGACACTGGCAATGCGCTGTGTGAGGTACGGAGCATCCTCCGTCAGACTTTCATGATACACATCGCGGTAGGCCTGCTGCACCTGACGGTAGGCCTCGGTCTCGTCGCCCACGGTCTTAATCAGTACGGCATTGATCATGTTATTCGGCATTTTGTCGAAGATATAGACCACCGTTGTCTCGTGGGAAGGATTGTAAGTGATGGTCTGCAGGTGGAAATCGTCGATCACGCCGTTAATCGTCTCCATGTCGTAATTCTCGTTGTATCTGAACGACCGCGCATCTTCTTTCAGGCCCATAGTAGCTCGGAATTCGGGCGTTACGTAGGTCTGCACGGTGTCGGACACGGAATAGCGGGTGCGAACTTTGATTCCCAACAGCGAGAGATAATCCTTATCGGCATAGAATCGCTGGCATCTGACAGGCTGGTTGTTTACGTAAACCATCTGATTGAACCCGCCTTCGAGCGGCGAACAGAGACACACCGAAGCGGCCTGAACGCAGGGCAGACGCTGCAATGTCTTCTTGAACAGATCGGCCTGACGGGCATCTTGCGGCACCATCACCTCCATGACGCCCTTGGTCTCATAGCCCAAGGGGGCACTGACAAGGTGTCTTACCTGCTGGCTGAAAATCGCCGCGAGTGCGATGCAACTGATGGTTATGACATTCTGGAGAATGATGAAGGCCTTGCTGAACAGCATCTTGGTCTGCCGACGGAATGTGCCGCGCACAACATCGATGGGCTTTACACGCGACATGATGAGTGCCGGGATCAGACCAGCCAGCACGCCTACCACCACGACGACAGACAGGAGAATGGCCAAGGGCAGCCCCTCAAAAAGTGCGGAGATGCCGTATGTGGTACTAAGCAGCTGGTTTGCAGCCGGCACGAGAGCCCATGCCAAGAGTATCGCAACGATTACCGAGCATACACAGAGGCAGATGCTCTCGACGATAAGTCGCAACATCACTTCGCTCTTTTGGCTCCCCAGAAGTCGTCTCGTGGCCATTTCGTGCGAGCGATAGCCAGTAAGTGCGGTAGTGAGGTTGATGTAGTTCATGATGGAGAACAACAAGATGAGCAATCCAATGAGGCTGGCGATATAGACCAGAGCCTGCTTGCCACGCTTGCATACCGTCGAATCGTAAGAAGAGAAATATGTATCGCTAAACGGAATGAGCTTGAACGTGCAGTCTAACTTGAACTTTTCCTTGTAAAATTTCTCCAATATGCCGTTGATATTCTTCTCCAACGAGACAACGTCGGTGCCCGGCTTCAGCTTCAACACTACATCCGAACTGCCGAAATTTCCACCTATATCAAACAGCCAGGGTATCTGCTCGCGCAGCAGTTCGTAGCGTCCGATGATGTCGGCATCGGGCAATGAAGTGTCTTCCATGGGCTCGAAGATGCCCTTGACGTGCAGACGCGTGGAGTATCCTTTGATGATGGTCTTTCCCAAAGCCTGCCCATCAGGAAACAGCTCTTGCGCGAGTCTGCGCGAGATGACCACATCATTGAGCGACGCAAGTGCCGCTGATGCGCTGCCCTCGGCCAGAGGAGGCTGGAAGATGGGATAAAAGGTTGAATCGGTGAAGAGCATCGTGACCTTGACATTGTTGCTTTGGTCGACACTCAGGCGCACATCCTCGTTGGCATAGAGGGCACACCCCGACTCCACCTGCGGCAGCTGCTTCTGCAACAACTTGATAATCTCGCGCGAAGAACCACTCATCTTTTCGTTCTCAACGTCCAATACGAGTCCGTAAACCTGCTCTTTTTGCGGAATGTGCTGGTCTATCCGCGACTCGTGATAATAGTAGAGGCCGATAAGGATGACGAAGGCGAAGCTGACGCTCAGGCCAGACATATTGATGCCTGCGTACAACTTATTGCGTGAAAGGAAGGTGAAGTAGGACTTCAAATTGAGTATTTGTCTCATCTCATTGGTTATTTGTAATGATGTGTGTATGCTATTCCAATACGAGTATCTCATTGTCTTTATAGCCCTCATAGCCGCTCACGATGACACGCTCGCCGGGTTCCAGACCCTCCAGCACCTCATAGTACTCGGGGTTCTGCCGCCCGATGCGGATGTTGCGGCGGTAGGCCTTGCGCCCGTCCTTGTCGAGCACGAAGATCCAGCTGCCGCCCGTGACGCTGTAGAAGGTGCCTTTGGGAATGAGCACGGCCTGCTTGGCTTGCCCCAGCTGCAGGTCGACGTAGTAGGTCTGGCCCGTGCGGATGCTGGCGGGACGGGCGCCGGCGAAGACGAAGTCGATCTTAAACCGGCCGTCGCGCACCTCGGGGTACACCTTGCGCACGGTGAGGCGATAGCGCCGGCCGTTCTGGTCGAAGGTGGCGGTGAGGCCACGGTGTACGCGGTCGATGTAGTGCTCGTCGACCCTCGCCTCCACCTTGTAGTCGCTCAGGTCGTTGATGACGCCGATCTTTTGTCCGGGCGAGATGCTCTGTCCCAGCTCGATGTCGAGCTGCCCCACCTCGCCGTCGATCTGCGACCGCACGTTGAGTCGCTCCTTGCGCTGGCGCACCAGCTGCACGTTGCGCATCATCGAACTGAGGTTGTCGTTCATCTGGTCTACCTGCGCGCGTCGCAGCTGCGCGTCTTTCTGCATCTTCTGTTGTACGAGGGCATTCTTCTTCACGGCCAGTTCATAGTCTTCCTTGGCCTTGAGATATTCGTCGCGACTGTTGAGCTGCTCCTGCTGCAGGGCGGTATGCTGCCCGTAGGCACGCTTGCGCGCCTGCACCTCCATGGCCAGCTGTGCCGCCTCGTTCTGGTTGTTCAGGCGGTCTTGCTCCATGGTGATCTGCGTGTTGCGCAGCATGTTCTGCTTCTCGGCCAGCTCGCTCTCGGCATTGAGAATCTCGAGGTCGAGGTTGCTGTTGCCCAGTCGCACGATGACGTCGCCCCGGCGCACATGAGAGCCCTCCTCGACAACCTTCTCGAGCACCACGCCACCCTCCTCGGGCGCAATCTGCACCACCTGTATGGGCACCACGCTGCCGTCCACACTCACATAGTCGTCAAACTGCGCCTTCCTGACATCACCGATGCTCAGTCCGCGGCGCTCCACCTTCAGGGTCGAGGCATAGTTGCCCAGGGCCAGCCATGCCAAGGCTGCCGCCACGACGATACCGCCACCCAGCCATGCCCAGTATTTGCGGGGCACGAGATACTTACGTTGCTTTATTTCAATATCCATGGTCTGTTACCTTGATAATAGTTCACCAGTCGTTCTTTCATCTCGAGCGTCAGTCGCATCTGCAGCAGGCTGATGCTGCTCTCCAACCAGGTCTGGGCGGCCGTGCGCAGGTCGAAGGCCGTGCGCATGCCCTCCTCGTACTGGCGGACCGAGAGGTGCCATGCCAGCGAGTCGGCGGCGACCTTGCGCTCCATCTTCACCAGTTCGCGGGCGGCACCGTCGCGCTGGAGCACGGCCTGCACGATGTCGTCGTGCAGCTTGCGGCGGGCGTCGTCGAGGGTGAGGCGAGCCTCCAGCCATGCGGTCTTGGCCTGCCGGGCAGCGCGCCAGCGTGAGGGGTCGAAGATAGGAATGGACAGTGACAGGCTGACAAACTCGCCCATGTTGTTGTTGAACTGTCGGCCGAACCCGTCCGTCCTGCCACTGCCCTGAGAGAGATTACGGTAATAGTTGGTCGAGACACCGCCGCCCAGCGTCAGCGTGGGCAGCAGGGCGGCTCGTTGTATGCGATAGCTGAGACGCGCCTCTTCGACGCTGAAGCGTACGGTCTGCACCTGTGGCGCCGTCACCCCGAAGCCATCGTAGAGGGTCTCTGCATGGACAGGCGACGCATGGCGCACGGCCACAGCGGTGTCGAGGAGCAGTGTGTCGGTCACGGGATAGTTCATCGCTGCCTTGAGGGCCAGCAACGATAGTTGCGCCTGGTTGTGCTGCCGCAGCAGGTTGTAGTCGTCGTCGGCCACCTGACTCTCTACCTGCGCCACGTCGGGGCGCGACTTCTGCCCCAGTTCAAACTGCCGGCGGGTCTTCAGGAGCAGCGCTTGGCTCTGGGCGAGCTTGCGCTCGGCCAGGGCGATGGTCTGCTGGTTGTAGACGGCCTCGACGAAACACGCCATCACGGCAATGGCCTTGTCGTCGGCAGCCTGCTGCAGCGCCGACAGAGTGCGGGCGCGTGCCAGCCGTGCCTGGCGAAAGGCGTTCCATGTGCGACCACCATCGAAGAGGGGCAGTTCGGCACCCACACTGTAATAGTTGTTAAAGGTGGTGATGGTGTTATAGGTGTTGGTCTCCGGGTCGATGTTACGGCCCCAGTTATACTGTGCCGACACCTGCGCCCCCACGGTGGGTAGCAGACCGAGCCGGGCCGCCCGCTCATCGTAGCGGCGTTGTGCAGCCTCTAACTGCTGCCGCCGCACATCGTTACTGTGGTCTACAGCGTACTGCATGCAGCGGTCCATTGTCCAGCGTTCCTGTGCCAAGAGCGGCACGGCAGCGAACGCCATGTATAATATGCAAATGGTTTTCCTCATACACCTTAGTACGGGCCAACACCGTGCCAAAGTAGTTATCTCTCAAAAGGTCAATGATTTACATCAAAAGCATGATTACCTTACTGTCCAATTCTTAGACACCAATGCCCAATAATTAGACAACAATAGACCGGATAAAGACTACTGCAAGGACATCAGGAGAGTGCATGACCGGCACTCTAAGGGGCATTTTTCGTAGCAACAAGAAAAGGCCTCACGCTCAGATGGCAAAGCATGGGACAGGAACAAAAAACTTCATTGGTTTCATTCTGGCCAGATGGTCCGGTCGCCGATAAAACCGATGCGACACTGGACATCATGCGCTGTCTTAAAACCAAAAGACTACTTGCCAACGAGCCATACAGAATAAGGCGTTCGCACGTCAAGGCGATTCAGGCCGGGCGCTTTCATCACTGAACATTATTCAAGCGTTGTTAGTCCGCAGCTTAGACAGTTCCTCAATTTCGCGCTCTGTCTTCTCCACCCAGTCGCGCTTACGCAGCTGCATCTTGTGCAAAGCCTCTGAAGCTTCTTCTCGATTGCGATATTTCACAGGTTCGTAAGTCATAGATGTACCTTATTATTATGATGATGATGCAAATATAGCACATTTCCCTGAGAAAGCCAAATCTGCCACACGGGATCCCCCCCACCTCCCGGTATGGCAAAACAACGGGCCCATGGCAATAGCTTCGCACAAACATGAAGATTTTCTGGAAATGTGTCAATGCCGCAAACCAACAAACCAACTCACCAACAAACCAACCCAACAACAAACCTGTACATTTTTTGGACATCCGTTTGAATATCAGCCAAAAAAAGGATAACTTTGCCGATACACGTCATAGCACTCGAATCCGCCCCTGTGAGACGGGTTGACTGCATATCACCGCAACGTATGAGACAAGGAACAATACTGATCGTAGACGACAATCGCAACATCCTCACCAGCGTGAAGATGCTGCTGGAGAACACCTTTGAGCACATTGTAACCATCGCCAAGCCCGAGAACATACCCGCCCGACTGCGCGAGGACAAGCCCGACGTGGTGTTGCTCGATATGAATTTCCGCAGCGGCATCAACAACGGCAATGAGGGACTGTTCTGGCTACACGAAATCAAGAAGGCGCGCCCTGCCACCGAGGTGGTGCTCTTCACGGCCTACGCCGACATCGAGCTGGCCGTCAGGGGTATCAAAGAAGGGGCCACCGACTTCGTGGTGAAGCCCTTCGACAACGACAAGCTCACCGAGACGCTGGTCGGCGCCTACCGCAAGACGCGCAAAGAGCCGTCACATAGCCACCAGCACGCCGACCAGGCGGCCATGCACTGGGGCAACTCGGAGGCCATGCGTGAGCTCAGGATGATGGTGGAGAAGGTGGCAGCCACCGATGCCAACATCCTCATCACGGGCGAGAACGGCACGGGCAAGGAGGTGCTGGCCTGCGAGATACACCGCCTGTCGAAGCGCAGCGGCCATAGCCTGATGCCCATCGACATGGGTGCGGTAGCCGAGACGCTCTTCGAGAGCGAGCTCTTCGGCCATGTGAAGGGGGCTTTCACCGATGCCAAGGCCGACAAGCCGGGCAAGTTTGAGCAGGCCGACGGCGGCACGCTGTTTCTCGACGAGATAGGCAACCTGAGCTATGCCCTGCAGGCCAAGCTGCTCACGGCGCTGCAACGCCGCAGCATCGTGCGCGTGGGAGGCAGCAAGGCCATCGACGTGGACGTGCGACTGCTCTGCGCCACCAACCGCAACCTGCAGGAGATGGTGGCCCGGGGGGAGTTCAGGGAAGACCTGCTCTACCGCATCAACACCATACAGCTGCACCTGCCGGCCCTCCGCGAACGGCCCGACGACATCGTGCCGCTGGCCCGGATGTTCCTGCAACGCTATGCCGACATGTACCACAAACCAAGCCTGGCCTTCTCGGCAAATGCCGAGGAGAAGATGGCCCGGCTGCCGTGGTATGGCAACGTGCGCGAGCTGCAACATGCGGTGGAGAAAGCGGTCATCCTGAGCAGCGGCAACGGCATCGGCGAAGACGACATCGACAGCGGACAAGGGCGGCAGGAGAAACCGCTGGAGGAGGTGCGCACGCTCGACGAGATGGAGCGACGGCTCATCGAGAAGACCATCGGCGACTGTGACGGAAACCTCTCGCAGGTGGCCTTCAGACTGGGTATATCGAGGCAGACGCTATACAACAAAATAAAACGTTACGGACTATAACACGATGAACGGGCTTGACATCACACTGGCACTCGCCCTGCTGGCCGCAGGCGTGGCCTACCTCAGACTGTGGAGACGCCACCGACGCGACATCGCGAAGGTGACCTTCATGTTTGGTGCCATCGACAACGGCGACTATGCTTTCCGATTCCCCGAAGACTCCAGGAACAGCGATGAGCAACTGCTCAACGCCTCGCTCAACCGCGTGAAGGAGATCCTTCACCATGCACGCGACGAACAGATGGAGCGCGAGAAGTATTTTGAGCTCATCCTCGACTCGGTAGACACAGGTATTCTGGTGGTCGAGGAGCAACGCGGCATCGTGCTGCGCTGCAACCGTGCGGCACTCGACATGCTGCAGACGCCTACCGTGACGCACATTAACCAGGTGAAGGGGCGCCTCGAACGCTTCGCCACGCGCGAGACCCACACCGTACTCCAGCAAAGACGCGTGCGCATCATCGCCTTCAGCGACATCGAGGGCGAGCTCGACAACCAGGAGATCGACAGCTGGGTGAAGCTCATCAGGGTGCTCACCCACGAGATCATGAATGCCGTGACGCCCATCATCTCGCTCAGCGACACGCTGCGCACCCATGCCCAAGGCGAACAGCGCACGGCGCTCGAGGTGATCAGCCAGACGGGCAAGGACCTCATACGCTTCATCGACAGCTACCGCACACTTACCCACGTGCCCACGCCCTCGCCACAGCTCTTCTATGTCAAGCCCTTCGTAGAGCGCATGGCCAGTCTGGCCGCCCCGATGCTCAAGGACGGGGTGCGCTTGGAGCTGCACACCACCCCCAACGACCTTCTGGTGTATGCCGACGAGAGTCTGGTGAGCCGCGTGATGACCAACCTGCTGAAGAATGCCGCCGAGGCGGTGGACGAGGGCGGCGAGATCACGGTGCATGCCTACACCAACGCCCACGAGGCCGTGACCATCGACGTGAGCAACGACGGCGAGCCCATACCCGACGACGTGGCGGCCCACATCTTCGTGCCCTTCTTCACCACCAAGAACCAGGGCAGCGGCATCGGACTGTCGGTGTCGCGGCAGATCATGCGGGCGAGCAACGGGTCGCTGGTGCTGGTCAGCGACCCGGCGAAGCGGCTTACCACCTTCAGGCTCACCTTCAACTGACCGGCCGCCAGGCCCCTGCCCCACCCGTCGGCGGCACATCCCCACAAACGACCAGTGCCCCACGATAGCTCAACGGCTATCGTGGGGCACTGGCTTTGGGACGTCGCCAAAAGGCAGCCTACTGCCGCTTCCAGAGACGCTTGGCAGCCATCTCCTCGTAGCGGGTGCCGGGCCTGCCATAGTTGGCATAGGGATGGATGCTGATGCCACCGCGCGGCGTAAAGAGCCCGATGACCTCGATGTACTTGGGGTCCATGAGGCGCACAAGGTCTTTCATGATGATGTTGACACAGTCTTCGTGAAAGTCGCCGTGGTTGCGGAAACTGAAGAGGTAGAGCTTGAGGCTCTTGCTCTCGACCATACGCTCGCCGGGAATATAGCTGATGACGATCTCGGCAAAGTCGGGCTGGCCGGTGATGGGGCACAGCGAGGTGAACTCGGGGCAGTTGAACCGCACCCAGTAGTCGTTGTCGGGATGCTTGTTGACAAAGGTCTCGAGCACCTCGGGGGCATAGTCCATGCTGTAGTTGGTCTTCCGACCCAGGGCCTGCAGGCCTTCTTCTTTTCTTACGTCTGACATGATGATTAACCTATACTGAATATTTTCCACACATTATAACTGATGCCGCGGTCGTACACGTCCACGCCCTCGTGTGCCTTGAGCACCCGCACCATGCGTATGGTGATGGGCAGGGCAATGACCTCATACACGGTCTTGAGCACCACCTGCCACAGCATGAGCCAGGGCAGCTCGTCGGCAGGCACCACACCGGCCAAGGCCAGGGGGAAGAAGATAATCGAGTCGCAGGTCTCGCCGGCCACCGTGCTGAGCACGGCACGCGCCGAGAAATGGTTGCCTCCGTGGCGCAGCTTCATCTTGCTCATGACGTAGGCATTGACAAAACTGCCCACGATGAAGGCCACGAAGGAGGCCATGGCGATGCGCGGGGCCAGACCGAAGATGGCGTGGAACCCGGCCTCGTTGTGCCAGTAGGGCGCACCGGGGATGAGGTCGCACAGCGCACCGAGCATCACGAAGAGGAAATTCATGGCGAAGCCCGTCCAGATGAGCAGGCGGGCCTTGCGGAATCCCCACACCTCGCACACACAGTCGTTGATGATGTATGACACAGGAAAGACAATGAGGCCACCGGTCAGGCTGACGGGACCCACGGCTATTTGCTTTGTCTCGAGCACGTTTGCCGCAATGAGGCAGACGCAGAAGAGGATGCTGAAAAGCATAAACAGCACACTCACGTTTTGCTTTTGATTCATGTTCTTGTTTTTAAAGAGGTTTACCAAGCACTCTGTATGGGCTGCAAAGGTACGAAAAATCGACCGAAAAACAGCACGGATGACGAAGTTTAACGCTTCGGCCCCATCGTCGGCGACGCGCTCTCCAGCCTATGCGTCGCCGACGATGGGGCCGCCGCGGCCTAGCCCAGATAGGGCATGAGCAGCCACACCAGGTAGGCCACGAAGGCCAGGGCCAGCGCGCCACCCTCCCAGCGCTCGATGCGGTAGCGCGTGTAGGAGAAGAGCCACAGCAGAATCATCGACACCACCATCACCGAGAGGTCGGTCTGCGTGATGCCCTGCATGGCCATGGGGCTTACCAGGCCGGTGAGACCCAGGATCATGAGGATGTTGAAGACGTTGCTGCCCAGCACATTGCCGATGGCGATGCCGCTGTTGCCACGGCGCGCCGCCACCACGCTGGTGGCCAGCTCGGGCAGCGAGGTGCCGCAGGCCACGATGGTGAGACCGATGACGGCCTCGCTCACACCCAGCGAACGGGCGATGGCCGAGGCATTGTCGACGAAGGCGTTGGAGCCCAGAATGAGAATGGCCAGGCCCAGCACCACCAGTGCCACACCCTTGCCCACGCCCATCGGCGCGGCCACCGGGGCATCAGAGGCTGTCGGTGCGGCCGGCGTATCCTCCTTGCTGCCTCTCACGGTAAACACCATGAAGATGATGAACATGGCGAACAAGATGGCGGCATCGAGACGGCTGATGTGGCTGTCGAGACACATCATGAGCAAGGTGATGGAGGCTATCATGGCAAAGGGGATGTCTTTGCGCACCGTGGTGTGCAGAATGGTGATGGGGGCCACCATGGCGGCACAGCCCACAATGAAGAGGGCATTGAAGATATTGCTGCCCACGATGTTACCCACGGCCAGGTCGGGGGTGCCGTTGATGGCCGACATGAGACTGACAAAGAACTCGGGCATGGAGGTGCCCATGGCCACGATGGTGAGACCGATGACGATCTGGGGGATGCCCATGCGCTCGGCCAAGCCCACGGCGCCCTTGGTGAGCAGGTCAGCGCCCCACAGCACCACGGCGATGCCCACCACGAGAATGACTACTTGCAGCCACATCTGAGGCGGCGCGAAAGTGAAGAGGAATAATGTGCTCATATTTGTTTGTTATTGATATTCAGAACTGGAACGCACGACGGCTAGGCAGAATTTTTTGCAAAATTACACAAAAAGCCCCGAACATTCACATGCTCGGGGCCAAAAATCTAACAATCACACAATTATAAATCTATCAAACTAAAACGGGGCTAAAACCTTACTCCACAGTGATGGCACGTACCACCTTGTCTTCCACCTTGTTGACCTTGGGCAGATCGATGGTGAGCACACCGTCGGCCACGCGGGCCACAATATGCTGCTTATCGACATCCTCGGGCAGAATCAGCGTCTGCTCATACTTGGCGTAGGCAAACTCGCGGCGCAGGTAGTGCGTCTCTTCGTCCTTCTCAGCCTGCTGGCGCTCCATCTTGATGGTGAGGTCGCCGTCGGAGTTGACATTGACATTGAAGTTTTCTTTCTTCAGACCCGGGGCAGCCAACTCCACCCGATACATCTGCTTGTTTTCTGAAACGTTGATGGCGGGAGCCGTGGCATTGGTGCGGGCCATATTGCTTGTGTTGAAGAAATCGTTGAAGATCTCTGGGAACCAACTATTACGTGTGTACATCATAATAAACTCCTATCTTTAAATGGTTATATGTTTAATGTTTACACCCACATATATGCAACCTTCATGCCGTAGCAAGATTGGAGACAAAATGGCATAAACAGATGACAACATGACAAAACAAGGGCTATTCCAGCCCCTCTATCGGCTTTTCCACACATCCTTCACTGCGCCTCACAGGGCATGAATGTCTGTCCAAACAACCATTCCACGCACTGCCTCAAGGCTGCCGTGGCGTGACCGGAAGTACACAACGACCAATGGGTTCGACACAATTCAGACTCTGATTCGATTAGAAACAGAACCTGATTCGATTAGAAACAGAACCTGGTTCGATTAGAAACAGAACCTGGTTCGATTAGAAACAGAGTATGATTCGATTAGAAACACGGCACGTACAGAGCCAGCCCATCATGGCATTGAGGCCTTCGGGCTACAGCATAGCTATGCATAGGCATTGCTGGGAAACCGTCATCGCCCAGCTAGAATTGGCCTTCGACAGAACAAGAAAAACCAAATGGCTGCACCCTGATAAAGGATGCAGCCATACAATTCACGTTTGAAAGGTCAGGAGCGCTTACTCCTGGGTGGTCGTGGCCTCGTCGGCACGGTCGGCAATATTGTCGCCCTGGGTCGGGGCAAGCACCGTCTTGAAGTCGGTGTAGCCGTTCTTCACGAGGATGTTGTACCATTGCAGCAGCTTCTTGATGTCGCTGTCGTGTACGCGGTCTTGGTCAAAATTGGGCAGCACCTCTGCAAAATATGCACGCAGTTCTTTGCCCGAGCACTTCTTGTAGTTGATGGAAGCCTCCTGCGAGTTTTCCTTCTCACCCAACTTGGTGAGCACTTCCCAGAGTGCAACGTCCTCGGCATCGGTGTACATGGCAATGTCGCCCAGACTCGTTACACGGTCGGTAGAGAAAGCCGGGATGCGGCGGTGCTGCTCGTCGATCGACTCGACGATGAGAGTTGCCTTACCACGTGAAACCAGCTTATAGAGGCCTGGCTTGCCGGCTATTGAAAGAATTGTTTCCATTTCTAATGATTTGTTATGTTGTTTAATAATTGAATAATCTGCTTGTCGAGGTCTTTCTGCCCATCGTTCTCGATGACGTAATGGCACCTGCGGGCCACCTCCTCCTGTGGCATCTGCCGCCCTATCCATTCCATAGTCTTGGCACGCGTGATGCCGTCGCGCTGCATGACGCGCTGCACCCTCAGCTCCAGTGGGGCGGTGACGCAGACATAATAGTCGAAGGGCACCCGTTTGTAGAAGCCGCTGTCGAAGAGTATGGCACTCTCGAGCCACTGGTAGCCGCTCTGCATGAAGTCGGCGGCCACGGCCGGATGCACAATATCGTTGACGGCCTGCTTGTGGGCCTCAGAGGCCAAGAGATATTGGGCCAGCACGGCCTTCTGCAACACCTTATTAATATATACCTCGTCGCCCACCAGGGCCTGCAGGCGCAGGCGCAGGTCGGCATCGTCGCGCATGAGCCGCTTGGCGGCGGCATCGCTGTCGTAGACGCTGATGCCACGACGTTCGAGCAACCGACAGACGAATGTCTTGCCGCTCCCGATGCCTCCGGTCACCGCTACGCGCGTCATTGCTGCTCGATGAGGTAGTCTACCTGCTGCATGTCAAGGCTGGCATTGCTTACAATGCGCGGCTTGGCACGGAGGTAGAGGTTGCACTTGTCGGAAGGATGGCCTGCAATCTCACGGTAGTCGACCACCACCTGGAAATCGGAGGCCCGCACCTGGCGGAACAGTCGGGCACCTACCGAGAAGTTGACCTTCACGCGCTGTGGGAAGGTGCGGATGACCAGTCCCGGCGGCCTGTTGATGGCGGTGATGGGCACCTCGATGCTGGCATCGGTAAGGATGTCGGCATAGAGCCACACCTTGACAGTCTGGGGCACTACCTTCACACCGGGGATAGTCTTCAGGCGGACGGTTCGTACCACCGTGTCTTCGAAGTCGACGATATTGAGATACTCCGTGGGGATAGACCTGATGCTGTCCAACTTCTCCTTACTGGCATATACGGTCACCTTTTCGGGCGAAAACTGCACATGGGAGAGGTAGTAGTTGTCGGCAGGCACGATATTGCCCTGGAGCACTACCTTGGCCACCTTGTTGCGCCCGTAGTTGAAGTAGAAGTCCCACCTGTCGGCCTTGATGGAGGTGATGGTCGTCGAGGCAGAGATCTGCTGGCGGACGGATTTCTGGAAATCGGTCACAGGCAACACCCCATGTCCGCTCTGCCGGTTGGCATAGCTGCTGAAGTTGACAGTCACCGGACGCAGCCTGTTGCTGGTGGTATAGGCCAGCAACACAAACCCCTTGTCGCGTAGCGTCACCCGCACGGTGTCGGGGAGCGAGGAAGTGAGAACCACGTTCTTGGGCACGCCCACCAGGCGCACGGCGACCGGGATCTCTTCTTCATAGGTCTCGTCGAGGGCTTTCATCAACCAGAAGATGCCACTCAAGGCCAGAAAGAACAGAAAAATCAGAAACTCCTTGTTCAACATACTGAACAAGAGGTTTCTGACTATATGGAATATCTTTGTCGGCTTAAGCATTCGGTTGCTGCTGGGCAACGTCCTGGAAGACATAGCCCTTGTCAACAGAAATCACCACGCCACGTGCTATTTCCACCTCGATGATGTTCTTGGCTGCGTCGATGCGCTTCACAGTGCCATAGATGCCACCGCCTGTGACGACCTTCGAACCCTCCTGGAGAGAGTTCTGGAACTCGCGTATTTTCTTCTGCTTCTTTTGCTGGGGACGGATCATGAAGAACCACATAATGGCAAAGATCGCCACCATCATCAGCAGCATGCCGCCCATGCCGCCGCCGCCAGTTGCTGCCTGGGCAGCCAGTACTAATGTATTCATTTGCTATAATTGTTGTTTGAGTGTTTGCTTTACTGTGCAGGCTCTTCGCCGTTCTCAGGTGAGACGGGTGCCTCAGCTTCCGACTCCACCTGGGGCTCAGGGCGCTGCTGTGGCTCGTTGACCCTTGGGCGATGAACGAAACGTGTGGGGGTGCTCTCCACCGCCTGCCCACGGCCCTCGCCATCCTGACGGTGCTGGCGCGCGGGTGGCATCTCTTTGAACATCTTGCCCGTGTCGATGAGGTAGCGGGCTATGGCGTCGAGCATGCCGTTGATGTACGAACCGCTGCGCGGCGTGGAATAGAGCTTGGCCAGGTCGAGGTACTCGTTGATGGTCACCGACACGGGAATGCCGGGGAAAGTGAGCATCTCGGCAATGGCAATCTGCATGATCACCACGTCCATATAGGCCAGGCGCGAGAAGTCCCAGTTGCGGGAGGTATCGCTCATATAACGCTGGTAGGTGTCGGCATTGAGGATGGTGGCCCTGAAGAGCTTGCGGGCGAAGTCTTTGTCCTCCTCATCCTTATATTCGGGAAGCAGCTCCTGCTTGCTCTTGTTGGCCGGGTCGAAGCGCTTGATGGTCTTCACCACGAAGGTGTCTACCGTTTCCTTGTCGTCGTTCCAGTAGAGACTCTTCTCCTCCAGAAGGGCATCGAGGTCGGGATTGTCTTGGATCAGGAGCTTGTAGAGCTTGCGCCACAGCTCGCGGTCTTCCTCATACGAGGCCTCCGGCTCGGCCATATAGTCTTTGTAGAGCTGGCTCTGCTCCATCTGGTTGCACAACTTGCGCACAAACTCAATATCTTCCTCCCAAGTGAGTTTCTTGTCTTCCAGAAACGCATTGAGCATCTTGTTTTCCTCGAGTTGTACGGCAAATTTGTTGAATGCGAACTTCTGCGATGGGGCTTCCTCGCCCTCTCGCTCGGCACGCTGGCTCAGTACATCTACCCGGTGGCGCTCCTCACGGGTAATAGCAACAATCAGGGCAAGCAGGAAATTGTAAAGGTCATAAGCCTTTGACAGGCTGAAAAGAAGTTCCTTCTCAGCGTTATCCATGTTCTTGTTACCGTTTTGATAGTATGCATAGGTTAACTGAACAATCTTTATGCGTATTAATTCACGATTAATCATTACTCTTACTTTCTCTCGTGTTTGGTTTATAATAGTGCAAAAGTACTCAAAAATCCCCTTCCCTGCAAGCAAAGAAGGGGTAAAACTTTGATTTTTTAGTGAAACTTTGCACATTTGAAATAAAAAGCGTACCTTTGCACCGCTTTTTCACTTTGGTAAAGTGATTTCCAGTGTGATGGCGAATTAATTAACGATTTAATTTAGAGTAACACAATTTCTAGTAAAAGTCATGAAAGAAATTAGTATTTCAGGTCAGAAGCGCGAGGCCCTTGGTAAGAAAGCTTCTAAACTCCTCCGCAAGGAAGGTTTTGTTCCTTGTAACCTCTACGGTGAGGAAAAGGTAGACGGCAAGCCCGTGGCACTGGCTTTCGCAGCTTCGTTCAGCGAGCTCCGCAAGCTCATCTACACTCCCCACATCTACGTGATCAAGATCAACATCGACGGCAAAGACTACACCGCTGTGATGAAGGAGATTCAGTTCCACCCGGTTACTGACGCTCCCCTGCACGTTGACTTCTTCGAGGTGAACGACCAGAAGCCTATCACCATCGGTATCCCCGTGAAGCTCGTAGGTCTGGCTCAGGGTGTGCGTGACGGTGGACGTATGAACCTCTCTATCCGTAAGATCAACGTTACAGCTCCCTACCAGCAGATTCCCGAGCACCTCGATGTAGACGTTACTGCCCTGAAGATTGGCAAGAGCATCAAGGTTGGCGAGCTCTCTTACGAGGGTCTTGAGATTGCTACGGGCAAGGATGTGGTCGTATGCTCTATCAAGATGACACGTAACGCAGCCCAGGCCGCCAAGGAGGCTGCTGCAGCAGAGTAAACCATTAGCTAATGGACAAATATTTGATTTGTGGTTTGGGGAACCCCGGCGATGAGTATGCCGATACCCGCCACAATACAGGATTTATGGTATTGGACGCTTTTGCTAAGGCGTCCAATATTTATTTTGAGGACAAGCGGTATGGCTTCGTGGCCCAGACCATGCTGAAGGGCCGGAAGATCATCCTGCTCAAGCCTACCACGTTCATGAACCTGAGCGGCAATGCCGTGCGCTACTGGCTCAACGAAGAGAAGATCGACCAGAGCCGCTTGCTCGTCGTCAGCGACGATGTGGCACTGCCCCTGGGCGATTTCAGGTTGAAGGCCGACGGCAGCAATGGTGGGCACAACGGACTGGGGCATATCATGCAACTCATCGGACAAAACTATGCCAGACTGCGGATGGGCATCGGCAACGACTTTCCCAAGGGTGGACAGGTCGACTGGGTGCTGGGACGCTATACCGACGAAGATATGAAGGTGCTGGAACCGGCCATCAACATGGCCGGCGATATCATCAAGAGCTTCGTGCTGCAAGGCATCAACATCACGATGAACCAGTATAACAAACTAGGTAAGCACAAGAAAACATGACCGAAAACGCTTCTAACCTGCGTATGCCCAAGTGCGGACCCTCGGCCCGCATCGACAAATGGCTGTGGGCTGCGCGTATCTTCAAGACTCGTTCGGTGGCGGTGGATGCCATCAAGAACAGCCGTGTGACCATCGGCGGGGTGAACGTCAAGCCCAGCCACATCATCAAGGCAGGCGATGTGGTCAGCGTGAAGAAACCGCCTATCGTCTACTCGTTCAAGGTTTTGGCGTGCATCGAACAGCGCGTGGGTGCCAAACTCGTGCCATTGGTGTATGAGAATGTCACCGACCCGAAACAGTACGAACTGCTGGAGATGAGCCGCATCAGTGGTTTCGTAGACCGGGCACGCGGCACCGGACGTCCCACCAAGAAAGAGCGCCGGGCACTCGACGCCTTCGTCGACCCAGCCTTGTTCGGATTCGACGAGGACGACGACTGGGGCCCTATAGACCAAGAGCCTTAGCGAGGCATTGCCCTTGCAGCGCAGGGGCGACCGCCCATCGACAAGGCTATCACCTCCCCACGCTGCAACAGATGCCTGTGCAGACGCCCCAAGGAAATACTTTACATACCTTAAAAAACTAAATGACAATGACCAATATCGCCATCTTTGTATCGGGCAGCGGAAGCAACTGCGAGAATATTATCCGTTACTTCCAGCACCACGACGACATCCGCATCAGGCTCGTGGTGAGCAATAAGGCCGATGCCTATGCCCTGACCAGAGCTCAAAACCTGGGCATCGACACCGCCGTAATGCCCAAGGCCGATTTCAACGACGAAACGAAGCTGTTGCCTTTGCTCAGGCAATATGACATCAACTTTATTGTATTGGCTGGGTTCCTGCTGATGATCCAAGACTTTCTGATTGAGGCTTTCCCCCACAAGATGCTCAACTTGCATCCCGCTCTCTTGCCTAAGTTTGGTGGCAAGGGTATGTGGGGACATCATGTCCACGAGGCAGTGAAGGCCGCCGGCGAGAAGGAGACGGGCATGACCGTACACTGGGTGACACGAGAGATCGACGGCGGAGAGATCATTGCCCAGTTCAGAACACCCATCTCGCCCGACGACGCAGTCGACGACATCGCGGCCAAAGAGCACGACCTCGAAATGAAACACTTCCCCAGGGTGATAGAGGAAGTAATCCGTAAACAAAACATGAACTCCCCAGAACAGCTGGGAAAGTGAGCCGTAAACAAAAATACCACTTCCCGGAACAGCTGGGAAAGTGAGCCGTAAACAAAAATACCACTTCCCGAGAATGACCGAGGATGTGGTATTTTTGTTAAGCTGTCCGTACTCGATTAACTGTAGCACAAGTGGCTTTTAGTCGTCCATCGGGCCACCAAAGCCGCCACGCGGGCGTCCACCGCCAAAGCCTCCTCCACCACCATATCGGCCTCCACGGCGGTCGCCTGGACCGAAGCCGGGGCCATTGTGCATGCCCTGCCGTGCGTCCTTGGTACCGAAGAGGTTGAGTCGGTAGTTCACATGCAGCATCACGTAGCTGTTGATGGCGTTGTATTCGGTATCGCTGCGCTGCTGGGCGGTGAGCACGCGGCTGAGGTTGCTCTGCCGTTGCAGGATGTCATAGAACTGGAGCATCACTGTCAGCGACCGTCCTTTGAGGAAACTCTGCGACAGCTGTGCATTCCATACGAGTTCGTTGGTGTTCAGCGAGGTGTCGGTATATCCCCGGCGGCTGTTCATGTGCAGGTCGGTGGCAAGGGTGGTGCCCCAAGGTGCCATGAGATTGATATTCGCGCCGTAGGAGAACTGCCAGGTGTCGAGGTTGGCTGTCGACTGCAGGTCGTTGCGCGAGTGGCGGTAGGCCAGTGATCCGTCGAGTTCCACCTCCAGCCAGTCGTTGCGATAGCTGCCCGAGAGTCGCTCAGAGAGGTTCAAATCCTTGGTAGTACTCTTCATGGCCTCGGCGCTGCGGTTGAGATTCACAAAGCCCACATCATTGGCATACGTCAGTTGGGTGAAGGTGTTGATATTCCAGTAACCGGCAGAGTCGAGCGGGGTGTTGAACATCAACGCACTCCTGATGTTCCAGTCGCCATTGATATTCTCAGGACGTGTGGTGCGACCTCCCGTCGTCTCATCGTAGGTCACCTTATTGCTGATGGAGTTGCTCGTCATAGAGAAATTGGTGTTGGCCATCAACGACCGTTTCGACTCCTCGAAGTAGCCGTTATAGAAGAACCTGAAGTTTTGCGTAAACGAAGGCTTCAGTCCTGGGTTACCCATGGTGATGTTCAGCGGGTTGGAGTTGTCGGTGATATCAAGCAACTGACTGATGCTGGGCTGCGTGGTATTGGCCCGGTAGTTGACCCGCAGGTTTCTCACCTTACTGAAACGATATCTGAAATCCAGCGTTGGCGACACATTGAACACGTTGCGCGTGGTGTCCACGCTCACCCCCTGATAGTTCTGAACATAGTGCGAGTTCTGTGGCTGGGCCATCACACCGACGTTCAATTGATATTTCTGCCTAATCATACGAAACATCAACTCCACGACATGCGTATGGTTTTTGTATTCCGAATAGCGGCTGAGATTATCATCGAGATAATCGGTATAGGGACGTTCCAGGCGGTTGAGATAGCTGTCCCACAGCCGATAGCCTGAGGACAGTCCTGAGAAATAATCTTCCCCGAGGTTCGAGAAGTCGTAAGTCGAGCGGTCGCTCTTGCTATAGCTGTACTTGTATTGGTAGCGCAGCTGCAGGAATGTGGCCCGCCACAACGGCTCGCTGTAGGTGGCTTGCAGGGTGTAGCTCCAGCTGGTGCTCGGCGTAAGGTTATAGCGATTGGTCTGGTAAGTCGAGTCGTTGCCATAAGCATCAAGCAACTGATACAGATGAACATTGTTCATGGAGAGACTGTTCGAGTCATCGTCATTGTAACTGATATCTCCACGCAGTGTGACATTCCTTCCTCTACTGTCCAACTTACGGTTGTATTGCAGCATGGCACCCACGCTCTTGCTCTTGCTATAGGTTATACTGTTGCTTCGGTTGGAGTTGACGATCACGCTGTCGGCCCTGAGCATCTCAAAAGAGGCATCGTTCAGCGGGTCGGTCACATAATCGTAGGGGTCGGCATTGAACGATGCCGCTTGCGAGGAAGCCAAAGCATCGTTGGTGCTGTAGCTGAATGTCGGACGGAACATAATATTGGTCATGGTATCGGGTGTCCATTCCACGCGGGCCCGGGCATCCCATGAGTTGCTCCTCGAAAAACTCTGGCTGATGCTGTTGGAGAACGACCCCACCGTGCTGACGAAGTTTTCTGCCGACTGCCTGCTATACACGTCGCCATCGGTATGGCGCCAGCGCACACTGGCATCTACCTGTAGCAAGTTCTTTTTCTCGTAGTTGAGATTCAGGCCACCCATCTTTGAAGCATTGAGTCCGTTGCGCGCGCCACCGAAACCTCCCCTGCCGCCAAAGCCCATGTCGTTGACGTTGTTGGCATTGCCAAATCCAAACACCTTCCAGTCTTTGTTGAAATATCCGCCAAAGAGCCGACTTGAATAGCGGTCCTCGGTGCCTACGCCAACGTCGGCATTGACCATCAGGCCTTTGTTCATACCTGGTTTGGTATCAAAGTCGAGCACCGTCTGCTCGTCTCCGTCGTCAATTCCTGTTACCCGCGCCAAATCGCTCTTCTGGTCGTATGACTTAATCTTGTCGATAATCGACGTAGGGATGTTCTTCATGGCCGTCTTGGTGTCGCCAGTCATAAACTCCTTACCGTCTACCAGGATTTTCTTTACCTCTTTTCCGTTGATGGTTATCTTACCATCGTCGTCTACCTGGGCACCGGGCAGGCGCTTCACCAGTTCTTCGATGGTAGAACCCTCTGGGGTGCGATAGGCCGCACTATTATATTCAAAGGTGTCTTCCTTCACCGTCACCTTCATGGCCTGCGCCGTCACCCGAGCCTCCTTGAGCATCACCGCATCGGCATGCAACACCACCGTGCCCAGATTCAGATTGCCATCGCCCTGCACCTGCACCGGGCGTGTCAGCGTGACATAGCCCACGCTTGATAGTTTGAGTATGTATTTGCCACTGGCAGGGGCTTTCAAAACAAAGTGCCCATTGTCGTCGGAGATCGCACCGACAGCAAAGGTAGAGTCCGCCTTCAGCAGCTGTACCGTCACCATCGGCACCGCCTCCTTGGTATCTTTATCTGCGAGGTTACCTGAAATTTCCCGCTTTTGTGCGTTGGCTATGACCGATAGCAATAACAGCATAGCCAGCAAAAGTCCTTTCTTCATCATCTTGTATATTTCCTATTGATTTGATTTCGATTTAACAAAATGACGCAGTTTTATTCATGAGGTTTAATGATGTGGCCTAAATTAAATGAATTTTAAAGAAAATAAAGTTGCACACCGTTTCGGCCGTATGCGCAAACAGAAAGGTTTGTCTTTTAAAAAGCGTTAATTTGTTTGGTAAAATGATAGACGTCGGCGCTTTTTATTATTATATTTGTACAAACAGAATACGTGATGTTATGGAACAGAGAGTGATTATTTCAAACAACCTGAATACTGAAATTGCCACAGCAATATCAGAATGTGAGCACGATAACATATTTGTCCTTACCGATGAGACAACCCGGGAGGCTTGCTGGCCGGTCATCAAAGACTTCTTTAGCTTCAAGAACGCCCGGCTCATCACCATCCCGAGCACCGACACCCACAAGACCCTGGAGTCGCTGACGCATGTCTGGCAGTCGCTGGCCCAAGGTGGTGCCACGCGCCATTCGTGCATGTTCAACCTGGGCGGGGGCATGGTCACCGACCTCGGCGGCTTTGCAGCATCGACGTTTAAGCGTGGCATCAACTTCATCAACATCCCCACCACGCTGCTGGCCATGGTCGATGCCTCTGTGGGTGGCAAGACAGGCATCAACTTCGGAGGACTGAAGAACGAGATCGGCGTCTTCAACGATGCCAAGTTTGTAATCCTCAGCACCCAGTTTCTCAGTACCCTCGACGACCAGAACATCCGTTCAGGCTATGCCGAGATGCTCAAGCACGGACTCATCTCCAACAAGAAGCACTGGGCCGAACTTGTGAATTTTGACCTTGCCAGTCCCGACCTCAATATGCTGCAGGCCATGCTGGCCACGTCGGTCGGTGTGAAAGAGCGCATCGTCAAGAAAGACCCCACCGAAAAAGGCATCCGCAAGGCCCTGAACCTGGGGCATACCTTCGGACATGCCTTCGAGAGTTTCTCGCTGAAAAAAGCGATGCTCAACCACACCGGTAGCGTCAATCCGCTGCTGCATGGCTATGCCGTGGCCTACGGACTGGTGTGCGAGCTTTATCTCTCGGCCATCAAGATGGGCTTCCCCACCGAAAAGATGCGCCAGACGGTACAGTTTATCAAGGAATACTACGGTCGTTTCGACTTCAGCTGCGACGACTATCCCACTCTGATTGAGCTGATGCTGCACGACAAGAAGAACCTATCAGGAATCATCAACTTCACCCTGCTGGCCGACATCGGCGACATCCGCATCGACCAGACGGCCACCGAAGAAGAAATCAAGGATGCCCTCGATTTCCTCAGAGAGGGATAGGACAATTCAAAATTCAAGATTCAAAATTCAAAATTCAAGATTCAAGATTCATAATTCAAAATCAGTCTGACGGGTGAAGGGTGTGGCTATTCAAAATCAGTCGAGGGGAGGAGTTCAATTATGAATTAGAATTTTGAATTTTGAATTTTGAATTAATCACTCTCTCCGCCTCTGCCCTTGCCGGCTTACCGTTCGCCGTCAAGGGTATTTTGTCTACGTGGAGGTAGCGGCGCGGCACCCAATATTTGGGCAGGGCGTTCATGCAGACTTCCGAGACCTCGGCCAAGTCGGTCGCCTCGGTGAGCATTACTACCAGCTCGCCAAACTTCTCGTCCCTGCATTTGCTGATCATGAACGGCTGTGCGAGGAACGGGGCAAGACTTTGCTCCACCTCCTCGATCTGTATCTTGATGCCTCCCGACACGATGACATTGTCTTTTCGGCCTAATATTCTGAACCCCTTACCCTCAATAATCTCCACCCTGTCGTTGGTAACGAGCCTTCCCTCGTGTACCAACGGCGCATCGATGACCAGACACCCGTCGGTATCCTGGCCTATGGTCACCGACGCGAAGGGTTGGTACCACGGGCTCGCCTTGGGGCCGTTGAGTCGCCGCAGGGCAATGTGCGAGAGGGTCTCGGTCATGCCGTAGGTACTCCACACATGGTGCGGAAAGGTCTTAAGCTGCCGTTCCAACTGACTGTCGATGGCACCGCCGCCAATGATCAGATGGTCGATGCTCTTCAGCCATGCTGCCTCCTCGGGCACCTGCAAGCTGTTATAGACCTGCAGCGGCACCATGGCGGCAAAGATGATATAGCCCGGCTGCCGTTGCTCTGGGGTGAGCAGCGTTGCCGGATGTCCCGTCGGTGGTATGGCCACGAGTCGCATGCCACGCTCCAGGCTCCTCACCACCATCATCTTGGCACCGATAAAGTCGAGGTTCATGCAGAGCAGCGCCGTATCAGAAGCCGTCAGCCCCAGGAAGTCGCAGGTGATACGGGCGCTGGCCAGCATCCGCGACTTCTCTACCCACAAGGGCTTGGGCTCGCCCGTCGACCCGCTGGTATGCACCAACACCCTGTCGGACGCATCGTTCCATTCACTCAGAAACTCGTCGAGAACCATAGCTTTTCACCTTTTATATATAGTGGCATGTCGATGTTATCGGTATAGAGCAATCCCGTACCCAGCCCTTGCGGCATGGTGATATGCGTGCCATAGGTCTCGGCACAGAAGTGGGCAACGGCGTTGAGCCCCACATTGCTCTCCAGGGCCGATGTGATCCATGAGCCGATGCCCCGCTCATGGGCCAGACGAATCCACTCCCTACACCCCATCATCCCCCCGTGCAGACTGGGCTTGAGCACGATGTAGGCAGGGTGTATCTCGTCGAGCAACCGCGCCTTCATGTCGGGCTGGTTCACACCGATGAGTTCCTCGTCGAGGGCAATGGGCAAGGGCGACTGCGCACACAGCCGTCCCATCACCCGCCATTGGTGTTGCTTGATGGGCTGTTCAATGGAATGAATACCCAACTGAGCCAGCGTATCCAGTTTCTGCGGTGCCTCCTCCGGTGTAAATCCCCCATTGGCATCCACCCTCAGCTCTATCTGCTCAGCGGTGAAATGTTCACGTATATGCCTCATGAGCGCCACCTCCCGATTCCAATCTATGGCCCCAATCTTGAGTTTCACGCAGTGGAAGCCCGCCTTTAGTTTCTCTTCCAATCGGGCATACATCTCTTCAAAAGACCCCATCCACACCAGTCCGTTGATAGGAATGCCTTCCTCTCCCCGGGCAAAAGGCGTATCAAAGAGCCCTTCAGAGCCACCGGCATCCACCTGCGCGAAGGCCGTTTCCAATCCGAAAAGTATCGAAGGATAGGGGCGCAACATCTGATAGGGTATGCCTCCGGCCTGTTCCACCCATCGACACGCCTCACCGAGCACCCGTTCATACCGCTCTTGCGGCATGGCGTCACAACTGAGGTCGGGCAACACCGAGCACTCTCCCACACCCTTCACGCCGTCTTTTTCAATACTTACATAATAAGACAGGTGCGTGGTGTACACTCCCCTGCTCGTCCCTGCCGGCTCCTTAAAATGCAGCAGTCTTTTCGAAATAGAAGTTTTATACATCATATCAAGCATAAAGACGTAGCCACAAAGTAATACCCTGTAGGCTTTAACGTCACGGTGTCCTCAACACCGATTTATGGGAACTGCAAGTACTTATCGAAGTCGGGCTTACGCTTTTCAAGGAAAGCCTTGCCCCCTTCTTGGGCTTCGTCGAGCGTGTAATAAAGCATGGTGGCATCACCGGCAAGTTCCTGTATACCGGCCTGCCCGTCCAGTTCGGCATTGAATCCCGCCTTCATAAACCGAAGGGCCAAGGGAGAATGGTTCATCATGGTCTCGGCCCACTCCACACACTCGTCCTCGAGCCGCTCGAACGGCACCACCTTGTTGACCAGGCCCATGCGCTCGGCCTCGGCAGCCGAATACTGCCTACACAGATACCATATCTCGCGCGCCTTCTTCTGTCCCACAATGCGCGCCAGATAGCTGGCACCCAGTCCGGCATCGAAGCTGCCCACCCGCGGACCGGTCTGTCCGAAGATGGCATTGTCGGAGGCCACCGACAGGTCGCACACCACCTGCAGCACATGTCCGCCGCCTATGGCATAGCCGTTCACCATGGCAATGACAGGCTTGGGCAGACGCCTGATCTGCATCTGCACGTCGAGCACGTTGAGCCTCGGCACACCGTCGCTGCCGATGTAACCGCCTCGTCCCTTCACATGCATGTCGCCTCCCGAGCAGAACGCCTTGTCGCCAGCACCCGTCAGGATCACCACCCGGATGTCGAGACAGTCGCGGCAATAGGTAAACGCCAGTCCCATCTCCTGCACCGTGAGCGGCGTGAAGGCGTTGCGCCAGCGCGGACGGTTGATGGTGATTTTGGCAATGTGGTTGTACTCTTCGAAGAGGATTTCCTTGAAATCAAACCCTTCTATCTTTTTCCATTTTCTTTCCATATCTTGATGGTTTTGATGTATTCTTGAAACAGTTGTGCGTCCCGGCGCGCATCGGTATGCACCTCCAGCAGCACGGGTCGCGTGCACTGGCTCACGGTGAGTGCGTCGAGCAGGCTGTCGAGCACCTCAGCGTTGTCGGCCGAGTAATAGGTGATGTTGTTCTCCAGACAGATACCCTCGGCGGTGGTGTGGTGACTTGCCGTCACAAAGTCGTCGCAGGCCGGCGACCGCTCCAGTCCGCCCAGCTGGTGGAAGATACCCCCGCCGCCGTTGTTGAGCAGCAGGATGCGCAGGTTGCCGCCGAGGTATTGGTTCCACAGTGCGTTCTGGTCGTAGAAGAAACTCAGGTCGCCTATGACGCAGTAGACGGTTTTGCCGGTGGCCAGGGCATATCCTGCCGCTGTCGACAGCGAGCCTTCGATGCCGTTCACCCCGCGGTTGCAGTAGATGTAATGCCCGGCGAAGATGTTGCCCAGCCGCACCGAGGTGCTGTTGGCATAATGCACCACGACGCCGTCGCCCTCACGGGCCAGCCGCTCCTCCAGCCGTTTCACCGCCAGCAGCTGCGAGTAGGGCGGCTGCCAGTGGTGGTGAAACGTCTCCACCTCGTGCCGCACGGCCTTCCACAGGTCACGATAGTCATTGTCCTGGTGGGGCTGTATCTGCATGAGCACGTCGCGCGGCTCGGCAGCCACCACGCCTGTGAGGTTCATCAGCACGTCGCGCACCTCGCCGTCGGGGCCCACCGTCCAGCACTCGGCCTTCGTGGCGCGCCGCAGCCACCGGCGCGCCCGCTTGCTCACCAGCGTGTCGCCCATGTAGAGTATGAAGTCGGGCAGGAAACGGTCGTCGTCCTCCACCCTTGCCACCATCTCGTCGAGCCATGTGGCCGTGCCATCGCCGCTGCTCAGCCGTTCGTGCAGCACCACGTAGCCCGCCGCCCACAGGTCTTCGCAGAGCCCCCGGGGCAGGTCGTGCTCCTTCATCTGTCCGATGACCACCATCGGCCGCTGCGCCTGCTCAAACCGTGCCAGCATGTGGCGCCCCACCGTCGTGGTCTCCGGCCCAAACCACTCCACCAGCCGTTCTTCGGGCAGCCGTTCCACCGAATAGTCGAACAGCGGTTCGCTGATGGGCACATTGATATGCACCGGCGCCCCGCCATAGCGACGGCAGGCCAGCAGGGCCTCGTTCACCAGTCGGTTGCAGTACCAGCGCTCCTCGTCGTTATGCGGCTCGGGCAGGGTCACGGCCTTGCGCACAAAACGTCTCAGCGCGTCGTTCTGGGGCAGCGTCTGGCCGTCGAGCTGGTCGATCCACTGTGGCGGACGGTCGCCGCTCACCACCACCAGCGGCCAGTGCTGATACCAGGCCTCGGCCACGGCAGGCAGCAGGTTAAGCAGCGCCGTGCCCGAGGTGACACACACCACCACAGGCCTGCCTGTGGCCTGGCTGATGCCTAGGGCATAGAACCCGGCCGAGCGTTCGTCGGTGACACCATGACAGCGTATCGACGCACACACCTTGAGGTTGTGTACGATGGCCGAGTTGCGACTGCCCGGACATACCACGGCATCGCGCACGCCACTCTCGACCAGCAGGGCCGTCAATATATTGATATTCTCTTTGCTTGAAAACATAGGCGAGGAAAAAGTTATGAAGTGAAGAAGTGAAGACCGTTGTCTATACCTCAAAATGGTGTAGCGGTCATGTCAGCAGCCGGCGCATGGTCTGCAGCTTGGTCTGCGTCTCCTGCCACTCCTGCTGTTCGACGCTCTCGCAGAGCAGTCCGCCACCGGCATAGAGGCTGCACTGGCGGCCTTCGATGGCCATGCAGCGCAACGACACATAGAGGTGGGTAGCACCCTGCAGGTCCAGCGGCCCGCAGAAGCCACTGTAGTATGCACGGTCTACCGACTCGTGGCTCACGATAAACCGGCGCGCCGCGGCCTTGGGCATGCCGCATACGGCGGGTGTGGGGTGCAGCGCATCGAGCAGCCGGCCCAGGCCATCGCCATGGGGCAAGGTGAACCCGAAGTCGGTGCGCAGATGCAGCAGATGGGCGGCCATGGTGGTATAAGGGCCGTGCATCGTCACGTCGGTGGCCAGCCGCGAGAGGATCTCCTCGATGTATCGCGACACATACTGCTGTTCGGCCTTGTTTTTCTCCGACCACTCTACCCCCTCCATCGCCGTTCCGCCCCCACCCATACGCATGGTTCCGGCCAGGGCCATGGTGTGCCAGTGGCGGCCGTCGCCATCGAGCAGCACCTCGGGCGTGGCCATGAGCCATGTGCCGGCGCGCTGCATAGACACCAGTGCGATATATTGGTGGGGATAGCGGCGGCATGCCTGCATGAAGAGGCGACGCACGTCCATGTCGCCCGGCATCTGTTGCCTGACGCATCGCGATAGCACCAGCTTGCCCACCCTTCCTGTGGCGAGCTCTGCATGGAAGCGTTCAAAGTCGCGGTGATAGGCCTCGCGCCCGTCGGCATCGTCGGTCGCCGGGTCTACGCCTGCCTCATCGGCAGCCTCGCCCTCCACAGCCATCGTCTCCACCACATCGGGCTGCATGAGCAGGATGGGATGGCTCGCCGTGGGTTCGAAGGGTGCCATCACAAAACCCTTGCGGCCTGCGAGCTGCGACACGGCTTCCACCACCAGCGGCTCACCCTGGGTCTGGGCAAGCAGCGTGCAGCTGTCATGCTCGGGCAGACGGTAGAGGGCGTAATTGGAATAACATGTTAGTTGGTCTATATTCATAGTACCCTTTCTTTGTCTATATGCAAAGATAACACAATTCGTGGAGGTAGCCCCACGAAAACAACAAAAAAAGACATCCTGCTCAGAGCAAGAAGAAGAGCGACACGCCCACCACCGACACCACGGCGCCCAGCACCACCTTCAGCGTGAGGCGCTGATGGAAGAAGTACCACGATGGCAGCAGGATGATGATCGGCGTGGTGGCCATGAGGGTAGAGGCAATGCCAGCCGCCGTATATTGCACGGCCATGAGCGAGAACCCCACACCCAGAAACGGTCCGAAGATGACCGCCACACCGAGCATGACCATGCCGCGACGGTCGTTCAGCGCTGCCACCCAGCGGTGGCCTTGCCGGCGTGCCATCATCCAGAGGGCGAAGCAGGCCAGACCTGACAGGCAACGGATGAAGTTGGCCGAGAACGGCAGCGCGTTGACCACCTTGGGCAACAGCGCGGCCGGCACGTCGGCCTCGTAGCTGTCGAGGCCTATCTTGCTCAGCACCAGGCCCACGCCCTGTCCCATGCCAGCCCCTATGCCATAGAGCACGCCCTTCAGCGGCAGCTGCACCGATACGCCGTGACTGCCACCCCGCCCCAAGATACTGATGAAGATGCCGGCGAGGGTGACGGTCATGGCCAGCACGCTGCGCCAGCTGAGCACCTGCCCCATCGCCACCCAGGCCGCCAAGGCGGCAAACATGGGTGCCAGGGTCATGAAGAGCTGACCGTAACGCGAGCCGATGGTGAGGTACGAGTTGAAAAGGCACCAGTCGCCAAAGAAATAGCCCACCACCCCCGAGAGCAGCAGCCACATCCAGGTCTCGGCACCGGCATACACCGGCCACCCGCTACCCATGGTCACCAGGCACAGCAGGGCCGTGCAGGCCCCGGCCAGCATCATGCGCCACACATTGGCCACCATCACGCCCAGATGGCGGGTGGCCACCTCGCTGGCCAAAGCCGTGGTGGTCCACGAGACGGCAACGCCCAGCGACAGTATTTCTCCGAAATATTGCATGATGCTCAGGCCGTGCGACTTAATGACTTGCAGGCCATAGCCTCACTTCTTGGGGTTGAGCACATAGTTGGTCACCTGCACGGTCGAGATGAGTTCGCCGGCCGTGTTCTTGATGTCCACCTGCCACTGGTGCAGCGTGCGGCCTTTATACTGCAACTTGGCGTAGGCCGTCACCGTATCGCCTTCTACCACAGCCTTGAGGTGGCTTCCGCTGACGTTGATGCCCACGCTGATCTTGCCCGGGCACAAGGCCATGGAGCCCACGCCCGCCACGTTTTCGGCCAGGGCCAGCGAGGCACCGCCCGAGAGAAAGCCGAAGGGCTGGCGGTTCAGTCCGTTCACCTTCATGCGGGCCATGCAGGTATCGTCTTCGGGCGTAGAGATAAACTCCATGCCCAGGGTGTTCGACAGGCCATCCTGCTTTTCGATGATTTCCTTCTGATGTTCTATGTTCATAATGATGAGTTCGTTGACTTTGTCATGCGAAGTTACGCATTATTTCTGACTTTCCATAGTCTTTACCCATGAAAAAACATCTCCCGGCAGATATTTCATTGCCCGCGAGCACCCGTCATGGCAGGGCACCAGGCCTTCCTGTCCTCCATCCCTATGCTCCCGCACAGCCAAAGCTGCCTTGTCCTGCCGCCGATGCACCCTTATCGCAGCCCTTTGGCTTACTGGCCGCACGGTGGTTCGAGTCGAAGCAGAATGTGGTTCGAGTAGAAGCAGAGCGTGGTTCGAGTCGAAGCAGACCGTGATTCGAGTCGAAGCAGAACAGCTCGACGACCT
Organism: uncultured Prevotella sp.; assembly: GCA_964493905.1. GTDB lineage: Bacteria > Bacteroidota > Bacteroidia > Bacteroidales > Bacteroidaceae > Prevotella. The sequence goes on from CAZBQA010000022.1 coordinate 34,187, forward strand.
TGCAACACGACGATGAGGATGCTGCCATATCATCGAAAGATAACTTTGGCACCATCATAAGGCAAAAATTCTTGAAACTTTCCTTACCTTTTATCACTTCTTTGTTGTATCTTTGCAATCTAAGACGGGCGCGACAGCTACACAGTACGGTGGGCTTCCGCAGACATCAGTCTGCCCCCTGTCTATCTATCATTTAACTAACAAACACGGATGAAAAAATGGATCACGATGGTTTGCTGCGTGTATGCACTCACCCTGCAAGCCAACCCCGCCGACGACCTCATCGAGCGCGTGGCACCCGGGGCATCGCGGCAATTCAAGACCATACTGCAACCGGCCGACCACGACTTCTTCGAACTCTCGCAGGCCGGCGACCGCGTGTGCATCAAGGGCAACACCTGGGTGAACATCGCATCGGGACTGAACTGGTATCTCAAGCATTATGCCGGCATACACCTGAGCTGGAACAACATGAAGGTGCGCCTGCCCAGGCAGCTGCCACGGGTGAGCCGCACCGAGCGAAGGGAGACCGACCTGCGGCTGCGCTACGACTTCAACTATTGCACCTTCTCCTACTCGATGGCCTTCTGGGACTGGAAGCGATGGGAGCAAGAAATAGACAGGATGGCCTTGCACGGCATCAACATGCCACTGGCTGTGGTGGGGGCCGAGACGGTGTGGCGCAACATGCTACTGAAGCTGGGCTATAGCGACGACGAAGTGGGGCGCTTCATCGCCGGACCAGCCTTCCTGGCCTGGTGGGAGATGAACAACCTGGAGGGATGGGGCGGTCCGCTGCCCCGCTCATGGTACGGTCAGCAGGAGGCCTTGCAGAAGAAGATTCTGGGGCGCGAGCGCGAGCTGGGCATGAAGCCCGTGCTGCCCGGCTACTGCGGCATGATGCCCCACGACGCCAAGGCGAAGCTGGGGCTCGACGTCACGCCGGGCGGCACCTGGAACGGATACACGCGCCCGGCCAACCTCAGCGCCACCGACAGCCGCTTCGACAAGATTGCCGACCTCTACTACCGTGAGCTGACACGCCTCTACGGCAAGGCCGACTACTACTCGATGGACCCCTTTCACGAGACGGCCGACGACGCGTCAGTGGACTACGGCAAGGCCGGACAGAAGCTGCTGGCGGCCATGAAGCGGGCCAACGACAAGGCCACCTGGGTGATACAGGGATGGACCGAGAACCCGCGGCCGGCCATGATCGACCACCTGCCCGAGGGCGACCTGCTGGTGCTCGACCTCTTCTCAGAGTGCCGGCCGATGTTCGGCGCACCCTCCATCTGGCAGCGCCCCGAGGGCTACGGCAAGCACCAGTGGCTGTTCTGCATGCTCGAGAACTTCGGGGCCAACGTGGGGCTGCACGGCCGCATGGACCAGCTCATCCACAATTTCACGCTTGCCACGGCAGCCGACACGCCGCTCGCCAACGCCCGCAAGCAGCTGAAGGGCATCGGATTTACGATGGAGGGCTCGGAAAACAACCCCGTGATGTTCGAACTGATGAGCGAACTGGTGTGGCTGACCGCCGACTCGCTCACCACCATCAATGGTCGGCCGTTCTCGAAGGAGGAGTGGACGCGCCGCTATGTGAGGGCACGCTATGGCACCGACGACCCGCAGATACAGGAGGCCTGGCAGATCCTGGCTGGCACCATCTACAACTGTCCGGCAGGCAACAACCAGCAGGGGCCGCACGAGAGCATCTTCGACGCACGGCCCTCGCTCAACAACTTCCAGGTGAAGAGCTGGTCGAAGATGCGCAACTACTACGACCCCGAAGCCACGCTGCGCGCGGCACGGCTGATTACCGACGTGGCCGAGAAATACTGGGGCAACAACAACTTTGAGTACGACCTGGTGGACATCGTGCGCCAGGCGCTCGACGACCAGGCCCGGCTGCAATACCTGCGCACCATGGCCGACTACAACGCCTTCGCCCGCAAGGCCTTCACGCAAGACTCGGCGCGGTTTCTCAACATGCTGCTACTGCAAGACCGCCTGCTGGGTACCCGGCGCGAGTTCAGGCTGGGACACTGGACCGAGGCCGCACGCAGCCTGGGTCGCACGCCCGAGGAGAAAGACCTTTACGAATGGAACGCACGCGTGCAAATCACCACATGGGGAAACCGCACCTGTGCCGACCAAGGCGGGCTGCGCGACTATGCACACAAGGAGTGGCAGGGACTGCTCAAAGACTTCTACTTCGTGCGCTGGCACACCTGGCTCGACGCCCTGTCGCGGCAGATGGCACGCCACGCCCAGCCCGACCCCGATGCGCTGGGAGGCGGGCCCAACGCCAGCAAGACCTCCTCGGAGCTCTTTGCCATGGCCCTGCCCGCCGCACCAGTGATCGACTGGTATGCCATCGAGGAGCCGTGGACGCTGCAACACAACACATACTCGCCTGAGCCCGAGGGGCAGAGCGTAGACGTGGCCAGAGAGGTGATGACCTTTCTGGAAAGTAGGTAAGACTTGTTGAATACCAAGGTTTAACATCAAACAAAACAATGAAAAACGAGAGATTGATCAGTCTTGACATCCTCCGGGGCATGACCGTGATGCTCATGATTTTTGTCAACAACGGCGGCGGCGAACAGATCTTCGCCCCCCTGCAACATGCCCGGTGGAACGGCATGACGCTATGCGACATGGTGTTCCCGTTCTTCCTCTTCATCATGGGCATATCCACCTACCTGAGCCTCAGCAAGAGCCACTTCCAGTGGTCGCCCCGACTGGGCCGGAAGATTGCCAAGCGCACGTGTCTGCTGTTTCTGATCGGGTTGTTCATCAACTGGTTCGACATGGCCCTGCACGGGCAGGCGCTCGACTTCAGCCATCTGCGCATCCTGGCTGTGATGCAGCGCATAGCCCTCTGCTACGCCGCCACGGCGCTGCTGGCCCTGGCCTGCGTCAACGGCTGCAAGACGCTCAAGGCCTTTCCGGCCATCATCGTCGGGGTGCTGGTGTTCTACGGGGGCATCATCCTGCTGTACGGCGGGTACGACTACAACGCCGAGACCAACATCCTGGCCATTGTCGACAAGGCCGTGCTGGGGGCCGACCACCTCTACCAACGCTCTCCCGTCGACCCCGAGGGCCTGCTCTCTACCCTGCCTTCCATCGCCCATACCATGATTGGGTTCTGGGTGGCACACCTGGCCTTCGCCGTGGGAGGCGACGACACGCGGCAGCGCACGCGCGACATCACGCTGACCCTGCTCATCGCCGGTGCCGTGCTCGTCATGGTGGGATTCCTGCTGAGCTTCGGCATGCCGCTCAACAAGCGCATCTGGAGCCCGTCATACGTGCTGGTCACCTGCGGCTTCGCCTCGCTGCTCCAAGGCCTGCTGGTGTGGCTCATCGACAGCAGGCAAGGCCACGCCGACCGCCCCACCAACGACCGGCGCTGGGGCTGGGCGCTCATCTTCGGCACCAACCCGCTGTTCCTCTATGTGGCCAGCGAACTCATTGCCATCGTCTTCGGTGCCACGGGCGTGAGCACCATGCTCTATGCCGCCCTGCAGAAGGTCATCGTCGACGGCTACTGGACTAGCGTGGCCTTCGCCGCCATCTTCGTGGCCATACACGCCGCCATGGGCTACCCGCTGTGGAAACGGCACATCTACATCAAACTCTGAACCACCGCGCAACGACCGTGAGCACGTTGCGCAGTAGCAACTACCCCACCGATAACCACGAAGGGTGACAGCCATGCCTTTGCGCGACGGTTGCACACTTCGTGGTTATTAAATATTAAATAAGAAACGAGTTTCATATCTTTTTAGTAACTTTGCATCACATAAGCAACTATATTCGAATATTGTATTAAAAATGAACATCTTAGAGTTAAGTGAACAGGAGATCGGCCGTCGTCAGAGCCTGCAGGAACTGCGTGACATGGGCATCGACTCCTATCCCGCCGCTGCATATCCCACCAACGCATTCTCAACGGATATCAGGGACGAATTCAAGGAAGACGAGAACCGTGAGGTTGTCATCGCCGGCCGTATGATGAGCCGCCGGGTGATGGGTAAGGCCAGTTTTGTGGAACTGCAAGACAGCAAGGGCCGTATCCAGGTCTATGTCACACGTGACGACATCTGTCCGGGCGAGGACAAAGACCTATATAACAAGGTATTCAAAAAACTGCTCGACATCGGCGACTTCATCGGCGTGAAGGGCATTGTGTTCAGGACACAGACGGGCGAGATCTCGGTACACGCCAAGGAGATCACGCTGCTGAGCAAGAGCCTCAAGCCGCTGCCCATCGTGAAATATAAGGACGGCGTGGCCTACGACAAGTTTGACGACCCCGAGATGCGGGCCCGCCAACGCTATGTTGACCTGGTGGTGAACGACGGCGTGAAGGAGACCTTCATCAAGCGTGCCACCGTGTTGCGCACCATGCGCCGCTTCTTCGACGAGGCCGGCTACACCGAGGTGGAGACACCCACGCTGCAGAGCATCGCAGGCGGTGCCAGCGCCAGGCCGTTCATCACCCACTTCAATGCGCTCAACATCGACATGTATATGCGCATCGCCACGGAGCTATATCTCAAGAGGCTCATCGTGGGCGGCTTCGAGGGCGTGTACGAGATTGGCAAGAACTTCCGTAACGAGGGCATGGACAAGTTCCACAACCCTGAGTTCACCTGCCTGGAACTCTATGTGCAGTATAAGGACTACAACTGGATGATGGACTTCACCGAGAAGTTGCTAGAGACCATCTGCGTGGCCGTGAACGGTACCACCGAGGTGAAGAACGGCGATCAGGTCATCTCGTTCAAGGCGCCCTACCGCCGGCTGCCCATCCTGGAGGCTATCCAGGAGAAGACCGGTTTCGACCTCTCGGACAAGACCGAGGAGGAGATTTACAAGATTGCCACCGAGGACCTGAAGCTGGAGACCGTGGACGAGACCTTCGGCAAGGGCAAGCTCATCGACGAGATCTTTGGCGAGTTCTGCGAGGGTACGTTCATCCAGCCCACGTTCATCATCGACTATCCGGTGGAGATGTCGCCCCTGACCAAGATGCACCGCTCTAAGCCCGGACTGACCGAGCGCTTCGAGCTCATGGTCAACGGCAAGGAGCTGGCCAACGCCTACTCGGAGCTCAACGACCCCATTGACCAGGAACAGCGTTTCATCGACCAGATGAAGCTGGCCGACAAGGGCGACGACGAGGCGATGATCATCGACCAGGACTTCCTGCGCGCCCTGCAATACGGCATGCCGCCCACCAGCGGCATCGGCATCGGCATTGACCGTCTGGTGATGTTTATGACCGGCCAGCCCAACATCCAGGAGGTGATGCTCTTCCCGCAACTCAAGCCCGAGAAGAAGATGCCGCAGAGCTCTATCGCCGAATGGGCCGAGATCGGCGTGCCCGAAAACTGGGTGTATGTGCTCCGCAAGGCGGGCTTCAACCTCATCTCCGACATCGTCGACGAGAAGGCACAGGGCCTGCAGCAGAAGATCGGCGAGATCAACAAGAAATATAAGTTGGATTACGAGAAGCCTTCTGTTGACGACATCCAGCAGTGGATCGAGAAGGCCAAAGGATAAAAGCCTGGGCCATCCTCCTCGTCAGGGGGGGGGAGGCCCGGGCATTTGTATGCCAGGCAGACAGATATAGACGATGTTCAACGTAGGTAAGATAGCGATTATCGGAGGTGGCTCATGGGCCACGGCCATAGCCAAGATTGTGGTGTCACACACGCACCACATCGGATGGTATATGCGACGCGACGACCGCATCGAGGACTTCAAGCGCCTGGGCCACAACCCTGCCTATCTGATGTCGGCACGCTTCGACACCAATGAGATATTCTTCTCGTCGGACATGAACAAGATTGTGCAAGCCTACGACACACTGGTGTTCGTCACGCCTTCGCCCTATCTTAAGAACCACCTGAAGAAACTCAAGACGAGCATACGCGACAAGTTTATCGTCACGGCCATCAAGGGTATCGTGCCCGATGAAAACCTAGTCTGCTCCGAATATTTCCATCAGGTCTTCGACGTTCCCTACGAGAACCTGGCCTGCATCGGCGGCCCCTCACACGCTGAGGAAGTGGCCCTCGAACGGTTGAGCTACCTCACTATTGGCTGCAAAGACCTCGAAAAGGCGCAGGCCTTCACCGAGGTGCTCGCCTCCGAGTTTATCAAGACCAAGACCTCGAGCGACGTCATCGGCATCGAATACTCGTCGGTGCTGAAGAATGTCTATGCCATCGCTGCAGGTATATGCAACGGACTGAAGTATGGCGACAACTTCCAGGCGGTGCTCATGAGCAACGCCGTGCAGGAGATGAACCGTTTCCTCACCGCTATCCATCCCATCGAGCGGTCTATCTACGACAGCGTCTATCTGGGCGACCAGCTGGTGACGGGATATTCCAACTTCTCGCGCAACCGCACCTTCGGCACCATGATTGGCAAGGGCTACAGCGTGAAGTCGGCACAGATCGAGATGGAGATGATTGCCGAGGGTTATTTCGGCACGAAGTGCATGAAGGAGATCAACCGCCACATGCACGTCAACATGCCCATCCTCGATGCCGTCTACAACATCTTGTACGAACGTATCAATCCTCAGATAGAGATTAAATTATTAACTGATTCATTTAGGTAAAAAGATGAAGTACATTTCTTTAGACACAACAAAGGCCGTCCAGTTCTTGGCAGCAGGCACGGTAGACTCTTACGAGCCAAAGGTGAAAAAAGCGCAGGAAGCCCTTGAGAACGCCACTTGCGAAGGTAACGATTTCCTCGGTTGGCTGCATCTGCCCACTGAGACGACCGACAGTTTCCTCGACGAGGTGCAGGCTGTGGCCGACACCCTGCGCGCCAAGTGCGAAGTGGTGGTGGTGGCCGGCATCGGCGGCTCCTACCTGGGCGCACGTGCCGTGATTGAGGCCCTGGGCAACAGCTTTGCCTGGCTTGTCAACGACGACAAGAAGAACCCCAACATCCTCTTTGCAGGAAACAACATCGGCGAGGACTATCTCTCTGAGCTTACTGAATATCTCAAGACCAAGAAGTTTGGTGTGATCAACATCTCCAAGTCGGGTACGACCACCGAGACGGCGCTGACCTTCCGCCTGCTGAAGAAGCAGTGTGAGGCCCAGCGCGGCAAGGCCGAGGCCAAGGACGTAATCGTTGCCGTGACCGATGCCAAGAAGGGTGCTGCCCGTACCTGCGCCGACAAGGAAGGCTACAAGACCTTCGTCATCCCCGACAACGTGGGAGGCCGTTTCTCGGTGCTCACACCGGTGGGTCTGCTGCCCATCGCCATCGCCGGATTCGACATCAAGGCCCTGGTGAAGGGTGCCCGGGACATGGAGAAGGCTTCGGCTCCTGCCGTTCCCTTCGCCGAGAACCTCGCCGCGCAGTATGCCGCCGTGCGTCAGGCTCTCTACACCCAGGCCGGCAAGAAGATTGAGATCATTGCCAACTTCCAGCCCAAGCTCCACTTCATCGCCGAGTGGTGGAAGCAGCTCTACGGAGAGAGCGAGGGTAAGGACAACAAGGGCATCTTCCCCGCAGCCTGCGACTTCACCACCGACCTCCACTCCATGGGTCAGTGGATACAGGACGGCGAGCGCTCGATCTTCGAGACTGTCATCTCGGTAGAGAACCCCAGCCGCAAGCTCGACTTCCCCTCTGACGAGGAGAACCTCGACGGCCTGAACTTCCTCGCCGGCAAGCGCGTGGACGAGGTGAACAAGATGGCCGAGCTCGGCACTCGCCTGGCTCACGTCGACGGCGGCGTGCCCAACATCCGCATCAGCGTGCCCGAGCTCAACGAGTATTACATCGGCCAGCTCATCTATTTCTTCGAAATTGCCTGCGGCATCAGCGGTCTGCTCGAAGAGGTGAACCCCTTCAACCAGCCCGGTGTGGAGGCCTACAAGAAGAACATGTTTGCCCTGCTCAACAAACCCGGCTACGAAGCAGAGAGCAAGGCCATCCAGGAACGTCTTGCCAAGGAGAAATAAATGTTTGAACAGCAAATCAAGCAATACTTAACAGGGCACAGCTTTGGGACCTTCTGTCCCAAGGCTGTGCTTTTTGATATGGACGGCGTGCTCTACGACTCCATGCCACACCATGTGGTGGCCTGGCAGCAGTCGATGAAGCAGTTTGGCATCACGATGACAGCCGCCGACGCCTACGCCACCGAGGGCGCGCGGGGCATAGACACCATACGCCAGTTTGTGTGGGCACAACAGCATAAGGACATCACGCTGGAAGAGGCACAGAAGATGTATGACGTGAAGTCGCACATCTTCCACACCATGGGCGAGGCGCCCATCTTCGATGGGGTGGTTGCCCTGATGCGCAAGATCAAGACCGCCGGCATGCAGATCTGCATCGTCACGGGCTCGGGCCAACGCCCGCTCATCAAGCGTCTGATCGACGATTTCAACGAGTTTATCGACGAAGACCACGTGGTGACGGCCTACGACGTCGAGCGCGGCAAGCCCTACCCCGACCCCTACCTCATGGGGCTGCGCAAGGCGGGCGGCCTGCAACCATGGGAGGGCATCGTGGTAGAGAATGCACCACTCGGCGTGCGTGCCGGCGTGGCGGCCAACATCTTCACGGTGGCTGTCAACAGCGGCCCGCTGCCCGACTGCACGCTCCTCGACGAGGGCGCCAACCTGCTCTACAAGCGCATGACCGAGCTGTGTGTCGACTGGGAACAGCTGCTCAGCGATGCTCGCACTACGGACATTTAGTCAACAGGTCATCGGATTGAAACCTTTATTAAGTTTCGGCAAGATTAAATAATATAAAAGTTTTTAACCAAACGCAAAACAAGGGGCAGAAACAAGTATCTTTGCCTGTGCTTATGAGACTTTCGTGCCTTTCCATATTTATACTCTTGCCGCTGTGCGCCGCAGCCCAGGAGCCTGACAAGCCACTCAAGAAGTTTGTGGTGGCCGACATCGAGACGCGCGTCCCCATCCGCAACGTCATCGTCACTACCGGCGACGGCTATCGCGACACCACCAACTACCGAGGGGTGTGCTATATCCCCGTGACGTTCGACACCCTCACGGTGTCGAAGGCCAACTACCTCACCGAGCGCATCCTGCCCCAGGAGTTGAAAGACTCTACCTTTCTCATTCCCAACAGCCGACGCATCAGCGAGGTGACCGTATGGGGAAAGCAAGACCAGAGTGGAATCTTTTCGGGAATGGACCGCGCTATCCAAGAAGGAGCAGCAGCAGCGAAACCATCAGGGATTTACCATTCCTTCGACTTCGCCAAGATGCTTGACAGGCGCTACCGTCGCGACCAGAAGCACCTGAGGAAGACACGCCAGATCTTCAAGGAGATGGACGTGGAGGACGAGGATCCCATCGTCAATGCCTACAAGAAAGCCATGGAGGCTGAGCGGCTCAAGGCCGAAGAGGCCAAGAAGCTGGAAGAGCAGAAGGCCCGGCTGCGCGAGG
>CAZBQA010000023.1:0-16962 GCA_964493905.1 uncultured Prevotella sp.
CGAGGCGACAACGGCACAGCAATAGGCCGGCAGCCTCGAACGTAGGCTGGTGACCGGCAGAGTGGTCGACGACAAGGGCGAACCGCTCATCGGCGTCACCGTCTATCACGTAGAAAACAAGGTGACCACCATCACCGATGTCGACGGCAACTACACCATGCCCGTGGGCGAGCAGGCCGGCACGCTGCGCTTCACCTACGTGGGCATGGAAGACGTCACCGTGAGCCTGCCGCAGGGCACGGCTGCCTTGCAGCGCAACGTGACGATGAAGTCGAACAGCACGCTCGGCGAGGTGGTGGTGACGGGTATCTTCCAGAAAAACAAGGAGGCCTTCACCGGCGCCGTGACCTCGATCAGCAACAAGGAGCTGAAGCAGTATGGCAACAAGAACCTGCTGACGAGCATCGCCAACGTTGACCCCTCCGTTCAACATTCTGGTGAACAACCAGTTTGGCTCCGACCCCAACCACCTGCCTGAGGTGCAGCTCAGAGGCTCGGCCAACCTGCCCACCATCACCGACCTGCAAGACCAGACCAACACCGACCTCAACACACCGCTCATCATCCTCGACGGCTTCGAGATCACCCTCACGCGCATGATGGACCTCAACACCGAGGAGGTGGAGTCGATCACGCTGCTCAAGGACGGCTCGGCCACGGCCATCTACGGCTCGCGCGGTGCTAACGGTGTCATCGTCATCACGCGCCGGGCGCCACAGGCCGGCAAGCTGCAGTTTACCTATACCGGCAGCCTCAACCTCGAGGTGCCCGACCTCACGGGCTACCACTTGCTCGACGCCGCGCAGAAGCTCGAGCTCGAGCGCCGCTCAGGCTACTACGACAGCAGCGACCCCACACGCGACTTCAAGCTCAAGCAGAAGTATGCCAGCCTGCTGCAACAGGTGGAGCGCGGCGTGGACACCGACTGGAAGTCGAAGCCCCTGCGCACGGGCGTGGGACAGCGCCACAGCCTCAGGCTCGAGGGTGGCGACGACAGCTTCAGATACTCGGTGAGCCTGCAGTACAACGACATCTAGGGTGTGATGAAAGGCTCCGACCGCGAGAGTTTCAACGGCGGTGTGACCCTTTCCTACTCGCACCGCAACTTCCTCTTCACCAACGACCTGAACATCGGCCACACCAAGTCGGACGAGTCGCCCTACGGCACCTTCTCCGACTACACCCGCCTGAATCCCTACTGGCGCGCCTACGACGACGACGGCAACATCATCAAGATGCTCGACACCGACACCGACTTCTTCGGCGGGCGGAGCAAGCTGCCGGGCAACCCGCTCTACAACGCACAGCTCAACCAGACCAACAGCAACAAATACACCGACATCACCAACAACTTCTCGATCGAGTGGCGCCCCTTCGACGGCATGATCACCCGCGGAAGGGTGGGCCTGACCTGGCGCGACTCGGAGACCGACGACTACAAACCCGCCAAGCACACCATGTTTGAGGCCGACGAATACCAGACGGCCGAGGGCATCCTGCGCAAGGGACGCTACAACTACGGCACGGGCAAGGTGACCAACTACGACATCGCCCTGACGGCCAGCTACTCGAAGCTCTTCGCCGAGAAGCATCTGCTCTACACCGCCGCCAACTGGAACCTGCGCTCCGACTATTCGCGCAACTACAGCTTCGCCGTGGAGGGCTTCGCCGACGAGACACTCGACTTCCTGTCGTCGGCCCTGCAATACGAGAAGGGCGGAAAGCCCTCGGGCGGCGAATCGAAGACCCACTCCGTGGGACTGGTGCTCAATGCCAACTACGCTTACGACAACCGCTACTACACCGACCTGGCCTACCGCCTCGACGGCTCCTCGCAGTTTGGACGCAACAAGCGCTTCGCACCCTTCTTCTCGGTGGGCGTGGGCTGGAACGTACACAACGAGAAGTTTATGAAGAACGTCAAGTTTATCAACCGACTGAAGGTCAGGGGGTCGTTCGGACAGACCGGCTCGCAGAAGTTCAGTGCCTACCAGGCCGTGGCCACCTACGCCTACTACCTCAGCGATTGCTACGGACAGTGGGTGGGTGCCTACCAGAAGGCCCTCGAGAACCCCAACCTGGAATGGCAGAAGACCGACAAGTGGAACGTGGGCGTGGAGATGGACCTGCTGGACCGCCGGCTGAGCCTCACGGCCGACCTCTACTATGACAAGACCTCCAACCTGCTGTCGTCGCTCGACCTACCGCTGTCGAACGGCTTCACGTCATACATCGAGAACATCGGCGAGGTGGAGAACAAGGGCTTTGAGCTCAAGGCCACGGCCTTCATCGTGCGCAACGACGCCCGCCGACTGGCATGGTCGGTGACGGGAGCCCTGGTACACAACACCGACAAGGTGGTGAAGCTCTCGGAGGCCATGAAAGACGAATATACCAAGCGCCTGCTCACCAACAGCACGCTGCCCAACAAGGTCATCCGCGAGGGCGAGTCGCAGAACACCATCTATGCCGTGCCCTCGCTGGGCATCGACCCCAGCACGGGCTATGAGCTCTTCCTGAAGAAGAACGGCGAGGTGACCTATACCTGGGATGCCGCCGACAGGGTGGCCTGCGGCGTGAGCGAGCCCAAGTACAGGGGTACCCTGAGCAGCTTGGTGAGGTGGAGAGACTTCTCGGCCACCGTGTCGTTCGGATACCGCTTTGGCGGACAGATCTACAACAGCACCCTGGCCGACCGCATCGAGAACGCCGACAAGCACTACAACGTCGACGAACGTGTGTTCAACGACCGATGGCAGAACGTAGGCGACCACGCCCTCTTCAAGGGCCTCACCGACGAGACCACCACCTACGCCACCACACGCTTCGTGCAAGACGAGCGCACGCTGACCTGCCAGAACATCCACCTGAGCTATATGTTCTCGCGCAACCCCTGGCTCTTGCACAACCTAGGCATACAGACCATGACGCTCAGCAGCGACCTCAGCGACCTCTTCTATATCTCCACCGTGAAGCAGGAGCGCGGACTCTCCTACCCCTACTCACGCCGGTTCTCACTTTCACTCACCGTCACCTTCTAAACGACATCACGACATGAAAAGAAATATCAAACACAGCACGCTGCTGCTCATGACATGGGCCATGATGGGCCTCACCACGTCGTGCGACAGCTACCTCGATGTGCTGCCCTCCACCGAGAAAGAAAAGACCGAGATGCTCTCTACCGCCGACGGCTATCGCGCCGTGCTCACCGGTGCCTATATCCGCATGAAACAGACCAGCCTCTACGGACAGGAGATGGTGTGCGGCACCGTGGAGAACCTCGCACAGCACTGGTCGTACACCACAGGCAGCATCGGGGCGTACCTCCACAACTACGACTATACGGCATCGGTGGTGGAGACGGCCACCGAGAACATGTACAACAACCTCTATAAGGTGGTGGCCGACGTCAACGGCATATTGATGAACATCGACAACAACAACGGCGTGCTCACCGCTACCGACTACAGCCTTATCAAGGGCGAGGCACTGGGCCTGCGTGCCTTCTGCCATTTCGATGTGCTGCGCCTCTTCGGGCCCATGCCCACCAGCCTGCCCACCGGCCGCGTGCTGCCCTATGTCACGACGGTGTCGAACAAGCCCAACACGTTCCTCACCTACGCCGACTACACCACGCAGCTGCTCGCCGACCTGCAGGAGGCTGAGACGCTGCTGGCCAAGGTAGACCCCATACGGCAGTATTCCATCGCCAGCCTCAACAGCGGCGACAATGGCATCGACGACTTCATGCAGGCCCGACAGATGCGTATGAACTATTATGCCGTATGTGCCCTTGAGGCCAGGGTGTATCTCTGGCTGGGCAACAAGGACAAGGCCCTGGAGTATGCCAAGCGCGTGATCGACGCCAAGACGCCCACCGGCGCCAGTGAGTTCACGCTCGGCACCCGCGACGACTGCGCCCGCGGCGACAAGACGCTCTCGCCCGAGCATATCTTCAACCTCAAGGTGAGCAACATCGCCTCGACCATCGGCTCAGGGCGCTCGTACTACAACGCCAAGGCCACCATCACCGCCCGACTGTGGGATGCCGGCACGTCGGACATCCGCTTCGTGAACATGTGGGAGGAGGTGCGCGAGAGCTACTACAGCCGCCCCTTCTATTTCCTGAAGTACACCCAGAACGAGAAGATGCCTACGCTCGCCAAAAACGTCATCCCCCTGCTGCGCCTGGCCGAGATGTATCTCATTGCCATCGAGTGCAGCCCCCTGCCCGAGGCCAGCGAATACTACAAGACACTGTGTGCCGCCCGCGACATCACCCCCGTGACCTTCGACGACGAGGCCCAGCGCACACAGGTGCTCATCCAGGAGTACAACAAAGAGTTTTTTGGCGAGGGACAGGCCTTCTATGCCTACAAGCGCCTGGCGGCCAAAGACATCTACTGGGCCGGCACCGAGGGGTCGGTAGAGACCTACGTGGTGCCCCTGCCCTTAAAAGAACAGGTCTATGCTAACGATTAAAAAGACTTTGAACGATGAAGAAAACGCTATTTTGCACAGCACTCGTCGCCATCGTTATGGCCGGCTGCTCTGAGGACCAGGGACTGGTCTATAACGACAAGGCACGCATACAGTTTGTCTCTCAAGACGCCAACCCGCCGCAAGACTATCCCTACTCCTTCGTATGGCAGTCGGATGCCACGCAGGCCGACACGGTCTACATCCCCGTCAGGATCATCGGCGGCCCTGCCTCGCAGGAACGCCACGTAGCCCTGGAACAGGTCGACGAATACATCATCACCTATTCGTATGACCGGCTGGGGCATGTCACCGACTCGGTGATAGAGACCGTGGCCAACAAGGCCAAGGCCGGTGTACACTATGATCCCTTCGACGACCCCTCGGCACGCAACCTGCTCAAGGTGAAGGCCGGCATGGTGAGAGACAGCATCGGCATCATCGTCAAGCGCAGCGCCGACCTCAAGAACGGCAGCGTGCGACTGGCCTTGAGGCTCGTAGAGAACGACGACTTCGGCATGGGCGAGCTGAAGTTCCAGCAGCGCACCATCACCATCTCTGACCTGCTCGAGAAACCCGCCACGTGGAACCGCACCACCGACTACTACCTCGGCACCTACAGCGAGGCCAAGCACCGCCTGATGATGCAGGTGGTGGGCGACAAGGTGGACGACGCATGGGTGGAGAGCTGCAACAGCTCCAAGGCGTTCATGCTCTACTGGCGCACCAAGTTTATCGAGGCGCTCGAGGCCTACAACACCGACCCGGCCAACATCACTACGGGCAAGGCACCGCTCAGGGAAGACGCGACCAACCCCAACAGCGCCATCGTGACCTTCCCTTCTAAAATGTAAAAAACTTACGACGTATGAAAAAGACAACGATCATAGTCATGGGAGCAGCGCTCGCATTGACGACCAGCTGCTTCGAGGATGAGGGCAACTACGACTACAAAGACCCGCTGAACATCGAGGTGGGCAACGTGGCTGACTCGTACACCGTCACCCCAGGCAGCGACAGGCTGACCATCAGCCCCACCATCACACCCGCCGACCGTGAGTACGACTGCTTCTGGACGCTCACCCCCGCCGATGCCACCTGGGACACCAAGGTCGACACGCTGGCACGCACCAAAGACCTCGACTATCCAGTGAACATGTCGCTGGGCTCATACAAGCTCCGCTTCTGCGCCAAAGACAAGGCCACGGGCATCTTCGCCTACAAGGAATACGACCTGCAGGTCACCACCGACATGGCTTCGGGCTGGTGGGTGATGAAGACCGAGGGCGACAGCGCCGACGTCGACTTCTTCAGCGACAGCAAGGGCAAGTACGACATCATCAAGGCCACCAATGGCCGGCACCTCGCCAGATCCGCCGTGGGACTCAACTTCACGTCCAACTACTGGACCTTCGACAAGACCCTGCAGCAGGACAAGAAGGTTGAGGCAGTGTTCCTCGCCGCCGGCAAAGACCTCGTGGTGGTCGACTACTTCACGGGGCGCATCCTGAGCGACTTCGACGGCCTGTTCATCGACAAGCCTGCACGTCGTGAGGTGAAGGCCATCTTCCAAGGCCCCTCAGATACCCACGTGGTGGTAGACGACCAGGTGTACTCGATGTACCACTCCAAGTACGACATCTACACCCAGTTCCTCATCAAGGCCGGCGGACAGTATGACCTCTCGCCGCTGCACCACGCCGCAGGCACGCTGCCCTTGCTCTACAACCGCAGCAACACCTCGTTCTGCTCGGTGCAGCGCTCCTCTACCGCCCTCGAATACTTCAAGGACGGCACACCCTCGCCCAAGAACACAGGGCTCGACCTGCTCTACATCGGCGGTCAGACCACACAGACCTGGACACAGGGCGACGGCGCACTGGCCGTGATGAAGAAGCAGGGCGCCGAGAACTATTATCTCTATACCCTCAACGGACAGCCCTACGACACCAACAGCAACCCCATCCTGAAGGTGGAGGACCTCGATGCCAAGATGGGTTTGGTCAAGGCCAGCCTCATGGCGCTCAACCAAAACAACCGCATCATCTATTATGTGCGTGATAGTAAGCTCTATGCCGCCAACCTCGACAACAAGCAGGAGACGCTGCAAGACGTGCAGCCCGCTGCCGGCGAGACAGTGACCTACATGGAGTTTGTGAAGTTTGCACCCTATGGCTTCGACAGTTTGTGGTTCGACTATGTGGCCATCGCCACAGCCAAGGACGGTCACTATAAGGTGAGCCTGCACCCCGTGGCCGCCGGCAAACTGCTGCCCGCCACCAAGACCTTCGAGGGTACGGGCACGGTGAAACGCATACAGTATATGTACCAGTCGTCGTATGGCATCTATACTTCCACACTGTTTTAACAGAAGGTCTGTGCAACGACACAACAAGAAAAGGTGCCGGCAAAGTCTTCCGCACGGAGACAGACTGATGGCACCATGTATCATCAAACAAGAATTATCATGAAAAAAATCATATTATTGTGCTGTGCCTGCTTTCTGGCACACATCGCCGATGCCGCCGTGCGGCTCACCGGCACCATCGACAAAGAGGCTGGCGAGAACCTGACACTGCTGTCGGTAGACAATGGCATCCCCGTGCCCTGCAAGACGGCGGAGGCCAATGCCGCAAAGGCATTTGCCATCGAGGCCGATATTCCCTACACCGGACTCTACCTGCTGGCCAACGACCTGGGGGTGAAGCATGCCCTCTACCTCAAGGACGGCGAAAGCCTCACCATCAGATTTGCCAACGACAAGATGACAGTGCAGGGCAGCACCACGGCCGTGGGCCGGACTCTCGCCCAGTGGGGCTCGGCCAAGGCACCGGCCATGGTGCAGGCCTACCTCTTTGCCACCATCCCCGGCGGTGAGACCGTGGAGCCAACGGTCTTCAACCCAGCCTATAAAGTCCTGTTGGCCAAGGCCAAGATGCTGAAGACGCAGCTCAAGGGCACTGACGGCCAGTTGGGCGCGCTGCTCATCGATGCCGACTTGGCGCTGATGAAGCTGTCATATTATAAGAACCATGGCGGCGAGCTCGACTCGCTCTATGTCAGCGATGCCAACATGAAGGCCTACACCGACCTGCTCACCCATGCCGACCTGCTGAAGCTGCCGCAGGCCGGCGACCTGCTGTGGATGTATGTCAACCACAAAGCCGAACAGACCCGGATAGAGAAAGACGACTACCATGCACGTGCAGCCCTGCTGCCCACACCGGTCCTGCGCGAGGCTTATCTCTTCCGCGAGGCCCAGCTGCTGCGTTACTACGAGCAGCTGGCCAAGCTACAGGAGGTGATGGGCACACAGCCCTCAAGCCAGGCCTTTGAACAGGGCCTGGAGCCGATAAAGGCCAAGCTGGCTTGGTCGAAGCCCGGACAGCAGGCCCTCGACTTCGAGGGGCTCTGCCCCGACGGCTCGCGCCTGAAGCTCAGCGACCTGCGCGGCAAGCTGGTGGTGGTCGACGTGTGGGCCACATGGTGTGTGCCGTGCCTGCGCATGATGCCGTTGTTCAAGCAGCTGGAAGAGGAACTGAAAGACCCGCGCCTGGCCTTCATGAGCGTGTGTCTGGGTGTGTCGGTGGAAGAAGACCGCTGGCGAAAGATTATCGCCGACAACCACCTGGAGGGCAACCTCATCTTCATCGACAGCTGGACGAAAGGCTTTGCCAAAGACTATCGCGTCACAGGCGTGCCCCGCTTCCTGATCATCGGTCCCGATGGCAACGTCATCTCTTACTCCGCCCCTGCTCCCACACATCCCGAACTCAAGCAGATGATTGTCGAGCAGTTGGCAAAGATGGCGCAGTAGTCCCAGCTTTCTAAGATTGAAGACCGGATGCCACTCTCAGTTTGTAACGTTGCAAACTGAGAGTGGCATCCGGTCTTCAAAAGTGAAAAAAGAATAAGCGATTACTCGTTCGTTACCATCCAAATCTAGGTGGTGAAATAAAAAGAATATTGTTTGTCAAAAGAGGTAACCAATGCAAACATTCTAACAAACCAGCCCACCAACAATCTAACACTCCACCACCATTCCCTCCGTTGAAAGGAAACTATTGGGGAAAATCTCGCGTGCCTCGCTGAGGATGCCGGCCTCGTTCTCGTAACGCGCACTGTAATGGCCCAGCAGCAGTTTGCCCACATGGGCATCGCGGGCCACGGTGGCCGCCTGCTGCGACGTGGAGTGGTAATAGAGACGGGCACGGTCGGCACATGAGGCGTCGTAGGTCGACTCATGATAGAGCAGGTTGACGCCCTCCACCAGTTGGTGAAGCCCGGGCATGTAACGTGTGTCGCTGCAGTAGGCGTATGCCCTGGGGGGTG
Organism: uncultured Prevotella sp.; assembly: GCA_964493905.1. Lineage (GTDB taxonomy): Bacteria > Bacteroidota > Bacteroidia > Bacteroidales > Bacteroidaceae > Prevotella. The sequence continues at coordinate 8,815 of CAZBQA010000023.1, forward strand.
TCGCCGGACGGGTGAGCTTCGCGTTAGGCACCACGTCGCCGTCAGGGGTCACCCAGTCGGCCTCGTTCTTGATGTTGTTGATCTGGCTGATGGGAATGTTGTAGAAGTCGATCATGTCGCGAAGGATGTGCGGCAACGTAGGCCGTTCGCGAAACAAGAAGCCGCAGCAGGCGATGCGGTGGTCGAGTGGCAGGGTGTCGACCGTGACACTCTTGTCCTCGTAGATGGTATAGCTGCGCGTGGTGTCGACGGCATGAAACACCACCTTGAACTCCAGACCGGTGCAGAACATGGCCAGCTGACTGTCGAGCATCGGTCCCAGGTCAGCAGGGGCATAGACGTGCAGCGGTGCTGTGCGTCCCAGCATGCCGAAGGTAGAAATCATGCCGATGAGACCGAAGCAATGGTCCCCATGCAGGTGCGAGATGAACACCGCCTGGATCTTGGTGAAGGCCAGGCGCGAGCGTCGCAGCTGTATCTGGGTGCCCTCACCGCAGTCGATCATGAAGTATTTGCCGCGCACCTCCACCACCTGCGATGATGCCAGGTGCTTGAGTGTGGGCAAGGCACTGCCACAACCCAGGATGTGTATTCTGAATGGTTCCATGACGTACAGAGGGATGCCCCAATAGAAAAAAATTAGTTCTTGACGCGCTTGTAAGCGAAGATACCGTTCTTGTTCTCCAAGAACAGCGAGTCGCTGCCCAAGACATTGATATCGAAGGTGTCGCGGTTCATCACCAGCTGACCGTTGAGGATCTTCCAGCTCGTCCAGGGGTTGTTCTCCACCTTAATATTCGACTTCACCACGCCACCTTCCATGATCTCGAAGTTCTTGTCGATGCTCGTCCACTTACCCAGGAGTGTGGTGAGGTTGATGACCTTCTTGGCCATACGGTCGCCGTCGACCATCGGCCCTTCGATCACCGCCAGCCGGTCGCCCACCAGGAGTCCGCCCTTCACGTCCTGCACGCCATCCTCGTCTTCGGCAATCATATATTCGAGCGAGTCGCCGGCATCGGTGATGAGCTCCAGGGTGTGCATGGCCGTGCCCTCACCGCATACGCCATAGACCGTGCTGTCAGTGGCCGTGTCGGTCACATCGGTACTGTCGGCCTGCGCTACATTTGTTTGCTTTGCCTTGTCGTGGCATCCCGTAATGAGGAATGCCGCCATGATGCATGCCAGGGCAATGATTGAAAATCTCTTCATATCTTTCTATTTTGATTGTTGTTCCTGTTTCTTGGCCTCGTTCCACAGGGCATCCATCTCGCCCAGCGTCATGTCTTTGAGGGCCTTGCCCGCCGCCTTGGCCTTGGCCTCGATATATCCGAACCGCGAGATAAACTTGCGGTTGGTCTGCTCCAGGGCATTGTCGGGGTTGAGACGGTAGAGCCTGGCGGCATTGATGACGCTGAAGAGGAAGTCGCCCAGCTCTTGTGTCGACCGTTCGCGGTCGTCCTTGCGAAGCTCGGCCTCGAGTTCGGCCAGCTCCTCGCGCACCTTGTCCCACACCTGGTCTTTCTGCTCCCAGTCGAAGCCCACATTGCGGGCCTTGTCCTGTATGCGGTAGGCCTTGATGATCGAGGGCAGCGCGTCGGGCACGCCACTGAGCACACTCTTGTTGCCGTCGTGCTCGCGCTGCTTGATCTGTTCCCAGGTCTGCTCCACAGCCGCCGCCGTCTCAGGCTTGTCGTCTGTCGACCGATGGTCGTCGCGATACACCACCTGTCCGTCTTCCCGGATGAGCATGTCGGGGTTGCTCACCGTGAACGGCACATTGTCGATAGCCCAGTCGCCCTCCTGCTTGCTCCAGTCGATGAAAGGATGGCGGAACATGAGCTTGTCGGCCTCTTGGTTGCACACATCGGCAATGTCGAACTCCTCCTCCTCACTGCCGATGAGGGCATAGAACACCACATGCTCCATGACGTCGCCCAGCTCCTTCATCATCTCATGGTAATCCTGCTTGATGAGGGCGTCGGCCAGTTCGAATACCTCCTCGATGGTGTTGGGTCGCAGACTCTCCAAGGTCTGCTTGCGGTCCCAGGGGCACTCCTTGCGCAGACGGTGCTGCACATCGAGCAATCGCCCGAAGGCCTTCAGTTTTTCTTCTCTCGTATGCACTACGTTAATCTTTTTGATGCAAAGTTAATGATTTTCAATGGAAAGTTAGTAACTTTGCATCGTTTTTGTAGATTAGAAAAGGTATAAAATATAAACCCTACATGGAATTAGCAAGCAAATACGACCCTAAAGAAGTGGAGTCGAAATGGTATGAATACTGGCTTGACAACAAGCTGTTCAGTTCTCAACCCGACGGCCGTGAGCCCTATACGGTGGTGATTCCCCCACCCAACGTCACGGGCGTGCTCCACATGGGCCACATGCTCAACAATACCATTCAGGACATCCTGGTGCGCCGCGCCCGCATGGAAGGCAAGAACGCCTGCTGGGTGCCCGGCACCGACCATGCCTCTATCGCCACCGAGGCCAAGGTGGTGAACAAGCTCGCCGAGCAGGGCATCAAGAAGACCGACCTCACCCGCGAGGAATTTCTGGGCCATGCCTGGGACTGGACGCGCGAGCATGGCGGCATCATCCTCAAGCAGCTGCGCAAGCTCGGCTGCTCGTGCGACTGGGACCGCACGGCCTTCACCATGGACGACACCCGTTCGGAGGGTGTCATCAAGGTGTTTGTGGACCTCTACAACAAAGGTCTCATCTATCGCGGCGTGCGCATGGTGAACTGGGACCCGAAGGCACAGACGGCACTCTCTGACGAGGAGGTGGTTTACAAAGACGAGCACAGCAGTCTCTATTATCTCAAATACTATGTTGCCCCCGAAGACCAGGCCTCTATTGAGCGCAAGGACGAAGGCAATGTGATGCACCGCGACGACAAGGGCTACTATGCCGTGGTGGCCACCACGCGCCCCGAGACCATCATGGGCGACACGGCCATGTGCATCAACCCCGACGACGTGAAGAACACGTGGCTCAAGGGCAAGCACGTCATCGTGCCGCTCGTGGGCCGCTGCATCCCCGTCATCGAAGACTCGTATGTAGACATCCAGTTTGGTACGGGCTGTCTGAAGGTGACGCCGGCACACGATGTCAACGACCACGCCCTCGGACTGAAGCACGGCCTGCAGACCATCGACATCTTCAATGCCGACGGCACCCTCTCTGAGGCCGCAGGCATGTATGTGGGGCAAGACCGCATGGACGTGCGTGTGCAGATCTCGAAGGACCTGCAGGCACAGGGGCTGATGGAGAAGGTCGAGGACTACGACAACAAGGTGGGCTTCTCTGAGCGTACCAACGTGCCCATCGAGCCGAAGCTCTCCACACAGTGGTTCCTCAAGATGCAGCACTTTGCCGACATCGCCCTCGACCCCGTGATGAGCGATGAGATAGAGTTCTATCCCAAGAAATACAAGAACACCTACCGCTACTGGCTGGAGAACATCAAAGACTGGTGTATCTCGCGACAGCTGTGGTGGGGACACCGCATACCGGCCTATTACTTCAAGGATGCCGAGGGCAAGAACGACTTCGTGGTGGCCGAGACCGCCGAGGAGGCCCTGGCCCTGGCCCGTCAGAAGAACGGTGCGCTGACCGCCGCCGACCTGGAGCAGGAGAGCGACTGCCTCGACACCTGGTTCTCGAGCTGGCTGTGGCCTATCTCGGTGTTCGACGGCGTGAACCACCCCGACAACGACGAGATCAACTACTACTATCCCACCTCCGACCTGGTGACCGGCCCCGACATCATCTTCTTCTGGGTGGCCCGCATGATCATGGCCGGATATGAGTATCGTCACACCTTCCCCTTCAAGCATGTCTACTTCACCGGCATCGTGCGCGACAAGCTGGGCCGCAAGATGAGCAAGAGCCTCGGCAACTCGCCCGACCCGCTGATGCTCATCGACAAGTTTGGTGCCGACGGCGTGCGCATGGGCATGATGCTCTCGGCTCCCGCCGGCAACGACATCCTCTTCGATGAGAGCCTCTGCGAGCAGGGCCGCAACTTCAACAACAAGATATGGAATGCCTTCCGACTGGTGCAGGGCTGGCAGACGGCCGACATCGCGCAGCCCAAGGCCAACGAGCTGGCCGTGGCCTGGTTTGCCGCCAAACTCAAGGAGGTGAACGCCGTGCTGGACGAGCAGTTCAAGACCTACCGCATCTCTGAGGCGCTGATGACCATCTACCGCCTCTTCTGGGACGAGTTCTCGAGCTGGTACCTGGAGATGGTGAAGCCCGAATACGGCAAGCCCATCGACCGCGTGACCTACGATGCCACACTGCAGTTCTTCGACGTGCTGCTCAAGATGCTGCATCCGTTCATGCCCTTCATCACTGAGGAGTTGTGGCAGCACATCCTCGACCGCAAGGACGGCGAGAGCATCATGAAGGCCACCCTCAGCACGCCGGCGCCTACCGCCGAGGAGCAGAAGCTCTGCGAGGACATCGAGCAGGTGAAGCAGGTGGTGTCGGGCGTGCGCATGGTACGCAACCAGAAAAACATCGCGCCCAAGGAGCAGCTGGAGCTGCTGGCCATCGGCCGCAACAACTACGAGGCCTACAGTGCCGTCATCACCAAGATGGCCAACCTCAGCGCCATCGAGGTGGTGGCCGACAAGGCTGCCGACGCCAGCACCTTCATGGTGGGCACCGACGAGTTTGCCGTGCCCATCGGCAACCTCATCGACGTGGAGGCCGAGATTGAGAAACAGGAGAAGGAGCTCAAGCATCTGGAGGGCTTCCTCGCCGGCATCACCAAGAAACTCGCCAACGAGAACTTCGTGGCCCACGCCCCCGAGGCCGTGGTGGCACGTGAACGCAAGAAGCAGAGCGACTCGGAAGAGAAGATTGCTGCCTTGAAGGAGTCGCTGGCCGCACTCAGAAGCAAATAAATACGTATGCTTAGAAAGCCCCTATACACCCTCATCACGCTTGTCGTTGCCGCACTGACCCTTGGGGCGTGCGCCAACGACGATGCCGTGGATGTGGAAGACATCAACAAGCAGACCACCATCGTGTTCATGCCCTGGTCGGGCACAGACACCTACGGTGGTCTTTATAGCATCTTTCTACAGAACCTCGACAGCATTGAGGGCGCCATCAAAGCAAACAAAGGACTGTCGGGACGTGTGGTCGTATTTATCAGCCGGTCGGCAACACAGTCGGAGCTCTACGAGGTGACATACAGCATGGGCACCATCGAGCACACGCCCATCAAGACCTACACAGGAAGCCTCTACACCACGTCCGAGGGTATCACGCAGATTCTCAACGACGTGAAGAGCAACGCCTACGCGCTCAACTACGGTATGATCATCGGCTGTCACGGCACGGGCTGGACCTACAAGGGCGACTGGAACAACTATCCCTACAACGCCAAACGACATGAGTGGGCAGAGGAGTTGTCGACAGGTGCGAAGGCGGCGCCAGGAACAGGACCTGCCGGGCACAACTACCCTACGACACGTTTCTACGGCAGTGTGGACGACATGAACTACGCCACCGACATCAGCACCCTGGCCGATGGCATCCGCGGCGCAGGCATGAAGATGCAATATGTGCTCTTCGACGACTGTTATATGGCCAACATCGAGACAGCCTATGAACTGAAAGACGTCACCAACTTCCTCATCGGCTCCACCTCCGAGATCATGGCCATCGGCATGCCCTATCAAACCATGTGGAAGTCGCTGGCCTCGGCAACGCCGGCTTACGAGACAGCCGTGAAAGCCTTCCACACGTTCTATGCCGCTTACGAATACCCCTACGGTGCTGTGTCGTGCATCGACTGCCGACAGGTGGAGAGTCTGGCAGGCATCATGAAAGAAATCAACAGCCGGTACGCGCTGGCCGACTCGCTCGTCGACAGCCTGCAGGTGCTTGATGGATTCAACGTGCCCATCTTCTTCGACCTCGGCAGCTATGTGGATCGCCTATGCCAAAATACCACCTTGCTCAGCGACTTCCATTCAAAGCTCGACGACGTGGTAAAGGCCAAGGCCAACACCGACACGCTGTACTCCTACCTATATTACGGCAATCCTAGGTTCATCACCGTCAAATCTTATTCGGGCCTTACCGTCTCCGACCCCAGCATCAACAGTGTAGCACTGAAGGGTAAGCAGAAGACTGCTTGGTGGAAGGCCACGCACTAAGCAAACCGAAAGGATGTTTCTCTGGCAGGCGCTTTCTGTCTGCAAGAGAATAAAACCATTGCCTGAACTACCCGCCCGGATGGCTTCACCCTCCCTCGGGAGGGCCGGGGTGGGCTCACTCATAATCATCGATCACCCCATTGGTGAAGTCCATCATGGGCTTGGCCACTTTGAATATCCTCACCATTTCCTTGATCCACCCGTCGCCCTCGAAGAAAGCGTCATCCACGCGATGCCACACACAATAGTCCTTCATCTTGAGGTACTGCAGGAAGGGATAGTCGGAAGGGAAATCCTTGGGTGCCTTCTTCAGGTGAGTCATGCCGAAGCCCCTCTCCCCCACCTCATCGTCTGTCCACTCCGTCTCGTTGGGATAGCCGAAGGTCTTGACAAACTGACCGTTCTCCACACACTTCCGCCATTCGTCGATATTACCCATGATCTCGTTGCGCATGGCCGTGAGGATGTTGGTCGGCAGCCAGTAGGCTCCCGCCGCCAACAGACATTTCCCGGGTTCGACGTGGATGTAATATCCTGCGTGCAGACTCTTCTTACCGCGCGCCGAGATATACGCCCCGAAATGACGCTTATAGGGCGACTTGTCGGGTGAGAACCTCACGTCTCGATAAAACCTGAAACAACAGTCCTTGGCAGTAAGATGGGCTATCGAGGAGTCGAAGGCAGCAATGGCCTCGATGGCCTGCGCGATGCCTGCCTCGTAGGCCGCCTTGGCCGCCAAGTATTCCTTTTTATGCTCCTGATACCATTCACGGTTATTGTTGGCTGCAATATCCTTGAGAAAACTGAGAATCTTGGTTATTTCCATTGATGGTGCGTGTTAATGGGGATAAATGATGAAAATTGCGCATTGTGAATTGCGCATTGTGAATTGCGCATTGTGAATTGCGCATTGTGAATTGCGCATTGTGAATTGCGCATTTTGAATTGCACATTGTGAATTATGAATTGTGAATTATGAATTATGAATTATGAATTATGAATTGTGAATTATAACTTACTCCCCTCCATCAGTTTCGGACAGAACGCATCGAAGGGACAATCGCTGCATTTGGGCCGGGCACTCTGGCAAATATAGCGCCCGTGCAGCAACAGCCAGTGGTGTGCATCGGCCACGTCGGCCTCGGGTATATTACGCACCAGCTCCTGCTCCACCTTGAGCGGCGTGTTGCACGTCTTGGGCACCAGTCCCAGGCGATGAGACACGCGGTAGACATGCGTGTCGACCGGCATCGTGGCCTTGCCAAACCATACCGCCTGCAACACGTTGGCCGTCTTGCGCCCCACGCCCGGCAACTTGACCAGCAGCTTAGGGTCGTCGGGCACCTCGCCTTCAAAGTCGCTCACAATCATCCTTGCCATCTCCACCAGATGACGCGACTTGGCGTTAGGGTAACTCACCGAATGGACATATAGGAACACATCCTCCGGCTCCGCCTTGGCCATCTCTTGGGCCGTGGGGTACTTGGCAAACAGAGCCGGCGTAACGGCGTTGATGCGTTTGTCTGTACACTGGGCCGAGAGCAGCGTGGCACACAACAACTGGAACGCCGAACCGAAGTCCAGCTCCGTCGTCACATGCTCGTGCCGTGCCCTGAAATAATCGAGTATATATGTATATCGTTCTTTTCTGTTCATCTTCAACCACTAATCGTCGTCAATTTGACCACAAATGACACTGATTTCACAAATTATTCTTTTTTTCAAAGCACCCCGCATGCCACTGATTGCGCGAAATGTCCTTTTTAGTCAAGGCTACCACAAATGACACTGATTTCACGAATTTCGAGCAGCAGCCTGCCTAGCTCTCCCACCCCGCATGGCCCCTCCCCTCCTACCGGAGGGGTCGGGGGAGGCTCCCACCCCGCATGGCCCCTCCCCTCCTACCGGAGGGGTCGGGGGAGGCTCCACCCCGCATGGCCCCTCCCCTCCTACCGGAGGGGTC
>CAZBQA010000023.1:17062-38739 GCA_964493905.1 uncultured Prevotella sp.
AGGCTCCACCCCGCATGGCCCCTCCCCTCCTACCGGAGGGGTCGGGGGAGGCTCCGCTCCGCATACATCCTCTCAAACACCTCTCTTAGCCGTGTCTTGTCTGCAATAATCTCCCTCACAGTCTTGATCTTCTGTTCGTTGGGCGAGTTGGGGATCCACAGCTTGATATACCCATTGGCACTGTATTTCTCATCCATGTGCTGGGCAAACCGTTGCCAATGTTTCTCGCGGTCGTATTCGGGATAGTGCTCAAGACCATATTCCACCGCCCTGCCAAACACCGTCTCTGGGTCTAGGTCGCGGTCGGCCTCAGCCACTATCTTGCCGTAGATACTCCGCGGTTCATGCGATGCCGAGGCCCTGTGGTCTTCCACCGCCTCACGCATGATCTTGATTTGCTCGGGCGAGAACCATCGTTTCAGTCGGGCATCAACCGCAAGAATCTTCCCTCCCGTGATGTGGTGGATGGCCCTGGGGCCACTCATGCCCAGGTCGTGATAGGCCGCAGCGGTGTACACCATGTTGATATCGGCACCCGTCTGACGCGCCAGCACCAACGCGTTGGCAATGACCCGTTGCACATGGCCCAGCCCGTGAGAACGTCCGAAATCATTATATCTAGGTAAGATATTTGTCTCTACAAAAGACATCAAGTCAAGACTTACTTCCATAACGTCGTTTGTCGTTAATACTCCCCCAGTATATAGCGTGTACACATCAACGCCCCACCAAGAGTACCACAAAGATAACCATATTATTCGAGAAACTCCTCGTATTACTGTAAAAATTATTAGACGACACCCATCCTTTTTCCCCGCAGTTACCTTAAACCCTAGGCTAAGAAAAGCTCACATCAAATTCTTATGTGTGTTTAACATACTTATCTCGTACATTTGTGTCTTAGGCTTTCACCACTCGATAACATTCCCGCAGGTATGATATTCTAAGATAGGACTCCCGCGAGGTTCATGCCCATATTTTGCGATGAGCAAGCAACCCATGGCTATATTCTCATATAGCCTGGGGTTGGCCGAAGGCGAGCGGAGGTTTCATGCTCACCTCAAGAGGCCCAAGCTATATGGAGATAGCTTCCTTTGTTTTCCTCCGCTCGCCGTAGGCGAATCTTAGAATATACGAGAATATCATTTCAGCGGATACACATCTGCTTCGTCAAAACAGGCAAAACCTCTTAACAACCCTAATAATAAACAAAGCCCTAGCTTCTTCAAGCTAGGGCTTTGTTGTTGAAGCAAACCGACTGTTTACTGGGTAGCCTCGACCTTGCCTTTCGATAGCATCCATCAGGCGTATCTATACTTGCCGCCACCCGGGCTGAATCCCGTGGGAGCGTGGTTCGAATCGAAGTAGAGCGTGGTTCGAATCGAAGCAGACTGTGGTTCGAATCGAAGCAGACTGTGGTTCGAATCGAAGTAGACTGTGATTCGAATCGAAGCAGACTGTGATTCGACTCGAAGCAGACTGTGAATGGGCTCTTGGCGCAACACGACTAAACAACGCACATGTCGTCGCAAAGGTGTGGCCAGGGCTCAAAAGAAGTGCAATGGGGAAATCTGGTTGCTTTCTTCGAGGTGCCATTCCTCAGAGGGGCATGACACTTTCGTACAAATGGAGAAAGTCCTTGCTAAAGAAATGCCGTCATTTCTTCTTGACGGGCCACATACCATTTTGTGTGATGAACAATTGTTTTTAATTGTTCTCATCTGTGGCAGAAACAAGTCCACTACGCGCTTACTGAACTTATTCAGACTTCCTCAGCGCCATCTTAACAATCTTGGCAGGTAACGACTTGAAAAGAACCGCTGCGTTCTCCCAAGGCGACAACGGGAACATCGACAAATAGTGGTTTGTTTTCAAAGAGAAAGCCTCAAGGTTGTATTTCCATCCTGACCGCACGGCGGTCTGGCGTCCATACTTTCCAAAGTTCCCGCGTTTGAAGACAATGTTTAGGATGCGCTTTTCGTATTTCCAGGCACACTTGCTCAACGGCAGCACCATAGCCTCTTGCGATAAACCTAGTTTGTCGAACAAGACAGCTTGAATGGCAGCAAATGCCTTGGTGAATCCCAGCTTCCGCAACTGTCGACGCAGCAAATCCTTGCATTCCTCGTCGTGGGCGGCATGATGAAGCAGTATTGCGACATCACAAAACTGGCGCAACCCCACGCCAAGTTCGATGAGATGGTGGTAGAGGTGGAGGAAGGTATAGAGGATGTTGAGGCTCCGGGGCAATACCGGCACTGATACGCCCTCGATGTCTATGTGTTCCAATGTTGCCTGTGCTATCATTTCGTCGAAGCGCGACTGGTTGCGACGAGAAGAGAATTTCATCAAGCAGAAATGCATCTCGTATGTCACATTGTTGTGATCGAAGTGCATGTGCTGTTCATCTTCCTCCTCATCCATATCAATACTGACCTGCCAGTTGTCTTGGATGATTGCCTTACACCGGTCAAAATCGTCGGGATAGCAGTAGAAGTCGATGTCACCGCTCACGCGGTTCTCGGGGTGGGGATAGCGTGCGGCAATGGTCTGCCCCTTGACGACAAAAAACTTGATGTGGTGTCTTGTGAGTAAGTCACATAGCTCAGCCAGCTCTTTGTTCATGAGCGAGTTTTTCTCTCCAATCCTTCCCGTCCGCATCATTGTCTCAGCCAAGTCATACTTGTCGAGTCTGACGTTCTGGTTCATGAGCGAGGCTCCCAGCAGACCATCGACGGTCTGCTTCTGAGCCATGTCCATCAGTTTGCGATAAAATCCTCGGTCCAGTCGTGCTCCCGGTGGAAGGGACTGCTGCCATAGCTCAGCCTTGATTAACAGAAAGAGCGTATCAGCTTTTTTCATTCAGCACCGAGTAAACTGTGTTGTTGGGTGCATATTCAGGCACCATGTCCCTCATCTTCTTCACGATGTCCATGGGATTAAAGCCCGCTGCCACGGCGAAGAGCTCCTCAACATCCTTTGTCACCTGCTGATAGTCGTATTCTCTCACCTGCGCGATGCGTATCTTCTCATGGAAGCTCGGCAGCGTGTTCTCGGTGGTGGAGAGCAGCTCTTCGTAGAGCTTCTCGCCGGCGCGCAGCCCGGTGTATTTGATCTCCACGCCTTGTGCGCCGCTGAGCTTGATCATCCTGCGTGCCAGGTCGGCAATCTTTACCGGGTTGCCCATGTCAAAGACAAAAATCTGTCCGCCCTGTCCGCTGGTGCCGGCCTCGAGCACCAGCTTGCAGGCCTCGGGTATCAGCATGAAGTATCGGATGATGTTAGGGTCGGTGACGGTCACCGGGCCGCCCGCCTTGATCTGCTTCTCGAAGAGCGGAATGACCGAGCCGTTGGAACCAAGCACATTGCCAAAGCGCGTGGTGACAAACTCGGTGCAGGGTTTGTCAACCTTGATACCATCGAGGGGCACGGTGTAGGTACCCTGGGCGATGGCATTGTTGAGGCTCTGGCAGTAGATCTCGCAGACGCGCTTAGAGCACCCCATCACATTGGTGGGGTTGACCGCCTTGTCGGTGGAGATCATCACAAACTTCTTCACCCCATACTTCACGCTGAGGTCGGCAATGACCTTTGTGCCATACACATTGTTGTAGACGGCCTCGCAGGGGTTGTCCTCCATCATGGGCACATGCTTGTAGGCCGCCGCATGGAAGAGATAGTCGGGGCGGTAGTGGTTGAAGATCGACTCCATGCGCTCGCGATGGGTGATGCTCACCACGATGGTCTCACTGCTGATCTGCGGATACAGCGAGGCCATCATCAGTCGGATATCGTGTTGCGGTGTCTCGGCCTGATCGATGAGAATCAGCTTCTGAGGGTTGAAGCGCGCAATCTGCCTCACCATCTCGGAGCCGATGCTGCCCGCCGAGCCGGTGATCATCACCTTCTTGCCGGCAAGCATCTCGCCAATGGTCGTCATGTTGATACGGATCTGGTCGCGCGGCAGCAGGTCGTCGATCTTGATGGGCTTGAGCTTTTTCTCCTCCAACACATCGCCCACCTTCCACTCTTGCGACTGCATCACCATCAGGATTTGCACGCCGGCATTGATGAGCTGGTCTTGCAACTTCTGGTTATTGCGGAAAGACTCGGTTTGAAGGGGCGACACGAATACCGTGTGGATATTGAGCGAGGAGAGCAGCGAGGGCAGATTCTCGTCAATCTCATACACTTTCACGCCCATCATGATGCGCCCGCCGTAAGAATGGTCGGCGGTGAGGAATCCCTTGAGCTGATAGTGCGAGGGCTTGGTGTTCATAATCGACTTGGCCAATGCCACGCCACCCTCTTTCACGCCCAGCACCAGCGCCCTTTTGCCCTTCTCACTGCTGAACGCCACGTCGTAGATGGTCTTGACAAAGATACGCATGGCCCACATCAGGATGGTTGCCACGAAATACATGAGGAATATCTGTCGTCCCTGCAATCGCACGAAGTTAAGGTCCCAAGAATAAATCACATAGTGCATCACCTCGGCGATGGCGCAACTCAGAGCCATGGCATAGGCCACGCGCTGCAGCTCGACAAACGAGGAGTAGCGTATGATACCGCTGTAGGTACGGAAGATGCGGAAACCGATGAGGTTGAAACACATGTAGACCAGAATGGTCTTGGTCAGGATGACGATGTTGCCGAGCGTCACGGCACCGCGATAATAGAACCAGAACACGAGGATGCCTGAAATGTAACAGATCAGGCAGTCTATGATGAGCACGCTCCAGTAGGGCAGGGCGTTCTTGGTAAAATACCAGTTGATAATTTTGTTAAAAAGGTTCATGGGCTTTAAATTGATGATCTTGTGGTTATCCTAATGTATTAATACATGTGCCCGGTATTTATAGTCATTTATCAATGGCCTCCTTGATTTGTGCCACGATATATCTTGCGTCGTCTTCGGTGACCAGCGGTCCGCTGGGCAGACAGAGCCCCACCTTGAAGAGATGCTCCGACACACCGTTGGTGTAGGCCGGACATCCGGCGTATACCGGCTGGCGGTGCATAGGCTTCCACAGTGGTCGGCTCTCCACATTGGCCTTGTCGAGCCACACACGCAGGGCCTCGACGTTGGCATTAGGCTCGCAGTCGGTGTGAACCTTGCCCGTGGTGTGTACCACGCCGGCCGCACCGCCCACGGCACCCTGCACGGCCTCGGCATAGGCCCGTTCCTGTCCCTTCACCCTGAGTGCCGGGTCGATGGTGATGGTGTTGAGCCAGAAGTTGGAGTCCATCTCGGGTGAGGGATTGTCGTGGAACGTAATGCCCTCGATGTCGGCAAAGGCCTCGGCATAGAGCCGTGCAATCTTCTTGTGGTGGGCCACATGTTCGTCGAGCACCGTCATCTGTCCTCGCCCGATGCCTGCGCAGATGTTGCTCATGCGATAGTTGTAGCCAATCTCCTCGTGCTGATAATAGGGGAACGCCTCGCGGGCCTGTGTGGCGTAAAACATGATTCTCTGTTTGGTGGCCTTGTCGGGACAGACCAAGGCCCCGCCACCCGAGGTGGTGATCATCTTGTTGCCGTTGAAGCTCAGCACGCCATAGCGTCCGAAGGTGCCGCATACCCTGCCACGATACCTACTGCCCAGTCCCTCGGCAGCATCCTCAATGAGAGGGATGTCATACTTCTCGGCAATGGCCATGATCTCATCTATCTTGGCCGGCATGCCATAGAGATACACCACCATGATGGCCTTGGGTTTGCGGCCCGTCTTGTCGATACGGTCGCAAATAGCCTCCTCCAGCAGTTGCGGGTCCATGTTCCAAGTGTCGCGTTCCGAATCGACGAACACCGGCGTGGCACCGAGGTAAACGATGGGATGTGAGGAAGCGCAGAACGTGAAGCTCTGACAAATCACCTCATCTCCCGCCTTCACGCCACAGGCTATGAGCGCGAGGTGTACGGCCGCCGTGCCGGCACTCAGGGCCACCACCTGCTTGTCTCGCAGGCGCTCATCGCCTACGTTCCACAGCTTCTCGGGGTCATCCTCATGCGCCATGATACTTTGGGGGTAACCCTCCTCTGCCCATTGCTCCGGATTCCGCTCTCCCCTCCCATCGGAGGGGTCGGGGGAGGCTATAAACCTCTTCAGGTCGCGTTCAAATCCATTCACGTTCGGTCCCAACGGCACCACCCAGTTGGTGTCGAACGCCTCTTTGATATACCTCTCCTCGTTGCCCGACATGTGGGCCAGACAAAGAAGAATACGTTTTTGGGGTTTCATAGTCGTCACTTCACTAAATCTTTTTTATTGGCAATAACAACGCCATCATACATCATCATCAGCACGTCCTCTTTATATTGTCCAATTATGCTCTCATTGATTTTGCCTTCCATATTGTTTTTTATCAATTGGAAGAAATCGACTCCTGCCCCAAAAGCATGAAGATAGGCACCTCCAAAGCGAGGGTTTACTTCTGATAGATAGTATTCTCCATTACGATACCAGAAATCCATGTCCACAGGACCATTAAACTCCAGCACTGTACATATCTTTTTAATGAAGTTGAAGAGCTTTTCATCTTTGAACGAAATCGTCTTGCTGGCACCGCCTATCTTTGTCTCCAATTTGTTTTTTGAAAAAGCAGCAACTGGCTCATGAGTGATACAATCTATGTAGACATCTGCATCGCAGTCTCCGCAATCCATAAATTCTTGTATAATGTAATCAAATGCAGCTTCTGAAAAATATGATTCTAATGTTTCCATATCTTGCACTTTGTGAATCCCTACACTACCACTTCCTGTCCTGGGTTTAATGAAGACCGGGAAATTAATTTTTCCCTGAGCCAACCCCTGTCTAAAATGTTCCAGATTGTCATAGGTCAGTACTGTTCTAATCCCTTTTTCTGTGAGATATTCGAACATTTTGTACTTGTCGAAACAATAATTTGCAGTTTCTTTGGATGGACATAAAGGTATTATATCATGAGCCAGAAACCTTTCTCTGTTGGCTGCCAGCAACTCTATCTCGGGGTCAATGAGCGTTGTGATGGCTTTCACGTCGTTTTGCAAAGCGATACTGATTATTTTATCGATATAGCCTTCAGAATCAATCCTCGGAACAACAAACCGCTTATCTGCTATATATAATGCTGGAGCGGTGGCTTGATTATCTGTTGCAATAATCTGACAACTGTCTCCAAGTGATTGCTTGAGAAACTTAAACAGTTGCACCCTTCGCCCGCAACTGCAAAACATAATATTGTTCATTTTATTAATATTTAGAGTTCTGAATAAATTCATATTCTGTCCATTCATCCCTTACAAGTTCCAAGCTGCCATCTGTTTTTTTCAAATATACACAGGGAAAATAATGAATGAACAGTGGAGTGAGAGCCATTGTATAGGCACCAACTCTATTAAATATAATTTGATCACCTACTTTCAAGAGCGTGCCACCTCCATCTATATTAAACATACGGTCATATTCAAGACATGTACTTCCGCATATAATTTGTTGCTCTGGAACTTTCACTTCAGGCTTTTGATGTATTATAGTCTTAAAATAGTCTCTTTTTTGGAAAAATGGATCTACGTCATTTCTTGTTCCATTCGTTGTGACATAATACTGCTCATTGTGATGCTTAACGTCAATGACCTCAAATACATAATCAAAGCATGAAGCAACCAAAGCGTTGCCTGGCTCAACAATAATCGTCAAATCCTTTAGCTTGGGCAATAGTTTATCAGCCATCGCAGCAGAATAGTCGTTAAACGTTGGCTTGCCCGGCATGGGACCAAAAAAACCTCCTCCCAAATCCCAGTACTTTAGGCATAGCCCATATTTTTCTATGACTTGTAAGGCATAATCTATTGTATGACGATAAAAATCGAGACTCCTCGTCCTTGATGTCCGGTGAGTATGTATTCCTGCCAAACAAATATGATGAAGTTTGGAAATCTGAGCAACAGCTATTCCGAACTCATCTGTCTTGGCCGCGAAACCGAATCGACTATCGTCTTTCTCGTGATTCTCGTCAGCTGGAGATATGTCTGAAATGTCTATATTCAACCTGAGCCCCACTTGATAAACCTTATCTGTAGGAAGAGCTTGCAACCATTCTATTTCCCTCCATGTTTCAATGTTTACAATGGCACCAGAGACAATAGCCTTCAAAAAAGTTTCCTTAGATTTCAGCGGACCATTATAAATAATATGTGATTGTGGAAAGCCTAATTTCAAAGCCAACGCATACTCATTGTATGATACCACTTCTGCATAGCATCCATATTGTTTGGCAACCGCCAAACAATAAGGCAGCGAATTAGTTTTAACGGAATAGCCAACGATGACATTTTCAAAATTATTTTGAAGCGCCCTCTGAAAGCCCTGAATATTGGAGGCCAAATCCTGTTCCGACAATATGAAACAAGGCGTTTGCAAATTCTTATAATTCATCATATTCAGTTTTTACCATTAAATTCCTCCATCGTAGCAGCGACTGCAGAATTATTTGTATTGATACCCTTACGAGATATTATAGTTTTCAGTGTATAACCAATTACTTTGAGATCTGCCCAAAAAGAAATGTGATCAACATACCATACATCATATTCGAACTTCTTTGACCATGTCAAGGTGTTTCTTCCATGGCATTGTGCCCAGCCTGTGATTCCCGGCAACACGTCATGCCTTCTCATTTGTTCAGGTGTATAAAGTGGCAGATACTTTACTAACAGTGGGCGTGGGCCTATCAATGACATATCACCCTTCAGTACATTGAATAACTGAGGCAATTCATCCAAAGAGGTTGTCCTTACAAATCGCCCCACTTTTGTGATACGGAGGGTATCCAGCAACAACTGGCCGTTGGCATCCCGTTTGTCATTCATTGTTTTGAATTTTATCACCTTGAATATTTTCCCTTTGTACCCAGGCCGCTCTTGAAAGAAAAATGCTCCTGCTCCTTTATTCGCAATATACAGCAATAAAGTAACAAGCAAGATTATTGGAGACAAAATAATAATTGCCAGTAAGGAGATTATGAAATCAATAAGTCGTTTAAAGAAGTGCTGATACATAAAAAAAATATTATTACCTTTCTCACTATCCTTCAGTATAATCTTCCTTTGTTCCCCATAGCTGTGCAAAGGGTTCTTCCTCCATTTCTTTTTTTATATCCTCCAATTGTTCCAGGTAAGAGTATTTGGGCTTAAAGTTCAGTTCACTAACTGTTTTTGTTATATCAAAGGCATTCTCCAGAGGATCTGGTTTGTCTTTTACATATATAATAGGAGAAAGTTTGTCTTTAGGCGAGAATACTTTGACAATACCCTCAATCTGCTCCTGTAATGAAACCTGCCATCCATTGCCCACATTGTATATGCCACCCTCCTTATCAGAAGCCACACAATTTGATACCAACTGAACAAAGTCTTTGATATATACCATTTCTTTTCGCTTGGTATAGTCTCCCCAAATCTCAATGGGCAAACCTTTACTTGCTCTGTCCATCAACATACGGAAGGGCATCATTCGTTTCTTGTAATCAGCAAAATGATAAGCATTGGGATGATACTGGTAGATGGTGAAGAATCTGAGAATAAATCTTGATATGCCGTATGTGGCATGCCAGTGCTCTATCAAGTCTACTGCTGCATTCTTAGCAATTGTATAGACAGCATGGTCACCCGTTAATGGAAAACTACGTTGCAAGTCTGCACCTAATTTTCCTCCATTTTTGAATTTATCGAAATAATCTGCCAAATCGTATGGAGTCTCTGGAAAGATGATTTTCTTGCAATTGTGCTTGTTCATAAACTGCAGCACATTTAATGTTCCTATGGTGATAGAATCTATTAAATCTTTGGGATCATAGGCATATCTCGATGAGAGTGACCCGGCAAAATGTGCCACCGCATATACATCTCCAACATCTATCTTGTTGAAATCCTCAGGATGTTTGATATCTACAGAATAATAGTCCATTCCATTGGCGGAAAAGAAACCATTGTCATTCTTTCTTCCACCGACAGCAACAACTCTATAGCCGTCATTTTTTAATTTTACACTGATATAGGCTCTAAGATTCCCTGTGGCCCCAAAAACAACAACTGTTTTCATATTATTATTTCTTTGTTAATTCATTATAAGTTTTTAATAACTCTCCCCAGATATATTTTTGCTCATATCTGTCAATCACCATTTCTCTTGCCTTTTTTGCCATCATAGACCTTAGTTCGTTATCGTCCATCATACTTTGCATCATCTTGAGTAGAGCCTGCTCATTTCGCTTTGGAATAATAACGCCATTCTCCTCTGGGATGATAATCTCATTTGATCCGTTGATATCTGTCACAATACAGGGCAGCCCCATCGCTCCAGCTTCAAGAACCGTATTAGGAAAACCCTCTCGATAACTTGGAAAGACAAACACATCTGATAATGCATAATATGGCCTCACATCTCGTTGACTACCTGTTGTAATAATGTCAGGATTTGATTTGATTTCATTTAAAGTCTCAACCTGTAAAGGGTCAAGGTCGCTCTCGTATGGCCCCACTAACAACAACTTTACTTTAGGTCTATTTAATTGGATAAAAGCCTTTACCAATTCATTTATACCTTTATCCCCAACGAGTCTTCCGACAAAAATAAATATAAAGTCGTCGTTTGCCAAACCTATTTTTTGCCGTGATATCAAACCGTCACCTTGTATGTGGTCGTATGATAGTGGGTTCCAATAGTCAGCGTCTATCCCACGTACATTGCCGTTACCAATGATGTGCATAGGCTTGCTGGTAATCTTAAATTTCCTCAGATCTCTCTCTACACCTTTTCCCTCGGGATTGATGTAGGTTGCGCAAAAACAAAGCAGTCTGTCCATCCATATCAGTAAATGTTGAGTCAGACCTGTTGCTGTGGGAAATACTAACCCTGTGTAAGTATGCATCCTCACTGGCACCCTGCAAAGCCATGCAGCTATCATTGATAAAAGCCCAGCCTTGGGTGTCATGGAGTGGACGATATATGGTTTTTCTTTATGAAAAACTTTGATAAGCATAAACAACCCTCGTAAATCCTTCAACAGAGATATATGCCTCTCCATCGGTACAGCAATGGTCTTGATACCTTCACGTTTCCTGACAATTTCTAACTGAGGTAGTGGAGACGATACCGCAACGATATCAAACTCAAAAGAGAGCCACTTCAGTTGTCCCTTGCAGAAGTTCTCTAGTGACTCTGGTACGGTAGAAACTCTAATAATTTTATACTTCATGGTTGCTCAATTCAATGTACACCTGTTCATATCCATCCACCATCTTGTGAATGTCATACTGCAAAGCCCGTTCATAGCAACACCACAGAGTCGCATCCGAAAAAATTTCGATTCCCTATAATTACACTTCCTGAGATCCTTGCTCCCGGCATTAAAGAATTAAAATTTCCAATCGTTACGTCGTGGCCGATCGTATTGTAACTATTGAAAATATTAAAATCTCCAACTTTTACATTTATCGAAAATAATGAACGAGAACATACAATATTCCCTTTACCAAAGCTAATATTCGAACGATCAAGAAATATGGTAGTAGGAGCAAACAAATTGGGAAATTCAACCAACGGATTTTCTATTTTCGAAGCAATCAGCTGCACGGTTTTTGGAGCACCTATGGCTATAGCCAAATCCAAATGCTTGTCCCATGCGTCCAGGTCGTTCATTCCTCCAAGAACCTGTCCATATTCATTCTCAAATCCTTTGGCCAAACCATCATCGAAGAATCCGATAAAATTCCACTTCTGTTCCTGCTCATTGATGAGTCGAATCAGGCAGGCCACTTCTCTACCAAGACCACCGGCACCATAAATAGCAATGTCCTTCATGTCAAATTGTTCTATATTAGTCAACAAAGATAAGTAAATGTTTTCAAATATGGTCAATTATTTCCGTTAAAAGCTTCCATTGTAGCGGAAGTTTCAGAGCTAATGCCGTCACGATTCAACACCGTTCTCAAGGTTAGGCCTATAACACGCAAATCTGTAAGTATCGACAGATGATCAACGTACCACACGTCATACTCAAATTTTTGTTTCCATGAGATGGCATTCCTGCCATGACACTGTGCCCATCCTGTGATACCAGGTCTCACCTCATGGCGGCGCATCTGTTCTTTGGAGTATAATGGAAGATACTGGACCAGCAAGGGCCTTGGCCCTATCAGCGCCATATCACCTTTCAACACATTAAAAAGCTGGGGCAACTCATCCAAAGAAGTAGATCTGACAAATCGTCCGACCTTGGTCAGCCGTTGTTCATCGGGTAGCAACTCTCCCATGATATCCCGCTCGTCGGTCATCGTCTTGTATTTCATAACCTTGAATATCCTGCCGTTAAGCCCCGGCCGCTCCTGAAAGAAAAACGCCCCTGCTCCTTTGTTTGCAAAATAGAGCCAAATGGTCAAGGCCAGAAAAATAGGCGCCAAAATAATGACAGCTACCAGTGCGATTGAGAAATCAATCAGTCGTTTCAACCCGTGTTTATACATTACATTCATTTATAAGTGATAGATACACCTGTTCATATCCATCCACCATCTTTTGGATGTCATACTGCTGTGCCCGCTCATGGCATCGCATAGCCACTTCCCGGTAATATACCGGGTCATCGTGCAACTGTCGGATGATACCTGCCAGTGCCTCAGCATTGCCATGAGGAAACAGGATACCATAGCCTGCCGTCACTTCATGTATCCCCTCAACGTCACTTGCTATAAAAGGTTTTCCGGCACACATTCCTTCGATATTGCTCAAGGAAAGTCCTTCGTAATGTGTGCTCATACAAACAATATCGGCAGTCTTCAACAATCGTGGCACGTCATTGCGATTGCCAAAGAAAAAAATACGGTTACGATGCGCAGAAGATGCAGCATAATTGTGCAATTCCTCTCGTAATTCACCATCGCCTACTATCCAAACAACATACTTTTCGTCCAAATATTGTAAGGCATCAATGAGTGTCTTCTGATCTTTTTGGGGTCTAAACGCTGCCACCTGTATGATGTTTACCACCTCAGAGATAGACACCTCTTCACCATGCTCATCTCTCAAATCACCATCTTGATAGGCTTTTGCTCTATAAATTAAAGAAACATCAACACCGTTCAAGATGGTGACAATCCTTCCCAAAGCAGGATGATTTGAAGAATTGCTTAAATATTGTCGTAGATTTGTCTCTGCCTGGTTACTGATGGTAATAATCCTATCATATTTCTTATACATCCACCGATCAACTTTAGCCATTGCCCAACAATGCCGTTTCCTGTTGTCAGTATTATGCTCTGTGGTCACCAAGACCCTTCCCAAGCCAATGTTGGCAATTACCGCATAGAGCTGAGGTGAGGAATTATGTGTATGGATAATATCGTAATCGCGCATGATACTTCTTAACTTGGGAATATATCTCAAGTCATAGAATCCATGTCCTAAGTTGAAGATCTTACAACCCGTAGCTTTCAGTTCGTTCGTAAATGAGGTCTCCTCACCGTTGAACACCACCACGTCCACCTCATGCCCCTTCTGTCTGAGCAACCTGACCAGATGTACTACGATGTGCTCGGCACCACCAATCTTGAGAGAAGTAATAACTTGAAGTATTCTCATGGTTTTGTTGTATTAATATCATTCAGGTGCATAAGATATCCCAGTGGAATTGCAAAATACCATTTGTAATCTATAGAAGGGTTATTATCTCCTTTTGCACAAAATCTGAATCGCCAATAGTTGACGGCTGCTTTCAGCCGGTCGACGTAGGGGATGGTTAGTCGGGCCATCTCGGCATAGCACATCATAGATGCTTTTGGGCTTCTCATTCTGATGGTAACGATGCGCGATGTCAGTCCCTCGGGCTGATATTCTACCTGATAGATGACCTTATTGATATAGCGGAGGCGATATCTTGAGGCTATTCTGTTCCAGACCAAAGCCTCGGGACAGAACTTCTCACCATCTATTTCCGGGAAGGGGAACTCCCGGAGCACGGATGTTCTGAACACCTCTTTCAGGTCGCCCTCCACATGATACTTATACCTTATATCGACGGATGTACTGTCGATGACCTCTTCGGGTAGTCCCGTTCCCACGATCCGCCCGTCGAAAAAAGCGTCCATGCCGCAGATGCCGGCAAAAGAACGGTCGTCCCTGACACCTGAATAGGTCTCGATAATATCCCCGACGGCCGATGCAGGAAGCCTGTCGTCACTGTCGACGATGAAGAACAGTTCGCCCCGGGCGTGCTTCACCCCAAGGTTTATGGCCCTGTGCTTGCCACCATTAGGCTGGGAAAGATAGCTGATATCGAATGGAGGGCAGCAATCGGCCAGCCTGTTGACCACTTCCTGAGTGTCGTCTGTCGACCCGTCGTCAACGACAATCCATTCAAAATCGAGACATGTCTGTGCCTCAAGGCTCTGAAACAGCCTCGGCAACAGCCCGGCCCTGTTGTATGTCGGTGTAAAGATGGTGAGGAGCATCGGAGTTTTTGAGATTTACCTCTCTTTTGTTACATTGTTCTATGAAGTACAGAATCATCGATTAAACCAGAATGCTGCCCTATACATTTTATCTTTGTCATAATTATGATCATACTCATATTTTTCTTCTATGTAATCTCCTCTTCTGATCTCATTGGTAAAAAACGTTTGGTAAGGATACAATAGAACACCCCAACTTATTACAATTCTAACATACAAGAATAGACAGACCACAATCATAAGGAAGGCATAATCCTGACGTCGTCTTCGATATGTTGCTATCCTTGTTATGGTGGCTATGACCCCTATCATGTAATACCATGCCAAACGTCCACCGTTTTCAGATTTGACAAAAAACAGAAGAGATGCGCAGAATACCAAAGCCATATTGAGTAGGACTGTCGACTTGGCATCATGAGGTAGTTTGTCGTATCTCAAGAAAATCAGAACCAAGAAAAAGAACGCCTCAACGAAATAAGCAATCCGGAATCCCGACTCAACAGACACATTGTTCTGCCGGTCTGGATTAGATGCATCGTACGCATCAAAAAGGGCTGTTGGCAAACCCGTTAACCCCAGAAACAGAGCTACAAGCATAATAGCGAAAACATATCCTTTCTTGAATTTAATGATTGGAATAAAGTACAAGGGTAAGAATACGATGGCCGAATTATGGAAGCAGTAGGCAATGACCCAAACGATAAGGAACTTCAGGAGTTTACGGTCAGCAATATATTTTACTCCTAACCAGGCTATCGTGGCCCCCATCACCTGCCTTAAGTAAGTGAAAGTAAAGAAAAACCACAGGCCAAGAAATAAGATGACGGCAAAAGGATAATTGGAACAATAATCTTTAATAGATTTAAAGAGTAGGAAATAGATAATGAATGTCGTTATCAGGACGAAGATATATCGGTTGGATGTGATAAAACCAACGGCTATATTGTACCAACCATAACCATATTCGCTTGGATAAATGCCAAAAATTGCAGCGAATCTCAGATACTGATTGTAGCTTACCCTGTCTGCTGCATCGTCGAACAACTCAGAATAGATATAACGGTCATATCCTCCCAGCATGTCAGAGAATCCTACAAAACATGCCAGGAAAAGCAGGCTGCCTAATAATATATATAACTCAGTCTGCTTTTTATGATGAAGACTGAAGTAATATAAAGTTACTGCGAGGAAGTATATGGAGAAATAAAGGATCATGGAAGATTCATGGTTGAGACTATAAAGAAAATAGTTGTTGAGCTATCTTTACACCATCGTGGTTGTCTAATACTTTGCTTCTACCTCTCTGGGCTATGGAAACGTACCTTTCTGACTCTGACTTTATCAACTTCAGGATAGCTGCTATCTCTGCATATCGTTTAATGATCACGCACGACTCTCCGTCCACCACCGCAATATTTTCCAAGGCCAGCGGCGAACCTATCGTTAGAAGGCCATTGGCAATAGCGTCGAGCACCTTGCCTTTGGTACCGGTGCCCACGTCGATGACGTTGATCTGGATGTCATGACGCTGCAACTCTTCTATGTAGTCGGGCGCAAACAGGATATGATGGGTGGTGAAACCGGCCTGCGCCAACCTCGCGTTCCACTGCTCCCACCCTTTCCCAAGGAATGTTATCTCGAAATCGTTACTGAGCAGACTCGCCTGTTCCACTATTGATTGCAAGGCCGAGTCGCTGCCATGCCGGCAGTAGAAATCGTAGCGACCGGCAAAGAGCAACTTGATCTTCGGGTGGTGGAAAGCCACGTCTTTGGGTCGATGGGCATAGAGCGGATGGGGCAGAAACACGACATGGGAATCGGGATTGGTACGCTGATAGAACTCGGCATCGGCCTTTCCCACAAAGTGATAGGTCACTCCGGGAAGACTATCCCGACGCTCCATTCTCTTATACTGCCAATAAGCCAAGCCGTAGCGCATGGTTTTGGCCAACCTGCAGCTGATCCACGGCAACCCAAGCAGCCGGTAGTAGTAGAGCGACTCGCAGTCGGGCATGGTCACCACACAAGGTAATCCCTCGAAATGGCGGGCCAGATGGGCTATCTCCTCGCCATAGATCCACACTTTATCGGGCTGCCACGCCTTGATATCGGCTACCACCGCATCCGGCAAGCGATAGTAGGACACCAATGGTCTGCCAAGAAAAACCCGGAGGAACAGCAAGTGAAGCCTGAACATCCACTGTTGCCACCAAGGGCGGTCGAGCAAGCGAACCGTAGCGCCGAGCGCCTCCTCGGTCTGACGAAGGCCTGTGCTGTCTATCTCATTGATATTGTAACTGAAAATCCCGAACTCCGCATCCCGCAGTGCTTGCTTAGCACCGAGAATGAGATGGTAAGGCAACGCACTGGCGGCCCTGACGTTATTGAATGTCGGAGTGGACAAGGTGACTAATGCTATTCTCATGATATTTTGACAGACTAATTGTTCAGTCCTAATCTATAACGCAGAAAGTTATGCAGAATTACGCCAAACCCACAATATTTCAACATCGTTTTATGGCTGACATGAAGGAGTAGCCATTCCCGGAGACTGACTTTGTAATGGAAAGCCGTGACGTCCTTCCTCAGCTGTTTCAAATAGGGATGCTCCCAAGAGACTATTTCTTGGGGGTCGGCATAGGCTATGGGAAACAAGCCGTTGAATCTGCTCCAGATGATCTCTTTCATATATCCATGGATCGATTCGCCCGGAATGGACTTGCGTCTGGCCTCGTCAAACGCCTGCTCATGGTCGAGCGATGCCTTCTTCGTGTGCGATACGCTGGCGGTGTTGCGCCTGAAATTGTAGACCTTATGGAAACAGATATGTGGCGGTCGGGCGGTCTTAAACATCAACCGGATATTCATGATCATATCCTCCTCGCCGTCTATCTCCCTCGGGAAATCGAAAATGTCGTCTGTCAGGAGTGCCCTCCGGTAGAGTTTGCCCCACGGACTGGGGGGCAAGAGCTTGCCCGTTATCATGTTTTTCCGGCATTCGTCTAAGCCGAGGGCACGATGATAGTTGGGCGCATCGGGAAAACCGATGACCATATCCGTATCGGCTGTCAACCGGTAAAGATTGTCAAGCGCATCGGCCGGCAAGGAATCGTCATCGTCGCAAAAGGCAATCCATTCGCCCTTGGCCTCGGCCACACCCCGTCTCCTCGTAGCATTGATTCCCTCGTTGGGCTTATGTATCACGCTGACCCGACCGTCCTTTGCGGCATATTCATCGCAGATGCGGCCACTCTGATCAGTACTGCCGTCGTCGAGCAATATCAGTTCAAAGTCGGTATGTGTTTGGTTCAGAATGCTTTCTATACATTCTGACAGAAATTTTTCGCCTTGATATACAGGCACAACAATTGAAATTTGTGGAATCATTCTCTCAATGGATTGTAAGCGTACATGGTATTTGGAATCGGCCGGGAGCTCCATCTCCACAGCCTGCATGACTTGTTGTTATTCGGTTGATGGCCTTCGTCTCGCCGTTCAGTAGTCATCGGCTGGCGGTAAAGCATTAATCGTCGTGCGATAAACTATTAATCGTCGTGCGATAAAGCCCTCCATGCCTCCCGATTAGTACTTGAT
Organism: uncultured Prevotella sp.; assembly: GCA_964493905.1. Taxonomy (GTDB): domain Bacteria; phylum Bacteroidota; class Bacteroidia; order Bacteroidales; family Bacteroidaceae; genus Prevotella. The sequence continues at coordinate 35,148 of CAZBQA010000023.1, forward strand.
TCTCCAGGCGCGGCCGTTTCCCGGCCCCATCGTGTGGCACGCCGGCCGTATGCGTACCTTATCGCTTCATCTCCCATCTTCGCCAAATAAATCGGCCGGGAGTCTTCATCGAAATGACCTGAGCCGGATTTCCCGCTACCGTACTGTCCTCAGGCACATCTTTCACCACCACCGCCCCGGCCCCGATGGTAGCATTGTTTCCGATAGTTACATTTTCGACGATGCATACCGAGGGTCCGATATACACATTGTCGCCTATCTTCGCAGCGTTCATAGAAAGGCTGCCTATCGTTGTGAATTGGCAGATGTTGACATTGTTCCCAATCCATGTAGATGCATTGATGACCACAGGCCCTCCATGCAGGATTCTAAACCCATACCCTATGTGGGTACACCGCTCAATGTATATATGGTGTTTCTGTCCTATCGATCGGCATATCAACCTTGGAATGACGTTGAGTCTTGATGCCCATTGAGACAGTCTGAACCAGAACATAAACCGAAAACCGGTGTCACGGAAGGTGTATATCCACATTTTCGCGATGTGGTCCACTCTTCCCTCAATCCTGTAATAGTCGCTCCGGATATGCTCTATACATTCCTTTAAATTCATTGAAAAAAGAATTTGAGATTTAAAAGATAGGCCATAGCCCTTTTTTTAAAAGAATCAAATTGTATCGTTAAAGGATAAACATTTTCTTTTTTCAACAATGAGAAATATTCATTGTAAATCCCTATCTCCTTGAGTGATTTCTTATTTCTAAGAAGTCCCCATACTATGCCCAGTTGTATATTCTTATTTCTTTTATCAATGGCAGAAGATAATACTGGATCAGAAAGGTTAAATTCTTTAGAAAGGTTCTCAAAAGAATGAAGAATGGTGATGTCATCGGAGAGATACTTCAATTTTTTTGAAGCTAATTTGTTATGGCTTACTGATGTTGGGTGCTGAATATAAATATAAGGACAAAGATGAGTGAAAATCACTTTTTGTGCATGGGCCATTAATCTATACGAAAGTTCTACGTCCTGATGGGTTATGCCTGGAACGAAATATAAATTATTTTCTGTGAATAATTCTCGTTTTGTTATCAATGCACACACCGATGATGGGTTATAGCCACTGATTATAGCTTCCCTTCCAGACATCACTTGGTTATGGGTTAATGTTGGTTGAGCACAACTATCAGAAATATAACTTCCATCCTCTTCCACATCACGCAGCTTAACAGCCAAAATATCAACTTGGGGAAAGGAAGACAATTCCTTGATTATTTGATTGCAATTTGAATCTACTTTGTCATCTGCATCTATAAACCACACATATTTTCCGCAGCAATGGTTTATCCCATTATTACGAGCTGTACTTTGCCCTTGATTATCTTGACTTAGGTAATGGATGTTTGGATTATTTGAAACATATTCCTGTGCTATCTCCGAACTACGATCTTTAGACCCATCGTTAATAACAAGTATTTCGTAATGATCCTTTGATAAATCTGATTTTAAGATAGAATCAAGACAATTCGCTATGTACTTTTCCGCATTGTACATAGGAATGATTATACTTAACGTTAATTGTCGATTACAATCTCCCATCTATTTGATCTCTGTCTAAATATCCCTTCACGTCATAAATAACTCCATTGTCATGAAGTCTTTCCCTCCAATTGATTTCTCCAAATTGCTGATGAGCCACCGCTAAGATTACGGCATCAAACTTTTCATCCTCTGACAATGCCGGCAAAATATCTATTCCATATTCTGCTTTCACACGCTCAGCATTTGCCCAAGGATCATATACGTTGATATTTGACGTATATTCTGTCAATGTGGAATAGATGTCTACTACCTTTGTATTTCTAATGTCTGGGCAATTCTCCTTGAAGGTGACTCCCAAAATGAGTATCTTGGCGTCTTTGACCATAATACCCTTCTTGTTCATGAGTTTGATTGTCTGATTAGCGACGTAGTCTCCCATACCGTCATTGAGTCTACGGGCAGCCGACATGATACGAGGCAGAACACCATAAACCTGTGCCTTCTGAATCAGATAGTAAGGATCGACGCTGATGCAATGACCGCCCACCAATCCCGGGTTAAGCTTGATGAAGTTCCATTTGGACGAGGCCGCCTCTATGGCATCGTGGGTATCAATTCCCATCGCATTGAAGATTTTTGCCAACTCGTTCATAAAAGCGATATTGACATCTCGTTGGGAATTCTCAATAATTTTAGATGCTTCAGCCACACGGATAGATGGGGCTTTGTGAGTACCATTGATAAGAACTGAATTGTAGACTCCATCTACGATATCCGCGATCTCAGGTGTAGAACCGGATGTTACCTTTCGAATCTTTTCTACCGTATGCTCTTTGTCACCCGGATTAATACGTTCAGGAGAATAACCGGCAAAGAAATCAACATTAAATTTCAAACCGGACACTTTTTCTACAACGGGCAGGCACTCCTCTTCGGTCACACCGGGGTAAACCGTAGATTCATAGACCACAATATCACCTTTTGAAATCACTTTACCCACAGTTTCGCTCGCACCGATTAATGGTTTCAAATCGGGGCGATTATTATTGTCAACAGGAGTTGGTACTGCCACAACGTAGAAATTAGCATCTCGAATATCATCAATATCGGATGAACATAGAAAGCCATGATTTTTAATGGCATCTTGCAACAACTCATCACTCACCTCAAGAGTTGCATCGTGGCCGGTCATCAACTCATCAACACGACGCTTATTCAAGTCGAAACCAACGGTATTATAGTTAGTGGAAAATAAACGGGCTAATGGCAAACCAACATAGCCCAACCCTATTACGGCAATTTTAATCTTATTCATATACCTTAAACTTTTTGTGAATTGATGGTAAAATTATTTGATGTCCTAAATCTTTCAGCGCTTGTTTTGAAAAATAGTACATTTCACCACCAGCAGATGTGAAAGTCATCTCACCAAAATATATTCTCCCATTAATATTATATAAATCTATTCGAACCTCTGGAAAACCTTCTGATAGTCTTTTCGAAATTTCTATCATCTTATCAATGTTGAAGGGACAAGGAATATCCTTAAAATTTTGATTTTGCATAGAAGGAGAAAGCAAATGTCTCATGGTTTTCCAATTATCTAAGGAATAAGCATCAAAAGTCGCATGATTACAGTTGTCTTCTCCAGTATGTCTATCATAACAAACAAAACAAAAAGTCGGATGACCATTGAAGCACCATATTTTATAATCGATCAACGAACTTGAAATTCCAGAATTATCATGCAGTAGCTCTTCTGCAATAATACGAGGTTTGATTCTTGTATAATGTACTTCACATGTTGGAAATCCAATCACATGCATGTGATTATCTAACTCAAAATTTAGTTTATTGATGTCCAAATTGGCCTTGTCCCTAACAATATGAGTTGACCCACTATCATGAGTACATTTGATAACAAATTCTTTGGGCAATTTAGTGTAATCGATTTGTGTCGTAGATTCCCAAACACCATAGCATCTTGTAAGATACTGTATACTACTCCCTTCTTTTCGACAGGGTTTAACTTTTGTTTAAGAATATAATT
>CAZBQA010000024.1:0-17197 GCA_964493905.1 uncultured Prevotella sp.
TATCCACGAACGGTGCTCATTTCACTTTCTCCATGTGCTCGGCCTGCTCTTTCTCATCCTGCATCATGCGCTGGTGGTCGAGGGTCATCGGCTCGTCGGCACGTTGACGAGCTCCCAGCTCTGAGATGTAACGGTCGATCTCGTCGGTAGACTGCTGGGCTTCCTGGGCTCTCTTCCGTGCCATGAAGAGGATGTCGTCGGCCCGCTGTTTGACATTCTCGGCGTAGCGACCCTGAAGCACGCCCAGCTTCATGAAGTCGTGTGGTGTGACCCCCGAGAAGGTGTTGTTCACTACCACTCGGGCAGCATCCGTCGCATCGTTGAGGAGCGTGGTGTTGGTAGTGCCCAACTGGAATATCATATCACGGAAGTCTTTCATCAGGGTAATGTGTTCGTCCGACGAACGAGCGAAGCCGCCATGGTCTTTCGGAACATAAGCCTGATTCACAAGTACGAAATAATCATGCACCTTGTCGCCATCACTATGAGCCATCAGAGCATGCATCTTCAGCGGGATGGTCACGGTATCCTCAGGCATCTGTTCCAACAGATAGAGGGCACGGTCATAATGATTCTCAGCCATGAGCTTCTTCACAGTAGGGACATCGGCCTTGATGCCTAGCCTCGGCATATCGCTCAGCACCCATGCGGCCAGGGCCACATCGCCCGCCACGCCCGGCGACCACGCCTCCCAACGTCCACGGACGATGCCCTCGCCATCAACAATGATTGTTGTCGGGTGACCGGCACCCACGGCCTTGGCGTTGTCGTCGGCAGCCTTGCCCGGTGCCGTGGTGGGGAAATGAATGCCCTTCTCCTTCCACCAGGCAGTGGCTTTGTAGCCCTTGTTGGCCAACCGCTCATCGGCATCCACACCGATGACCTGCACGCCGGCATAATCGCCGGGAGCAGCATGCCGGAACATCACCGAGTCGAGGTCTTGGCAGAGCAGACGACAGCCGCCACACCACGTCGTCCAATAGGTCAGCACCACCGTCTTGCCCTTGAGTGCCTTGCTGTTCAGTCCACCACCAAAGTCATAAGCAGGCATCGGGTCGCCAATCTTGCCTTTGAGGATAGGGCCACAGAGCGAACGGTTGAAGTTAGAACTGTATGTCGTCAGGAATTTCTCCAGGCTGTTGCCACTCTTCGGCTGAGCCGCTCCGCTGACGACGGCCAGCAGAGCCAAGATGAGAAATATATTTCGTCTTATCATCATTTGAACAGTATCAAGGGTTTTATTTCTTTACTGTGTATTCCAACTCATGTTCCTGAGGCATCAGGCAGCGATGCTCGTCACAAGCCTGATAGCTAATCTTGAAATGTAGCACGACAGGCTGCTCCAGCTTGTCTATCGAGGTGAAGCATGCCACATCCTGGGTGTACTTCACGTCGCCTCTCAAGATGGGGTTACCGCCCACGTAGGGCGGTGTCAGCTCGCCTTGCAGTATCCATTTGCTGTTTTTGTCCGGCTTGTTGGTTACCTCTACCTTGGTGGGTATCATGCCCATCGTCTGCGTGGCAGGGATGTCGGCATAGCCATGCCATCCGTCCTTGAAGCGCAGCGTCAGCGTCACACGAATGATGCCATCGGAGACACGCTGCTGAGAAACATGATAGCTCAACGGCTCCTCGGCATCGAAGGCCTGCGTCTCCACGGGCTTGGAAGCCTCGACATGCAAGGTCTCGGGAGCGGTGGCAGTCACTGAATTCTTCTTGCCATAGAAGACATAGACATAGCCACGATGGCGCAAGTCGACATACTTCGTGTCGCCCAAGTTCCCAATATAATACTCCTTCGTCCACGGTTCCCTTTGCAACCGTGCCAGCATACTGTCGCGTGTAGTGTACATATAGTATTCGCCCGCATCCTTGCCGGGCATCTCCGTGCCAAGGTCCTGAATCCATTTCCAAGCCAAGTCGGTCTGCACCTGTCCGAAGAGTGTGGGCTCAGAGAGCCCCATGACGATGTCGTTGATGCCATCACCATTGATGTCAGCCACGGCTATCATCGGCTGGCAACCTGGCAGCTCCTTACCTCCGTCCTCGGCGGTGAAGAGTGGGACGGGATGCTGGAAACGCAGGCCGAGGTTGGTCTTCACGCCTTTATAGAAGAGCACGGCATGGCTGCCCTTGCGGTCGTATTCATAGGTGACGAGGAGGTCGAGCACACCATCGCCATCCCAGTCGACGGGTGTCATATACGTTTTGAAGAAGGTGACATGTCCACCCTCTATGAGCTGATGGTTGTCGGGATCTATGCACAGGGGCTTGCCGTCGACAAAGCGCAGGTACTGGCGAAGACCGAAGTGCGGCTGGCTCTTCGTACCTACGTTGAGTGCCACACGCAGTCCGGCACCACCACCGACGAAGAGATCGAGGCGTCCGTCGTTGTCATAGTCGGCAAAGCTCGCCGAAGTGTAGTTCCAGTATTCGTTGCATCGCGGATCGGTAGGGTCCTGGCTCTTCATCATCTCGCCGGGCACGAAGCCTTCCTGCGGCACATCCTCGCGCGACAGGAAGCCCCCGTCAGCCGTGCCGCGCCACAGCGACACCACTCCAGGGTTATACTGTCCTGAGAGAATATCGGGGATGCCGTCGCCGGTGATGTCGACGACGCGGGGATGGATGCCGATACAGCACCACTGGCTGTTGGAGATGGTGTCGCCCTTGGTGTCACGCAGGTAAGTCCACAGCCCCGTGAACTTCGGCTTGCGGGATGAGCCACTATTGAGATAAACCTTGATATTGTTTTCCTTCGCTCCCGTAGAGAACTCTCCAAGGAGCAGGTCGGGCTTGCCGTCGTGGTTGACGTCGAGGATGGCAGGGTAGCAGAGGCCGTGTTTGCCCGTGTGTATCTCGGCCTTCGTGCCACGGAGCAGCACGGGCTGAGAGAGGACAGGGGCACCGGCAATCGGTGTCATGTGCAAGGGCTTCAGCTGTGGGTACACCTTCGAAGCCACGCCATCGTCCTTCGGATTGTCCTTGGGATATTGTGCGTGGACAGCCAGTGAGAGCGTCAGCCCCAAGGCTGCCAAGCAGAATGATTTGATATATTCTTTCGTCATAGATTAAAGTGATTTGATGTTCACGTCGTATATTTTCTTGAAGTCCCACCCACTGACAGTCGTCGCATCATAAAGCGACAGAGTGGTGACGTTGCCCGTCATCTCGTCTAGGTGAAGGGCATAGAGATGCGACTGGCTGCCGTCCCAGGTGGCCACGAGGAGCACCTCGTCGGTGTTGTGGGTGGTGACATTGGGCGAGTTGAGCATCTTCATCATCGTGATATCGCCAGCGAACGACAGCGTGCTGCCATCAGTCTTCTGCAATGGGCGCGCCGCTGTCAACGTGGTGCCGTCAAGGCCATAGTGGTATACTTGCTTCGTTGTGGCATAGTACATCTCGTTGACCGTGTGTCCGAACTCAAAACTCTGTGCCGCGTCGACATCAGCCAATCCAGCCATTGAGCAAACCAGCTGTGGCACGCCCTGGTAGCCGCTGGCACCCGAGGCGAAGGAGCTCGTCAGCATGTCGGCAAGGAAATACTGGTTGGGGAACGAGGCATTGTCGGCATCGCCCTTCATGACGGCCATGACATGGCCACGCGTGTCCAATGCCATCTTCACCAGCGAGGCCTTCATGTCGCCGGGATTGAAAGGCACGGCATCGGTCTTGGTGTCGAGGAGCACCAGGTCGTTGACGGCATTCTGAAGCGTGCCATTGGTGTATCCTACAAAGTCTTTCTGCGGTTTCCCATCTACGCTGTTGGCATACATGAGTTTCTGCACGCCACTCGTAGACACATTCAGTAAGGCAGGCTGGAAAGTATAGGTATGTCCATTGGCCACTGTCGTAGGAGTAAAGGTCGGGAAGAGATAAGTAGAGGCGCCCATCCCCGGTGATGTAAGAAACACATCGTCACCATCGAAAGCAGCATACCAGTTCTGATCTACATAGAAGCCCTTCGGCTCTCCGGCATTAACCTTACGGTCGCCCTGGAGATAGAAGAGGGAGTTCCAGTCGCCATAAACCGACAAGTCACTGCGGTTGAGAACCTGTGATTCCTTTGAGGTCAGCACCACGATACGGCATTCATCCTTATTCTTACTGTTCACATACGACGGTTTCTTCTGGACAATACTCTTTCCCACGCCTGCCATCTCGCGCCCACTGTTCATGGAGTATAAGGCAGGTGTCGTCACCGGCTGGGCAGGGATAGAACTTGAAGAGGGCATAAACTCAGAAGCCTTGAGCACGCCGACGTCACAGCCGTTGTTATCGCCATAGAGCACCATCAGACCTGTGATGCCCTCAATGGTGATGGTAAAGGTGGTGGAGGAATAGAAGTCGCGGCCCGTACTCTTTTGTTTGACATGCAGGCGGCAGGTATAGTTCTTATCCAACTGCGCCACATTCGAGTCGAGTTTACAAGTATAGTTGAGGTCTTTGCCCTGCAAGCTGTCAGCCACAAGCGGTACGAAAACGCTACGGCCACTGGCATTGAACCGCTCACCGCACACCTCCCAGATATACTGCAGGTCAATGGCATCGATGTTGGTGGTGACGGTCGGCGTAATGCTGATTTTGTCACCGAGGGAACCGCTATAGGTCGTCTCGGGCAGTGTGATGCTCACATCGGGCAGCACACTGTCGTAGTCGTTGCCGCCCTTATCATCGTAACAGCCGGAGAGCAGCATCACCAGTCCGGCAAACAATAATGTCTTGATATATTTCATAGCTGTGAATTCAATAGTTTACCATGATTTGAAGTCAAAGGAGGGAGCCTGTCCCGGTGCGTGGGGATCGTCGTCTGGATAAACGATGTGGTTCTTGGCGACATAGTCATTGAGCAGATATACCCAATATTGCAGTGCGAGGTCTGACGATGACCAGTAAGAACTGGACTTGTCGGATCGTGGGTCGTCGGTGCCACCGGTGACAGCGATGAAGACCTTCATCTTCAGCTGCGAGAAATATCCCAATACGTTCTCGGCCCTCGATGTCCACCATTCAGGACGCGGATAGCCATTGTGCAGGCAGACAGTGGCATAGAGGTTCGACTTCAGTCCCTGGTCGAAGTCCTCGCCGGAGAGAATGTGCACCTGGATGGTGTCGTAGACCTGGTCGAGGTGGCTGCTGTTGGTCAGTCCTACATAGAGGGTGTCGTTGGTGCGTCCGGCATGGAACACGCCCTGCTGCAGCGTCACCTGCGTACGACTGTCGGAAGGCTTACGTGTCAGCTCGACATTGACAACTCTATCACGGTCCACGACCTTGGCGGCAGCGGTGAGGGGCAGGGGGATAGAGAGCTGTCCACCCTCAGGAACATTGGGCTCCGACATATTGGTGAAGTTGATGAGAGTATCGGTGAACCAGACAAAACCCTTGGCATCCCAGCTGTCAATCTTGTCCTCCGAGCATCCGGCAAGGAGGCTCGTAGCAAGGAGCGCTGACAACATAACAGCCAACGCGCGCCCGCCTTTCATAAAAGGAAATATGCTTTTCTTCATGATTGTCTCTTTTTGATAATTGATTTATTCTGTGCGTCCGCCGTAAGTATTCTCGTCATCGGGACGCGGCAGGGTGTAGACGGTGGGAGTGACATTGTAAGTGTCATAGGCCGTCTTGTTGATGATGAGCTCGTTGAGACGCTTGTGATAGTAGAAGAGTTGGCCTTCGGCGATAAACTCCTTGGCATACTCTTTCTCTATCTCCTGCTGCAACTCGTCGCGGTTGGAAATCTGAAGGGGATAGGCTGACATGCCACGGTTCTGGCGTACGGTCTCAAGATATTCCACTGCCTTCTGCAGGTCAGGCTCGCACTCGGCAGCAATGTAATACATCTCCGACACGCGGATAAGGGGCAGTCGATTAGCCGACCAAGGAGAATAGCTGTTGTTGTAGTCGTTGTCCTTATAATACTTGTTACTCACCGCAAAGGCACTGCCATAGATGGAGTACGTCTTCAACAGATAGGTATAGCGCGGATCGCTGGCACGTGTGCTCTCATCGAAGCAGTCGATGTTGACACCCTCGATGTTACCGTTCACGCCCGAGAAGGAGTTCTGATTGGCAATGAGATAGCCGTCCATGCGGTCCTCGAGGTCGGTGATGTTGAGCGTGAAAATCTGTTCGGTGGAGAACGTACGGTCGCGCGAGACATACTCGCTGGTGCTGGCCACATTGGCCACGAGGGTGGGATTGACCCACGGGAACTTCTGCGGCTGTGCGTCGATGACCTCCTTAGCACACGACAAAGCTTTCTCCTTGTTGCCCATCCACAGGTAGATGCGGGCCATGGTAGCCACGACGGCATAGTAGTTGAAGTGGAAACGGCGATTGTGCCAATCATAGATGTTGTATCTCTGACGGTAGGTGGCATTGCCCGTCACTGCTGAGCAGATATACCTCGATGCCGATGCTCCCGTGACCATCGGGTCGCTCTTAAGCAGTTCCTTGGCCAGGACGAGGTCGGCCAGACACTCGCGTGCCACCTGCCCCACGGTGAGCAAGGGGTAGACCTTCGAACTGAGCGCATTGACATAAGGCATGCACTTGGCCGTGGAATCCACCGTACCGGCTGGGCCGAAGAGACGAAGCAGATCGAAGTGCATGAAGGCGCGCAAGCCCAGGGCCTCGCCCTTGAAGATGTTGTAGTCGTCGTCAGTGAACACTTTCTCCTGCCCGTCCATACCCTCCAGCAATGAATTGACATTGGCGATGGTGTTATATCCCTCGTTCCATATCGGGTCAACGAAGCTGTTGCGCAGGCTCTCAGAGTAATAGCTGGCCTTGGGATGGAAGCTGAATGACATATAGTTGGCATTGGTGCCAAACATGCAAGTGGCCCCGCCTCCCATGAGCTCCAGTCCGTACCATGTGAGATTCTTGCCATAGAGGTTGCTACTGCACAGGTTGGTATATACGCCGGCCATGGCATCGGCAAATCCCGACTCCGAGGAGAAGAGCTCGCTGCGGTCGGTCTGTGTCGAAGGCTCCACGTCGAGCCACGAGTTACAGGAGGCCAGAGCAAGCACCGACAGCATGCCCACAGCCAGCGAGCGGAATATATGATGATAGTATTTCATATGTTGTCTGAAATTAAAAGTGGAATGTTAGAATGTGGCAGTCATCGAGAACGTGAAAGTGCGCGCATAGGGATAGTCCGTGCCACGCTCTATCTTGATGCTGCTCAGCCTGGCCACGTCGTTGGCAATGAGCGAGAGGCGGAGATAGCTCAGTCCCAGCTTGTGGAGCCATGCCATACGGTAGAAGTCATAGCTGAGGTTGATGGAAGAGAGATAAAGCTCGTTGTTGCGCTCTACGAAGCGTGATGTCGGCTTGGTGTATTCGGGCAGGTCGTTGGGTGTCTGCTTCATCTGGATGGCCTTGTAGCGTGCGTTGTCGCCGGGCTGTGTCCATGTCTCGGCGACGCGCTTGTCGAGGTTGCCAAAGCCAGTAACATTCTCCACACGGTCGATAAGAGTGGAGTTGTAGAGGTCTCCGCCGAGCTTGTAGCTGGCGATGGCCGAGAGACTCCAGCCTTTCCATCCCGCACTGATGCCGAGTGTTCCGTGCACCTTGGGGTTGGTATCGCCAATGACATGAGCTACACCTCCTTTGCCTACGCCAACCTGCGCGTAGACCGACAGCGCTTCGCGCCCGGCGACTCGCTGCGTGTGAGTGTCGATGTCACCAACACGGGCAACCGCACCGGCAAGGAGGCCGTGCTGCTCTATAGCAGTGATGTCATCGCCTCGATGACTCCCGACGGCCGCCGTCTGCGCGGATTCGAGAAGGTGGAGCTGCAACCGCAGCAGACCACTACCGTCACCTTCACGCTGCCCGCCAGCGACATGGCCTTTGTGGGCTGGGATGGACAATGGCATCTCGAACCCGGCGACTTCATCCTCACCGTGGCCAACCACTCACTCACCGTCACCTGTGTAGAGACAGAATAGCAATGCCTTGAACCATAAGAAGATAGTGAAGACAGAATAACAGAATAACAATGTCTTGAACCATTGCAGACAGTGAAGACAGTATAACAGAGATGGCGCAAGGTCGCGAAGACAGAATAATAGAATGTTGGACTATGCGCAGATAGTAGGTCTGTCGTAAGAAAACGGTTGGTAGAGTTGCCGAAAATGGGCAGCCATGGCAAATGATTCGCCTGCATTCAGGCTGCCAAACGGTAGGTCTCCTGCCTCCAGAGGGCCGTGGTGCCACGCTGGGGTTGCCGTCGGGCTGTCATGCTTCGGGTCGAACCAGATGCTGCTTCGGGTCGAACCACGATCTGCTTCGGGTCGAACCACGATCTGCTTCGGGTCGAACCACACCTCGGAAAGCATGCGCAGCATGTACGTCAGCAAAGGTGCCAGGGCATAAAACACTTCGAATCGGATCGCCAGAAAACCAAACGGACAAAGGAGAGACTGCCGTTGGGGGCGACGGCGGCCAAAGGGTTTCATGACTGAACCCAAAGAATAAAGACAGTATAACAGAATAACAAAGATGGCGCAAGGTAGCAAAGGCTGAATAACAGAAGACTTGGACTACGCGCAGATGCTAAAGACAGAGTGACAGAACAACAGAGACTGCACCGTGTTGCAAAGAAAAATGTGACGAATAAACTACTGATACTACTGACTATGGTGAAGGACTATATATATCTTGATGGTCAAGATACCTTCCAAACAGCGTAATATTCGACCAGGTAGAGGGACGCCATAGATCAACGAAAGGGCCGTCTCTCTACCTTTTTTTTGTTGGCAGGTGGGTTCTGTGAACGAATATGTCGTGTCGGAAAGAATGGAACCCATCTATCATATTACCCTGTAAGGAAGGTATATATACTGGGGCGTATATATATAATGAAAGGTCAGAGCTTGCCCTGGTCGCCGAGGTAGCTGTCTTTGAAGCCGAGGAAGTAGAGCACGCCGTCGAGTCCGAGGGTATTGATGCTCTGTCGGGCATTGGCCACCACACGTGGCTTGGCATGGAAGGCGATGCCCAGTCCGGCCTCGCTGATCATCGGCAGGTCGTTGGCACCGTCGCCCACGGCGATGGTCTGTGCCAGGTTCACCTTCTCCACCTGTGCGATGAGTTTCAGCAGCTCGGCCTTGCGGCGGCCGTCCACCACCTCACCCACGTAGCGTCCGGTGAGTTTGCCGTTGTCGTCGATCTCGAGCTCGTTGGCATACACGTAGTCGATGCCGTATTTGCGCTGGAGGTATTCGCCGAAATAGGTGAACCCGCCGCTGAGGATGGCGATCTTGTAGCCGCAACGCTTGAGCACCTCCATCAGTCGGTCCACGCCCTCGGTGATGGGCAGATGCTCGGCGATGTCCTGCATCACACTCACGTCGAGGCCCTTGAGCAGTGCCACACGCTCGGTGAAGCTCTCCTTGAAGTCGATCTCGCCGCGCATGGCCCGCTCGGTGATGGCCCTCACCTGGTCGCCCACGCCGGCGCGCTCGGCCAGTTCGTCGATACACTCGGTCTGGATGAGTGTGGAGTCCATGTCGAAGCAGATGAGCCGTCGCATACGGCGGTACATATTGTCTTTCTGGAACGAGAAGTCGATGCCCAGCCCCTGCGACAGCTCCATGAGCTCGGCCTGCATGGCCTGCTGGTCGGCCGGTGTGCCGCGGAGCGAGAACTCGATGCACGCCCTGACGTTGCGCTCGGGGTGCTTGATGCTCTGTCGGCCGGTGAGTCGCAGGATGGAGTCGATGTTCAGGCCCTGTCCGGCGATGATGCGCGCTGCCTCGGCAATCTCCTGTGCAGAGAGCGTGCGGCCAATGACGGTGAGGATATAGCGGTTCTTGCCCTGGCGGTCTACCCATGCCTCATACTCGTCGTCGGTGATGGGCGAGAAGCCGATGTTCACGCCCAGTTCGGTGGCTTTGAACAGCAGCTCCTTCATCACCTGTCCCGAGCTGCGCTCGTTGATGCGGATGAGGATGCCCAGCGACAGCGTGGAGTGGATGTCGGCCTGGCCGATGTCGAGCACGTTGGCACCATACTGTGCGAGGATGGCCATGACCGAGGCCGTGAGCCCCGGGCGGTCTTGCCCGGTAATACTGATCAATATCTGTTCTTCTTTCTTATCGTTTTCTGTCACCATGTTGTTATTTGTGTTTGCTGGTGCAAAGGTACTACTATTCGTCGACAATACTGCTTTTTGTCGGCGGTTTCTCCCAATGGTCAGTCTTTCTCATACATGCTCGCGTCGATCTTCAGCTCTTGGTAGGTGCGGGCAATATCGTCTTTGGTGATGTCGAAGATGGTGTTCACCTCACGCGGACGGTCGTGCAGCGAGTGGGCGATGAGCCAGTCGTAGGTCTTCTGCAGGTAGAACACGCGCGCCAGATAGCCGTGCGAGCCGCCCACAAACCAGTCGTAGCGCAGCAGATGGTCGTTGCCGCCTTGCTGCAGGGCACTCACCACCCGCTTCGACTCTTGCACCGACACCGCCCTGTCGGCCGTGCCGTGCATGACCCACAGGGGCACGCGCCCCAGCGGCTGCACGTCGCGCCGCGAGCAGCCGCCACAGAGTGCCATGGCGGCGGCCACCTTGTCGGGATAGGCAGCCACGAAGTCCATGGTGCCGTAGCCGCCCAGGCTCATGCCCAGCACATACACCCGTGTGCTGTCGACGCTGTAGTGGCTCTTCATCCACTCCAGCAGGTTGTTGAGTTTCTGGGGATTCCATGCTCCGCCGGGATTCTGGGGTGCCACCACGAGCATGGGGATGTGCTTGCCCTTCTCGATGGCATCCATCGTGCCGTAGCGCAGCACGCGGTCGAGGTTGTTGCCACAGAGGCTGGCACCGTGCAGGAAGATGATCAACGGAAAGGGGTGGGCACCCGTACCATAGTCGTCGGGCGTGTGTACCCAGAAGTCGTAGCCACCGGGAATGACACCGCGACGGGCCTCGAACGACGAGGGCTGCGCCGAAGCCATCAGGACCGACAGCAGCAACAGACATATAAACAGAATCTTACGCATGGTGGACAAAGATAGGGAAAAAAGAAACGAGTGCCAAAGATGATAACATTATTTTCCCTTTCTGCATGGTCTTTTCACATGAAAAAACACTAACTTTGCAGAAACAACACACTCGTATGGGAACATCTGAACTAAAAATCCTGATTGCCGTCTTTGTGCTGCTTGCCGTCATCTTGGTATGGATGAGCGCCAAGTTGATACTCGACATGCGCCGCCGCAAGCAGCAACGCGAGCAACGGCGCAAAGACTTCATGGAGCGAATGACCAGCCGCAGGGGCCGAGGCTCCGTGGAGCCCTAGCCCAGATACTGCCTCAACGTGGAGGCGTACTTGCTGTAGCGGATCTTGCGCAGCGCCTTCTCGCGCACCTGCCTGATGCGCTCACGCGTCATGCCCATCTCGTCGGCAATCTCCTCCAGACTCTTCTCCATGATGCCGATGCCGAACGACTCTTTGATGATCTTCTGTTCGCGCGAGTTGAGCACTTCTTTAAGAAGGTCGTTGATAAACTGATTCATCGACTCCTTGTCGAGGCTGCTGTCCGACTTGAAGTCGCTGTCGTCGGATGCCAGGAGGTCGGCCATCGAGTTGTCGTCCTCGTTGCCCAACGGGGCATCGATGCTCGTGGTGCGGCCGCTGGCGCCCTGCGCGGCATCGATCTGCTCCTCGTCGATGCCTGTGAGCTGTGCCAGTTCGTGATTGGAGGGCACACGGCCGTGTTCCTGCAAAAACTGCTCGGTGGCGCGGTTCACCTTGCCGGCGATGCCCACCTGGTTGAGGGGCACGCGCACGATGCGGCTCTTCACCGCCAGCGCCTCCATGATGCTCTGCCTGATCCACCATACGGCATAAGAAATGAACTTGAAGCCTCGGGTCTCGTCAAACTTCTCGGCCGCCTTCACCAGTCCCATGTTGCCTTCGTTGATGAGGTCGGTGAGCGAGATGCCCTGGTGCTGATACTGCTTGGCCACTGAGACCACAAAGCGCAGGTTGGCGCTTACCAGCCTGTCGCGCGCCCTTTCACCCTCCTTTCCTCCGTTGCGGATGGTCTGTGCCAAAACTGCCTCCTCGTCGGGCGTGAGCATGGCTGAACGGGCAATCTCTGTAAGATAGCGGTCTAGTGCCTCACTGTTGCGGCTGGTAATGTTCTTCGCGATTTTCAGTTGTCTCATTTCCTAGGTCTTTAAGTTCTTCAAATAGATAAAGACAAAGTTACAAATAAATCTTTTAACCACAATACTTCTTGCAGAATTTTACTTAAAATTCATCGTTTTGGCAATAGTGTCACGATTTATTCCCATGGAGAACGCCTCGTGAACGAAAGTAATGTGCCACGCAACGCTCATCTCGCCACATGGCGAGGTGTGTAAGGTGTTCAGGTATATCTTTGATTAAAAAGCGTGAAAAAAAGTAGGAAGGCATGGTTTTTTTATTATATTTGCGTTGTAAACAGTATCTAACTTTTATCCTTTCCCCTATGAGAACAATACTCCTCCTGATACACATCATTCTGCTGGCTGCCTTGCCATCGGCAGCCCAGCAAACCACCACCATCACCGGCAAGGTGACGGCCGACGACCACGGCAAACCCATTGCTGCCGCCTCTGTGGTGGCCGACGACGGGCGCACGGCCACAGTGACCAACGAAGACGGTATCTTCAGCCTCAAGGTACCCCTGCCCACACGCCACATCAAGGTGTCGTGCCTGGGCTATGCCACGCGCACGGTGGACGTGCCTGCCGACGGCCGCAAGCTCGACGTCCGCCTCCGCGCCACCGCCGTGACGCTCAACGAGGTGCTTGTGGCCAATGCTGAGGATGTGTTGCGCCTGGCCATCAACAACATTCCCGAGAACTATGCTGCCCAGCCCCTGCTGCAACAGTGCTTCTACCGCGAGACCACGCGCAAGGGCCGAAAATACATCTACGTGGCGGAGGCCATCACCGAGATGTACAAGACACCCTACAGCAAGGACATACGCCAAGACCGCGTGGCCATACGCAAGGCACGCCGACTGGTGTCGACACAAGCCTCCGACACCCTCGGCGCAAAGATAGCGGGCGGACCGGTGACACCGGTGAACATCGACATTGTGAAAAACCGCGACTACCTCTTCTCTGAGGAGATGCTGGCCAATTACGGCTTCTCCATGCGGCCGGCACCCTTGAGCGACGGGCGCGCGCAGGTGGTGGTGAGCATCAAGCCCAGGCGGCAGACCGACTTTGCGCTGCTCATGGGCGATTTCTACATCGACACCGAGACGCTGGCCATCACACACATAGACCTCGAACTCGACATGAGCAACCGCGACAAGGCCACCAACTTTATGCTCGAGAGCAAACCCCTGGGTGTGCGCTTCAAGCCTATCGCGCTGGAGATACACATCAACTACAAGCCCGATGCGGCTGGCAAGCTGTCGCTCAACTACATCCGTTCCGATGTGAGCTTCC
This sequence comes from uncultured Prevotella sp., assembly GCA_964493905.1. Classification (GTDB taxonomy): domain Bacteria; phylum Bacteroidota; class Bacteroidia; order Bacteroidales; family Bacteroidaceae; genus Prevotella. The sequence goes on from CAZBQA010000024.1 coordinate 13,466, forward strand.
GATGCGAGTGGAAACGCAAGCTCTTTGCATCGCCCTATAAGGTCACCTCGGAGATGGTGGTCACCGATGAACGCTCTTCCAACATACAGCCCATCAAGGGGCGCAGTGCCTTCCACCGCCACGAGACGCTCTACGACCGGGTGGATTATTTCAGCGACCCTGCTTTCTGGGAACAGTATAATGTCATCGAACCCTCACGCAGTCTGGAGAAAGGTATCGAGGGATTTATCAAAAACATCAAGAAGCACCAATGAAAGTCATACCTGAGAATAACAAAAACCCTTGTCCGCATCACGCGTGCAAGGGCCTTTTGTAGTGGTTAATCCCGGTACATCCAACCGGGTTTACTAGCAATCAAATATTTTTTGAATATCATTTATTCACCATTTCTTAGTTAGTTATATCATATTCCGGAGGGTGAGGTCAATGCAATGTCAGACCCTTCTTCATCATCTCTATTATCATTACAACCAACAACTGCCATTCAGCAGATGGTGCAAAGTTACAACTACAACCGACAAATTACGTAAACAATTTGATTCAAAATGTGTCAAGAATAAGATTTTGGGCCAATTTTCCATGTCAAATTATGTCAATATCAAGAAAATAGCTTATATTTGCACACAACAAAATAATACTGCCTCATGACGTTCATACATCAGCCGGCCTTCCTTGCCAGGATGCTCGAAAGGCTGAAGACGTACACTTTGAAAGACCAGGAACTGGTGGCCAGAGTACAGCGAATTATATATGTTTTCTATTCAGCACTGGTTATTCTTCAGTTGCTGGCCAACTTTATCGGCATCTACGGCCCCGACAATCCTCGCATCACCCTCCTAGAGGCTGTCTGCCTGGCGGGTGTCCTCATCACCATCTACCTCCAGAGGACCGACAAACTGAGCGTGGGCACCGCCCTCAGCAGCGTATTGCTGCACGGACACGTGCTCGACATCGTGGTAATGTTTCTTTGTGCCTATGGCTACACCACCCAGGACCGGGTATTGTGCATGGGTATCATGCTGCTCATCGGCATTTCTATCGTCACCTCAATCCTGGCCTTCCTCAAAGTGTGTACCATCATCCTCTGCACCACCGGCGTAGCCGCCATCATCACCTGCATGGCACTCGTGGGTGACAAAGACCTCACCAGCTTCGGTATTTATGTCCTGCTCACCGACGTGGCCATTATGCCCATGCTCGTCATGGTGACCCAAGGCACCTTGAGTCTGTACCACGACAACAAGACCTTCACTGCCGAGGAGCAGGAACTCTTCAACGTGCTGAAGCTCGAGAAGTCGCAAGTGAAGGCGTTTGTGAAACTGGCCAAGCAGCAAACCGATGTCAACGGTGCCGTCAACCTGATGAATATTCTGGGTGACAAGGCCCAGCAGAATGTCATTAACAACGTGAAGGCCATCATGACGGCCAACGCCACGGAGCGGCAGAAGATGGAGGTGCTGTTCCCCGAACTGACACCCACACAGATCTCCATCAGCCGCTACATCCTCTCAGACAAGTCGGTGAGTGAGATCTGCCTACTCATGAACAAAACCGAAAGCAACATCACCACCCAGCGGTCTAGCATCCGCAAGAAACTGGGACTGGCCGCCACCGACGACCTCAAGGCTGAGCTCATGAAGCGTATCAACAGCCGTGAGGACCACGCATGACGACCAGCGAGTCCCATACCCTACAGCAGAGGGTCAACGATAAGTCAGCACCTCGCGTTCGCCTTTGAGGGCGGCCAACGCCCCTTCGGCCAGCGAGAGCATCTCGTCCTCACCAGGATAGCAGTAGACCGGGGCAAGAAACTGCACACGCTCACGCACCCCGCTGGTCACATAGTCTGAGTGGGCCAGTCCACCTGTCAGCAGGATGGCATCGACCTTACCGCCAAAGACGGCAGCCTCGGCACAAATCCATTTGGCAATATTGTAGACCATGGCATCGACCACGAGCTTTGCCTGCTCGTCGCCCTCGGCCACCCGGCGGCCCACCACGCGCATGTCGTTGCTGCCCAGATAGGCATACATACCGCTCTGACGCCGAATCTTGGTCATGAGCTCCTCTTCCTTATATTTGCCGCTGAAACACATCCTGATGAGGTCGCCCACGGGCAACGACCCCGCACGCTCTGTGGTAAAGGGGCCCTCACCGTCGAGGGCATTGTTGGCATCCACGGCCAGGCCATGGTCGTGGGCGGCTACGGAGATGCCGCCTCCCATGTGGCAGACGATGAGCTGCAGGTCTTCGTAGCGCTTGCCGTGCTCACGGGCATGGCGGCGTGCCACGGCCTTCTGGTTCAGGGCATGCCACACCCCATAGTGGGGCATCTCCGGCAGTCCGGTGATGCGTGCCACAGGCGCCAGCTCGTCTACCACGCCGGGATCTACGATATATGCCGGACAGGGCACCGTGCGTGCGATGTCGTAGGCCAGGATGCAGCCCAGGTTGCATGGGTGGTCGTGTGCCGAATGGCGATTGTCGTCGATCATCTGCTCGTTCACAGCATATACGCCACTGGGCACGGCTTTAGAGATAGGACCGCGTCCCACCACTGCGTCGAAGTTGAGCGAGATATGGTTGGCGGCGAGTTCGTCGAAGATCAGTTGTTTACGGAAGTCATATTGGTCGATGGCCCGTTCAAAAGGTGCCAGTTCCTCCCTACTGTGTGCGATGTCGATGGCGTGCAACAGCGTGTCATCCTCGTAGACAGCTATCTTGGTGGAGGTGGAACCGGGGTTGATGGCTAGGATGTGCATATCAGTTTCTATGGGTTTCGTATGATTACTCAATCTTGGTGTTCACGACAGACTGGCACTAAGCAGGCAGCTCATGGCCAGACTATAGTATTTGGTCTCGGCATCGTCGGCCCGCGAGGGCAGCACCACAGGTGCCACGGCCCCTTGCAGGATGCTGGCCAGATGGGCGTTGCCAAAGAGGGTCACCGCCTTGTGGAACACGTTGCCACTCTCGATGTCGGGGAATACCACGGCATCGGCGTCGCCCTCCAGCGGCGAGTCGATGCCTTTCACCCGCAGACTCTCAGGCGAGCACGAGGTCTTGAGGTCAAGCGGACCATCGACCAGGCACTTGCCGAACAGTCCCTCGCGGGCCTGGGCCACGATGTCGCGATAGCCCGCTGTATAGGGGAAATGTCGTTCGTTGACCTCTTCCACGCAGTGGATGAGAGAGATACGAGGCTCTTCGATGCCCATGGCATGGCACAGATGCGAGATATAAGCCACCTGCTGCACCCGTTGCTCGTGGGTAGGAAAAGGAATGACGGCGGCATCAGTAAAAAATAAAAGTTTGTGATAAGCCGGTATCTGGGCGCATCCCACCTGGCAGAGCAGCTGCCCCTTGGGTAGCAAACCGCCGTTGTGGCGCAGGATGGCACGCAGCAGCACGTCAGAGTGGATGAGACCCTTCATCAGCACGTCGGCCTTGCCCGCTTGTACCAGTTCCACGGCAGCCTCGGCGGCCGCTTGCGGATGCTCCATGTCATCGACAGGTACGGGCACCACAAAACCATCGGCCTCGGCTTTTCGCAATGCCTCCACCGAAGAGGCGTCTCTGGGATTCACCACCACAACACGGCGCTTAATGCCCTTTGACTTGAGCATCTCTACCAATTGGCTAAAATCTTGCAGTTTATTCATCATAGTATATCGTTTAATGAGTATCCTGTACCAACACGCCTGCGGTAGCCCTCACGGCCCAACAGTACGC
>CAZBQA010000024.1:17297-23188 GCA_964493905.1 uncultured Prevotella sp.
TTGCTCTGATGGCCGAGCGATGCCTGTCTTATGCAAAGGTAGATAAAAATATTGCTTCCTACGTAATTACTTCTATTATTTTTTTGCCCAATGCAAAAAAAGATACCCATATCTCATAACATATCTAAAAAGTTAAGACAGAGATGAGATAAAAGTAGTGTAATGTCAACCGATTGATGTGGGTGATCCCGCACACTTCATATCCTTGTGTAGATAACAATTACCATGGTGGCGTAAGGCACCTGTCATATCAGTGGGTGTTATCAAGATACAGACGGATAATAGTTGCTTATTTTTTCCTCCGCTCGCCTTTGGCGAATCTCAGAATATATAAGAATATCATTTCTGCGAGAAGCTCATCGCAGAATATCTCATTGGACCCGCTAGCGGGTCTCATGAGAGAATATCATGCTACTGGGTTAGGTACGATGGAACATCCATGGGCTAAGCTGAACCTCTCTGGGGCATGATACCCAGGAGTATTTCTCTATTGCGTGCCGCGTAGCGGCATGTGTCAAGCCATAGGCTTTTACGCAACCTCTCACCGCAACCGCCTATTTCCTTTATATCGTTTATTGCACTGTTGCGTTTAATGCACTGTTGCGTTTATTGCGAGAAGCCCCATCGCGCCAGCCTCTCCCGCCCCTTGGGGAGGGCCGGGGGTGGGGCCTCCCTACTCGGCGTTCTTCTGCTTGATATAATCGCCGAAGGCCTTGTCGAATGCATCATACTGCGCCTGACTCATATTCTTGAGCGTGCCGCGCAATCCTTTATAATAAGTCACCACCCTGCGGTGAATGGCCTCCCTGCCACCACCCCGGGCATAGAGCTTGTCGATGTCGATGTGCATCTGCGGCACCAGCGTACCCAAGAAGGCCAACTCGCCGGTGTATTGCCCATCGCCGGGCGCAATGTCTGCCGAGGCAGGTGCAGCCGCGGCATCGTCGGTGTTGGCAGGAGTCGTGGCAGCCGCCTCTTGCTGCGTGGCATCGTCGGTAGGCGTCGCCGCGGGAGCCGTCTGCGTAGTGTCGGCCACAGAGGCAGTGCCCTCGGTGGCAGTGCCCAGGTTCAGTCCGCCGTTGTTGAAAAACCATACAAAGGCCACCAGGGCCAGGGCCACAAACACGGCGATGCCCACAGCCACCTTCTTGTTGGATGCGCCGGGCGTGGGCTCACTGTTGCTGCTACGACTGCTGCGCGCGGCGCGGCGGTGCTCCAGGGCATCGATGAACGTCTCGGTGTCGGCAAACCGCTCGCTTCGCCCATAGCTGCAACAGCTCTTGATTACATCGTCGTATTCCGGCCCGAGACTCATGGCCCGGGCGATGGCACCCAGCGAGAAGATGTCGGCGCGGGCATCGAGGCCGATGGTGCCGTCCTTGGCTTCGGGGGCGATGAACTTCAGACTGTCGGCCGGCTGGTTGAGCTTGTCGGCGTAGCGCAACCTGAAGTTGAGCAGTTTCACCTCGTCGCCCTTGTCGGTGACAAAGACACACTGGCTGTCGAGCGCCCCATGCACCATACCGTTGCGGTGCAGATAACCCAGCGCGTCGGCAATCTGCCTGAGCACCCGCTTGCACTCGTCGGTGCTATGCTCCTCCTGCAGATACGCACCGAGGTTACGAGCCGGCTCCCACTCCATGAGCAGACTGTTGCCGTAAGGCTCCACCTCTTTGAGGGCCAGATATTTCATGATATGTGGATGCTCAAGCTCATGGCACCTGTCGTACTCGCGCTGCAGTGCCTTCTGATGTTGCGGTTTGTCGCGATAGGCGCTGTTCAGACCGACGAGGAGCACCGACTGACCATTCTCCTTTCCGGTCACCAACAGGTTGATGCCGGAGGTCTTGAATTCATTAGTCTCTGTCATGATATGTATGTTTTTTTGGGATGCTTGGTGTTGTCTGCAAAGTGTGTGCGTAGCCTCTCCGTGGCGTTGGCTCAGGGCTTCTGCTCTTCCATGGGGAAGAGTCCGTAGAGGCTGGCGTCGATCATGTCGGTCACCTTGCGGAAGTCCTCGGGGTTGTCCTCGAAGCTCAGGTTGTCGCCGTCGATGATGATGAGCTCTCCCTTGTAGTCTTTGATCCAGTCTTCATAGCGGCGCTGCAAGCCCGTGAGGTAGTCGATGCGGATGCTCTTCTCGAAGCTGCGTCCCCGTTTCTCGATGTGGTTCACCAGCGTGGGGATAGACGAGCGGATATAGATCATGAGCTGCGGCAGTTTCACCAGCGACATCATCAGGTCGAAGAGGTCGGAGTAGTTGGCAAAGTCGCGGTCGCTCATGTAGCCCTGGTCGTGCAGGTTGGGTGCGAAGATGCGCGCGTCCTCGAAGATGGTGCGGTCTTGGATGACCGTCTCGTCGCTCTGCGCGATCTTCACTACCTCCTTGAACCGTTTGTTGAGGAAGTAAACCTGAAGGTTGAACGACCACCGGTTCATGTCGTGATAGAAGTCGTCGAGATAGGGATTGTCGTCCACGGGCTCGAAGCGTGGCGTCCAGCCGTAGCGTTTGGCGAGCATCTTGGTGAGCGTGGTCTTGCCACTGCCTATATTTCCTGCGATAGCGATGTGCATGATGGTGTTGTGTGTTAGATGTTGGGTGATGGGTGATCAATGGTGAAGCGGGGTGGCGCGGCGTCAGCTGCCGGCGGCGAGGCTGAAGAGCGAGTGGTCGTCGTTGCGCAGGTCGGCCAGCTGGGCATCGATGCGGTTGATGACCGAGGCAAAGTCTTTGCGCGAGTGCAGGAAGTCGAGCCTGTCGACCTCGATGGTGAGCACGCGCCCCTGGTAGGTGTTGTTGACAAACTCCTCGTAGCGGTCGTTGAGGTTCTGCAGATAGTTGAGCTGGATGTTCTGCTCATACTCGCGACCCCGCTTGTGGATGTTGTCCACCAGATGGGGCACCGAGGCCTTGAGATATACCATGAGGTCGGGCTCGTGGGCCACCATCATCATCGAGTCGAAGAGACCCATGAAGGTGTCGAAGTCGTCGTCGCTCATGTTGCCCATGGCATAGTTGTTGGCGGCGAAGATATACACGCCCTCGAATATCGAGCGGTCTTGTATGATGGTCTCTGTAGACCGTGAGATCTCGAGCAGGTCGCGAAACCGCTCCTTGAGGAAGTACACCTCCAGGTTGAGCGCCCACCGTTTCAGGTCTTTGTAATAGTCTTCGAGATAGGGGTTGAAGAGCACCTTCTCCAGCCGTGGCGTCCACCCGTAGTGTCGCACCAGCATGTTGGTGAGTGTGGTCTTGCCGCATCCGATGTTTCCTGCGATGACAATATGCATGCGTTATTTTCTCAATGCCAGGTTATAATTATAATAGTTGTTGTCGCCCGTGATGTCGCGCACCACCTTGAGGAAGGGCGGGAAGTTGACACTCTCGGTGTCGGTGATGCCCTTGGTCTCGAGGATCACCAGTCCGCCGAGCTGGTCGAGATAGGTGTCGAGCTCAAAGTACTGCCCCTTCCAGATGAAGCTCTTGCGCTTCTTGCGGATGGTGTGGCGGTAGGGGTCAGCCTGCGAGAGCAGCGACTCGTAGAGTGCGTTGCTCACCTGCCGCTCGGTCTCCACCTGCTTGTTGCCGTCCACGGTCTTCTTCATCGTGTGTACGTTCACGCGCTTGCCGTTGCCCCACTGCCGGTGGCGCAGCCTCACCTCGCTGTCGGGGTCGGCCACGAGGTAGGTCTGGGTGATGTCGCTGTCGATGGTCTGCGGCATGGTGCCCTTCACCTCTACGATATACTTGCGCTCCTCGGTGATGGGCTGCGGCAGTCCGAGCACGCTCGAGATCTCCATGAGCACTCGGTTGAGCTTGGTGTCGAAGTCCTGGTGGTTGTTGATGACGCGCAGGTGGGGGTGCCCGCTCCATGCGTGTATCACCTTCTTGTCGAGCTCGCGGGCCAGCTCGATGCCCTCGGTGCGCTCCTTGTTGGTCGAGAGCGTGTAGAACTCCTCGGCACCGTCGGCCGCCGACACCAGGTGGAGCACGGCGTCGTAGCGGTTGATGAGGGCCTGGGTGGTGGTCTGGGCCAGAGAGGTGATCTCGTCCCACATCTCGCCATCCATATAGGCCGAGATGTCCATGGCCCCGCGGTCGCAGATGATGACGGACGGCTCGTCCACCTGACTGGCAATCTGGGTGAACTTGTCTTCCAGCAGCAGCTGCACCTCAAGGGTGGCTTTCTCGCCTTCGTAGAAGAAGTTGTGGTTCGTGGTGAGATAGTCCATGCCGGCCTGCTGAAACAGGGTGGGCACCTCGGGAATGGTGAACACCTTGAAGCCCAGGCTGGAGAAATGGTCGATGACCTTGACCAGAGCGGTGGTCTTTCCGGCGCACGGGCCTCCCGTAAGCACGATCTTCTTGATATCTTTCATTGATGCTGGCGTGTCGCAAATGTTGGCAATACTGAGCAAAGTTAAGCAAATAGTCTTAACCAGCCAAGAAAACACAGACATAAATTTGTCGGCACCCGTATCTTTAGATGTGCAGCAAGTTTCTGACCACCAGCCACACCCCGAACGAGACGATATAGGTCCACACCAGCCAAGGGCTCTCTACCACCCGTGCCACCTTGCGCTTGGAGGAACCCGCGGGCATGAGCCACACCGCTGCCAGGCACAGCGTGTAAGGCAGTGCATAGAGCAGGAAATAATTATAATGTATAGCCTCGCACACACGCCCATGGAGCAGCGCATGCAAAAACCGCTGGAAGCCGCAGCCCGGACAGTCCCAGCCGGTGAGGAGCTTGAACGGGCACTTGGGGGCCAGCACGCTGCGGGCAGGGTCGAAGAGGTAGAGCGCAACGCCCACCGCGGCGACGACCGCTGCCAGCAGTGCCAGTTTCTTCATCGTCGGGTGCGCTTAGTTGCCCATCATTTTAGGCAGCACGGCCACACCGTACACCACGCCATAGATAATCTGGCATACCAGACCCACCACGGCGGCAATGATGGCCCACTTCTTGGCGTTCTTCGAGGCCTGCTCGGCAGCCTCATACTGCCTGCCCATATACAGGCCGTTGACCTTGGCCGCATAGACGATAGACACGATGCCCAGAGGCAGACAGCAGCACAGGGTGCTGAGAATGGCTATCACCAGATAGTTGTTGGGCTGGGCGGGAGCGGGCTCGCTCGTCTGTGCCGCAGAAGCATAGCCCTGCTGGGGCTGGTTCACGGGTGTGGTCTCGACGTTCTGTTCCGGATTCTGTAAATCTTGCATGATCTTAAATATTTATGGTTAGTATCTTTCCGTAAATCCTTTTAGTCAACGATGTTTTGCATGTTAGTTGCTGCAAATATAATGACTTTCGGCTAAACCGCCAACATTTTTGTCAATAATCTTCACCCCTGGCCTCAGATTGCGCATATTTCCGGTCCTATGGTTTACTCCCGCGTGGGTGGGGGGCCCTCCCCAGCTTTTTTTTAAAACACGGATGTCACGGATCTCACAGAATACCATCCGGCATATTTCAACAGATCGGATGCCGCGGCGTGACAACTTTTACTGGGCATGTCATGCGTCACTAGCCATGACCACAACGCAACTCTGCCACCGCCACTAAGGTCGAAAGGCCACGCGAGGACAACCACGACGGTTGCTGCTTCGACTCGAATCACGCGCTACTTCGACTCGACACAGACTCTGCTTCGACTCGTATCACACCCTACTTCGACTCGACACAGAAAGTCGAAAAAATGACATGGCACACAAAATAACCATAAAAAAAGATACCAAACGGGCTGTTTTGCAACGAAAAAAACCTATCTTTGCAGAAGCAAGGCGGCGCTCGGTCATTTGAAGACTCATCTTCATCACGCTCGCTGGCACTTGCTTTGCAGAAGCAAGGCGGCGCTCGGTCATTTGAAGACTCATCTTCATCACGCTC
>CAZBQA010000024.1:23288-38491 GCA_964493905.1 uncultured Prevotella sp.
GGCGCCGGATTCATCGGCAGCCATGTTGTCCGACTGTTTGTCAACAAGTATCCCGACTATCGCATCATCAACCTCGACAAGTTGACCTACGCCGGCAACCTGGCCAACCTCAAAGACATCGAGGACCGGCCCAACTATGTGTTTGTGAAGGCCGACATCTGCGACTTCGCCAAGATGCAGGAACTCATGACGCAGTATGCCGTGGACGGCATCATCCACCTGGCCGCCGAGAGCCACGTGGACCGCAGCATCAAAGACCCCTTCACCTTCGCACAGACCAACGTGATGGGCACGCTGAGCCTGCTCCAGGCTGCCAAGCTCTACTGGGAGAGCCGCCCCGAGGGCTACGAGGGCAAGCGATTCTACCATATCTCCACCGACGAGGTGTATGGCACACTCGAACTGACCCACCCCGAAGGCCTGGAGTCGCCCTTCACCACCAAGGCCTCGTCAGACCATCACCACGCCTACGGCGAGGACTTCTTCACCGAGGACAAGAAATACCAGCCCCACAGCCCCTACTCGGCTTCGAAGGCCAGCAGCGACCACTTCGTGCGCGCCTACCACGACACCTATGGCATGCCGACCATCGTGACCAACTGCTCGAACAACTACGGTCCCTACCAGTTCCCCGAGAAGCTCATTCCCCTGTTTATCAACAACATCCGCCACCGCAAGCCGCTGCCCGTCTATGGCGAGGGCCTCAACGTGCGCGACTGGCTCTACGTGGTAGACCATGCCCGCGCCATCGACCTCATCTTCCATGAGGGCAAGACGGCCGACACCTACAACATCGGAGGGTTCAACGAGTGGAAGAACATCGACATCGTGAAGGTGCTCATCAAGACGGTAGACCGTCTGCTGGGCCGCCCCGAGGGTGCCGACGACGACCTCATCACCCACGTCACCGACCGTCTGGGCCACGACGCCCGCTATGCCATCGACAGCCGTAAGCTGCAGCGCGAGCTGGGATGGGAACCCAGCCTGCAGTTTGAGCAGGGCATCGAGGAAACGGTGAGGTGGTATCTCGACCACGAAGACTGGCTCAACAACGTCACCTCGGGCGACTATATGAAATACTACGACGACATGTATCAGAACCGCTGACGCCCAGGATGCGGTATATCACGCAACGAGGCATCGGCCCTGATGGGCCGATGCCTCGTTGCGTGATGGCGGGAGTGCCGCGCCCTGGCGACGCGGCACGGCGCGGCTTATCCTACGACCATCTTCACCAGATAGAGCACCACGGGGATGGTAACGAGGAAGATGCCGATGAAGTCGATATACACGCCCGTCTTGATCATCTTGGTGATGGGCACGTAGCCACTGGCATAGACGATGGCGTTGGGCGGCGTAGATACCGGCAGCATGAAGCCCAGCGAGGCCGACAAGGCCACACCCACGGCCACAGGCACCGGACTGAAGCCTGCCGAGAGGGCTGCGCCGATGGCCAACGGGCCAATCATATTGGTGGCTGCGGTGTGCGAGGTGAGCTCGGAGAGCAGCAGCGAGATGACGCAGAACACGGCGATAAGCAGTATTTCAGACGGGTTGCCGCCCATCATGGCGATGATCTGGTCGCCTATCCAGGCCGAGAGACCCGTGGAATACATCATGCCACCCATGGCCAGGCCGCCGCCGAAGAGCAGCAGCGTGCCCCACTCCACACCGGCCACGGCATCCTTCCACTCGAGCGTCATCTTCGACCACTTGCGGTCGACGGGCAGGAAGAACAGCAGCAAGGCTCCCACCATGGCAGCCACGGCCTCGGGAAAGAGCTTGTTGTAGGTCTTGAGCACCTCACTCTCGGTGCCAAAGACGATGCTCAGGATGCCGGGCGTGACCCACAGGACGACGGCCGCGCCAAAGGCTATCATGGTGTTTTTCTGGGCCACCGTCCACCTGCCCAGCCCTCTGACGCGCTCGGCGATGAAGTCGGTGGCACCCTCGATGTGCTTGACCTCAGAGGGAAACATCTTGGCAAGCACCAGGTAGGCAATGATGAAATAGGCCACCATGGCCACAAAGCCCCACACCATCCACTGGAAGAACGACACCTGCACGTCGGCCATCTCGCTCAGGAAGCCCAGCATGATGATGTTGGGCGGGGTGCCGATGGGCGTGAGCACGCCGCCGATGGAGCAGGCGTAGGCCGTCATGAGCATCAGACCCGTGGCATATTTGTACGAACTCAGGTTGATGACCGTGCCGCGCGCCGCCATCATCTCACGGATGGCCTCGAGCAAGCCCAGCGCAATGGGGAACATCATGGCCGCCGTGGCCGTGTTGCTGATCCAGCCCGAGCAGAGCATGCAGGCCAGACCGATGGCCAGGAAGATGCGGCGCGGGTTGTCGCCCACCCACTTCATCGACATGATGCCGTAGGCGATGCGCTTGTCCACACCATTCACCATCATGGCCTTGGCGATGATGAAGCCGCCCATGAACAGGAAGATCATGGGGTTGGCAAAGGCCGCAAAGGCCTCCTTCATCTTCACTACGCCCAGCACCACGCACAGCGTGGGGCCGATGAGTGAGGTGACGGGAATGGGGACGGGCTCGGTAATCCACCACAGCGCCACCAGGGTCATGATGGCCAGTAGGTGATGGGCCTCGGGGGTCAGACCCGGGATAGGAGTGATCCAAACAAGAAAGGCGCAGACAGGGCCGAAGATGGCACCCGTGATCCTGCGTTTTCGGTCAAACGACGACTCTTTGTTCGTCGACTCTTGTGCCTCCAACACGGAGGGGTCTTTAGCGTCATTCATAATGATAGTATTTAAGCTTAGTAATAATAGATCAAAGTAAACGCAACAAAGATAGGAAAATATTTGACCGCGAATAGCAAATAATCGGAAAAAAATAAAAAAATGATTGATTTATGATTTTTTTTCATTTCAACCATCAACCATGTTGATAAAAAACCTATATTTGCAAGGAAAGCAACTAACCTAGTCCGCTACCGGACCTTAAACAATTTAGCATTATGGATACAAGTACCATCACCATCACCGTCCTTGTAGTACTGGCATGTCTGGCACTGGTCTATCTCAACTACCGCCACAACCACCGGTTCAGTTTCAACGAGGAGAAGCTGAGGGCTTCGATCGACAAGGTTTTCACGCAGGCCCAAGCATCGAAGATGTCGCGAACCGACTTTCTTTTGCGGTTGAAAAAGATTTATGTATGCTCGCACAAGGAGGCCACCTTCCTCCTCGGCCAAGCCAAGAAACTGGGACTGGTAAGCGAGGAGAACAGGGAGATTGTGAAAGGCTGAGCCCCACTCCCCATTGACCAATCGCCGCAGGGAAGGACAATATTATATAGAAAGCAAACGCCGACGGGTCGGCAGAGATAGATGTACTGGCGCGCCAGCCTGTCATTTGATGAGCTCTCTACACCGCCAGGAAGCGGCAGGAGGGAGACGAGGAACGATCTATTGTGAACAAATCAACAACCCATCGACTTGTTATGGCGGCACTCCTCTGGTGGGGTGTCGGCGGGTATCATTGCGCATGGTGCCAGGGCATGTTTGCCTTCACGGCCTATGACGGCAATGCAGGCTTCGTGCAGAAAGAGGTAATGAACATCGCCCAGGATGCCAGGGGCCTGATGTGGTTCTCGACCTGGGACGGCCTGTACCAGTTCGACGGCTCACGTTTCACCAGCTTCAAGGCAAGGCCCGGCGACGGCATCCGGCTGGAGAGCAACCGCATGGAGGCCATCTGTCCGGAAGGCAACGGCATCTGGATGCGCGGATACAACGGCAGCGTGTCGCGCTACGACATGACCACGTCGCGCATCACGAGTCTGCCCTTGTCGCGCTATGCCGCCCGGGAGATGTATGGCGTGGGCGGCGGAATGCTCGTGGTGACCGACGACAACCGCCTGCTGCGGGTGTCATGGCACGACGACAGTCTGCGGGTGAAACTGCTGCTCAATGCCAAGGCAAGCATCAACGGGCTGAAGGGCGGGCGTAGACAAGAGGTGTGGGTGCTGACCTCGCGGGCCTTGTGGCTCTACGACCCGAGGGCAGGCCAACCAAGGCTGATGACGACGGCCTTCGACGGGCATGACATGTGCCTGCAGCCATCGGGCGAGGTGTTCTGTGGCAGTGGCGGCACGCTTCTCACGCGACAGGGCGGCCAACTGGTACGACAACAACTGCCCACTGCGGCACCGCTGTCGTCGGTGGTGCCCTTGCCCGGCGGCGGCTACCTGGTGTCGGCCATCGGCGACGGGCTCTATGTGCTCGACGCCCAGTTTGCCGTGCGACAACATCACACCATGGCCAACAGTGTGCTCAACGGCGACCGCATCCGTCGCCTGGTGAGCGACTCGCAGGGTAACGTGTGGTTCTGCACCGGCAGTCCCGGCGTGATGCGCTACGATGCCCGCAGCGGCAGGCTGGAACGGCTCACCATGAAAGGACAGTTCAGCCAGTCGCCCTCGATGTGGCGCAACGACGTCAGGATCATCGAAGACTCGCGCCACCACCTGTGGGTGTCGCCGTCGGGCAACGGACTGGCCCTGTACGACCCCGCGCGACGGATGCTCGTGCCCTTCTACGACCCGGCCCGCCAGCTAGAGTGGACGGCAGAGAACACGGTGGTCGACCTCTTTGTAGACCGGCAGGACAACCTCTGGTTCAGTGGCAAATATACCGGACTGCAGAAGGCTACCTTCACCTCCTCACAGTTCAAGCCGCTCGACATGCACGCCGATACAGAAGACGGTAACGACGTACGCGGCATCTTCCAAGACCGCGACGGCTATGTATGGACAGGCGCACGCGACGGCACCATCAGCGTATTCGACAGGCAGATGCACTATCTCGGCAACCTCACCCGCAGCGGACATGTGGTGCCCAACAGCACCGACAGGTTAGGACATGCCTACTGCTTCGTGCAAGACAAAGAGGGCAACCTGTGGATAGGAACAAAGTTTGGCGGACTCTTCCGCCTGCGGCGGCAGGGTCCGCTAAGCTATGACATCCGGCAATATAAGAAAGGTGACGGCCCGTATAGCCTCTGCCACAACGACATCTTCTCGATGTGCATCGACGGCCACGACCGCCTGTGGATTGCCACCTTCGGCGGAGGCATCTGCTATCTGGACCTCAGGCAGGACAGCGGGCGGTTCATCCATGCCGGCAACCGCCTGCTGGGCTATCCCAAGGGCGAGTTCCAGCGCGTGCGCTATGTCACCACCGACCGCCGTGGCAACATCTGGGCAGGCACCACCTCGGGCCTGCTCTCCTTCGACGGCAGTTTCACAAAGCCCGAGCACATGCACTTCAAGACCTATAAGCGGATGGCCGACGATCTCCACTCGCTGAGCAACAATGACGTGCAGCAGATCTTCTTCAGCCGCGAGGGCACCATGTACGTGTGTACCTACGGCGGCGGCTTCTGTGCCGTGCGCGAACAGGGCGGACGCCTCTTCTTCGAGCCATACACCATGGCCGACGGCCTGCGCAGCGACATCGTCTTCACCATGCAGGAAGACGACCGAGGCCACCTGTGGCTGTCATCAGAGAGCGGTCTGGCCCGCTTCTACCCCCGCGACAGGCGCATCGAGGCTATACCCACCTATTTCTTCGACCAGCGCGTCGATTTCAATGAGGGGGCTGCCGTGCGCCTCGACGACGGGCGCCTGCTCTTCCCTGCACGCAACCACGGGCCAGTGTATTTCAACCCAGCGCAGATGGTCATGAGCCGGTATGTGCCGCGCATCGTCATCACACGTCTGGTCATCGGACAAGCCGAGGTGACACCTTCGGCACAGCACGGGGCTATCATCAACTGCACACCCGAATACCTCGACCAGCTTGTGCTCCGTCACGACCAGAACAACTTCAGCATCGAGTTCTCGGCACTCGACTTCCGCAACCCCGAGAACATCAACTACAGCTACAAGCTAGAAGGCTTCGACCGACAGTGGAACAACATCGGACGTCGTCACTCGGCCATCTACAGCAACCTGCCGCCAGGCAGCTATACCCTGCTCATGCGGTCAACCAACGGCGACGGCGTATGGGTCGACAATGTCAGGTCGCTGCCCATCGTCATCAAGCCCTCGTTCTGGCAGACCTGGTGGGCCTATGTGCTGTACCTGCTGGCCGTGATTGCCGTGATGGTGCTCTCGAGCTACATCCTCTACACCGTCTTCAAGCTCAAGCACAAGGTGCGCATGGAGCAACGTCTGTCAGACCTGAAGGTGAAGTTCTTCACCGAAGTCTCGCATGAGATCCGCACGCCACTGACACTCATCGCCGGAAGTATCAAGGAACTGCTGCACAAGGGCGTGGCCGACGAGGACGTGCAGCGACGCCTCCTGGTGGTCGACGACAATGCCAACCATCTGCTCAGGCTGATGACACAGTTTCTGGATATCAGGAAGATCGAAAACGGAAAGATGCGACTCAACCTGAGGCAAGTAGACCTGGGCGAATTCATGCAGTCGATCATCGGCAACTTCGCCAACCTGGCCGCAGACCAGGACATCGATCTCACCCTCGACCGACCCACGCAACCTGTGATGATATGGGGAGATACCGAAAAACTCGACCAGGTATTCTTCAACCTCCTCTCCAACGCCTTCCGCTTCACGCCCAACGGCAAACGCATCACGGTCAGCGTGCGGCAGAGCACACAGGGTGCCATCGTGTCGGTAGCCGACGAGGGCTGCGGCATCGCGCGGGAGCGTCTGGCGCGTATCTTCACGCTCTTCGACTCCAGCAGTGAGGGCAGTGTGACGGCGCAGCCCAGCTCGGGCGTGGGCCTGGCGCTCACCCGCGAACTCGTGGAACTGCACCGGGGCACCATCCACGTGGAGAGTGAGATGGGGCGAGGATCCATCTTCACCGTCACCTTGGCCGAGAACGCACCGGGAAGCCTGCCCGAGGCCGACTACACGGTGTCCGACGATGAGGTGCCGCCCGCACCACAACATGCCGTACCCACCCTGCCGGCAGCTCCAACAACCGAAGACGACGATACGGCGAGAGGGGACAAGGAAGGTGAGACGGTGCTGGTGATCGACGACAACGCACAGATGCGCGAGTTCATCCGGCTTATCCTGCAAGAGCAGTACCATGTCATCGAGGCCGCAGACGGACATGAAGGACTCCGGCGTACCGAGGAAACCATGCCCGACATCATCATCACCGACTATATGATGCCCGTCATGGATGGCATGGAGATAGCGCGAAGACTGAAAGGCAGCGTCAACACCAGCCATATCCCCATCATCATCCTCTCGGCCAAGAGCGACGAGCAGAGCGTGGTCGAAGGACTGGGTACCGGTGTGGACGCCTATATGCAAAAGCCCTTCAGCAGCGACGTGCTGAGGGCTATGGTGGGCAATGTCATCAAGCGCAGGGCCCAGCTGCAACAGTATTATCTCGACAAGTATGTCAGGCAGGAGACCACACCGACGGCCCTCACCGATGTCTCAGGAATGAACCTTGCCGACCGGCGATTCATGGAACGCCTCACGACGCTCATCCACGAGCACATGGGCAACGGCAGTCTCAGCGTCGACGACATGGCGAGCCTGATGGGCATGAGCCGGTCGGTGTATTTCAAGAAACTCAAGGCGCTCACCGGACTCGGACCCAACGACTACCTCAAGCAGGTGCGCATACGCCGTGCCGTCGAACTGCTCGACACCGGCCTCTATGCCATTGCCGACATCGCGGTGATGGTGGGCTTCAACGATTCGCACTACTTCAGCAAGTGCTTCAAGGCCATCATGGGTAAGACACCCAGCGAGTGGCGACAGCGCTGAGATGCCTCACGTCATGGCCCGTGGCGTCACTCTTTCCGCCCCGTGGCCTCATCCAGGAACCTGAGCACCCGCTGCTGCACCTCGGGCCCGCAGTAGTGAGGCATGTCCCATATCTCGGTCTGCAGCCTGTCGCCCGCCTGCTGGCTCTCCCATACGCGGTGCATCTCGTCGAAGGCTTTCTGCACGGCCACCGTGGGGAAGAGCTTGTCTTTGCTGCCGTTGATGAAGAGCATGGGCTTGGGACAGGCTATGGAGGCAATGTGCGGATAATCCATCCACCGGCGCATGCCCGGCAGCAGGTTGGCCCACTCCTCGTGACGCGTCAGGCCGAGCTGGCGCGAGAGCTGGTAGTCGGTGGTGTGCATCCAGCACACGGCGGCACCGTATTTCACCTTGTCGGTGAGGGCGGTGAGCATCCATGTGCGATAGGCTCCCATCGAGAAACCCATACAGCCCAGGCGCGCGGCATCGACCTCGGGCAGCGTGGCCATGAACTCGGCGGCGTAGACATCCTCGAAGTTCATCCATGCGCTGATGTTGCGGCCCATGAGCATGAAGTTGCCGGCCACATAGCGGTAGTAGTCGCCGCGCGACCCCTCCTTCATGCCCCTGTCGCCCCAGAAGAGGGCATCGGTGCAGAACACCACATAGCCGTGGCTGGCCAGGTAGTCGCCCACAAACTGGTCGCCGTAGCAGCGGTGACACCACTCCTTGGCATCGGCCATCACCGAGTCGGGCACGCCGAAGGGCTTGATCATCTTCTCCTTGCCGATGGAGAAATGGCCGCCGTGGTCGTGCAGCAGCAGCACGGCGGGAAACGGTCCCTTGCCGTCGGGCACGAGCTCATAGCCTGTCACCCGCGAGTAGCGCGTAAGCTGCAGGCTCACCTTGCGCGCGGTGTAGCCCTTGCGGCGCTCGGTGGCCAGCACCTTCATGTCGTAGCGGTCGGCCGGCGGAGGCGGCAGGAGCATCTCCTCGCGTAGCTTGTTGCGCGCGGCGATGCGCCACAGGTCGAAGTCGCGGATGTCGCTGTGGCCCCAGGCCAGGGGATAGGTGAGGTCGGCAAGCAGGCTGTCGAGAAAGACCGGACGCTCCTGCTCGAAGACATACTTCTCTTCCTGGGCCGCCAGGGGCGTGGCCAGGAAGAGCGTGAGGCATGCACAGGTGAGGCATGCAGTAATCTTTTTCTTTATCATTTCTTTTCTGTTATTTGTCGTTCATACTCAGGCTGCCGTTCGGCGACACCGTGCGCACGCAGTAACCCGTGGTATCCGCTGGCAGGCTGAACCGGCAGTCGGCGGTGACGGCCACCACCCTGCCCCGGTGTTCCACCACATAGCCTCGTGCTCCCCTGACAGGAGCCCACACCAACGTGCGGCCCTTCACCGTTACCCGTGGTGCCAGCAGGGCCATGCACAGCTGCTGGGGTTGCCAGCCATCGTCACCGCCCAGCACGTTGTCGATGGTGTAGGTCGCCGCCTCGGCATCCGTCAGGCGGGACTTGCAGTCGCCCCAGAGAGTGTCGGTACCTTCCACCTTATAATATCTGCTGATGCGCCGGCTCAGGTCGAGCGGCCGCCCGTTGCCATCGGTGGTGCCATAGTCGGCATAGACCTTCGGCAGCGTCGACATGTGGTCATACCATCCCTCGGGCGGGATGGTCACCTCGGCACGGGTGTCGATGAACACGGCCATGGGCTTGTGGAGCCACGGCCTGCCAAGCCATACCTGGGTATCGGCGGCATGGCCCGGCGCGGTGATGGTGGCGTTGCGGAACACATAGCCC
Source organism: uncultured Prevotella sp. (assembly GCA_964493905.1). Classification (GTDB taxonomy): domain Bacteria; phylum Bacteroidota; class Bacteroidia; order Bacteroidales; family Bacteroidaceae; genus Prevotella. Next base: position 32,869 of record CAZBQA010000024.1, read on the forward strand.
CAGCGCGTACCCTCCTCATGCTTGGTGGCGACGATGAAGCCGCCCTCCTTGCGCACGATGTTGAGCGTGCAGGAGTCGAAATACACGTTGCCCTGGCCATAGATGAAGTCGACGGCACCCTCGATGAAGCAGTCACGCACATAGTTGCGGCCGTTCACCACCTCTGCCGTGCGATAGGTGTCCTGATACGACAGCATGGCGCAGCGGTTCACCACAATCCGGTCGTTCTTGGTGTACAAGGCCAGGGCCTGCGGGCCATCCTTCATGCGTGTGCCCCAGGAGTTCTCAAAGGTGATGCCTTCGAAATAGACATCCGGGGCATGGCATACCACGGTGGCCGCCACGTCGACAGGCGAGGCGTTGCGCCCGCCGCTCACCCTATCGTCGAAGATACGTACCACGTCGCGTCCCTGCCCGATGATGCGCAGACCCGATTTGTCCTCGGGGATGAAGACATGTTCATGGTATCGGCCGCGCTTGACGAAGATGATATAAGGATTGCGGGAATGGGCCGGGGCAGCGTCAATGGCATCCTGGAGGTTGGCATAATGGCCCGTGCCGTCCTGGGCCACCACGCAATCGAAGACGGGTGTCTGCGCCCTGGCCGTCAAGCCAAGCCCAAGAAGGAAGAAAACTGTGAACAGTCGTAGATGTTTCATGTCGATGAATGTTGTTTTTTAAGATGTTTGTCAGGTTATTGTCTGGACAGCACACCACCGTTGCCGCCAGCACTGATGCAAAGATAGGAAGATTATTTGGGGCAGAGGTGTAATAACCGGTCATTCTTGGGCATTTTTCGGGCTGGCAGGCTATTCGTGCAGGGCCCACAGCTGCAGAAAGACCGGAATTTCCACTTCAAAAACCGATTATTACCCGCCAAGGGACAGCGGAAGGCTTAATTTTGCAACGAACAAAAACCTAATAAAATGCTCAAACTTAAAAACGTGTGTATGAAAAACAAAATCAATCAATGTATGCGCCTGGTGTGCGTCATGCTGATGGTGATGCTCTGCCAGGACATGCTGGCACAGGGAAAGGCCGTCAGCGGGACTGTAACCGATGGCGGCGAACCGCTGGTGGGTGTCACCGTGGCGGTGAAGGGCAACTCCAAGCAAGGCACGGTGACCGACCTCGACGGCCACTATACCCTTCAGGGTGTGAACGCCGGTACGATACTCGTATTCTCGTATGTGGGCTACGACACGGCCGAGCGTATGGTGGGCGAGAAGTCGACCATCGACATCGTGCTCAAGCAGAGCGCCGAGAACCTCAATGAGGTGGTGGTAGTGGGCTACGGCACCATGAAGAAGAGCGACCTCACCGGTTCGGTGTCGCAGCTCAAGGCCGAGAACTTCAAGGCCGGCAACGAACTATCGGCGCAGCAGCTCATGCAGGGTGCCTTTGCCGGTGTGAACGTGCAGCAGAACTCGGGAAAGCCCGGCGGCTCCTCTACCATCCGCGTGCGCGGTGGTACGTCGGTCAATGCCAGCAACGACCCGCTCTATGTCATCGACGGCGTGCCCATCGATGCCTCGGCAGGCAACAGTCAGGCCAACATCAGCACCTACAACAACGACTTCTTCGACCAGGAGGCCGCCAACCCCCTGTCGATGCTCAACCCCAACGACATCGAGTCGATAGACGTGCTCAAGGATGCCTCGGCCACTGCCATCTACGGCAGCCGCGGTGCCAACGGTGTCATCATGATCACCACCAAGAAAGGCAAGGCCGGCGTGCAACAGCTCAACTACGGCTACAGCCTGGGCTTCAGCAATGCCGCCAAGACCCTCGACATGCTCAGCGGCGACGAGTACAGGCAGGCAGCCCAGTCGCTCGGCCTCAACATCACCGACGGCGGCGAGAACCACAACTGGCAGAAGGAGGCCATGCGCACAGCATTGCAGCAGAGCCACTACCTCTCCTTCATGAGCGGAGGCGAATACACCAACTACCGTGCATCGCTCAACTACAGCGACCAGGATGGCCTGCTGCGGGGCTCAGGACAGGAGAACTACAGCGGACGCGTGAACATCAACCACTCGGCCCTCGACGGCAAGCTGAAGCTCGTGCTCAACATGAACTATGGTGAGACACACTCCAACCAGGCACCCACCTCGAGCACAGTGGGCAGCGAGATGGGTTCGAGCATGCTCTACGAGATGTATGTCTTCAACCCCACCCTGCCCGTCTACAACAGCCAGGGCGACTACAACGACGTGGCCCCCTACCGCGTGCAGCCCATGTCGTTCGAGAACGAGATCCTCGACAAGCGCGTCAACAGACGTTTCATCGGAAACCTGAAGGCCGACTGGAACTTCTACAAGCCGCTCACCCTGGAGGTCAACATGGGCTACACCAACAACAGTCAGGACCGCAATGCCTATATCTCCAAGAGCAACCTGCTGGGCAACAGCAACGGCGGACGCGTGACGGTGCAACGCCTCAAAGATTACTCCAAGCTCCTCGAAGTGGTGCTTAAATACGACCAGAAGTTCGGACTGCACACCATCAATGCCATGGCTGGTTACTCATACCAGTATTTCTGGAACGAAGGACTCAGCACGGCAGCCTACGGATTCCTCACCGACGACTTCAAGTGGTACAACATCAGTGCGGCCAAGACCATCGAGAGCCAGACCAGCTACACCGAGAGCAACAAGCTCATCTCCTTCTATGGACGGGTCAACTACAATTATGCCGACCGTTACCTCTTCACCGCCACGCTGCGTCGTGATGGGTCGAGCCGCTTCGGTGCCGACCATAAGTGGGGAACATTCCCTTCGTTTGCCGGCTCATGGCGTATCTCGCAGGAACCGTTCTTCAAGTCGAAAACGGTGTCAAACCTCAAGCTCAGGGCCAGCTGGGGACTCACCGGCAACCAGGAGATCGGCAACTACAACGCCATCTCTACCCTGGGAGCCTACTCGTGGGGATATATCTTCGGGGGCACCAAGCAGACCGTGGTGCTGCCGCAGCAGTATGCCAATCCTGACCTCAAGTGGGAGTCGACCTCGCAGACCGACCTTGGCCTCGACTTCGGTCTCTTCGACAACCGCGTTCACGGCAGCATCGACTGGTACTACAAGAAGACCAAGGACCTGCTGCTCACCGTGGCCGTGCCGTCGCCCTCGCTCATCACCACCCAGCTGGCCAACGTAGGAGCCGTGAGGAACACGGGCGTGGAACTCGAACTGGGTGTCGACATCATCAGGAGCAAAGACTGGTCGTGGGATGCCACGCTCAACTTTGCCTCCAACAGCAACAAGCTCACGAGCCTCTCCAACGACAAGTGGTCGGGCGACGAAGTGCTCTGGGCACCTTGCAACGGACAGGGCCTCTCCGGGCAGTATTCACAACTCATCATGGTGGGGCAGCCCCTGGGCACTTTCTACGGCAAGCGATTCACCGGGGTCGATGCCAACGGCATGGAGACCTATGCCAACGATGGCAAATCAGAGATCATCGGCTCGGCACAGCCCGACTTCACCTATGGCCTCGCCACCCAAGTGCGCTACAAGAGCTGGAGCCTGGCCCTCAACTTCCGTGGAAGTCAAGGCAACAATGTTTACAACAACACGGCCAACAACTTCTATTACCTCAACAGCCTGCCGGGCCGCAACGTGCTCAAGAGTGCCCTCACCAGTGGCATCTCCGTGCAGCAGGCCAAGACCTATTCCTCGCAGTTCATCGAAGACGGCTCCTTCTTCAGGCTCGACAACCTCACGCTGGCCTACGACTTCGCATTGCCGGTGGTCAAGGTGAGTCATGCACGTGCCTACTTCACCGCCCAGAACCTGTTCTGCATCACAGGATATAGCGGGCTCGACCCGGAGGTGAACACCGATACATCGGGCAAGGGAAACTCTGTGCTCGGCGTCGACTATCTGAGCTATCCACGCTCAAGAACCTTCATCTTCGGCATTAACGTCACATTCTAATGAAACCTCTTAACCATAAACTTATGACATCAAGATATTTGTTTAAACGTGCAGCCGTTGGAGCCCTCATGGCAGCCACCCTGACGGGATGCACCAATCTCGACGAGCAGCTCTATGGTCGTCTCACACCCGAGAATTACTATCAGACCGAGGAGCAGGCCCTGGCCTCCCTGGCCGGATGCTACGAATATATGGCCTATATGAGCAGGGCCGGCGGCGACAGCTGGCGCATCGGCGAATATGGCACCGACGAACTCTTCTGCCCCGGACGGGCCAACGGCGGATGGTACGACGAATACGTCAACCAGATCATGGAGCACCGTTGCACCCCCGACAACGACCGCCTCAACACCTGCTGGAAGACCTATATCTTCCCGGGCATCGGTGCCGACAATGCCGTGCTCGAAGCCATGCAGGCCTCGCCGGTGGCCGACAAGCTCAGCGGACCCATTGCCGAGGCACGGGCCCTGCGCGCCTACGAGTATTTCTATGCCATGGACTATTTCGGCAATGTGCCCCTCTTCACCGCTGCGCGCCCCGATGCCAAGAACATGCCCAAGACCACACCGCGCAAGGAGGTCTACGACTTTGTGGTCAAGGAGTTTCTCGAGGCCGCCGAAGACCTTCCCTCAGCCAAGGATGTCGATGCCAGTTACTACCCCCGGCTCACCAAGGAGGCCGTCTACACGCTCCTGGCATCGGTGTATCTCAACGCAGGCGTATATAGCGGGACCGAGCACTGGCAGGATGTCATCACCATGTGCGACAAGGTCATCAACAGCGGGGCCTTCGCACTGGCCGACCGCGTGGGCGACTGCTTCCTCTCCACCAATGAGGGCAAATGCAAGGAGGTGATCATCGCCTTCTCGGTAGACCCCACGAAGAACGTCGATGCCAACCAGTTCATCCTCTATGCACAGCATGCCACCGACCAGCAGAAATACGGCCTGCCCTTCGCACCGGCCTGCGGCTACTGCTTCTCCGACGAGGCCCTGAGCTGGTATGACGACAACAAGGACGACCGCCTGAACCTTCTCGAGTACGGCCCGCAGTATTACCTCGACGGCACCCCCATCATCAACCCCGACGTCGCCGGAAATCAACAGCTGGTGCTCACGGCACTGAAGTCGAAGACGGCAGCGCAGAACTGGGAGGGCTACCGCGTACTGAAATACTCGCCCGTGGGTGCTACCTTCTCGGGAGCCAATGCCGACAACGACTATGTGGCCGAACGCTATGCCAACGTGCTGCTGATGAAGGCCGAGGCTCTCTTCCGCCTCGGACAGAACGAGGCCGAGGCCCTGCGACTGGTCAACATGGTGCGGCAGCGCAGCAAGTGCACGCCATTCACCGAGCTCTCGCTCGAGAAGATCGAGAAGGAACGCGCACGCGAGTTTATCTGGGAGAACCAGCGCCGCAAAGACATGATCAGGTTTGGATCGTACTTCACCCAGAAGACATTTTATGCCGACGGCAACACCGAGCAGTGGCGGGGTATCTACCCCATCCCGGCACAGCAGATCAACGCCAACCCCAACCTGGTACAGAACCCCAACTATTAAGAAGCAATGCCGATGGGGCGGCGATATGTCGCCCCCTCGACAACACAGCTACCAACATCACTACAGACTTTAGGTGGGTTCTATTAATTAGCTTTGTCAGATTTCGAGACTATCTTCGAGGTC
>CAZBQA010000025.1:0-18238 GCA_964493905.1 uncultured Prevotella sp.
GGCGTGTCATTCCGTCGGGTGGTCGCCGTAGGTGGCGGTACGGTAATCGACATCTCCAAGATCTTTGTGCTGCAAGGCATCACCAATGTAACAGATGCCTTTGAGAAGAAAGTGCCGCTGGTGAAAGAGAAGCAGCTGGTGATCATCCCTACCACCGCAGGTACGGGGAGCGAGGTGACCAACCTCTCTATTGCCGAAATCAAATCGAAGCACACCAAGCTGGGCCTGGCTACCGACGAGATACTTGCCGATGATGCCGTGATCATACCTGAGCTGCTGAGGGGGCTGCCCTTTAAGTTCTATATGTTCAGTGCCATCGACGCCCTGATCCACGCCACGGAGTCATACGTGTCGCCGAAGTCGAATCCTTATACCAAGATTTTCGACAGGTCGGCCATCGAGACGATTATCGATATTTTCAGAAACATTGCCCTGAAGGGAGAGGAATACCGCTTCGAGCGTCTGGAAGACATCCTTGTGGCCGCCAACTTTGCGGGCATCGGCTTCGGCAACACCGGTGTGGGTGCCGTGCATGCGCTGTCGTATCCCCTGGGCGGAACATACCATGTGCCCCACGGCGAGTCGAACGCCCGGTTCTTTACCGCCGTGTTTAAGTTCTACCAGCAGAAGAATCCCGGCGGTCGCAACCTGCGGGAGGTGATGGAGATTCTGCAGAAGGCGCTCGGCGTAGATGACCATGTGTTCGACGCGCTCGACGCGCTGCTCTTGCAACTCATCAAGCCCGCCAGGCTGAGCGACTACGGCATGAGGCCCGAGGAGATAGAGACGTTCACCACAACAGTGGTAGAGACCCAACAGCGGCTGCTGGCCAACAACTATGTGCCCATGACGGACGAAGAGATCAGGGCTATCTATCAGGGGTTATACTAATTATTATGATCATACGCTGACTTATTGTTATCATATATTATTATCATACACTGACTTATTATTATCATCATACACTATTATCATACACTAACTTATTATTATCATGGAAGAGAATATGAAGACGATGGTTGCCAACGCACGGCAGGCGCAGGAAGTTTATGAACGCAACTTTAATCAAGAAGAAGTAGACCAGCTGGTGAAGATTGCCACCAAAACGATTTTCGACAATGCAGAGATGCTCGCCAAGCTATCGGTCGAGGAAACCGAAATGGGTGTCTACGAAGACAAGGTGGCCAAGATCAGGAGCAAGTCGAAAGGCGTATATTACAACCTGCGTGACAAGAAGTCGATGGGTATTCTCAACATTGACGCTACTACCCACATGATTGAGATTGCCAAGCCCATGGGCGTTGTTGCCGGCATCACGCCCATGACCAATCCGGTGGTGACGCCCATGTCGAAGATCGCCTTCGCGCTGAAGACCAAGAATGCCATCATCATTGCCCCGCACCCCAAGTCGAGGAAATGCTCGAGTCTGGCCGTGGAGCTGATACTCGACGCCCTCAAACCCTATGGCGTGCCCGAGAACCTCATCCAGTGTATTCAGGAGCCGAGCATCGACAAGACCAAGGAGCTCATGGCGGCTGCCGACGTGGTGGTGGCCACCGGCGGCATGCCCATGGTGAAGTCGGCCTATTCGTCGGGCAAGCCCTCATACGGTGTGGGTGCCGGAAACGTGCAGGTGCTCCTCGACCGCAACATCGACTATGATGAAGCCGCGCAGAAGGTGGTCACCGGCCGAGCTTTCGACAATGGCATCATCTGCACCGGCGAACAGAGCTTCATCTACCACGAGGCCGACAAGGAAGAAGTGTTCAGGGCCTTTGAGCGCGCTCATGCCTACATCGTCAAGGACGACGAGCGCCAGAAGGTGATGGACGTGATATTCCCCGAGGGCAAGATGTGCCGTGAGTGTGTGGGGCGGTCGGCCATGGAGATTGCGGCAAAGGCCGGGCTCACGGTGCCCGAGGGCACCAAGGTGCTTGTGGTAGAGGCCAAGGCGTATGGCAAGGATGAGATGATAGCTAAGGAGAAGATGTTCCCGGTGATGGGGGCCTTTGCCTATAACAACAGTTTTGAGGAGGCCATCAAGATTGCCGAGGCCAACCTCGACTACGAGGGTTCGGGCCACTCGGCAAGCGTACATTCAAAAAACGAGGGCAACATCATCATGGCCGGAAGCATGCTGAAGGTATCGCGCGTGGTGGTGAACGCCATCAGCGCCACGACGGCCGGCGGCAATATACAGAATGGGCTGGCCGTGACCAACACGCTGGGATGCGGCTCGTGGGGCAACAACTCTATATCAGAGAACTTTACCTACAAGCATTTGCTCAACATCACCCGCATAGCGCCCTTGGCCCACAACATCCATGTGCCCACCGATGAGGAGATCTGGGAAAGCTGATGCACAGCGGGGCGGACGGCATGTCGCACCCGAAGCATTTTGACCCAAGCCAATACCTGCTACGCCCGAGGCGCAAGGTATTGGCTTCTATGGTTGCGGCCGAAGGCAGGCCATCAATCGGGTGTCGCCGTGTCGGGATGGACGACAAACGGCCTGTGGCTTCTTTGGGCGGTTTTAGTTAAGAAATGTCATGATGGAAAATAAAATGCCGTTGCGTGCGGTGGCGTGACATTATTGTTGTACCTTTGCACGCTGAAAGGGGACTTATCGCAGAACGGTAGGGTGTTTTGAAGTAGTCCCTACGGTTTATTTACATTAATATTTTATTTTTGAAGACATTTGAAGAATTGGGCGTCAGCGAAGAGATTCGCCGCGCCATCGAGGAACTGGGCTTTGATCATCCGATGCCAGTTCAGGAAGAAGTAATCCCATTTTTGTTAGGAGAGGGCAACGACGTCATTGCGTTGGCACAGACCGGAACCGGAAAGACGGCAGCCTACGGCATACCCGTGCTGCAGCGCACCGACCCCAAGCGCAAGGAGACGCAGGCACTGATACTGAGTCCCACGCGTGAGCTGTGTCTGCAGATTGCCGACGACCTCAACGCCTTTGCCAAGTATATCGACGGCATGCACATCATCCCCGTCTACGGCGGTGCGTCTATCGACACGCAGATCCGCTCGCTGCGCCACGGCGTGCAGATCATCGTGGCCACCCCGGGCCGACTCATCGACCTGATGAACCGCGGCGTGGCACGTCTCGACCAGGTGCGCAACGTGGTGCTCGACGAGGCCGACGAGATGCTCAACATGGGCTTCTCTGAGAGTATCAACGCCATCTTCGAGGGAGTGCCTGCCGAACGCGACACGCTGCTCTTCTCGGCCACCATGGGCAAGGAGATCGAGAAGATTGCCAAGAGCTATCTGCACGACTACAAGGAGATTGTGGTGGGCTCGCGCAACGAGGGTGCCGAGAGTGTCAACCACGTCTACTATATGGTCAATGCCAAGGACAAATACCTGGCGCTGAAACGTATCGTCGACTTCTATCCCCATATCTACGGCATCGTGTTCTGCCGCACCAAGCTCGAGACGCAGGAGATTGCCGACAAGCTCATCAAGGACGGCTACAACGCCGAGGCTCTGCACGGCGACCTCTCGCAGCAGCAGCGCGACCTGACGATGCAGAAGTTTCGCAACCACCTCACGCAGCTGCTCGTGGCCACCGACGTGGCGGCCCGCGGCCTCGACGTAGACGACCTGACGCACGTCATCAACTATGGCATGCCCGACGACATCGAGAACTACACCCACCGTTCGGGCCGCACGGGCCGCGCGGGCAAGAAGGGCACCTCGATCGCTATCATCCACAGCCGCGAGAAGTTCAAGGTGCGCAACATCGAGAAGGTCATCGGCAAGGAGTTTGTAGACGGCACGTTGCCCTCGCCCGAGGAGATCTGCAAGAAGCAGCTCTTCAAGCAGATGGACACCATCATGAAGACCGATGTCGACGAAGAGCTCATCGCACCCTACATGGGCGACATCAACCGCCAGTTTGAGTATATCGACAAGGAGGACATCATCAAGAAGATGGTAAGCGTCACCTTCGGCCGGTTCCTCGACTACTATAAGAACGCACCCGAGATTCTCAAGCCCACCACCGCCAAGCGGGGCGAGAGGCGTGACGACCGCGCCGAGCGCGGCACCTCACGTCAGCGCGGCAAGCGCGAGGCCGAAGCCGGATTCCGCCGCCTGTTCATCAACCTGGGCAAGCAAGACGGTTTCTATCCCGGTGAGATCATGCAGTTCGTGAACCGTAACATTCACGGCCGGCTGGAGGTGGGACACATCGACCTGCTGCAGAAGTTCTGCTACGTGGAGGTGCCCGAGGCCGACGCCCAGAAGGTGATGCGCGCCCTCAACGGCACAAGTTACAAGGGGCGTGAGGTGCGATGCAACGATGCCGATGAGGCTGGGCACGGCCGTCCCGTGCGCGGCGAACGCTCTGCGACAAGGGGCGACAGGGGCCGCACTGACGACAGACGCGCTCCGAAGGACGCACGCAAGAGCCGTGTCAAGGCACCGCGCAGCTACGCCGACAACGACTTTGAGGATGTGAACAAACGTCACGGACGCGACGACTGGAAGGCACTCATGCAGGCCGGCAACGTCACGCTGAAAGGCGACGAGCCCGACTTCTCGGAAGAGGGATGGGCACGCCGGCGCCCGAAGAAGAAATAGTTATTAATTATTAACGGATGTAACTATTCGTATGGCTTGGCCGTAATATAAAAACAATAATTACAACCATTAGTATCAAGTAAAGATGAAAAAGACAATAGCCAGCATGGCTCTCGCAGCCGCCGCCTTGGTGCCAGGCACTGCACAGGCTGCCGACGGAAACGTACACTTCAAGGGCGAACTCAAAGGACTCAAAGACACGCTCATCGTTATCAACCCACAGGCCAACAAGCGCGACACGGTGCTCACGCCCGGTGGCAGGTTCGACTTCTCGGTCAATGTGTCCGAGCCCACCACGCTCTTCCTCTATACCCCGGGCACACTGAGGCAGGAGGAGAAGGTCGGTCTGCAGGCCATCGCCGTGCCGGGTGAGAGCGCTGTCATCAGCGGCGACCTCGCCAGCGCATACTATTTCAGTGGGTCGAAGTTCTACGAGCAATACAACGAGGCCGACCGCGCCATCGAGGCTGCCGGCAAGCCTTTCCGCGAGTTCTACGAGAGCCTCAACCAGCGCATGGCCGCCGGCGAGAGCCAGGAGGCCCTCACCAAGGAGTACCAAGAGAAGGCTCCGCTCTTGCAGCAGCAGATGAACGATGGCATCTTGGCCTTCATCAAGCAGCACCCCACCTATGAGGCCAGCGCCGCCATCATCACGCAGCTCGACGAGCCCGAGAAGATGAAGGAGGCTGCCGCATTGCTCGCCCCTGAGGTGCGCACGGGCCGCATGAAGAGTTTCTTCCAGCCTGCCATCGACCAGATTGAGGCCCGGGCCAAGGCCGAGCAGGAGGCTGCCAAGAAGCAGGCTGCCGGTATCATGGCTCCCGACTTCACGCTCAACGACATCAACGGCAAGCCGCTCACGCTGTCGTCGCTCCGCGGCAAGTATGTGGTGCTCGATTTCTGGGGCAGCTGGTGCGTGTGGTGCATCAAGGGCTTCCCCGAGATGAAGACCTACTACGAGAAGTACAAGGGCAAGTTTGAGATCCTGGGCATCGACTGCAATGACCCCGAGAACAAGTGGAAAGAGGCCGTGGAGAAGCATCAGCTTCCCTGGCTCCATGTCTACAACCCCAAGGGCAGCACCGTGCTGAGCGACTATGCCATCCAGGGATTCCCCACGAAGATCATCGTTGGCCCCGACGGCAAGATTGTGAAGACCATCGTGGGTGAGGACCCCGCCTTCTACACACTCCTCGACGAGCTCTTCGGCAAGTAACGCCTCAGCTGCGATTGTTATAGGTTGTTTTTCTGGACATAGTAACAGAGTAACAATGCCGGATGTTATGACAAAGTAACAGAATAACATTATGATATAAAGACAACAAGGAATGGGTCGGTAACGACATCCATTCCTTGTTGTCTTTATGTTCAATTCCAAATTCTCAATTCAGGAATCATTACCAAGAGCACCAGACACATTCTGGTTTGTTGGTTTGTTGTTTGTTCGTTGTTGGTGGTAGGAAGGAGCTCTACCGCTAAGTTAAGGAGGTGGGACTATCGAGTCCAGTCTTCAGGTTTGCTCCAAACTCTTTCGATACATAGTTGTAGATGCTCTTGCAGCAGTCGGCCGAGAACTTCTGGGCGCAGGCGATGACCTCATCCCATTGCGCCTCGGTGAGTCCGCGCTCGATGTCGGCCCTGGTGATGCCGTAATGGAGAAGTCCGTAGATGAACCCCGCGTTGAAGTTGTCGCCCGCGCCAATGGTGCTCACCGTGTTGGTCTGCTCCACCTCGTAACGCTTGGAGAACTTGTTCTCGGCGCGCAGCTCCACCGGCTCGGCACCGTTGGTATAGATGAAACGCTTGCAGTAGAACGATATCTCGGCATTGTACACCTTGTCGGGGTCGGTGAGCTTGTAGAGCACCTCGAAGTCCTCGTGGCTGCCACGTACTATATCGGCAAACTCAAGGTTCTCGAGGTAGTTGGGCGTGATCTTCATCACCTCGTTGCGATGCGATGGGCGGAAGTTCACATCGTAATAGATGATGGCTCCGTGGCTGCGGGCATACTCGAGCAGTCCCACCACCTGTGGCCGGATGACGGGGTTGACGGCATAAAACGAGCCAAAGAGCACCACGTCGTTGGGCTGGATGTCGGGATACACAAAGTCGAGCTGGTCGTGCGGATGGTCTTTGTAGAAGATATACTCGGCATCGTTGGTGTCGTTGAGGAATGCCAGCGACACGGGCGACTTTGACTCTGGGTAGCGGTTGACGTTGCTGGCATCGACACCGTTCTCCTTCAGAAAGTTGATGATGTTTTGCCCCACACGGTCGTTGCCGGTCTCGCTGATGAACGTCGCAGGCACGCCGGCACGGGCCAGCGAGATCACGGCATTGAAGGTGGAGCCACCGGGATAGGCACCGATGGGCTGCTCGTTCTTGAAGATGATATCGAGCACAGTCTCTCCTATTCCTATTACTTTACGCATAATCAAATTGTTATTTAACTGCAAATATCTGAAAAAATAGGCACAACTCAAAGTAAAATTCGTTATTTTTGCAAATAATTACAAGTTCAATAATATGACACTGCAAGAGATCTTAGAACACCGCAGGGCCGTGCGCAAGTACGACCCGGCCAAGCCCCTCGACGATGAGAAGGTTGAGGAGTGCGTCCGACTGGCCACGTTAGCCCCCACCAGTTCGAACATGCAGCTTTGGGAGGCTTATCATGTGACCAACCCCGACACGCTCCAGAAGCTCACCCGAGCCTGTCTCAACCAGGGCAGCGCACGCACGGCAAAGCAGATGGTGGTCTTTGTCACCCGGCAAGACCGTCACCGTGCCCATGCCCGCGCGGTGCTCAAGGCAGGTATCGAAGATATACTGAAGAACAGTCCGAAAGACCGCCAGGAGCATCGCATGAAGCTGCAACGCATGTATTACACCCGGCTCATGCCCTTCCAGTACAGCCGTTTCTTCGGCCTGAAAGGCCTGTTCAACAAGTTGCTGGTCCAGACCATCGGCCTTTTCAGACCTATCGTCAGGCAGGCTACCGAGGCCGAGGTCAAGACCGTGATACACAAAAGCTGTGCCTTGGCCGTGCAGACCTTCATGCTGGCCATGAGCGAAAAGGGATACGACACCTGTCCGCTCGAGGGCTTCGACAGCTACCTTGTGAAGAAGGCACTGCATCTGCCCCGCCATTGCCAGGTCAACATGATCATCACCTGTGGCATCCGACTGCCAGAGGGCGTGCGCGGCGAGCGCTTCAGGGTGCCCTTCGAAGAGATGTACCACAAGGTAGACTGAGCCCATGAACTATCATACGCAAACGCTCGACAGCGGACTGCGTGTCATCCATCTGCCGTTGAGCGCTCCGGTGGTCTATTGTGGCTACCAGATTAAGGCGGGTGCGCGCTGCGAGGAGCCCGGCGAGGAAGGACTGGCCCATTTCTGCGAGCACATGACCTTCAAGGGTACGCAGCGTCGTCGAGCTTGGAACATCCTCAACAGCCTGGAGAGCGTGGGCGGCGACCTCAATGCCTACACCAACAAAGAAGACACGTGCTACTATGCTGCCATTCCCAAGGAGCATACGGCACGTGCCATCGACCTGCTCACCGACATCGTGTTCCATTCGGTCTATCCGCAGGCTGAGATCAACAAGGAGGTGGAGGTCATCTGCGACGAGATCGAGAGCTATAACGACTCGCCGGCCGAGCTGATCTTCGACGACTTCGAGAACCTGGTCTTTGCCCATCATCCGTTGGGCCACAACATCCTGGGTTCGGCCGACAATGTGCGGAGGTTTACCACCGACGATGCCCTGCGCTTCACCCGCCGCTACTATCGTCCCGATAACGCTGTGTTCTTTGTATATGGTGATGTAGACTTCAAGCGGATGGTTCGCAAGCTCGAGCAGCTCCTACCGGCACCAACTCTCCAACAAACCGGCCCACTAACCCACCGGCTCACCAACAAACCAGCCCACCAACAAACCAACCCACCAGCCCACCAACCTACCATCATCGATCGTGGCACCCACCAGGCCCACGTCATGCTGGGCAATGTGGCCTATAGTGTGACCGATGAGCGGCGCATGCCTCTCTACGTGCTCAACAATATGCTGGGCGGTCCGGGCATGAATGCCCGCCTGAACGTCATCCTGCGCGAGCATCACGGACTGGTGTACACCGTAGAGAGTTCGATGGTGAATTATGGCGACACGGGCCTGTGGTGTACCTATTTCGGCTGCGACCCCCACGATGTGAAGCGCTGCCTGCGCCTTGTGCGTCGCGAGCTCGACCGGCTGATGCTGGCACCCATCACCGAGACCCGTCTGCGGGCTGCCAAGAAGCAGCTCAAGGGTCAGATCAGTGTGGCCTGCGACAACCACGAGAGTTTTGCGTTGAGCTTTGGTAAGAGCTATCTGCACTATGGCTGGGAGCGCCACATCGACCGCCTCTATGCGCAGATCGACCGTGTGGCGGCTGACGATATCCTGCAGGTGGCCCGCGAGATCTTTGCTCCTGAGACCATGACCACCCTGATCTATCGGTAGTCAGCCAACCCACCAGCCCACCAACAAACCAACCCACCAACAACCTACCTCAAATACTCATACCCAATGCGACAGCGCAGGCAGTCGCGGCGGTCGCAGTAGGCGTTCTTCAGCTGGATGAGGGCCTGACTGTCTCCGGCATTGTCTACTTGCAGCCCACATTCCTGCCACAACCGCACAATATGGTTGTTCTCGGCCTTGAGCTGCTGCAAGAAGTCGAGGGCGCGGTCGCACAGCCGGTCGTCCTGCAGGTGGCGGCCATAGGCAAAGAGCATAGGCACCACCGTGTTGATGGCAAGCAGGTTGAGTGAGAACGGCGACAATCTCTTCCCGTTTTTGTCGCTTGTCGTCCCAAATCCGTAGTGCGTCTCCCAGTAAGGGGTCACCGTGGTACGCAACAGTTCACCGGCCGCCTTCACGTCCTTACATTCCAGCAGCTGGCTCAACCCTGCTCGCTGCTGATGGTAGAGGTTGGCCAGTTGTGCAATACGGATATGCGGGAAGTTCTGTGGCCGCAGGCGTAGGAAACGCCACAGGTGGTGGTCTATGGGCTTCAGTCCGAATTTATGGGCCAGGTATCGGTATTCGTTGCGCATCCGAACGAAGTAGTCGTCGGCGAGAGCTTCCCGCCGATGCCTCTGGGGCACGGCGTCGACATCCAGCAGTCCGGCCTGCCCCATGAAGATGGCCTCCACCTGAGACAGGTCATCGCGGTGATGGTCAACGGCATGCAGTGGGATGCTCAGGGCCCACTGCTCAAAGGCATCGCCGTTGATGCCGAAGCCGTAGTTGCGGGCCAGCGTCACGAAGTAGGCGGCCTCCCACGAGCCATCGCACAGGGCCACGCGCTTGGCGATGGCCTCGGTCTTCTGTTCCAGCCTTTCGGTCTGCAGCGCACTCATCCAGGCGTGTATCATCAGCCGCGACAGCTTGGGAATGATGGCATAGCAGGGTGGGTAGCTGTCGGTGCGCAGCAGCTGCTCATAGTGGTCGCGCACATTGTCGGGCACGCTGAGCTGCAGTTGCGGCAGACGGTGCCCCGCGGCCGTGGTCACCTCGGCATCCACCATGCCGGCCACGTGCAGCACCACATTGTCGTAGCGCGCATCATGGTCGTGGCCGTGGGCATACCAGTCCGACGACCGCTCGTGTATCTCCACGTTGCCCACCCACATCGTGCCGTCAATCTTGATCTTGGCATTGAAGAAGTCGGGGCCAGCGTTGCGGTTGTGCAGTCCCGGGTCGATCACCTCCACCTCCTGCCCGGTCGTTGTGGTCAGCGGATGCAGCGGGAAGCGCTTATGTTTCCAGCAATAGTGCAGTAGTTGTTCCATGGTTAGTGTACTTTGATTAGGCAAAAATACGAAAAATAATGATTAACCGCCACTCCTCATGAATAAAATCTCCGAGAACCTTTAAATCATGCCATAAAAAATGGGGGACGAACCAGTAATGATTCATCCCCCACAAAGTGTAGTCGGTCTGCTAATGCCCTTAGCAAGTGTTATCGCTTCACGGCTTTGTAGGTCTTGCCGCCCTTTTTCACGATATACACCTGTCCGGGCTTCATTGTTGAGGCCCGTTGACCGGAGAGGGTATAGATGCCGTCTGCGGCAGAACTGTTGGCGGTAGTGCTGGTGCCCACGGCATCAATGCCCGTTGATACTTTGCTGGGTGTACTGATGGTGTAGGTCTTGAAGGTCTTCAAGTCTTCAGAAGCCACAAAAATCGATACCACGCTGCTCCCATTTGTAACATCAAGGGTCTTGATAACCCTCTTGGCATCGGTGTCTACCACAAAGTCATCCAAGGTCAACACGCTGGCAGAGAGTGTTTCGTATTTCATGCTGTCAGCGAGTTCAAGAGCTTGGCCTTGTACGCTGATGCCTTTCACCGTGATGTCTTGGTTGTAGATCAGGCTCAAGTCGTCGACATAGAGTGAGTCGGTGCCGGTGCCCTGCCCGGGAGCCGCATTGGTAGAGATGGTCACCAAGATGGCTTTGGGGTCCAGGGCGGCGTTAACTGCCGTGAAGGGGAAGCAGATACGCTGCCATACGAAGCCATTCGAAGCGATTTCTTTGTTGCCGCCACGAGCCACGATATTGGTGTATTCCTTGTCGTTGGGCTCTTGGTAATAAGTACCGTCGGTGATGGCCGCACTTACTGTAGCATAGGGATATTTGGCTACTTCTCCACCTTGCTTGAACTTCACCCATACGGCCAGCGAGTCGGGTACGCCACTCAACTTGGTGTAGAAAGGATCGCCGTTGCTGTCAACAGCCGTACTATCCAAGTCTAATTCGGCGTGATTCTTGGGATCGGTAGCTACCATGGCACCTGCGGTCATCCTTCCAGTCGTAATCGTTCCATTGGCAACAGCGATGCCCAAGACTTTTCCGGAAGTCACCAGTACACTTTGGCGACCTGTAGACCCTGGGCGCGTCACGTCAGATGCAAAGGTATGGATAGTTGTTTTTACGATATTGGCAAAATATCCGTGAGAGCTTCCGAAAGAATGCCAGTGATTGGGTTCGTTAGCCACGTATTCGGTAACATCCCCCGACCTATCCTCATAACTGAACACCTCCTTGTGAAAATCCTCGAACGAGCTATTGCCTATCTGGTAATTGCCATCGCCGAAAGTCACCTTGATGTCAGAATTGATCGAGGCTTTCATGTCGATGTTGATGACAGCATAGAGCTTATCGTCACGCTGCTCACCCATGAGCTGGATAGGGATGGGCGGAAGGTTAGATGCCAGCCATATACCAGAGGGTGACGTGCCTTCACCTTCCTTAATCTTAATGGCCTTATTGGCCACCAGCACGTTCTTGTCACCTGATGCAATTACAGATACGCTGTCAATCTGTATGGTACCTACGCCAATTTGATTGCCACCCATCGACAGGATGAAGTTCTTGAGTGTCAATGTAGAGCTGCCATCGGCCTGCTTGTCCAGACTGATGGTAGCTTGCTGCGAGGTAGCTGTACCGTTGATGCTAACCTCCAGATTGTCGGTATAGTCGTTGGCCATACCCGAGACTGCCGTCATGGCCATCACACATGTGGCCATCATCTTGTGGAGTAAATGTCTTGTTTCCATAATTAATCTGATTATCTGATTCTATATGAGACCCCCACGGTTGCGAAGATAGGGTAGAGGGTCTGTTCTATGGTCTTGAAACTGCTTTTGTGAACGCCGCTGAGGCCCCAGTTGAGGTCGAGGAAGATGCCGAAGCGCTTACGGCCATACCAGTCTACTCCCACGTTGACGCCCCATTGCAGCGGCCGCATGTCGTCAGAGAAGTCGTAGTTGCCGCGCGTGTTGGCATCGTCGCCGAGGATGACCTTCGTGCCGGTGGGGTCGCCCACGCGCAGGTAGCCGTTGTGGGCATGGCCCGTGAACGACTTCGAGGTGAGCAGCGAGACGTAAGGGCCCACGCGCAGGTCGAGCTGCGGGGTGGCCGCCCAGGTAGCCTGCAGCGGCAGGGTGAACATCCACTGGCACACATCAGTGGTGACATCGCCGGTGAACCGTCCTTCGAGTGTCTCGCCGCCCCTGACAATCTCTTCGTGGTAGTTTTTCACCAGGGCGTCTTCTTTCATGCCCTTGCCTTCAAAGCGCAGGCCCAGCAGCACGCCCCAGCGCCCCTGCAAGGGCTTCACGGCGTCGAGGCCCAGACAGAGGTTGGGCTGCATGGTGTAGCTGTTGAGCCCGCGTATGCTGGCAGGCAGTCCTATGGGTGCCGTGCCGCCGATGTTATAGCCTAGGCGCCCTTTCACCCGCAGGTCGCTGGCGAAGTTCCCGGCCGACGTCGCCAGGGCCACGAGGCCGAGGGCGGCAGTCAATATGTATCTGTTGATGGTCATGTCGTTGTCTTGTGGTTGCTATTGCTCTTTCTTGCACACTACCCGCACCTTGTCGATGCAGAGTCGCGAGCCGATGGCCCCCTCGAAGTGGTCGCCCTCGTTGCTCGACGAGAAGACGATGGCGAGGCTGTAGCCGCGGTTGGCCAGCAGGTCGTAGTCCACGGCCTCAGTATAGTCGAAGGTGATGGTGAAGGGTGTCCAGGTGTCGGCCACGGGCACCTCGCCCATGTCGGCCATGGCGATGATCTGGGCATTGGTCTTCACGTCGTCGCCGTGCAGTATCACGGTGTTGCCTGCTGCGTCGTGGTTGCGATAAAACACGGCGTAGACGGCCGCCTTGTCGGTGCGTCCGGCCACGGCGTTGCCGTCCTTGTCCTGAAAAGTGGGGCCGGGCACATACTGGTAGTAGCCCGTCATGGTCATGGGCTCTCGGTCGAAGGGCACGCCGAAGGCCGTGGCCTGCAGGGCGTTGGTGAGGGCCTTCGTCACGTCGAACGCCCCCAGGAAGAAGTTGCCCGCAGCCAACCGCTTGCCCGCCATGGCACCAAAGGGTCCCGTGCTGCGTGTGGTGAGCTGTATGCCATAGCCGTCGTAGCCATCGGCCAAGGGCACCGAGGGATAGTCTTCGGGCTTGGCCGACGACATGCTCAGTCGGAAGCCGGGGTTGCCGTTGGCCCAGTCGCTGCCCAGCGTGCCGTCTTCCTTGACGTTGTGCCAGATGTAGTAACGCTGCTCGCGCGGGTCGAGCTCAAAGTGCTCAAAGTCGAAGGCCACCGTGTCGTTGACGGTGCGCAAGAGGGGTGTCAGTGCCACGGTGTAGTCGCGGTGCCACAGCCGGTCTTCCGACGTCACGCGGTAGTGCAGTCGTCCGCCCTCGTCGGGGTCTACGGTTCCGCCCGTGTGCACCACGGTGGCACCGGGGGTGAGCACCAGGCGGGGCTCAAGGGTGCTGAGGTCGGCGGTATGGTTGCGGCGCACGTAGAACGTCACCACGCTGTCGGCCGACGGCACCACCTGCAGGGTATCGGTGATATTGAAAAATGTACTGAGCGGTTCGTCAAGGTGCAGCGATACGGCTTCGATGTCACATTCGGCATTGAGGGGTTCCTCTTTGAAACAAGAAGTAAGCAAGGTGCTGAGGAACACGCCGGCCGCAAGAGCCTTTCCGCTCATTCTGAAAATAGAATGATTCATAGCCATTGAAATATCTGCAAAATTACGTCTTTTATTTTTTTCGGCAAAGCATTTCCCCGCAAAAAGGTGAAACAGGACAAACCATGCGTGCTTTTTTGGATAATTTAAGTCTGCAAATCAGCCACTTTCGCAAATTAATAACTACTTTTGCAGAAGTTTCTCCCTCGCCCGGCCTCCCCGCCAAGCCCCTGCGGCCCTCTGGGCAGGGACATCGCAAAGCGTTTAATCAACATAAAGAAATGAAAATAGCACTCATTGGCTACGGAAAGATGGGACGCATGATCGAGCAGATTGCCCTGGAGCGTGGCCACGAGATTGTCTGCCGCATCGACGTAGACAATCAGCAAGACTTTGACAGTGAGGCCTTTGCCTCGGCCGATGTGGCCATCGAGTTCACCAATCCCACCGCTGCCTACGACAACTACCTGCGGGCCTTCAAGCACCACGTCAAGGTGGTGAGCGGTTCCACCGGCTGGATGACCGACCACCGCGCCGACATCGAGGCGCTGACCGCCAACGGTGAGCAGACGCTCTTCTGGGCCAGCAACTTCTCTATCGGCGTGGCCATCTTCTCGGCCGTCAACCGCTACCTGGCCAAGATCATGAACCGTTTTCCGCAGTATGACGTGGAGATGGAGGAGACGCACCACATCCACAAGCTCGACGCCCCATCGGGCACGGCCATCACCCTGGCCGAGGAGATTGTCGACAATCTCGACCGCAAAGACGCATGGAAGGCGGGCCTCACCACCTGGGACGACGGCCATACCGATGGCTCGGCCGACCACAAGGCCACAGAGCTGCTGGTCAACAGCGTGCGCCACGACGAAGTGCCGGGCATCCACACCATCAGTTACGACTCTGAGGCCGACAAGATCACCATCACCCACGACGCCCACTCGCGCAAGGGCTTTGCCCTCGGTGCCGTGCTCGCCGCTGAATACACCAAAGACCATACCGGCCTGCTCACCACCAGCGACCTGTTCAATTTTTAGCGGGTCGGTTTGTTGGTGGGTTGGTGGGCCGATGAATTGGCGGGGCGGTGAATGAGTTCACCAGAACCGGTAAGGCAATAAACCACCCCACCAGCCCACCAACCCACCAACAAACCAGCCCACTAGCCCACCAACAAACCAGCCCACCAACCCACCAACAAACCAGCCCACCAACAAACCAAATGATTGACAAAGAGAAAGCGAAACTCAATATGAAAGTGCAATGGACAAAGTTTATCGTTGTCCTTGTGTTGTACCTCATCTTCCTGTTCTGGCTCAAGAGCTGGCTAGGACTCATCGTCGTCCCCTTCATCTACGACGTCTATATCACCAAGAAGATCAAGTGGCAGTGGTGGAAGACCGCCGAAGGCCCCGTGCGCTTTATCATGAGCTGGGTCGACGCCCTGGTGTTCGCCCTGGTAGCGGTCTATTTCATCAACCTCTTTTTCTTCCAGAACTATGTCATCCCCTCCAGTTCGCTGGAGAAGAGCCTGCTCACGGGCGACTACCTCTTCGTGTCGAAGGTGAGCTACGGCCCGCGCATCCCGCAGACGCCGCTCACCATGCCCCTCACCCAGCACACGCTGCCTATCATCAACACCAAGAGCTATATCGCCTGGCCGCAGTGGGACTACCGCCGCGTGAAGGGACTGGGACATGTGCAGCTCAACGACATCGTGGTGTTCAACTATCCCGCCGGCGACAGCATCGTCACCGAGGAGCGCTACCAGACCGAATACTACAACCTGGTATATAGCTACGGTGAGCAGATCTACCAGCAAAACTACCCCAACCCCGTGAACCCCGTCACGCTCAACAAGCAGGAGCAGTACGACTATTATAAGCTCATCTACGGCCTGGGCCGCAACTTTGTGCTCAACAACCCCAACGAGTTTGGGAGCATCGACTACCGTCCCACCGACCGCCGCGAGAACTATGTCAAGCGCTGCGTGGGTCTGCCCGGACAGACGCTGCAAATCAAGAACCGCATCGTCTACCTCGACGGCAAGGCCAACAAAGAGCCCGACAAGGTGCAGTACACCTACTATGTGAAGCTCACCCGCGACCTGCCCGACGACTTTCTCAAGACCTATGGCATCTCGATGGAAGACCTCAGAAGCCTGAACCAAAACGGATACATGCCCCTCACCCAGGTTGCCGCCAAGGCGCTCAAGGCACAGGGGCTCGCCTCGAGCATACGTATCAACAGCGACTATAACACCGGTGGGCTCTACCCCCAGGATGCCGTGACGGGCTGGACATGCGACAACTACGGTCCGCTCTGGATCCCGAAGAAGGGGGCCACCGTGAAGCTCACCCCCGACAACTTCGCCATCTACGAACGCCCCATCCGTGTCTACGAGGGCAACGACCTCGATATGAAGAACGGACAGATCTATATCAACGGCAAGCTGGCCAACAGCTACACCTTCAAGATGGACTACTACTGGATGATGGGTGACAACCGCCACAACTCGGCCGACTCGCGCTACTGGGGCTTTGTGCCCGAAGACCACATCGTGGGCAAGCCTATCTTCATCTGGTGGAGCTCCGACCCCGACCGCAAGGGATTCAAGGGCGTGCGCTGGAGCCGACTGTTCACCTGGGTGGATGATATTAAGTAATTCAAAATTCAAAATTCAAAATTCACAATTAGTAATTCAAAATTCAAAATTCAAAATTCAAAATTCAAAATTCACAATTAGTAATTCAAAATTAGTAAATCAAGATTCAAAGCATATATTCACAACAGAAAGGGGAGGGGGGAGGCCTGTAAAGGTCTTCCTTCAGCAACAAAGAATCATTAAAAAGGTCTATGACAGCGACATTCATGGTGCCGTAGGCATCGTGAACGATCAATCATCATGAAGCAAACGCTGAAGTTCGTAATGGCGCTTGGCGTTGCAATACTCGTAGTGTTTGCCGTGCGCGCCTACCTGTTCACCACCTACACCGTACAAGACAACATCGGCCACGTGCTGCGCCGAGGCGACAAAGTGTTGGTGAACAAGTGGTGGCGTGCGCCCATCCAACGGGGCGACCTGCTGGTGTTCGACGTCGCGCCGGCGGCCATAGGCCAGGTGGTGGCCCTGCCCGGCGACACCATTACCCTGGCCGGCGTGCGCTATCGCATCCCCGTCACCTGCTGCAACCGTTGCCAGTGTCCCGACTGCAAGCTCTACCTGTTCGACGTGGGTACGCAGAAGACCCTGGTGTTCAAGCATCGTGTGGTGGGCAAGGCCTACAGGCTGTGGTAGCCACACTGGTATCTTCTCTCTCTTTCGTTCCTTTCTCACATGCCCTGCCTCCTCACTTCCACCTATTTCGGTCCTGTGCAATGGTACCAGAAGCTCTACCGTTACGACCGCTGCCTCATCGAGCGACACGACAACTTCGTGAAGCAAACCTACCGCAACCGCTGTGTCATCGCCACCACAAACGGCCTGCAGACGCTGTCGCTGCCCATCGAGCAATATGACGGCCTGAAATGCCCCATGAAAGACATCCGCCTGAGCGACCACGGCAACTGGCGGCACCAGCACTGGAACGCCTTGCTCTCGGCCTATGGCGAGAGCCCCTTCTTCGAGTTCCTGGCCGACGACCTGCGGCCCTTCTTCGAGCGACGGTGGGAATTTCTCTTCGACTTCAACCTGGCCATTACACATACCATCTGCGAACTCATCGACATCGAGCCTACGCTGGAGCTCACCGAGCATTATGAGACTGGCGATTCCGTGGCCTGCCCCGACTTCCGCGAGGTCATACGTTCCAAGCATCCGCTGCCCGATGCCGACTTCGCGCCGCGTCCTTACCACCAGGTCTACGGCCAGAAGTGGGGCTTCCAGCCCAACCTCTCCATTCTCGACCTGCTCTTCAACCTCGGGCGCGAGGCCGTGCTGTACCTCTGACCCATTTTCCGCTACCTTACGGCATTGCCTTACTGCCCCTTTGGCACACCCATCTTCTTCTTCCGCACGTGTGCTTCGAGTCGAAGTACGTTCTGTTTCCACTCGAAGCACGTTCTGTTTCCACTCGAAGCACGTTCTGTTTCCACTCGAAGCACGTTCTGTTT
>CAZBQA010000025.1:18338-18525 GCA_964493905.1 uncultured Prevotella sp.
CGGTCTAAACCACCGTTCGTTACCACTCGAACCGCACGTCGTACCTTGCCTACAGGTATCGCCTAAGCACTCGTTTTGCATCGTGGAAAAGCATCAACGGAAATGAAATTGTACAATCTATGAGGACGGTTTCAGTGCCCACTCATACTTTCGACAGGGATAAGCCTCCGTTTACTCCTTTATGCCG
>CAZBQA010000025.1:18625-28910 GCA_964493905.1 uncultured Prevotella sp.
GAGTTTAGTGTGCAATATAAACTCTCACAACTCTGCGACTCTGCGTGCGGGGTAGATCCAGTGCCCACTCATACTTTCGACAGGGATAAGCCTCCGTTTACTCTTTATGCCGCTAGTCGGCCCACTCCTCGTGCCTTCGAGTTTAGTGTGCAATATAAACTCTCACAACTCTGCGACTCTGCGTGCGGGGTAGGCCAGTGCCCACTCATACTTTCGACAGGGATAAGCCTCCGTTTACTCCTTATGCCGCTAGTCGGCCCACTCCGCGTGCCTTCGAGTTTAGTGTGCAATATAAACTCTCACAACTCTGCGACTCTGCGTGCAAACACACACACTCGCATACTACACTCTCCCCGCCGGTTAGCTGGGTTACTCAGAGGCGCCGAGGGAAGGAGGCTGAGGATATGGGTGTGCAGGTTCCGTGCCATCCGTTGCTTCCCCCCAAAAAATAAGTCAACAGGTACTGTTCGTTCACCTGCCACAATAGACTAATGGCTGAAAATACCACAGAAATCATTGTTTTGTCGCTTTGTCGTGAAATCATATCACGTTCTGCAGCATTTCCACAAAATTAATACGTACTTTTGCACATTACAAGTTGTTGAACATATTATCCTGATCATGAAAGCAGTAACTAAGAGTTATGTCTTTGTCATCGTGCTGGCCCTGGCGTCGTTCTTTGTCTACAATGCCGCCCTGCCCACCGACATCATGGAGGTGCGCAACCTCGTCACTGCCCATGAGATGGCCACCGAGGGCCACGTCATCGTGCCGACCATGAACGGCGAGCTGCGTCTGGAGAAGCCGCCGTTGCCCACGTGGGTGGCCGGGGCCATCGAGTGGGCTTGGTCGGGCAGCCTCTCGGCCCAGCGCGTGGCGGCCGGCGTGATGGGCTGCGTGTGGACGCTCTTCATGTATCTCTTTGCCCTGCACCTGTCGGGGCGGCGGCGCTATGCGCTCATGGCTACGGTGGTATTCCTCACCTGCTACCAGATTGTGCTCATGGGCCGCACGGCCACCTGGGATATCTACTGCCATGCGCTGATGATGGGCGGCATCTATATGCTCTACCGGGGCCTCACCGCCTGTTGCCGCTACCGCTGGCGGTGGATGAGCGCGGCCGGGGTGCTGATGGGCCTGTCGTTTCTGAGCAAGGGCCCCGTGTCGTTCTATGCCCTGCTGCTGCCCTTCCTCGTGGGTGTGGCCGGTGACCCCCGCGCCGCTACCCGCGGCAAGTGGGATGCCATAGCCCTCATGGTGGTGATCACCGTGGTGGTGGGCGGCTGGTGGCACGTCTGGCTCTACCTCTTCCACCGCGACGCCATCGATGCCGTGATGGCCAAGGAGACGGGGGCGTGGGCCAACCACAACACCAGGGCATGGTACTACTACTGGCGCTTCTTCACCGAGACCGGCGTGTGGACGGTGCTCACCCTCGCCGCCCTCTTCGTGCCCTACTGGAAGCAGCGCATCACTGACGCGCGTACCTACCTCTTCACCGTGACATGGATGGTGGCGGCCGTGGTGTTGCTGTCGCTCATGCCCGAGAAGAAGATGCGCTACCTGCTGCCCATGATGGCGCCCTGCGCCCTCTGCGTGGCAGCCCTGCTCGACCATTTCTGTGAGGGGCGCGACCGGTGGAGCCGGGTGGTGTACCGGGTCAACGGCTATATCGTGGCCCTCATCCCCGTGGCCCTGCCTGTGGCCCTCTACGTGCTCAAGATGATTACGCTCACCAAACTGCTCGTGCTGCTGCCCCTGTTTGTAGCCATCGACGTATGGCTGGTGATGGCCGTCAGGGGGCTGCGCCCCACCCGTTTCGTGGTGGCCGTGGGCTGCCTCTTCATGCTCACCGAGTGTACGGTGCTGGGCGACGTGGGACGCGTCTTTGCCAACCCCGACCGCCACAGCATCAGTCAGCTGCGCGAGGTGAAGGCAGTGCGCGACCTGCCGTTCTACCATCCCGCCACCGAAGACCTGCGCATCGAAATGGTGTATGAGGCCGGTCGCAAGATCAGACCCCTCGACCTCACCAATGCCGACTCGGTGGCTCGCCATCTGCCCTTGGTGCTGGTGAGCCAGAAAGCCGCCACCACCTATATGTCGCCCGCCGTGAGGGCCGCCGTCGACACGGTGTTTGTGGGCCGCTACGACGATAACCGCCACCCCAAGACCAACCGCCATTACAACCCGGCCTTCCTTAACGGGGTGACCATCATCAAGAAAAAAACAAAATAAACACGATATGAATAAGACTGAGAATTACGACCTGACGATTGTCGTGCCTGTGTATAACGAGGAGGACAATATGGATCGTGTGGAGCAGGAGCTCAGCCGGTATGTGGCCAAGGCACCGGTGAAGACCTGCGTGCTCTTCGTCAACGACGGCTCGCGCGACGGCAGCTTGCAGAAGATCAAGGAGGCCTGTGCGCGCCACGCCGACTTCATGTATGTGTCGTCCGACCAAAACCACGGGCTCAGCACCGCCATGAAGGCCGGCATCGACACCGCCCAGAGCAAGTATCTGGGGTATATCGACGCCGACCTGCAGACCACCCCCGACGACTTCGACCTGCTGTTGCAGCATATCGACCGCTATGCGCTGGTGTCGGGCATACGTGCCAACCGCAAGGACTCGGGATTCAAGCGCCTGCAGTCGAAGATTGCCAACGGCTTCCGCCGCAAGCTCACCGGCGACACCGCCACCGACACCGGCTGTCCGCTCAAGCTCATGTGGACGTCGGTGGCCAAGCAGATACCCTTCTTCGACGGCATGCACCGATTCCTGCCCGCACTGTTTGCCCTCGAGGGGGCGCAGTTCAAGGAGATGCCCGTGCGCCACTTCCCCCGCACGGCCGGTGTGTCGAAGTATCACCTGTGGAACCGACTGAAGGGGCCTTTTGTCGACTGCTTCGCCTACCGCTGGATGAAGCAGCGCTACATCAAGTATAGCATCACCGAGAATAACGTGCTATGAGCAGCGCGACGGTATATGCCATCGGCTTTGTGGCCCAGGGCTTCTTCTCGGCCCGTATGATCATCCAGTGGGTGCTGTCAGAGCGTGCCAAGCGCAGCGTATCGCCCAACCTCTATTGGGTGTGCAGTCTGGTGGGCAGTGTGCTGCTGTTTACCTACGGCTGGCTGCGCGACGATTTCAGCATCATCTTCGGACAGCTCATCTCCTATTATATCTATATCTGGAACCTCGACATCAAGGGCGTGTGGCACCGGCTGCCGCTGCCGCTGCGCGCGCTGCTCTTCTCGCTACCCGCCGCCGCTGTGGCGCTGATGCTCTCTGAGGCCGCCGTCTTTGTCGAGAACTTCTTCCGCAACGAGAAGGTGCCGCTATGGCTGCTGTTCTTCGGCTCGGCCGGGCAGCTCATCTTCACCGTGCGGTTTATCTACCAGTGGTACTACTCCTACCGCCGTCATGCCTCGTTCCTGCCCATCGGGTTCTGGGTCATCAGCCTCGTGGGGTCGGGCATCATCGTGGCCTATGGCTGTTTCCGTCTCGACCCTGTGCTCATCCTCGGACAGTCGGTGGGTTTCATCACCTACAGTCGCAACATCATGCTGGAGTCCAGGCGCAAGCGCATGGAGCGCGAGGCTGCCAACGACAACGACAATAACACTTGAAGCAATATGAAAATAGCTGTATTCTGTTCGGCCAACAACGCCATCGATCCCGACTTCTTCACCCTCACGGCCCAGTTGGGGCAGTGGATAGGCGAGGCCGGCCATACGCTGGTGTTCGGCGGCTGCAACCAGGGGCTCATGGAGTGTGTGGGGCAGGCCGCCCACGAGGCTGGCGCCCGCACCATCGGCGTGGTGCCCCAGATGCTTGAGAAAGGCGGCAGGGTGTCGCAAAGCGTGGAGGTGAACATCCCCTGCGACAACCTCTCCGACCGCAAGGACCTGCTCATGGCCCAGAGCGACGTGTTCATCGCCCTGCCTGGCGGCATCGGTACCCTCGACGAGGTGTTCACCGTGGCAGCCTCGGCCACCATTGGCTATCACACGAAAAAGGTGATACTCTACAACATGAAGGGCTTCTGGGACACCGCCATCGCCCTGCTCGACGACCTCGAGGCACGCGGCTTCATACGCGGCCGCTGGACCGACTATATCTTCGTGGCCCGCGACCTCGACGAAATCAGGCATCAGCTGGAACGGCTCTGAGGCCGCACCCGGCCCGCACCGGCGGCAGGCCTGCCAGCGGTGCGGGCCACACTTCCTGACCGATACCCGCTTGAAACACAACGATAAAACACTACTTAAAATGAACATGCTCAAGACTTTATTGCTGTTGCTGCTCGTATGGGGCGGCAACCTCCGCATCTCGGCCGAGAACTATCCCTACCGGTCGGACGTGCTGTGGACCACCATCCCCAACCATGCCGACTGGCTCTACCAGACGGGTGAGACGGCGAAGGTGGAGGTGACGTTTCTCAAATATGGCGTTCCGCTCGACGCTGAGGTGAGCTACGAGATCGGCCCCGAGCTCATGCCTGCCACCCGGCAGGGCACGCTGCGGCTGAAAGACGGTCGCGGCACCATCGTCATGGGTACCCTGCGCGAGCCGGGCTTCCTCGACTGCCGGTTGACGGCCAAGGTCGACGGCACGACCTATCGCCATCATGTGAAGGTGGGCTTTTCGCCCGAACGGCTCACGCCCTACACCCGCGACCCGTCTGACTTCGACTGGTTCTGGTCATCGGTCGTCGACGAGGCGCGTCGGCAGCCACTGGTGGTGACCCAGGAGAAAGTGGAGAAATACTCCGACAACGAGATTGACTGCTATCTCATCCGCCTGCAGACCGACCGTGCCGGTCATAGCATCTATGGCTATCTCACGCGGCCGAAGGCCAAGGGCAGCTATCCCGTGGTGCTGTGTCCCCCGGGTGCGGGCATCAAGACCATCAAGGAGCCGATGCGCCACAGCTACTACGCCCGCAACGGCTTCATCCGTCTGGAGATAGAGATCCACGGTCTGCATCCCGAGCTCACGCCCGAGCAGTTTGCAGCCATCAGCGCCGCTTTCAACGGCAAGAACAACGGCTATGTGGAGAATGGGCTCGACAACCGCGACAATGCTTATATGAAACATGTGTATGCGTCATGCGTACGTGCCGTAGACTATCTCACCTCGCTCGACGAGTGGGACGGCCGCAACGTGGTGGTGCAGGGCGGCAGCCAGGGTGGTGCCCTCACGCTCGTCACCGCTGCCCTCGACAGCAGGGTGACGCTGGCCATCGTCAACCATCCGGCACTGAGCGACATGGCGGCATCGCTGGGCGGCAGGGCCGACGGCTGGCCGCATTTCTCAAAGATGAACCACCAGCTCACACCCGAGAAGGTGCAGACCATGCAGTATCTCGACGTGTGCAACTTTGCGCGCCGCGTACGCTGTCCGGTGTATATGACCTGGGGTTTCAACGACGATGTGTGCCCGCCTACAACGAGTTATACGGTGTGGAACCTGCTGAAATGTCCCAAGGAGAGTCTCATCACGCCCATCAACGAGCATTGGACGAGCGACGACACGGAGTATCAGCAGATGCGCTATGCCAAGACGCACCTGAAATGACTGGGCACCGGAGGGCTTGACCCCGGCACCCCATCCACGCCAGAGGGGCTGAGCGCACGCGCTCAGCCCCTCTGGCGTAGATGCTACAGGCATCCGGTGGTGGTAGCGGGCAGTGGTTGCCCGAAGGTCAATAGATGGGGTTGATCTCCTTGAGCAGACGGTCGGCGTGTCCCCACTTGTCCATCATGTAGAGCACAAAGCGGATGTCTACGCTGATGGTACGGGCCAGCCGGTGGTCGTAGTTGATGTCGCTGGAGAGGCTGTCCCAGTTGCCGTCGAAGGCCAGACCGATGAGGCGCCCCTTGCCGTCGAAGAGCGGCGAGCCGCTGTTGCCGCCCGTGATGTCGTTGTTGGTGAGCAGGCAGAGATGCAGCTGGCCCGTGGCCTTGTCGGCGTAGGGTCCGAAGTTGCTTGCGCCCATCAGCTCGTGCATCACCGGCTCGGCCTGGTAGTCGATGACACCGTTGTCGCCGCGCTTCATCTTGTCGAGCAGGCTCGACGACACGGTGTAGTAGCCCGAGGGCTGCCCGCCCAGGTCGTAGCCGCCCACCTGCCCGTAGCTCAGGCGCATGGTGAAGTTGGCGTCGCTGTAGTGGGGCAGGTCTTCCTCCATGCGCAGCTTGGCGGCGCAGAGGTATTTCTCCTGCAGGTCGATGCTGTCGTTGAGCGCCTTCACCTTGTCGCGGTTGTTCTCCATGATGTCGCGCAGGGCCATGCCTATCTGGTAGCCCGGGTCTTTGCGGAATTTCTTCTTGTTGAAGTAGATGCGCTGGCCGGTCTTCATCAGTATGCTCTTGTTCCAGATGTCATCCACGAAGCGGGCATAGTTGTTGTTATACTTGTTCTTGATGGTCTGGTAGAAGGCCGGCAGGTTGTCGGGGTTGCTCACGTGCTGGGCATAGTTGGCCAGCGACACGGCCAGCACCTCCTTGTCGAGGGCGGCGTCCCAGGTCTGCTGGTCGTCGGTAAAGACGATATACTGCTTCGAGGGTTTTTTCTTGGGCCCTTGCACGTCCATGCCGCGCTTGCCGTTGATGGCGCGTGTGGTAAACTCGTTGGTGCGCACGAAGCTCTCTGAGAAGTAGTAGAGGTCGTGCATGGTCTGCGATACGCGTGCATAGAGGCGGCCGAGGGCAGGCAGGTCGAGGCTGTCCTTGAAATAGCCCGTCGAGTCGATGAAGGCCTGTATGCGCTGCTCATACTGCCGTTTCTGGCTCACCAGACCGATGGAGTCGATGCACTTGTTCATGCCGAGGGCGTTCTTCCAGTAGTTGGAGCTGTTGGCAAACTTGCTGTCGTACTTGATGCGCACGGCCTCGTCGGCACGCATGTGTTTCACCATCACGTCCTGCTTCACGCCGCGCGCCTGTGCCCTGACCTCGTTCTCCATGTGCATCAGCTCGATGCCGTAGCTTGAGAGGTAGCGGCTGGTGGAGCCGGGATAGCCCAGCGTCATGGCGAAGTCGCCCTCGCGGTAGCCCTGCATCGACACCGGTGCCCAGTGGGCGGGGTGGTAGGGCACGTTGTCCTTGGAGTAGGCGGCCGGACCGTTGGTCTTGGGGTTGGCATAGATGCGGAACACCGAGAAGTCGCAGGTCTGTCGCGGCCACATCCAGTTGTCGGTCTCGCCGCCAAACTTGCCCATGCTCTTGGGCACGGTGAACACCAGGCGCAGGTCGGGGAAGTCCTGGTAGGTGGTGGCGTAGTAGCGGTTGCCCTCGTAGAAGGCGTCGATGTCGACGTGCATCAGCGAGTCGGTTTTGTGGATGGAGTCGGTCATGGCGTTCTGCAGCGAGTCGATGAGCACGGCCTTCCGGCTGTCGCTCAGGGTGTCGAGGCCGAGCTGTTGGAGGCGTGGGGTGATGTCTTGCTGGTCGATCATGAACGATACGAACATATCTTCGTTGGGCAGCTCCTCCTCGTAGCTCTTGGCGTAGAAGCCGTTGAGCATATAGTCGTGGTCGACGGTGGAGTGGGAGCGGATGCTCTCGAAGCCGCAGTGGTGGTTGGTGAATACCAGTCCGTCGGGGCTCACCACCACGCCCGAGCAATAGCCCGAGAAGTTCACCACGGCGTTTTTCACGGCCTGCGGGCCGTAGTAGAGGTCGTTGTAAGGCAGCTGGAAACCTTCGCGCTGCATCTGGTCGTAGATAGCTGAGGGCAGGTCGAAGAGGGTCCACATGCCTTCATCGGCACGGACAGACTGCATGGGAAGCAGGGTGGCGAGATACAGGGGTGCAAAGGCAAGGGCCTTGCGAATGTTACGATACATGTTTATGGGTTGTTGTCTGTTGCCGGAAGATGCTTTCCGGATGGATTACTGTTTTTTGAATTTCTTTCCGATGACGGGCAGGGAGCTCAGGGGGAAGTCCTTCTTCACCAGGTAGGCCACGAACACCAGGCCCAGCAGCGTGTTGACGGCCAGGGCGGGGAGTGTGGCAAGGTAGCTGTTGGCGGCGAGCATGCCCGCGGTGAGCACCAGGGCGAGGAGCACGTAGGCCATGATCTGCTTGATGGGGTAGTTGATGGGATAGTATTTCTGGCCCACGAAGTAGCTCAGCAGCATGGCCGTGCCATAGCCTGCGAAGCCGCCCCAGGCACAGGCCATATAGCTGTATTGTGGCACGAAGACGACATTGATGACGATGAGCACCGCGCAGCCGATGCCGCTGAAGTAGGCGCCCCAGATGGTGCGGTCGATGAGCTTATACCAGAACGAGAGGTTGAAGTAGACACCCATCATGATCTCGGAGGCCATGACGATGGGCACCACGCGCAGGCCGTTCCAGTAGTCGTGGTTGCGGATGACGTAGCGCAGGATGTCCATATAGCCCACCACCACGAGGAAGGCCAGCAGGGTGAACACCACGAAGAACTTCATGGCCTTGGCGTAGGTCTCGCGGTTGTCCTTGTCTTTGGCCTTGCCGAAGACAAAGGGCTCGTAGGCATAGCGGAAGGCCTGCGTGATCATGGCCATGATCATGGCAATCTTCACCGTGGCACCATAGACGCTGAGCTCGGCCTTGGCATCGGCACCGTGGTAGAGGAAGGGGAAGGCAATCTTGTCGAAGGTCTGGTTGAGGATGCCGGCGATGCCCAGGATGAGCAGCGGCCAGGAATAGCGCAGCATGCGGCGCATGAGACTAAGGTCGAAGCGGTAGCGCAGACCGGTGAGCTCGCGCCAGAACATCAGCGTCACCAGGGCCGTGCAGGCAAGGTTGATGTAGAACACCATGCCCACGTCGAGCGTGAAGTGCTCGTCGTAGAGGCCGAAGGGGTTGAGGCGCAGCGACGGCAGCACAAAGAGGTAGACGATGTTGAGCAGCACGTTGAGGAAGATGTTGGCCAGCTGGATGGTGGCAAACTTGATGGGCCGCTTCTTATACCGCAGGTAGGCGAAGGGGATGCACTTGAAGGCGTCGATGGCCACGCAGATGAACATCACGGCCACCCAGTCGGGATGGTCGGCATAGCCCATGAACGCCGAGAGGGGTCCCAGGAAGCCCAGCACCAGCAGGATGAAGAGCAGCGACGTCGAGGCCACGGCAATGAGCGTGGTGGTGTAGACCGTCTGCGGGTCTTCATCGGTCTTGTTGGCATAGCGGAAGAAGGTGGTCTCCATGCCATAGGTGAGGATGACCAGCAGCAGTGCCGTATAGGCATAGACGTTGGTCACCACGCCGTATTGCCCACCCGAGGCAGCCCATGCTGCCGTCTGGATGGGTACGAGAAGATAGTTGACAAACCGCCCGGCAATACTGCTGATGCCATAGATGGCGGTGTCTTTAACGAGTGATTTTAGATTTGCCATTGCTCATGATTTTTTTGAGGGAGGGGTGGGGGTGGTAGGTGGGGTAGGTGGGGTAGGTGGGGTAGGTGTGGTAGGTGGGTTTGGTGGGTTGCTACCGCACCTACAATCCCTACTATCCCTACCACACCTACCACACCTACCATCAGCTCTGCTATTCTGCCCATAGCCTCCACTTCTATACCCTTGGTACCTTTCCCGGTATTCGCTGCGTGCCCGGTAGCGTTGCTCCTTGATGCCGCCTTCCTCCAGAAACTTACGGTCTTGATAGTCGATGAGGCCGCGGATGAGGGCCAGGGCCTGGTAGATGACGATGAGGGCCATGTTGCAGATCTCCTCGGCGTTGCGGTCTTTCACCTGCCGCATGTACCATGCCGGATCGTTGTTTCGGCGGAAATACTGCTGGCAGATGATATACTTCTCGTGCTTCGGTCCCCATAGCTCCAGCTCGTGTGTGCGCAGGTAGTCGAGATAGTCTTCCTTGAGTTCCTCAAGACTGCCCTTGGCGATGACCGTGAGCTTGTGTTCCGATTCGGTAGATCCCTCGGCATCGCTGTAGCCCTCTACGATGTTGGCCTTGCCCGACCGTGCCGCCTGCTGCATCTGGTCGACGGTGCGGTCGTGCGCACGGTCCATGAACCGATTGACAAAATACACCGTGATGTCGAACACGCAGGCACTCTTCTGGTAGGCTATGAGCGTGCGGTAGCTGTCTATTTTCTTGCGGTTCTCATCCATAAAGAGGTGACGTCAGGCGAAGAACAGGTAGGCGATGAAGACGGCGGCGATGACACCGGCCAGGTCGGCCAGCAGGCCACAGGCCACGGCATGACGTGTGTATTTGATGTTGACACTTCCGAAATATACCGCCAAGATATAGAACGTGGTGT
>CAZBQA010000025.1:29010-37617 GCA_964493905.1 uncultured Prevotella sp.
GTGTATTTGATGTTGACACTTCCGAAATATACCGCCAAGATATAGAACGTGGTGTCGGTGGATCCCTGGAAGATGCAGCTCAGTCGGCCTACGAACGAGTCGGCGCCGTAGTTCTTCATGGCCTCGAGCATCAGTCCGCGGGCACCGCTGCCGCTGAGCGGTTTCATGAAGGCTGTGGGCAGGGCGCCCACGAAGTCGGTGTTGACCCCGCACTGGGCCACACACCAGGCGATGCCGTCGATGAGCATGTCCATGGCTCCCGAGGCCCTGAAAACGCCGATAGCCACCAGGATAGCCACCAGATAGGGAATGATCTTCACGGCTGTGGTGAACCCCTCCTTGGCCCCGTCGATGAACGCATCGTAGACGTTCACCTTCTTGAACAGTCCGGCCAGGATGAAGGCCAGGATGATGCCCAGCAGGATGAGGTTGCCGGCCAGCGAGGTGACGGTGCCCATGGTGTCCTTGTCCATCTGCCCGAAGCCCCAGATGATCAGTGCCACGCCACCCACCAGGGCGGCCATCACACCCAGCAGCATGGGCTGGAAGAGGTTGATGCGCTGCCAGGCGGCGGTGATGATGATACCTGCCAGTGTGGCCACGGTGGTGGCCAGCAGGATGGGGATGAAGACATCGGTGGGCTGGGCGGCACCGTAAGAGGCGCGGAAGGCGAGGATGGTGGTGGGGATGATGGTCAGTCCTGAGGTGTTGAGCACCAGGAACATGATCATCGGGTTGGTGGCGGTGTCTTTGCGGGTGTTGAGCTCTTGCATGCCCTGCATGGCCTTCAGACCGGTGGGGGTGGCGGCATTGTCGAGGCCCAGCATGTTGGAGGCGATGTTCATGAAGATGCTGCCCATCACCGGATGGTTCTTGGGTAGGTCGGGAAAGAGCTTGGTGAAGAACGGACTGAGCATCCGGGCCAGCACGTTCACCGCACCGGCACGTTCGCCAATCTTCATGATGCCCAGCCAGAGGGCCAGCACGCCCGTCAGGCCCAGCGAGATCTCGAAGGCGTTCTTCGAGGAGTCGAATGTTGAGTCGACGATTTTCTGGAACACCGTCGGGTCTCCCATGGCCAGTTGTATCGCTGCAAAAATGAAGGCGATAACGAAAAATGCAATCCAAATATAATTGAGCACCATATTGCATGCAAAGGTAATAAAAACACCAATGCTACAAGACAAAAAAGAGAAAAAAGAGCCTCGCCCCTCTATAAAACCTCCCCACGCCCACCCCCTTTCGGTCTTAACCTGGTGGGTGGATGGCCAGCCAGTCTGCCGGCACGGCTGCGCAATGGGGCCGATGCAGCCCGGTTGGCAGTTCACCTATATAGTATATAGAGACTGCCGGTGGAACTGCCATTTACCTGCAATTTTGCCGTGCGGCGACAAAAAACCTACTTTTTCGTTGACCGTCAACAGATATCTTTGTATATTTGTCGGATAAAATCAGATTCTATCTATGATGAAATACATTCTTGTTCCCCATCCTGAGACCATCCGTCAGCTGCCGTTCTATTTTGCCGTTGAGGAATATGTGGCCCGCCACTATACCGATGACGACTACTTTATGGTGTGGCGCGTGAAGCCCACGGTGATGCTCGGGCGCAACCAGCTCATCGACAACGAGGTCAACATCGACTATTGTCATGCCCATGGCGTGGATATCTTCAGGCGCAAGAGCGGCGGCGGATGTATCTACTCTGACCTGGGCTGCCTTCAGTTTTCGTACATTTCATCGGCCGAGAACATCAATGACGCCTTCACGCAGTATATGCAGCGTGTGGCCGACCTGCTGCGCAGCCTGGGCATTGACGCGGTGCTCTCCGGCCGCAACGACATCCTCGTCGATGGCCGTAAGGTGGCGGGCAGTGCGTTCTATGGCATGCGAGACCGCTGCGTGCTGCACAACAGTCTGCTGTTCGACTCACACCTCGACCATCTGTCGCAGGCGCTCACGCCCTCGCGAGAGAAGTTGCAGAGCAAGGGTGTGGCATCGGTGAGCCAGCGGGTGAACAACATCTCGCCGCTCATCAACCTCTCGATAGATGCCTTCACCGACTACACCCGCCGTTTCATGTGTGGCGACGACGTGCTGCAGCTTACCGCCACCGACCTGCAGGGCATCGCCGACAAGAAGCAGGAACTGGCCTCCGACGCGTTTGTGTATGGCAGGAACCCCAAGTACACCGAGGAGCGTAAGCTGCACATCGCCAACGTGGGCAACCTGGAGGCACACCTGGAACTGAAGAACAACACCATCGTCAACATCAACCTCGTGGGCGACTACTTCCTCCTTGGCGACCTCGACCACGACCTGCTGGCACCGCTGCGTGGCACGCCCTTCACCCGTGAGGCCGTGGAAGAGCGACTGCAAGACGTCCCCCTCGGCCAGATCATCCGCGGACTGGAGCCTCGCCCGTTCCTCCGACTGCTCTTCGGTCGCCGCCCCCATGTGATGAAGCCCGACTGGCTGAAGATAGACCTGACCAGCCGTCGAAAGACCGGTGAAACCGCCGATATTCTCACCCGTAACCACCTCAACACCATCTGCACCTCGGGGCTCTGTCCCAACAGGGCGGAGTGCTGGGCGGCACGCACCGCGACGCTGATGATCGGCGGCGACATCTGCACCCGCCGGTGCCGGTTCTGCAACACCCGCACCGGTCGCCCCGCGGGCCTCGACCCCGATGAGCCGAGGCGCGTGGCCGAGACGGTGAAGGCGCTGGGACTGCGCTATGCCGTCCTCACATCGGTCGACCGCGACGACCTGCCCGACCTGGGGGCCGGCCACTGGGTGCATACCGTCAGGGCGGTCAAGGCGCTTTGCCCCGACACCCGCATCGAACTGCTCATCCCCGATTTCATGGGTCGCGAGGAGCTTATCCGTGAGGTGCTTGCCACCCAGCCCCATGTGGTGGGGCACAACATGGAGACCGTGCGCCGACTGACCCCTTCGGTGCGCAGTGTGGCCCGCTACGACCGCAGCCTCAGTGTGCTGCAGACCGTGACCCGTGCCGGCTACGAGGCCAAGACAGGCTTCATGGTGGGACTGGGCGAGACCGATGAGGAAATCATGGAACTGATGGACGACATCCTGGCCACGGGTTGCCGTCGGCTCACCATAGGCCAGTATCTCCAGCCCACGCCCGACCACCTGCCCGTGGCCCGCTATGTCACGCCCGAAGCCTTCGCCCACCTCAAGCGCATCGCCCTGCAAAAGGGATTCCGACACGTGGAGAGTGGCCCATTGGTGCGCTCGTCCTATCATGCAGAATGGACCGTCTGACCGCGCAAAACCATCCGTATCATCACACAAAACCGCCCATTTTATCGTCTAAAACCACCGGTTTAGCCGCATAAAACTGCCAGTTTAGATCGCATCAAAGCATCCCCTTGATGTCCTAAAGGCTTTTCTCTCATTCATGAAGAAGGCTGTATAATCTGCAATAACGCCCCATTTCATCGATGAAATGGGGCGTTATTGCGTTTGTGTCGGCCCAGGTCGTCACATGGTCAACAATCCGTCTTCGGTATCTTGGTTGTGGGTGCGCCGGTCTTTGGTCTGATAGCTTTTGCCAAACTCGAAGTGATAATTCATGCGCAACAGGAATAGGTTGCCCGACTCCTTCACATACGTCCACGACCGATAGGGTGCCACCTCCGTCAGGCGTTCTTGTCCGGCGCGGTAGTTGTTGACAAAGGGGAAGAGGATGCCGGCCCCCAGCTGCAGTCGTTTGTGGTTCCACACGGCCATCAAGACGGTCATGTTCTCGCCCTTGAAGATGGTCTCGCCCATGAGATAGTCGCGATTCTTGCGTGCCTGCCCCATCAGCGCGAACTCCTTGTGGCTGAGCATGAAGGTGGCATTGTAATAGAAGTTGTTGAACGTATGGCTGTAGGTGTTGCCTTTGCTCCAATAGCGGGTGAAGCCACACTCGAGGCTCACCGTCAGCAGGTTCTTCATTCCGAACAGGCTCACACCACTGACCGACAGCATCGGTGTGATGTTCAACACCTGGTACGAACGCTGGTTGTCTTGCGTGATGACCAGATGGTCGCCCTCCACCCGCACATCCTCCATGATGGGTCGGTGGTGATAGGCGTATGTGGTGGTGAGCATGGCCATCCATTTGCCGAAGCGGTACGAATAGTTGAGCGTGTGGTTATAGACGTTGTAGGTCTTGAGTGCGGGATTGCCGCGCACAAGCTGTACGGTGTCGACGGCCTGCTCTACGTCGGTCAGGCCCGACAGCGAGGGTATCTGCGGGTCGGTGGAGAAACGGTAGTTCAGATAGCCGTCCTTATGGGGCACTACGGCCAGGCGCAGCGTAGGTGTGAAGGTGACGTAGGTGTGGCTCTTGTCATTTTCGTGAAACCACGACCGGGTGGCACCGGCGCTGATGCCATAGCTCCATGTCTTCCATTTGCCTTGCAGCTCGGTGAAGAACGACGAGCGCGACTGGTTCATCTCCGAGGTGACCGGACTCGAGCCCGTGTATTTGTTGCGGTCGTGCATCTGGTAGTGGCGCAGTCCGGCGCTAAAGGCCACCTGCTTGAACTGCTTGTCGTAGATGGCCTCGGCAATGATGCTTCGCTTGTGGCCGTCGACGTTGGTCACGATGTCGGCCAGGCTGCGGCCCGAGGTTAGTGTCTCGGTGTAATGTCTGTCGCGCTCAGAGCTGATCAAGGTACCCGTGAGGTTGAGCGTGAGGGTCTGCTGCCGTGGCAGGATGCGCTGGAAATAGAGGTCGAGCGAGGGCGAGAGCGTGCTTTGGCTGAGCCGGGTCTGCGCATAGAGTTGCTGGTCGATCATGCTTTTGCTGCCTTGGTGCGGTGCGCTCTTGTAATAGTTGCGCAACACGGCATTGAAGGTATAGCGCTCGGGCAGCATATAGTTGAAGGAGAGGTCTACGGCATGGTCGTTCCACGTCAGCCGGTCGTCGATGCCCGTCTGCGTGCGGTGGATGTCGGTCGTGGTGAGATGGAAGTCCTCGGTCCTGTCGGTATGTGCGTGGCTGATGTCGCGGTAGTTCATGGCGTAGCTTACACCCCACTGTGCGTGTCCCCGGTTGTATTTGGCGGTGAGCGTGTTCTCGCCGAAGGGCACGATGGGCGAGTTGGTGGTCTGCGCGTTCATTAATCCTCCGGCCTCCCGGTTGCGCACGATGATGTCGACCACAGCACCGAGGCTCTCATCGCCATACCGCTTGCCGGGATTCTCGATCAGTTCGATGCGTACGATGTCTTTGGGCAGCAGTGCCGCCACCTCGGTCTGCGAGGCCTTGATGCCGTTGATGCGCAGCTGCACTTCGCCGCCGTTGGCCGACACCGTCTTGGATAGCGGGTCTACCAGCACATGAGGCATGGCCATGCCAAACATCAGGTCGTAGGGGTTGTAGGCGCTGCGCCTGGCCTCGCGGGTGGGCACGAAGAGCGTGCGGTCGAGTTTCTGAATCACGGTGCGTGCCTTTACCGTTACCTCGCCGAGGGTCACGGTCGAGTCGGTGGGTGTCTGTGCCGATGCGACCATCGAGGTGGTGGCTGTCAGCAGAATCAGGAAAAATCTTTTCATTTCAGTATCGTTTTATGTTTCACTTTCCAATGGCAAAGTTAGGCACAAACGACACCTTACCACGACTTAATGGCCGAATAAATAGTCTTAACGCAAGAAGTGTAACCGTCAGATAATCAACGGTTACGCTTCTCTTAAATCTAAATCTGCCCCCTGCAGAGTCTTAACGGCTGCTAAACGGCATTGACGTGCGCCACGATATCTTCGCCTTCGGCCGCCCCGATCTTCTTGCGGATGGACGTCTTGCGAACATAGATGGTGGCGCTGGTTTGCTGGGTCACCACCCCGATCTCCTTGGTAGAGAAATCCGCACAGAGCAGGCAGCAGATCTGCACTTCCTTGTCTGTGAGCCGGTCGCCGTACCTTGTCATCAGCCGAGCGTGGAAATGATTGTACAGACGGTCGATGAGCGGATAGAGGTCTGCCCATATCAGCAGGTCGTTGGTGGGGATCTCGCCTCCGCCGATGGCCGATATGCGCTTGAGCAGCGCCTGGTTCTGGTTGGTGGGCGTGCCGGCCACCAGTCGGATGATGCCCAGCTGTTGCAGCAGCACCTTCCTGAAGTAGTCGGCATCCTCCTGTTTGTCTACCGCCGTGGTCTGCGTATGGCGGAGCATCTCGGTGAGTGTGTCGATACGCTCCTCGGCCTCTGCCAGCCGCTGGTAGCGTCGGCGGTAGAGCCAGACGGCGAGAAGGCCTCCGCCCAACAGCATGAACACCAGGATGACGATGGCCAGTGCCATGTAGAGTCGCGAACGGTGCAACTCGTAGTTGGCCGTCTGCAGCTTGTTGCGTATTTCCAGCCGCCGCATGGAGGTGTTCTCCTTGTCGGCCATGGCCGTGGTGACCGAGTCGCAATAGCGGCCGAAGGACAGAAACGAGACGGGCTTGCCCTGACTGAAGTGGATGATGCCTCGCAGCTGCTCGATGCCGGCCTTGCGGGTGAGGTCGCCGTGCCGGGTGGCTTCAAGGCTGCGTTCGCTGGCATCGGCCCTGTCGAGACATTGCAGGGCAGAGTCGAGGCGGTGCAGGTTGACATAGTTTTTGGCCATCGCAAGCTGGATGACAGAGAGGTTGGCCCGTTCGGGCCTGAGTTGCTGGAAACGCCTGAGCCATTGGTTGGCGCGGACATAATCGCCCCGCTCGGCGAGGGCATCGGCATAGTTGCGCATGCGTTCGGCCGCCACCGCCTTCTGCTGGTCGGCCATGGCCAGACCGATGCTCTCGTTGAAATAGCGGTCGGCCTGCGCGTCGTTGAGCAGCGAGAGGGCGATAGCCAGCGTGTAGAGCACCTCGCCCCTGGCATTGTTGTCCAGGTGAGCAGGACCGTCGAGCAGGGCACGCGCCGTCGTGGCCGTGGCGGCATAGTTGCCCATGCGGTAGAGCAGACCGATTTTCTGGCCCGTCAGCGCGAGCAGTCGGGCGTCGTCTCTCATGCGCCGGGCCTCACCGATGCCGGCCTCCAGCTCCTGCAGGGCCTCCGGCTCGCGTCCTGTCCAGCGCAGGTACGAGGCTTTCAGCAGATAACCATCAAGCAGCTTTGTGGTGTCTTTCCGGGTGCGGTAGTAGTCCACGGCGTTAGGCACGAGAGTGTCTTCCTCCAGCGACATCCCCATCTTCTGGTGCGCCCTGGCATGGTTCCAGGCATAGTGCATCACGCCCTCCTCGCTCATCTGTCCCACATGTTGCAGCTGGTCAAGGATCGTCAGCGCACTGTCGGGCCGGGTGTCGAGCAAGACATCGGTCTGCTTCAGCCTTCCGGTCTCATCGTTTGTCGAGCACGAAAAGAGCAGTGGCAGGGCCAGCAGATATAGCAGGTGTTTCATGATCATACGGTTTTATCGTTGCAAATATACGAAAAAACGTTCAAAAGCTATCCTTACAAGCCCCAAATAGCTTTCCCCGTGCTTCCTGTCGTCAAGAAAGCAGCAATGTAGTCAGCGTGTCGGTGTGCTGGTTCGGGCCGAAGCATAACGTGGTTCGGTCCGAAGTACCCGATGATTCGGCCCGAAGCATGCGCTGGTTCGGTCCGAACCACACCGGCGCAAGTCTCGTGGGATCCTGCCGAGACGGCTTTCTGGCTGCATGACAAGTGCCGTTACAGTTGTTCGTTGCTATTAGGCGGCTGTCCCCGAAATGCTGTTGCCCGTGCAGTCCAGGCTCTGCCTGGAAAAACAAGATGCCCTTGACGGGTACGGCTACTCATCACGGTACCCGTCAATAGTGTTGTCGGCAGCCCATGCAGACTGCTCCTCAGGAAGGGTGTACGGACGTATGGAATGGTCTCGCAGGAAGATGCTGTTCAGCGTGAAGGCCAGCGAGGCCAGCGTCTGCTTGCGGCGGTGAGGCTGCAACTCGCACTCCCATACCGTGATGGAGTGCCAGCCCATGGCGGCCAGCTTGTGTTGCACGTCACGGTCGCGTGCCTGGTTGCGCACGATTTTGCTCACCCAGAAGTCGGTGCGCGTCTTGGGAATCTTGCAGCACGACGAGCTGCGGGGCACCTTTCCGGCCGAGGCCGTGATATGGTGCCCGTGCCAGAAACAGCCGTTGACGAAGATGCACGTGCGGTATTTGCGCAGCACCACGTCGGGACGGCCCGGCAGCCGCGGATGGTTCAGCCGATAGCGGAACCCGTGTCTCCACAGGTAGCGCCGCACCACCAGCTCGGGCTTGGTGTCCTTGCTGTGGATGGCCGCCATGTTACGGTGTCGCTGCTGGGATATGGGCTGTTCGGGCACGACTATGGTTTTGTGTATTTTCGCGGAGAGACAGGGGCTCCTGACCATGCTGCCGGGCGCGAGTTGAATGTTGCAAAGATAAGTGTTGGGAGCGACAATTCCAAATATCAACGTATCTTTTCGGTTTTTGGGGATGAGATGGGAGGGCGTTTTTTTTAGAAAATTCTTTTTTTCTTTTGTCATATTCTTTTTTTTTTCTTAATTTTGAAAAGTTCTTTTCTAAAACCATGAGACTTATAATACTCCCACTTTTTTAGACAACCGCATTCGTTAAAAGTATAGAAATTAC
>CAZBQA010000026.1:0-37593 GCA_964493905.1 uncultured Prevotella sp.
TTGGCATCGGATGCCACGAGAAAGGCCTCGAGGAGATTGGCGACCAGCTGGGGCTTACCCGCGAACGCGTGAGACAGATACGCGAGAAGAGCATCGTGAAGCTACGCGAGAGCGGCTATGCTAAGCTGCTCATCAAGTATCTGGGCTAGTGGCGCCGTCGAAGCAAGCTACAAAAAAAACATAAAAATCAGCAAAAACTGGACGATGCTTCAAGAGCTGGCAACCTTCAGCAAGATGCCTGTCTCTTGGAGCATTTTTCATTGTCAGATACGGTTGCAGACAAATCGAGCAACACTTTTCATGGGCAGGCACATGCTTTTCCGATAATTATTCGTAATTTTGTAGCTATTATCAGATGGTGGGTTTTATTAATTACCACCTACACCAAATCATTAAATCATGGGTTACGTTTTGCCATTTTTCAGACTCTCTTCGGCTCAAATTGCCAGTCCTCTCAGCCGTTATGCCCGCATAACTGACCATTTGCCCTCAAAGATTGTCTCGGAATCTGACAACGCTAATTAATAGAACCCACCATATAGCATTTCATCTATGGAAGATAGATATATCGAGGTGAAGGGCGCCCGGG
Organism: uncultured Prevotella sp.; assembly: GCA_964493905.1. Classification (GTDB taxonomy): domain Bacteria; phylum Bacteroidota; class Bacteroidia; order Bacteroidales; family Bacteroidaceae; genus Prevotella. Next base: position 590 of record CAZBQA010000026.1, read on the forward strand.
TAAACAATCTCAAGGACGTGAGCCTGAAAATACCCCGCAACAAGTTTATAGTGATGGCCGGCGTGTCGGGTTCGGGCAAGTCGTCGCTGGCCTTCGACACTCTCTATGCCGAAGGGCAGCGCCGCTATGTGGAAAGCCTGTCGAGCTACGCCCGGCAGTTTCTGGGTCGCATGAGCAAACCCGAGTGCGACTTCATCAAAGGCCTTCCTCCTGCCATTGCCATCGAGCAGAAGGTCATCGCCCGCAATCCCCGCTCCACGGTGGGCACCTCCACCGAGATCTACGAATACCTGCGCCTGCTCTATGCCCGCATAGGGCGCACCTTCTCTCCTTTGTCGGGACAGGAAGTGAAGAAGCACGACACCGAGGACATCGTGCGACAGGTGCAACAATATGCCGATGGCACCAAGTTTATGGTGCTGGCTCCCCTGCGCATTGGCGAGAGCCGCACGCTCGAACAACAGCTGGAGATGTATCTGCAGGAGGGCTATACCCGCATGATCAAGGGCGACGAGGTGATGCGCATCGAAGACCTGCTAGGGTCAGACGACCACGCCCTGCTGGCCTTGACCGATGCCCGGCAGCTGGATGCGCTACGGCTGTATCTGGTGATCGACCGCATGAGCGTGTCGGGTGCCAAAGATGCCGTGAGCCGACTGGTAGACTCTGCCGAGACAGCCATGTACGAGGGCGACGGCACCTGCCGACTGGTGTTCCTACCCTCAAACATCAGCTATGAGTTCTCATCGAGGTTTGAGGCCGACGGCATGAAGTTCGAGGAGCCCAACGACAACATGTTCTCTTTCAACTCGCCGCTCGGCGCCTGCCCCACCTGCGAGGGATTTGGCAGCGTAATCGGCATCGACAAGAAGCTCGTCATCCCCAACTCCACCCTGTCGGTGTATGAGGGCTGCGTGCAATGCTGGCACGGCGACAAGATGAAGATGTGGCAAGACGAGTTCTGCCGCAGGGCACAGGCTGACGACTTCCCCATCTTCAAGCCCTATCTGGAATTAAGCAAGGAAGAGAAGGAGATGCTGTGGCACGGCCTGCCTTCTGACCGCAAGAAGAACGGAGAGTTGCGTGCCGACAGCGTATGCATCGACTCCTTCTTCCAGATGGTCAAAGAGAACCAGTACAAGATACAATACCGCGTCATGATGAGTCGTTACCGTGGCAGGACGGTGTGTCCCGACTGCCGCGGCACCCGCCTGAAGAAGGAGGCCACCTGGGTAAAGATTGGCGGAAGGAGCATCACCGACCTGGTGGAGATGCCCGTAGGCAACCTCAGAGAGTGGTTTCTGGCCCTGGAGCTAACCCCCCATGAGCAGGAGGTGGGCAAGCGACTGCTTACCGAAATCAATGCCCGCCTCAACTTCCTCTGTGAAGTGGGACTGAGCTACCTTACCCTCAACCGTCTGAGCAATACCCTCTCGGGCGGTGAGAGCCAACGCATCAACCTCACCACATCGCTCGGGTCGTCGCTCGTAGGCAGTCTGTATATTCTCGACGAGCCGAGCATCGGCCTGCACAGTCGCGATACCGACCGACTGCTGCACGTGCTGCGCGAGTTGCAGGCCCTGGGCAACACGGTCATCGTGGTGGAGCACGACGAAGACATCATGCGTGAGGCCGACTGGCTCATAGACATAGGGCCCGATGCCGGCACGCATGGCGGAAGGGTGGTGTACGAAGGTGCTGTGCCCGAGATCATCAAGAAAGGCGACACGGCATCATACCAGCAACTGCTGCTGCAATACCCTGAGAGCTATACCATCAGGTATCTCACTGGCGACGAACAGATTGCCGTGCCCTCCTCACGGCGCCCCTGGAAAGAGGCCATCACGCTGAAGGGCTGCCGGATGAACAACCTCAGGGGCATCGACGTCAACTTCCCGCTCCATGTGATGACCGTGGTGACGGGTGTGTCGGGCTCTGGAAAGTCGAGTCTGGTCAAGGGCATCCTCTACCCCGCCATCAAGCGTCACCTCGACGAAGTGGCCGACGCTCCGGGCGAATACCTCGCCTTAGAAGGCGGCTGGACACAGGTGAAGCACATCGAGATGGTAGACCAAAACCCTATCGGCAAGAGCACGCGCTCCAATCCTGCCACCTACCTCAAGGCCTATGATGCCATTCGCCAGCTCTATGCCGAGCAGCCACTGGCCAAGCAACTGGGCTTCACGGCACAGTATTTCTCGTTCAATGCCGAGGGCGGACGCTGCGAGGAGTGCAAGGGAGCAGGTGTCATCACGGTGGAGATGCAGTTTATGGCCGACCTGACGCTGGAGTGTGAGGCCTGCCACGGACAGCGTTTCAAGCAAGACATCCTCGACGTGCGCTTCGAGGGAAAGAACATCAATGATGTACTCAACATGACAGTGGCCGAGGCCACCGAATTTTTCGGCCAGCATAAGCAAAAAGCCATCGTTGACCGTCTGCGCCCGCTGCAGGACGTGGGACTGGGATACATCAAGCTGGGACAGAGCTCGTCGACACTCTCGGGTGGCGAGAACCAACGTGTGAAGCTGGCTTATTTCATCGGTCAGGAGCGCCAGGAGCCCACCCTGTTTATCTTCGACGAGCCCACCACAGGCCTGCATTTTCATGACATCACCCAACTGCTGAAATCGTTTGATGCCCTCATCGAGCGCGGTCACACGGTGCTGATCGTGGAACACAACATGGATGTCATCAAGACGGCCGACTGGGTGATAGACCTCGGACCTGACGGTGGAAACCGAGGGGGCAACCTTGTATGTGCCGGAACGCCGGAGACCATTGCCAACTGCAAGGAGAGTATCACAGGTAAATATCTGAAAGAGAAGTTATAATGCTATCGATACTCATCCCCACCTTTAATGACGACTGCACCACACTGGTTGAAAACCTGGTGCACCAAGCCTCCAGTCTCAACGCAATAGACTGGGAGATTATCGTGGGGGATGATGTGTCGACCAACCAGGCGGTAGTTGACGCCAACAGGTCTATCAATGCCCTGCCCCATTGCCGCTATGTCTTCAAAGAGGTGAACGAAGGCCGGGCCGCCATCCGCAACTTCCTGGCACAACAGGCCCAGGGCGAGTGGCTGCTACTGCTAGATGCCGACCTCACCATGATTGATGACCACTTTCTCGAGAAATATATCGAGGCCATGAAGCAGGCCGACGTGGTATGTGGGGGCTACAAGGTGATGGAAGGCCCCAAGGGCAACCTGCGGTATGCTTACGAGAAAGCCGCAGCCTGCCAACAGAGATTGTCGAGCCGCAATGCCAATCCATACCACGACTTCAAGGTGTCCAACTGTATGATACGTGCAGAAGTGTTTGCCGCCCATCCGCTGGACACGAGGTTTCGGGCGTATGGCTATGAAGACGTGTTTTTGGGGAAGGAGCTTGAGCACCACGGCATCAAGGTGTTGCACATCGACGCACCGCTGGGCTTCTCACAATTCGAGACCAATGCACAGTTTATGGCAAAGACCGAGGAAGGCCTGCGCACCCTTTGCCGGTTTAGAGAGGAACTGCAAGGCTATTCCACCTTATTATATCATGTAGAAAAGCTGCGCCGACTGCGACTCACATCGCTGGTCTTGTTCGTTTTCAGACAATGGCGAAAACGCTGGCGCAGCAACCTTCAGTCTGCACAGCCTTCGTTGTTGCGCTTCAAACTCTACAAACTCGGGTATTATCTCCAGCTCATTGCGGACGAAGCACACCCGAGAGCCTGACTTTCCATTGACCCTCCTGACGCACCAGCGGCACAAGGAAGCGAGCCTCGTCCACCAGCTGGCCAGCATTGCCAATGGTATCCATCTGCAGGAAATTCCTGACAGCAACCTCCACCGTGGCAGTGTCGCCCGAGTCTTTATAAGCTATATTACCACGTTCCACTTCTGCCCCTTGGTCCATCGCCTTCAAAATATCAATATCAGCTTGATGAACCTGTGCCGCCGCATAGCGAAGCCATGGTTTGGAGTCGTCGGTACAATAGGGCACAGCCTGCTGGAAGCGCCAGTTGAAATAGCTTATGCTAAACGAGTCGACAAGCTCGGTCAGCTGCTGCTCCTCGTCCTCGTGACAGGAGGAAATGACGGCAACACCCAACAGGAGCATAGCCAGCAGGATGCCTTTACATATTCTTTTCCAGACGATGTCCATGAGTTATTTGTTTGAAACACCACTTGAGGGTGGATGCGAAGACAAAATTACGAATTTCTTGTGAGAATGCCTATCGACCCGCTAACATTTTTCCAAGGCTAGCCCTACAAAAGTCTTGCGAGGATGCTCTTTTTTCCTTCGATTCCTTCTTATTTCGATTTGTTTTTGTATTTTTGTCGTGTGAATCGGAAAAAGAAGTTGATCCTGTGTTTGGGCACCAATGTTGAGCAGCAACGCAACATGCAGGAAGCCCAAAACTTGTTGCGGAAGACCGTTGAGGATATTGCGTTCACCCCAAGCCTGTGGACCGACCCTGTCAACACCGTCTCGCCGCAATATCTCAACTGCATGGCCATCGGATGGTCGGTCATGGCCTATGACGATGTGCTGCGAATGACGAAGGCACTAGAACGTGGGATGGGCCGGACGGAGGAGGCGCGGCAAGCAGGTCTGGTGCCGATAGACATTGATATCCTGCTCTACGATGGAGAAAAATACCATCTGTCTGACTGGGGACGCGATTACGTCAAGCAATTGTTGAAACAAGCAGAAGACATGGGGTGACAAGGCTTTGCTCACTACTACCGTTGGTGCCACAAAACCGACTGAAATCAAAAAATAACAGGCTTTAAGGTTTTATTTCATGATACTGTTGCCCATTCGGAGGATTTTTCATACATTTGCACGCGAAAACTGATGTCGACGATGAAACTGGTTATCATGACTAAGTCCACATTCTTTGTGGAGGAAGACAAAATACTCACAGCGCTTTTTGACGAGGGGATGGACAACCTGCACCTATACAAGCCAGGTACTTCACCGCTTTATTCAGAGCGGCTCCTCTCGCTCATTCCCGACGACCATTATAAGCGCATCACCGTCCACGACCATTATTATCTTAAAAACGAGTACCATTTGGGAGGAATACACATCGACGACCCGTTGGCAGAGGTACCCAGTGGCTACAAAGGCAACGTGAGTCGCACGTGCAACGACATCACGCAGCTTAAGTTGTTGAAGAAGAAATCAAAATACATCTTTCTAAAGAATATCTTCGACTGTAAGGAGTTCAAAGATGAGAAGAGCAACTTCACACTCTCTCAGCTAGAGAACGCCTCACACGAAGGTCTGATCGACCGTCATGTCTATGCCTTGGGAGGCATGGGCATCGACAACATCAGGATGGCCAAAGACTTGGGGTTCGGGGGTGTGGTGATCTGCGGTGACCTATGGAGGCATTTCGACATTCACAACCAACTGGACTTTAAAGATTTGATTGCATACTTCGTCAGGCTGAAACGAGCCGTTGACTAAACGAAACAAGGAAAGGATATAACACTTTATTCAATAAATAACACTAACAAAATGAGTGAAAAAAGCTCTTTTTTAGTTTTCTCGGGTACAAAAACGAGATACCTTGCAGAGCGGATCTGCGCTAGTTTGGATTGTCCGTTGGGAAATCTGGTGATCACCAGATTCTCTGATGGCGAGTTTACCGTCTCCTACGAGGAGTCTATCCGCGGCCGAGACGTATTCCTGGTGCAGAGCACTTTCCCCAACTCTGACAATCTCATGGAACTCTTGTTAATGATTGATGCTGCCAAGCGTGCCTCGGCCCGTCAGGTGATTGCCGTCATCCCCTACTTCGGTTGGGCACGACAAGACCGCAAAGACAAGCCTAGGGTAAGCATTGGTGCCAAGCTGGTGGCCGACCTGCTGAGCGTGTCGGGTATCGACCGACTGATCACCATGGACCTTCATGCTGACCAGATCCAAGGTTTCTTCAATGTTCCTGTAGACCACCTCTATGCTTCGGGCGTTATTCTGCCCTACCTCCAGGGCCTGCACCTCAAAGACCTGGTGATTGCCTCTCCCGATGTGGGCGGCTCGAAGCGTGCCAACACCTACGCGAAATATCTGGGGTGTCCGTTGGTACTTTGCAACAAGACTCGTGCCCGTGCCAACGTGGTGGAGAGCATGCAAATCATCGGTGACGTGAAGGGCAAGAATGTGGTGATTGTCGACGACATGGTAGATACGGCTGGCACCATTACCAAGGCTGCCGACATCATGCTCGAGGCTGGAGCATTGAGCGTGAGGGCCTGTGCCTCACACTGTGTGATGAGTGGTCCTGCCAGCGACCGTGTGCAAAACTCGGCCCTTGAAGAGATTGTCTTCACCGACTCCATCCCCTACACCCAGCGTTGCTCGAAGGTGAAGCAGCTGAGCGTGGCCGACATGTTTGCCGAGACCATCAAACGCGTAGTAAACAACGAGAGTATCTCGTCGCAATATCTGGTGTAAGCCAGAGCCACTTCTCATAGGGATTGTGCCAAAAACAGGATGATTGGCACAATCCCTGTTTTCTGCCATGCCACTCCCGAAGCACAATTTCCATGGCAAACTACCATCCTCAAACCGAAAATCTGTGATGATATCTACCCCTAACACTCCCTTGACCATCTATAAGGCCAGCGCTGGAAGCGGAAAAACATTTACGCTGGCCGTAGAATACATTCGTCTGCTGATTAAAGACCCGCAAAACTATAGATATATCCTGGCCGTCACCTTCACCAACAAGGCGACCGAGGAGATGAAGACGCGCATACTGAGCCAACTCTATGGCATTGCACATAGTCTCACGGACTCGGAAGACTATATGGAGAGAATGCGAGAGACCAACCCAGAGCTGAATGACACCGAGATCAGGGGGCGTGCCAAGACTGCTATGGAACTGCTGTTGCACCACTACAATTATTTCAGGGTGGAGACCATAGACAGTTTTTTCCAGAGCGTGCTGCGCAACTTGGCTCGAGAACTCGACCTCACGGCCAACCTCCAGGTGTCGCTCAACGACTACGAGGTGGAGTCGCAGGCAGTGGACAACATCATCGAGAACATCCAGCAGGAGAACGACCCACTGCTGGGCTGGATCATGGACTTTGTTCAGCAGAAGATTGGCGAGGACAAAAACTGGAATGTCATCGGCCAGATCAAAGAGTTTGGACGTAATATTTTCAAGAATTTCTACAAGGAGCATCAGGCTGAGTTGCAAAAGCTGATGTACCAACCCGATTTTTTCAAATCGTTCACAGCGCGTCTGAGGCAGATGAAAACCGATGCCGATGAACAGATGAAACTTCTTGCCGACGCCTATCAAGCCCTGGCAACAACCCATGGGCTGACAAGCGATGACTACAGTGGTAGGTCGAGTGCGCCCGAATACTTTGAGAAACTGGGGCAAGGCAAGTATGTCAATATTGCTCATGCCACAATAGACAAATGTATAGCCGATCCCAACAAACTGGTGAGGAAAGCAGATGCCGACAAGCCGAAAAGCCAGGTCATCATTGGCCAGGTGGCACCCATGCTCAAGGATGCCGAGGAGCTTCGCAGAAAGGCTGAGGTAGTGGTCAATACCGTGGACCTGACCCTCAAGAACATCAACGAGTTGCGACTGCTAGGACGCATCCAGGAGGAGGTGAGGAACATCAACACAGCAAACAACAACTATCCCCTCAGCAACACTCAGAAACTGCTGAGAGACCTCATTGACCAGCAGGATTCACCGTTCATCTATGAAAAGATTGGCGGCCAGCTGAGGTATATCATGATCGATGAGTTTCAGGATACCAGCACGGTGCAATGGGATAACTTCAAGATACTTCTCGACGACTGTCTGGCCCACAATGCCGGGTCGCTCATCGTGGGCGATGTCAAGCAGAGTATCTACCGATGGCGCAACGGCGACTGGCGACTGCTGCAGCAGCTGTCGACAAGTGAGGACTTCAGAATCGGGGTGAAGACACTCGATACCAACTATCGCTCACAGGCCAACATCATCCTATTCAACAACGAGTTTTTCGAAAAGGCGTCAGCCCTCACAACATCGCAGGCTATCGCGGATATTGGTACCGACGCCTCAGCAACACTGAAGCAGGAAGCCGAGAACATCCGCCATGCATATATCGACGTGGCACAGAAGATTCCGCAGCGAAAGGCCGAGCATGCAAGAGGGTCTGTGACCATCAAACTGCTGGAGTCGCAAGATTACGACCTGCATACCATCATGGAGGTGAAAGAGACCGTTGAGCAGCTGCTCGGGCAAGGCATACCGGCAAGAAAGATTGCCGTATTGGTCAGGAAAAACAAGCACATCCAACTCTTGGCCGACTACTTCCAGCAGCACCCACTCACGGTGAACGGGGCCGACATGATGGTGGGCATGGTGTCGGACGAGGCTTTCCGGCTCGATGCCTCGCTGGCCGTCAACACCCTGGTTGATGCCATGCACGTGCTGGGACATCCTGACGACAAACTCGCCATTGCCTCACTGGTGAAGTCGTACTACACCATTTGTCCGGAAAAGGGAAGAGGCATGGATGCACAACTGTTCATCGGGAACGTCGACTTGCGTCATTTGTTGCCCAATGAGATGCTCGCCAACTGGGAAGAGCTGCTCTCCACCCCACTCTCAGACCTCGCGGAAAGGCTTTATAGCATCTTTGAGCTGAACCGCCTTCAAGACCAGAGTGCATACGTATGTGCGTTCTTCGACCAGATATCCGCCTTTCTCAAAAACAATATCGTCGGTGTGGAGGACTTTTTGCAGGAATGGGAAAACAGCATCTGTGGCAAGTCGATCCACAGCGACGAGGTGGACGGCATACGCCTGCTGACCATCCACAAGAGCAAAGGACTGGAATACGACAATGTCATCATTCCCTTCTGCGACTGGGAAATCGAGAAGAATGACGATGTCCTCTGGGTGACGCCTGAACAAACGCCCTACGATGAATTGCCCGTGGTACCGGTGAACATGGTGGCCAAGCGACTGCAGACCTCCATCTATCGCGACCAATACCAGAGCGAGCATATCAAGAATCTCGTGGACAACCTCAACGTGCTGTATGTTGCCTTCACCCGTGCCAGCCGTAACCTGTTTGTCTTTGGCAAGAACAAAGGCGCAAGGTTTCCCTCGCTCATCGTGGGGCAAGCCATACAAGACATGACCATCGGGGCCTGTGATGGGCAACTGGGGAAAGACGAGTGTATGACCTACCGGTTCGGCGACCTTTGTCTGTCGGACGAAGAAAAAGAAAGGAAGACGGAGAATATCGTTCTACAGAAGCCTGAAGGCATTCGCATCACCATCTCCAACCACGCCACTAAGGCAGTGTTCAGACAGAGCAGGGGCAGTACTGACTTCATAACTCCTGACGACGAGATGCTGCTCCAGCAAAAGAGCAAGGCATACATCCAGACCGGAAACATATTGCATGCATTGTTTGCCACAATCCGCAATATCAACGATGTAGATGCGGCTATCGACCATCTGGAGTTTGAAGGCGTGCTCTACGACAAGCCCACGTCGCGCGAGGAGCTGCGCAAGATGATTGACGACCGGATGCAGACACCGCAGGTGAAGCAATGGTTCGACCCATCGTGGCAGGTGTTCAACGAGTGCAACATTCTCTATTACAACGAGGCAGACGGACGCGTGAGGGAAGAGAGGCCCGACCGCGTGATCTATGACCGCAAACGGATGGTGGTGATCGACTTCAAGACAGGTGCCGAGAAACCAGAACATCACGCGCAAGTCTATGGATATGTACACTTGCTGGAAGAGATGGGCTATGACAACATTGCTGCCTATCTGTGGTATATCACCCCCAACAAGATTGTTACCGTAAAATCATTCTGACCATGACATTTCTACAATATGTGGCCAAGGATATCCTAGCCAAACACCCTGAAGGACTGTCCGACATCGCTGTCGTATTTCCGAACAAGCGCGCATCGCTGTTCCTCAACCAAGCCCTGTACGAAGAAGCTGGTCATGCCCTTTGGAGTCCATCGTACATCACCATCAGCGACCTGTTTGCCAGACACTCCCAGCTGAGGGTTCCCGACCAGATCCTACTGATATTCAAGCTCTACAATGTCTTCTGTGAACTCACCGGAAGCAACGAACCCCTCGATCACTTCTACTCCTGGGGGCAGCTGCTGCTCTCCGACTTTGACGACATCGACAAGAACATGGCAGAGGCTGAGAAGTTGTTTGTCACGCTAGAGGCATGGGAGAGCATGAAAGATACTAGCTTTCTGAGCGAGAAACAGAAGCAAAGCCTGGAGGAGTTTTTCAACAAGATGATCGACGATACGCCACTCCAGCAGAATTTCAATGCCATCTGGCAGAACCTGGCAGCCATCTACGCACGCTATCGAGAGTCGTTGGAGGCCGAAGGGCTGGCCTACGAAGGTATGCTCTACCGCAAGGTGGTTGAGCAAGAGGACATCGATTTCCAGTACAAGCACTATATTTTTGTTGGCTTCAACCTGCTGCAGAAGGTAGAACAAAAACTCTTCAGACGACTGAAGGACGAAGGAAGGGCTTCGTTCTATTGGGATTACGATGTCTATTTCATGGACAGGAAAAACGAGGCCGGGCGCTATATCTCGCAATATCTCGACATTTTTCCCAACCAACTCTCTGCCCAGCTTATTTCTGAAAGACTCTCACACGAAGATATCTATCAGGGCTTATCGGAAAAGAAAGACATCACCTATATATCTGCTCCGACCGAAGATATTCAGGCACGCTACGTCAGCACCTGGCTCAAAGCGAACGACCGCTACAAGGATGGTAGTCGCACAGCCGTGGTGTTGGGCGACGAGAGTCTTTTGCAAACCGTTGTTCACTGTCTACCCAAAGAAATATCCAATGTGAATATCACCACTGGTTTCCCCCTGGCATCGTCACCTGTGAGTACATTGGTCACGGCGCTGTTTGACCTCAGGCTGAAGGGGAAGGTAGACCGGGCCAACAAATACAGGCTAAAGTTTGTCAACCGGGTGCTGATGCATCCCTACGCCAAATATATATCAACCGACTGCCAAAGTTGTTATAAGGAACTGAACGATCACCGACGGTTGTATCCCAGCATTGCAGATCTCACGGTAGACTATGACGATGGTTTGCAAACCCTTTTTGCCGACATGCCCCTTACCAACGGCTTCCTGCCATTGCTGTCTTGGGTGGCAGACATCCTCAAGCGTGTAGGCATTGGCTCACGCGAGGTTAGCGACCCGTTGCTGCACGAGTCGGTCTTCAGGATGTACACTCTCATCAACCGACTCGATGACATCATGGTGATCAAGTCCAATGCTCCGGTCGACAGTCATGACACAGTCTCTGCCTCCGTACCCGTTGATAGCCAGACGGGCAAGCAGGTGGTCAGCGTGTCGATTCTGCAGCGGTTGATGACGCAGCTCGTGCAAAGCTCCTCAATACCTTTCCACGGCGAGCCAGCCGTCGGCATACAGATTATGGGCGTGCTCGAGACGCGCAACCTCGACTTCGACCATGTGCTCATGCTCTCGTGCAACGAAGGCAACATCCCCAAGGGTGTCAACGATGCCTCGTTCATCCCCCACTCTCTCAGGGCAGGCTATGAGCTGACAACCGTGGAAAACAAGGTGTCGATCTATGCCTATTATTTCTATTCACTGTGCCAGCGAGCAGGCGACATCACCCTGACCTACAACAACGCCACCGACGAGGGGCGCAAGGGCGAGATGAGCAGGTTCATGATGCAATATATGCTTGAGAAGCCCCTGGACCACCCCATCCGCCTCATGACATTGCAGTCGGGGCAGAGTGCAGTGGGAATACATCGACAGCCAGTAGCTAAGTCGGGTCCAGTGCTCGACAAACTCCACAGTATAGAGCGTCTCTCCCCCTCGGCTATCAACAGGTATTTGAGGTGTCCGCTACAGTTTTTTTACAACACAATTTGCGAACTTCGGGAGCAGGACAATGACGACGAGGATGAAATCGACTCCAAGAGCTTTGGCAATATCTTTCATCGCAGCGCCGAACTTATTTATAGCGACCTGTCGGGTAATTGCTCCAAAAGTATCACCGCTGATGCCATCAACAATATGTTGAACGACCGCTCCGCAGTGGGCAGATATGTAGACCAAGCGTTCAGGGAGTTGCTGTTCAAAGTCGACGACCCTACTTTTCGTCCTCAATACAATGGCTTGCATCTGCTGCACCGCAAAGTCATCATGCTCTACCTGGAGCGTCTCCTCCGGCTTGACAGAGCATTAGCTCCCATTGATATTCTGTCGGTAGAACATAGCTATTATGACAATATGACGTTTGATGTAGACGGAAAAACACATTCACTCGTCATAGGAGGTTATATAGACCGACTGGATCAAGTCGTGCGTCATGGCAGGAAGGCCATCCGCGTGATTGACTATAAAACCGGCACTCCTTTGACAACCTTGCCTGCTGACATGTCCGATGTATTCGACTCACAATATGTTGACAGCAAGCATACCGCATACTATCTTCAGGCGATGCTGTATGCATCCATCATACGCAATAACAACAAAAACACACAAGATGACCGCCTTGCAGACCTGCCCGTCATACCGGCGCTGTTGTTTGTGCGACAGGCATCGGGCACCGACTACGACCCTGCCCTTGCCTTTGGCACGCCCAGCAATGCAGTCAAGGTAGAAGACATCGCAGAATTGCAGCCTACGTTCATGGAAGGCTTACAGGCACTGCTAACAGAAATATTCACGCCAAGCATCGACTTTTCTCCGACATCATCACCCGAGCGTTGTCTCACCTGTCCCTATCGTAAGATTTGTGGACTTTCACCATCCTTATAGTCATGCTTGCCCCCACTCTTATTCATTCCCCGGTGCTATGTAAAGTATCGGGGGATGGTTTGTCGTACCCATACATCTTATATTAATTTTGGCACATTACTTGCTTATTGTAACATAAATAAGTATATTTGCAACGCATACATCAAGAAAAAGAAAGGTAAAAAGAATAATATGACCAGTCAGTTTTCACCCAAAGTATCAGAAATCCTTGCATTCAGCAGGGAAGAGGCGACACGCCTGGCCAGCACATCTGTTGGTCCTGAGCATCTTTTGCTCGGCATACTCAGGGAGCAGAACAGCCCTGTGACGGAGCTTTTCCAGCATCTGGACATCAATATCCAGAGTGTGAAGGAGGCTTTGGAGGAGCGCGTGCGCAATGATGAAATTAGTGAGCCCATACATACCAGCGAACTTGTTCTCAACGACAAAGCCAGCAACATCCTGAAACTGGCTGTGCTCGAGGCCCGTATCCAGCATACCCAGATGGTGGATGTGCAGCATCTGCTGCTGGCCATCCTGCACGACCAAGTGAACAACGGAGCTAAGCAGGTGCTCGAGTTCAATAACCTCACATACGAAAATGCGGTAGCCTTGCTTCAGAAGAAACCCATGACCGACGGTCTGGGATTGCCCGATGAAGACGAAGACGACTTTGAAGAGTCCTCTCCGCGCAACAGGCAGACGTCGGATAATCAGTGGCGTTCGGCCACGGCTGCCCAGCCACAGTCGGGAGCTAAGACACCAGTGCTCGACAATTTCTCGACCGACCTCACCAAGGCGGCAGCAGAAGGAAAGTTGGACGCTGTGGTAGGCCGCGAAAAGGAAATCCAGCGCGTGACAGAGATTCTCTGCCGGCGTAAGAAGAACAACCCTATATTAATAGGTGAGCCGGGAGTCGGCAAGAGTGCCATCGTTGAAGGTCTTGCACAGCTCATTGCCAAGCATCAGACCTCACCGGTACTCTTCAACTGCAGGGTGGTAAGTCTTGACATGACTGCCATTGTGGCCGGAACGAAGTATCGTGGCCAGTTTGAGGAGCGCATCCGTGCCCTGCTCAAGGAGCTTGAGCAGAATCCCGACATCATCGTATTCATCGACGAGATCCATACGCTCATTGGTGCCGGCTCAACACCCGGCAGCATGGATGCCGCCAACATCATGAAACCCGCCCTGGCCCGCGGCACCATACAGTGCATCGGTGCCACCACACTTGACGAATATCGTAACTCCATCGAGAAAGACGGTGCCCTCGAGCGCCGCTTCCAGAAAGTCTTGGTAGAGCCTACAACGGCCGATGAGACGCTCACCATCTTGCACAACATCAAAGACCGTTACGAAGAGCATCACCATGTCACCTACACCGACGAAGCGCTGAAGGCATGTGTCAAACTGACCGAGCGTTATGTCACCGACCGTGCTTTCCCCGACAAAGCCATCGACGCTCTCGACGAAGTGGGCTCAAGGGTTCACCTGCAACATGCAGAGGTGCCTTCAGCCATCACCGACAAGGAGAAGGAGATAGAGGCTGTGAAGGTGAAGAAGCAGCAGGCCGTGTCGAATCAGAACTTTGAACTGGCTGCTGGTTTCCGCGATAAGCAATCGGAACTGGAGCAGGAACTGATTGACATGCAACACCGCTGGGAGCAGGACGAGGCCGGCTCACGTCAGGTGGTTACCGACAAGGAAGTGGCCGACGTTGTGTCGATGATGACCGGTGTGCCCGTGCAACGCATGGCCGATGCCGAAGGTGAGCGTCTGAAGAACATGGGCAGCGACCTGAAGCAGAATGTCATTGGGCAAGACCAGGCCATCGAGAAGATTGTCAAGGCCATCCAGCGCAACCGCATCGGACTGAAAGACCCCAACCATCCTATAGGAGCCTTCATGTTCCTCGGTCCTACCGGTGTGGGTAAGACATACCTGGCCAAGAAACTCGCCGAACTGATGTTTGGCTCGCAGGATGCACTGGTGCGTATCGACATGAGTGAATACACCGAGAGCTTCAACACATCGCGACTCATCGGTGCACCTCCGGGATATGTGGGCTATGGCGAGGGCGGACAGCTCACCGAACGTGTGCGACGTCATCCCTACTCCATCGTCTTGCTCGACGAGATAGAGAAGGCTCACGGCAATGTGTTCAACCTCTTACTGCAGGTGCTCGACGAAGGCCGACTGACCGACGGCAACGGGCGGATGGTTGATTTCCGCAACACGGTAATCATCATGACCTCCAATGCGGGCACACGTCAGCTCAAGGAGTTCAGCCGCGGCGTGGGCTTCAATGCCGGAGGTATCTCGAATGTCACGAACATGGACGACAAGGATAAGCAGTATGCACGCTCAGTTATCCAGAAGAGCCTGAGCAAGCAATTCTCTCCTGAGTTCCTGAACCGTCTGGACGAGATCATCACGTTCGACCAGCTCGATCTTGAGTCGATCAAGAAGATTATCGACATCGAGTTGCGCCAACTCTACAAGCGCATCGCCGACTTGGGTTACAACGTTCAACTCAGCGACAAGGCCAAGGAGTTTGTGGCCACCAAGGGCTATGACGTGCAGTTTGGTGCCCGTCCACTGAAGCGAGCCATCCAGACCTATATTGAGGACGGCCTGAGTGAGCGCATCCTCTCTGGTGAGATTCATCCCGGCGACACGATTACTATTGGCAAAGCCCCAAATAAAGATGAACTGACTTTCAAGTAGTCTGTCTATGGGATATAAAGAAGATGATGAATCTCCACCTTCGGCATGATTGCCGAAGGTGGGGATTTTTTTATCGTTAGCTGGCAAAACAACAAATTGCAGTCAGCCAAACGATGCTCAAAGATGCCACTTGTACTTACGCTTGGCACGTTCTGGCTGGGTGGAAAAGCCCGATGTGCCTCCCTTTGCCACACCCCTGTACTGCGCCCAGCGGTCCATAATGCGGCCAACATAGTCTGCCGTCTCGCTGCCACGCATGTAGCCGTATCTCGCCACAGGGTCTCGGTAGTAGGCGGGGTCAGAGAGTTTCAGCACAAATTCGGAAACATCATTCCAGCTATAAGCGTTGCGCCCATGCTTGCGGGCCAGGGCCATGGCATCACGAATATGGAAGTAACCACCGTTATAGCTGGCCAGTACATATTTCACCCGCTCCGAGCCTGGCACGTCTTGGAAATGTCCATTCAGTTCCTGGATGTATTTCGCCGCAGCTGCAATATTCTTCTCTGGGTCGTGGATTTCATCCATCGACAGTCCCAAATGGGCTGCCGTCGAGGGCATGATCTGCATCAGGCCTCGGGCGCCAGCCCACGAGCGGGCTTCTGGGTCGAAGGTCGACTCTTGGTAACACTGGGCAGCCAGCAGTCGCCAGTCCCATCTGGCCAAAGGCGCATAGCGTTGGAAATGATTGTCGTAATGAGAGATTACTCCCCCAGAACGATTGAGCATCGGCGAATAGACATGCCGGGTGATGCTTCGGGTAGACAACAGAAAGTTCTCCTCTCTGCGCATCTCAGCCACCATACTAGGCTTGAACCATCGATTCAGGGCATCGGCCAGTTCATGGTTTTCCGACTGCACGGCCCACCCCGACTTGAGCGAGTCGGTGCGCACACCGGCAAAGCGGATGCCCGGTGTGGCATAAGGCAACTGATAGGCAATGATGTCGGCATCACCGCGTCTCAGTCTGCTTACCATCTCGGTCGTGTCTTTGCAAAGCTCCACACGCAACGACACACCCAGCGTGGCAGCAAACTTCTCGCAGAGCAGATACTGCACACCCATGCCCCGGCCATGATAGTCGTAGTAGCTCTCTGGCCCCGAGAGGGTGAGCATGATCATCTCTCCGTTGTTAATAATATCATTGAGGCTGAAAGTTCCAGAATTGGCAATAGTGTCTTCGTCCATAACAGTGCCCCAAGGTGTCACCTCTTGTCGTTTTTGCTCCGCACATGAGCATGCCAGTGCCAGTGCGCCGAGCAACAACGCACAATGACAAGCTCTCCTGGCAAACACTGACATATTGACAATATATCGAGTAGATATGTGAAATGAAATAGAATCCATAAACTTATTTGCTCACAAAATTACAACTTTTATTGTATAATTGCCTAAAAATAAGTACTTTTGCGTATTATTTTATGATTATTAGAAGTAGCAAACCATTAAATTAAGGAAAAAGATATGTTAAGAATAGCCGTTCAGTCGAAGGGACGTCTCTTTGACGACACCATGAATCTGCTTGCAGAGGCCGATATCAAAGTCAATCCCAGCAAGCGCACACTTCTGGTCCAGAGTTCTAATTTCCCCCTTGAGGTTCTCTTCCTCCGAGATAACGACATCCCACAAAGTGTGGCAAATGGCGTGGCCGATATCGGTGTGGTGGGCAAAAACGAATTTGAGGAGCGCCAAGAAGACGCACAGATCATCTCGCACCTGGGTTTCTCGAAGTGCCGCCTGTCGTTGGCCATCCCCAAGGGCATCAACTATACAGGACTGTCATGGTTTGACGGCCGCAAGATTGCCACTTCCTATCCAGGCATCCTGCAACGCTTCATGAACAAGAACAATATCAAGGCCGACATCCATGTCATCACAGGCTCTGTGGAGATCAGCCCGGGCATCGGCCTGGCTGACGGTATCTTCGACATCGTAAGCTCTGGTTCTACCCTCGTGCACAACAACCTCAAGGAGGTGGAGACCGTGATGGAGAGCGAGGCTGTACTCATTGGCAACTGGGGCATGGACGAGGAGAAGCACAATATCCTCAACGAGATGTTGTTCCGCTTTGAGGCAGTGCGTTCGGCGCAAGACAAGAAATATGTCATGATGAACGCCCCCAAGGACAAGATTACTGAGATCACCGAGGTGCTGCCGGGTATCAAGAGCCCTACCATCATTCCTCTCTCCGACCCCGAATGGTGCGCCATCCACACTGTGCTCGACGAGAAACGCTTCTGGGAAATCATTGGCAAGCTGAAAGAGCTTGGTGCCCAGGGCATTCTGGTAACTCCCATCGAGAAGATGATTTTATAATTCTTTCCACAACAGAGCATCATGAAACTGATAAAATATCCCTCCAAGAGCGAATGGGCCTCGCTGGTAGCACGCCCTCAGCTCGACGTATCGCAGCTCAACGCCATCGTCAGCGACGTGTTGCAGGACATCAAGGCAAACGGTGATGAGGCCGTGAAGCGGTATGAAGAAAAGTTCGACCACGCCGTGCTAGAGCATCTGGCTGTCACCGAGGAAGAGATTGATGAGGCCATGACACTGGTCTCCGACGAACTGGTAGCTGCCTTGCATCTGGCCCACCACAACATTGCCAAGTTTCATGAGGCTCAGAAGTTTGAAGGCGAGCAAGTGGAGACCTCGAAGGGCGTTACCTGCTGGCAAAAAAGCATCGCCATCCAGAAGGTGGGACTCTACATCCCCGGCGGCACCGCACCCTTGTTTTCCACCGTGCTGATGCTGGCCACCCCGGCCAAGATTGCCGGCTGCGAGGAGATTGTGCTCTGCACGCCTCCCAACAGCGAGGGCAAGGTCAACCCTGCCATCCTGGCGGCGGCCCGCATTGCCGGAGTGAGCAAAATCTTCAAGGCCGGCGGCGTGCAAGCCATCGGCGCCATGGCCTACGGCACCGCCTCGGTACCCAAGGTGTATAAGATATTTGGTCCGGGCAACCAGTATGTCATGGCTGCCAAGCAACAGGTGAGCCTGCACGACGTGGCCATCGATATGCCGGCCGGCCCCAGCGAGGTATGTGTCATCGCCGACGAGACGAGCAATCCCGCCTTTGTTGCTGCCGACCTTCTCTCGCAGGCAGAACACGGCATCGACTCGCAGGTCTTCCTCATCTCTACCTCCGAGAAGACCATTGAGGCAGTGACAGCAGAGGTGGAAGCACAGCTGGCGGTGCTCCCCCGCAAGCAGTTGGCTGCCAAAACCCTTGAGAATTCAACCTTTATCCTGGTGCACGATGATGATGAAGCCATGGACCTGAGTAATGCTTATGCTCCTGAACACCTCATTATCTCTACTGCCAACTACGATGCCCTCGCAGCCAAGGTGGTCAACGCAGGCAGTGTATTTTTGGGAGAATGGGCTTGCGAGAGTGCGGGCGACTATGCCAGCGGCACCAACCATACCCTACCCACCCATCACTACGCCCTGGCCTACAATGGTGTGAACCTGGACAGCTACCAGCGTAAGGTGACCTTCCAGCACCTCACCGAGGAAGGCATTAAGAGCATTGGCTCTGCCGTAGTGTGCATGGCCGAGAACGAACAGCTTGAGGCGCACGCCAATGCCATGAGGCTGAGGTGCAACAAGCTAGGCGTATAACACCCGCCGGCAGGCCCATAGACCCTACAGGAACAGGAGGTCCAAGGGTAGGAATGAAGAATGATAACAAACGCAAAGAATTATGAAGCCGATAGAAGAATTAGTCAGGCCAAATATTTGGAAACTAGCCCCCTACAGCTCTGCACGCAACGAATATTCCGGACATGAGGCCCATGTCTTTCTCGATGCCAACGAGAATCCCTATAACAAACCGTTCAATCGTTATCCCGACCCCCTGCAGCTGGAGTTGAAGGCCGAGTTGGCGAATATCAAGAAGGTGCCGGCAGAGAACATCTTTTTGGGCAACGGCTCCGACGAAGCCATCGACTTGGTATACAGAGTGTTCTGTCGTCCGCAGGTAGACAACGTGGTGGCCATAGAGCCCACCTACGGCATGTACAAGGTATGTGCCGACATCAACGATGTGGAGTATCGTCCAGTTTTGCTCAATGACCACTTTCAGCTCGATGCTAACCAACTGCTGGCCGCCTGCGACAGCCACACCAAGGCAATCTGGATATGCTCTCCCAACAATCCCACGGGTAACAACCTGCAGAAAGAAGCCATCGTTCAGGTGCTCGACACGTTCGAAGGTATCGTGGTGGTCGACGAGGCCTACAGTGATTTCTCTACGGCCGAGGTGTTCCGCACCAAGCTGGCACAGTATCCCAATCTCATTGTGCTCAACACCATGAGTAAGGCTTGGGGCTGTGCTGCCATCCGCATGGGCATGGCTTTCGCCAGTGAAGCAATCATCGAATTGTTCAATAAGGTGAAATATCCTTATAACATCAATCTGCTGACCCAACAGCAAGCCCTTGATGCCCTGCGCAACAAGACGGAAGTAGAGAAATGGGTGAGACTTGTGCTCCAAGAGCGCAGCCAGTTGATGGCAGCCTTTGCCGAACTGCCCATCTGCGAGGGAGTCTACCCCACCGATGCCAATTTCTTTCTGGCTAAAATGAGCGATGCACAGGCCATCTATGACTATCTGGTAAGCAAAGGCATCATCGTGCGAAACCGCACCCGAGTGAAGCTCTGCAAAGACTGTCTGAGAGTGACCATTGGTACAAAACGTGAGAACACAGAATTGCTTAGTGCCTTACGTCAGTATTAGACCGTAGCACCCAGTTGCCTGATGACTTGAAGAAACAAATCATCACTTCTGAAAAGTTGATGACACACATACCCCACGCCCCGGCTCAGAAATAAGCTGGGGCGTGGGGTATGTGATTAAAGTACGCGAGCCAACTGATGTCCACCTATAACAGCAAACAGGCCGAGCGAAAGACTGGCAGCAACATACAACAACAGGGATAGGTAGCTATCGTTGTGCAGAAACGATGAGTTCTCGTGCATGAATGTGGAGAAAGTGGTGAATCCCCCACAAAAACCTGTGGTCAGAATCAGGCGTGCTGATGGCGACAGCCAACCGATGTTGACAGGAAGTCCTGAGAGAAAACCCAAGAGCAAGCAGCCTAGGATATTCACTGCAAAAGTGCCTAACGGAAACTGGACAAATGCCCACGACTGAATGAGCTTCGACAACAGGAAGCGCATCCCTCCGCCAAAAAAACTGCCCATACCCACCAACATAAACTCTTTGAACATAAGTGTACAAGTTTTGATTTCAAACTTCTATATCACAAAGTCGGAGGCACGTTAAGCACGACCTCAGCTTTCGACATACAAAAAAAATTGCTGCAAAATTACCACTTTTACCGTGAAGAACAATGCCCTTTGCGCAGAATTATTCAAACGACAGAGGAGCAAAGAGAAGAGTGGCCGGAAAGTGGAATGGCAGAGTTGGATGCCCAGACGTGGACAAGGAAGAAAAATGGCATAGATATATGCAAGCATGAAGCGCATGAACCTATATATCAGGGCAACCAACTTTTTTGCATGAAGAATTGTCTAGTTGGTTGTAATTCTGTATTTTTGTTGTTGCATAAATTAGGAAATGATGAATCAGCATGAGTTTTTAGATATTCTGGAAGAACATAGAAGTATGAACTTCCAAGAACAGATAGATTATGAAAAGTTCTATCTCTACTCGATTGTGTCCCACTCAACGGCCATCGAAGGCTCAACGATGACGGAGGTGGAGAACCAGCTGCTCTTTGATGAAGGAATAACGGCTAAAGGAAAAAGTATTATAGAGCACAATATGAACCTCGACTTAAAAGAGGCTTATGAGCGAAGCATGGAAATGGCACAAGACCATACACCCTTCTCGGTTGATATGCTGAAGCGGCTGTCGTCAATGGTGATGAGAAGAACCGGTAAGGTATATCGTACAGCCAACGGAGTCTTCGATTCGTCAAAGGGCGATTTACGGTTGGTGAACGTAACCGCAGGATCCGGAGGAGAATCATATACTAACTATCTGAATGTACCACAGGAGTTGAAAGTATTCTGCGAGGAAATAAACGAAAGACGGGATAAACTATTAAAGAACCCTCATATATTTGAGCAATACCTTCTGAGCTTTGATGCACACTTAAAACTTGTGACCATTCATCCGTGGGCAGACGGCAACGGCAGAATGTCGCGATTGATGATGAATCATCTCCAGAATGAATTTGGCATAGTCGCCAACATCGTGCTAAAGGAGCACAAGGCCGAATACATAAATGCCCTGGTGAAGTCCAGGGAAGAAGACTCGGATGTACCTTTCCAAGACTTCATGCTTCGAGAACACGCCACGAATCTCAAGCAAGAAATAAAGAATTACAAAGCATCCATGGAAGAGGAAGGGTAAGAGGAAGCACAAACATTTCAGCAGACATTCAACAAGGCGGGGGAACTTTTGAACGATGGTGCTCAAAAGTCCCTTTTCCATACCTCATACAACAGCTGCTGCGAGCTGCTCCCTTGAGACAGTTATCGCTCGCCTTACAGACAATAACCACCAGATGAGCCCATATATATTGACTTCTGCATCGACTCGAAGAAGACTGTGATTCGACTCGATGCAGACTCTGGTTCGACTCGATGCAGACTCTGGTTCGGCTAGAAGCACAGCGCGTGATGGCAAATGTCGCAACGCGTCTGAGTAACTTGCACAGTGTGAATAGGTACAGAAGGCTGAGCCAAGTGGGGCTTGAGGGAATGGGGCAGAATGCCCCACGATACTAAAAGCTAACGAACATCCTGCTCGTTATGATGCCAGTGGCGATTTATGGTCGCCAACTGGCAACCACGTCACCGCTGATGACTGTCGCGCAACAAGTCGTTGACAGTCTTCACCGGATTGAAAGTCGACAATGGTACCTCCACGAACACCGTGTTCCAATCGCTCATGGCACCATTCCACAGGCCGGGCAACTCCAGGGCCAGCAGTTCGCGACCGTTCTTGCTCTTCGAACTGATGAAGCCTGTCGACTCATCAACAAACTCAGGCAGGTTGAACCGACGTCCCTTGTAGTCCTTGATAGCACACACCAGGTCGACGGGATTAAAATGGGTACCCGAGGTAAACATCTCCATGTAGGCGGCATTGTCTTTGTCGATCTGGCTACTCTCCAATATCTGAAGACTCACCGTGCCATCCTGGTTATAGGCCAGGAAGGGACCACCACCTGGCTCGCCCACATTCTTCACCACCCCACAAACACGCAGGGGCCTGTTGAGCTTGTTACGAAGATAAATCACCAGCTCGGCGTCTTCTAAGTCTTTAAGGTCGGCCTTACGACAGCATAGTTCTCGCTGCACAAAGCGTATCATCTCCTCTAACTTCTCGTGGTTATAGCTTGCCGTATCGAGTAGCTGCAGATAGTTGAATATTCTACGCTGTAACTGCACCAGCACACCGGCGATGATTTGTTTCCAGAGCACGGTGTCGGCCTTGAGGCGGTCGCTGACCACATTGTCGATATTCTTGATAAACACCACATCGGCATCGATGTTGTTCAGGTTGCGAATGAGTGCCCCATGCCCTCCCGGACGGAAAAGCAGAGAACCGTCATCGTTGCGGAAAGGTGTAAAGTCGGGATTCACAGCGATAGTATCTGTACTGGGCATCTGCTCTGAGAAAGTGATGTCGTAGCGCACGCCAAACTTCTCCTCATAATAGTTCTTCTTCTCTGCCACACGTTGCTTGAAGAGCTGCAGATGGTCGTGCGACACCGTAAAGTGGACACGGGCCTCACCGTTAGAACTGGCATACATCGCCGCCTCTACGAGGTGCTCCTCCATGGGCGTGCGAGTGCCGTCGTCATAGTTATGGAAAAGAAGTAGTCCCTTGGGCAGCTGTCCGTAGTTGAGTCCCTCGGCATTCAGCATGGTAGCTGCCACAGCCTTGTAGTTACCTTCATTGAGGAGCTCAACGATACTCTTGCCGTAGTTTTGGCGACACTTATCGCACAAGGCCTCCCTGAAGGCAAACCTCTTGATGCCCTCAAAAAACTGCTTCTCGAAAACGCTCGTCGGCACGGCATAGTCGGCATCTACGAAGGCAAACATATTCTTGAACATACGACTGGCAGCACCCGATGCGGGCACAAACTTGACAATCGTATGCCCCTCTTGCTTGTACGCCTCCCAGGCCGCCTCGTATGATTTCTGAGCGGCCTCATCAGGAGCAACAATGCCCTTACCCACGGCAGCGGCGGCCTCTATGCGCAGAAAGGGAAATCCCTCTTGCAGTTGCTTGAGCTGATGCTCCACTTGGGCCACGGTCATCCCCCGGCCCTCAATCTGTTTTTGGTCTGCTTCTGTAAACATAGGTTTATTGTTATGATTGGTGATAATCTAGCGCAAATGTATAAAATAAAACTGACTTTTAGTGGCTCTTGACGTTTAAATACTATTAAAAACCAGGCAAAACGCTATATCTGTCTCACCCCCTGACACCTTGCCATGAGTACACAAGGCTACGTTTACCTTAGCCCACGGTCAGCACCAAGCTCTTGGTGGTACTCTTGCCAATGGCAAAACGGGCATCAATGCGTCGTCCCACGAGCCACACAATACGGCCCTCCCCATCGACCACCACCAGCTGCTGCTTACGTTCATATAGTAAGATTTTTGCGTTGGTAAGGTAATCACTAACCAACTTCGTACCGCTCATACCGAAGGGCATGAACTTGTCGCCCTGCGCTAGTCCGCGCAAGGTGAGCGGCATACGTACCTCAGCGGCATCGAGCTGTGCCACATCGGGGCGACGGTCGATAACAAAGGCTTCATCTACGGGTATAAGAGACACGCCCAATCGGAGTTCATGCGCAGACGACAGCGGAGAGTGAAAAACATAGGTGCCTACCTCAGGTATGCGAATGGTGGGCAAGGGCTGCTCCCAGGCTTGGCGATCCACAATCCAAAGTCGGTCTCGGTCGATGACCGCCACATGATGCTGCGCAAACCATTGGCCAGGCGAAGCGCCATGGACTGCCATCTCGGCCACTTGCGTACCATTGAACCCATAGCCACTGAGCAGATGCCACAACACCTGCTCTGTAACCTGTGAGGCCCTGACCAAGGTCATATCATAGCTGTCGGACGACAATTGCGATGCCGCCAACTCGCCGTCGAGCCAACGCTCTACAATGGTGTTGATGCCCGCCAAATGCTCGGTCATGCGCAGGATATTGCCCTTTACGGCAGGATTGATGTCCTGTAACAGGGGCATCACCTCGAGCCTGATTTTATTGCGCTGGACCTCAGTCTCCAAGTTGGTATGGTCGACCACATAATCTTGTCCCAGCTCGGAGAGATATTCCATGACCTGCTGCCTGCTAACCCCGAGCATCGGCCGGAGCACCCACCCATTGACAGGTTTCATGCCCTGCAAACCTTTCAGTCCGGTACCACGCACAAGATTCAACAATACCGTTTCCACCTGGTCGTCCTGGTGGTGGGCCACACAGATACCATCTGCCTGGATATCCTGCCTGAGTTGTTCAAAATAATGATACCTGAGATGGCGTGCAGCCATTTCAATAGATACTTTATGGACACGTGCATAAGTATCTGTGTCAAAATGGGTACGATGTAGTACTATGCCTAGGTGGTTGCAAAGATTCTCACAAAACATTTCATCGCGGTAGCTCTCTTCACCACGCAGCATGAAATTACAATGCACAGCCTCGACATTATATCCAAGGCTGTGCAAAGCACGTAGCAAGGCCACGCTGTCAGGGCCACCCGAAAGCGCCACAAGGTAATGCCCATCGTGCCGCAGCATACGATGCCTGCCAATGTAATCTTCGAGGAGATTAGTAAATATCATGCCTTGCCTCTTTCTCACACCCTCGTCTCTACACGCTCGAGGGTCATGTTGTTCTGGTCACTCCACATACAACACAAGCCCCTTGAGGTATTCGCCCTCGGGATGGTAGATGCTGATGGGGTGGTCTGCCGGCTGATGCAGCTGATGCAATATGCGCACGTTCCGGCCTGCCTGAGCAGCTGCCGTGAAGACCGCGTTGTGGAAGTTTTCTTTCGACACAGCCTGAGAGCAACTAAAGGTGAAGAGTATGCCACCGTGCTTGATGCGTTCCAACCCCTTGACGTTCAGACGGGTGTAGCCCTTGATGGCATTGCGCAGTGCCGAGCGGTGCTTGGCAAAGGCCGGTGGGTCGAGCACGATAAGGTCGTACTGGTCGTCGTGTGCCTCCAGAAACCTAAAGGCATCGTCGCAGAAAGACGCGTGGCGCTGGTCGCCAGGAAAATTATTCTCAATATTGCTGTTGGTGAGTTCGATGGCCTTGGCGCTGCTGTCTACCGAATGAACGAGCTGGGCGCCACCTCTCATGGCATAGACAGAGAAGCCACCTGTATAACAGAACATGTTGAGCACACGCTTGCCACGAGCATAACGTTCGAGCAGCGAACGGTTCTCGCGCTGGTCGACAAAGAACCCCGTCTTCTGTCCACGCAACCAATCGACATAGAACTTGAGCCCATTTTCCACTGCCACATTGTCATTGGTCGAGCCATATATAAAACCATTCTCCTGGCCCAGTTCGGCCTTGTATGGCAGTGTGGTCTCACTCTTGTAATAGACATTCTGAATACGATGCCCCATGACCTCTACGAGAGCCTTGCAGATGTCATGTCGGTTGACGTGCATGCCCACGCTATGAGCCTGCATCACGGCCGTAGGCCCATAGCAGTCAATCACCAGTCCAGGCAGGTTGTCGCCCTCGCCATGCACCAGCCGGAAGGTGTTGTTCTGGGCATTGTCGGCAATGCCTATGTCCTGCCTCATACGCAAGGCTGCGGCCAGGCGCGCATGCCAGAAGTCGCCGTCGATGGCGATATCTTCAAAGGCCAGCACCCTGACAACGATACTCCCAATCTGGTAATGCCCAACGGCGATAAACTCTCCCTGCGCCGTGATGACCCGAACACATTCACCTTCTTCTATGCCGTCGTCCGCGTGATGGATTGCACCTGAGAAAATCCAGGGATGAAACCGCTTGAGCGACTCTTCTCTTCCGTGTTTGAGATATATGCTTTTATACATTGCTGTTTTCAATTACTTGACCTTGAGTTTTCTTCGTACGCCTTTTTGCTGTCATGCCCTTACCTTCTGTCTTCCGAGTTCGTGCCTTGCGTGTTTTCTTGTTTCTTACAGGCTCGGTGCCAACAGCCGTGTTGACCGATACATCGTGAGACATGGCCTGTGGCTCAGCCGTCTCTACGCTGACGAGCTCATAGTCGTGCGTCTTCTGCAGCCTCACTACTTCCTCGTAGAGGTTGATGCATGTCCAGGCGTCTATGGCAGCATATTGCTTCTGCTTCTCATCGAGGATGGTAGCCTCCCAGTTCGACAGCCGCTGCCGCTTCGACATCTTCAAATGGAAGAAGTTGGCATAGAGCTTCTGCAGACTCAGATCCTGCACTCCCAAAGTTGGCACCAAGTCCTGCAACTCTACAAACAAACCCGGCTTAAAAGCCTCGCGTGCCTGCAACCCACGCAGGTCGTCGTGCCACGACAGGCCAATCTTTTTCACGGTGGTATCTTCAAGCAGCCGCTTGATGGCAGGAGTGAAGCCTGTGAGATTCAGCCGAAACAAGAAGCAGGTGTCTCTGTTAGACACCTGCAACAGGGCCACCTGATGGTGTTCCCCCTTATGGAAAGCTGGCTTGGTCTCTGTGTCCACACCCAATATATCGCTCGAGAGCAGATAATCAACAGCCTTCTCAGCCTCACCGGCCGAGATGATGGTGATGATCCTCCCCGGAAATGTCACCTGGGGAAGCGGGGTGATATCTTTCTTGTCGAACCTACTGTATAAGGTTTTCTTCATTATTGTTTTAGTTATCATGTGCAAAAGTACAAAAAAGAAGTTATACTTTGGTCAAAACATATCATTAATTTTGGGGCATTGGAAAAAAACAAAACTTCCTCTTCATTTATTTTGGAAATACGATGGAATCTATTAATTTTGCATGATATAAACGATTAGAAGATATAATGGCAAGAAACAAAACTGGGCGCAAACCGAAGAATTTTGGAGAGGCGGTCGGCATTCGAAATATTTTTGAAAGCGAGACTACTGATTTCTTTTTAGGACTGGTACTTTTGGCCCTCTCTATCTACATGGTGATCGCCATGGTTTCGTATTTCTCCACCGGCCAGGCCGACCAGAGTATCCTGGAGAATCTACGGCCCGGTGAGTGGCTCAACACCAAACAAGAATTTACCAACTATTGTGGTTCTGTGGGTGCCCTGCTTTCCTACTACCTCATCACGGTCAACTTCGGCCTTCCCTCCTTCCTCATCCCGGCTTTCTTTGTACTGGTGGCACTGAAGCTCATGAAGGCATACCGCGTGAACCTTTGGAAGTGGTTCTTCGGTATGGCATTGGTCATGGTGTGGAGCTCGGTTACCTTGGCTAAATTTCTCACGCCTCTCATGGGCGAGCAAGTGTTCAACCCTGGAGGCAACCACGGCGTATTCTGCGTGCAGCAGCTTGAGAACATCATTGGGCCTCCCGGGCTAACTGCCGTACTCTTCCTCGTGGCCTTGGCCTTCCTCACCTACCTCAGTGCCGAGACCATCGAGATTGTGCGCAAAGCCCTCAACCCTGTGAAGTATATCACTGACAAAGTGAAGTTTACGGTAACCAACCACGACACTGCCGCCAACGAGATGGGCGACACTAACGAGGAACTGATGGTCGTTGACACCACTGACGAAGAGCCCACCGCTGACAAACACAACGATGAGACACCCACAACCGTGGTCGACCTCACCGACATGACTCAGGGGCAACCCACCCCACAGCAGCCTACGCCTGCCATCCCTACGCATACCACACCGGAGCCCTCCGCTGTGCCCGAGGGGGAGCTTATCGTTGAGAAAGCTGCCGAGGAGGCTAAGGCCACTCGAACGACACTGACTGACGAAGAGCGGCTCAATACGCCTATCAATCCCTGGAAACCTTACGAGAAATACGTCTTCCCATCCTGTGACCTGCTGAAGAAATACAACTCTAAGCCTGTCATCGACATGGATGAGATCAAAGCCAACAATGCACGTATCGTTGAGGTGCTCAACAGTTTTGGTGTGAAGATCAGTAAGATCAACGCCACCGTGGGTCCTACAGTCACCCTTTACGAAATCACACCTGCCGAAGGTGTGCGCATCAGTCGTATACGCGGATTGGAGGCCGACATCGCCTTGAGCCTCTCGGCCCTGGGCATTCGTATCATCGCACCCATTCCGGGCAAAGGTACCATCGGTATTGAGGTCCCCAACAAGAATCCACAGATCGTATCGATGGAGAGTGTGCTAAACACCAAGAAGTTCCAGACCACTAAAATGGCACTGCCCATGGCCTTGGGTAAGACCATCACCAACGAAGTGTTCATGGTAGACCTGGCCAAGATTCCTCACCTGCTTGTGGCTGGTGCCACCGGACAGGGTAAGTCGGTGGGTCTCAATGCCATCATCACATCGTTGCTCTACAAGAAACATCCCAATGAACTGAAGTTTGTGCTTGTCGACCCCAAAAAGGTGGAGTTCAGCATCTACAACAAGATCGCGCCCCACTATATGGCGGCACTTCCTGAGAACGAAGACGAACCCATCATCACCGATGTGCAGAAAGTGGTGCGCACGCTCAACAGTCTATGTAAGCTCATGGACCACCGTTACGACTTGCTGAAAAAAGCACAAGTCAAGAAGATTGACGAGTATAACGAGAAGTTCATTCAGCGCCGACTCAGGCTCACCGACGGGCACGACTATATGCCCTACGTGGTGGTCATCATCGATGAGTTTGGCGACCTTATCATGACTGCCGGCAAGGAGATTGAGCTACCCATCGCACGCATCGCGCAGCTGGCACGTGCCGTGGGCATCCACATGATCATTGCCACGCAACGCCCCACTACCAAAATCATCACCGGTAACATCAAGGCCAACTTCCCCGGCCGCATGGCTTTCAGGGTGGCATCGCAGATTGACTCTCGCACCATCCTCGACCGCACCGGTGCCGACCAGCTTGTGGGTCGAGGTGACATGCTCTTCCTTACTGGCGGCGACCCCATACGTGTGCAATGTGCCTTCATCGACACACCAGAGATTGAAGCGGTTAACAATTACATTGCCGACCAGCCTGGACCACTTGACGCCGCAGAGCTGCCCGAGCCCGATGATCCCGGCGACTCTATAGGGGCAGGAGGCGCAGCCACCGATGCCAAGAGCCTCGACCCCTACTTCGATGAGGCCGCCCATGCCGTGGTGATCTCACAGCAAGGCTCCACCAGCATGATACAGCGTAGGTTCTCTATCGGTTACAATCGAGCAGGTCGACTTATGGACCAGTTAGAAAGTGCAGGCGTGGTTGGTGTGGCGCAAGGCTCGAAGCCCCGCGACGTGCTCATTCAAGACGAGAACAGCCTTAACCAACTGCTTATGAAGATACACGGGGCAGGCGAATAACATTAAGGGACGTTAATGCAAGTAACAAGACATACAAGTGTTCCTGTCTACAATGGTAAGTGAACCTTTAAAACAACAAGGACAATGAGAAAAGTAATACTCATGGCCACCATGGTTCTGATGAGCCTCGTGGCAAACGCACAAAATGCAGCTGAGGCACGAAAGATACTTGACAAGACTGCCAGCGTGGTCGGACGCAAAGGCGGAGCCTCGGCCAACTTTACAGTAAGCAGTTCTAAGGTAGGTACTGTCAGCGGCAGCATCGCCATCAAGGGCAATATGTTTCACGCCCGTACACCGCAGGCTATCGTCTGGTACAATGGCAAGACACAATGGAGCTACATGAAATCGACGAATGAGGTCAACATATCTACTCCCACAGAGGCACAGAAGATGAAGATGAACCCCTACACGTTTCTGACCATGTACAAGTCGGGCTACAACCTGAGCATGACCCGTAAAGGTAAAAACTATAATGTTCACTTGGTGGCACAGAACAAGACACGCAGCGTGCAGGAGGTATACCTTTCCATCAACTCCTCCTACACTCCCACTACCGTCAAGATGCGGGAGGGGCAGACGTGGACTACCATCGCCATCACTAATTTCAGGGCGCAGAGCCAACCAACCAGCACTTTCACTTTTAGGGTCAAGGACTTTCCATCTGCCGAAATCATTGACCTGAGGTAAACGGCACACACCAACCAACAAACCAACCCACCAACGAAACAGATGACCTTCCTACAGCTTTACCTCACCCTGCGTCGTCACCGCAAACTCTCTGAACGTCGAGACCCGATGTTCGAAGCCAATAAGGCCGCCAAATGGTCGGTTTATGTCTCGATGACCATCATGGTGCTCTATCTGCTCATCTTCGCCATCCTCTTCGCTATAGATGCCAATGACTCCAGACGTTACACTACCATTGAGTATTTGATGGGCATATCACCCTTCATCATTTTAATAGACTTCTGGTTGAGATTCATCGCACAGCAGACACCCTCGCAAATCATCAAACCCTATGTGTTGTTGCCTATACCTCGGTATATCTGTATCGATAGTTTCATCCTCAACTCCCTCTTTGGTTTTGGTAATCTGCTTTGGTTCATCATGCTCGTACCCTACTGTCTCATGGCAGTGGTATTCAGCTATGGGCTTTTGCCCACGCTATCGTTCCTCATCCTTTGGTATATCATCATCCTGGCCAATAGCCAGTGGTATGCCATCTGCCGAACCCTGATCATCCATCATCTGTTGTGGTGGTTGCTGCCCGTCACCGCCTCCTTGCTTCTCTTCGTGCCTTGGCTCATTGGTGACCTGCACACTTTCTATAAATCATATGCTCACATTGGCTCAAACATAGAGCATGGCAACATTTTGCCCCATTTCATCGCCTTGGCCATCCTAGCTGCTATGTTGATCATCAACCGTAGACTGCAATATATCAGTGTCTGGAAAGAGCTTGGCAAACAAGAAGTCACCCACCTCAAGAGCGTTAGCAAATTTGGGTTTCTTGACCGCCTTGGCGAAATCGGTGAATACATCCGACTAGATATCAAGTCGCTGATACGCAATAAAAATCCACGTAAGAGCATCATCTTCTCTACGCTGTTAGTGGTTGTGCTAAGCATCGTGATTTCTTTTACAGAAGTGTACGATAACCCGCTGATGACCAACTTCTGGTGCATCTATAACTTCGCCATATATGGAGCCATGATCCTGGTACGAACGATGAGCTTCGAGGGCAACTATATTGATGCACTGATGGTGCGCAAGGAGAACATCCTGCAACTACTCACTGCCAAATATTATCTCTTCTGTATGCTGTTGTTGCTCCCATTTGTTCTCATGCTGCCGATGGTCATAGTAGGCAAGTGGAATATTATGATGCTACTCTCATACGGTACCTTCACAGCCGGATTCCAATATTGCATGCTCATGCAGATGGCTGTTTACAACAAACAGAAGCTCCCTCTCAATGAGAAGTTCATCAAGAAAGGTGGTATCGACAATAACTATATTGGTGTGCTCGTTGAGCTCGGTGCCTTCTTCCTGCCACTACTTGTCATCAGTATACTAGAGGCATTTTTCGACCATTTCATCGCTTGGATGGTCATGCTACTTATAGGCGTTGGATTCATTGCCACCCATAAGCTATGGTTACGCAACATTTATCAACGCATCATGCTGCGTAAATACGAAAAGCTCGAGGCTTTCCATAGTTAGTTTGCTGGTGGGCTGGTTTGTTGTAGGCGTGCCCACCACACCAACAAGTCTATCGCAAATAACAAAAATAGACAAAAGCGAGCAGGGCTACCAATGCCATAAGAGCCACCGTTTTTATCAGGCAGCTAGTCACCTTTTTCACGACAACAATACCCACCACGATAGCGGCTATCATAAAGAGATAATACATCAGGTTCGAATCCATCGATATACTTACTTAAATAAAATTATAGATCAACTGATAAGCTTTTTGTACCCCCTAGGCAGAAACCCTCAGAACAGACTTCGGAACGTTTGAGGGATAAGCGTTTCAAACTCCATCTTTGCATGAGTTACAGGATGGTAGAAACAAAGAACATAAGCATGCAGACAGAGCCTGCCCAAAGGGTCATCGCCATTGCCATACTTCATGTCACCACACACGGGATGTCCCATATCGGACGCATGCACGCGAATCTGGTTCTTGCGCCCAGTCTCCAATTGGAACTCAACCAACGAATGCTCAGCCGAACGATCGAGTACATGAAAATGCGTAACGGCGTATTTACCTCCATTGTCTACATCGCTGCTATAAGTGATATAGGCCTTATTGTCTTTCAGCCAATTGGCGATGGTGCCCTCATTTTCAGCCATTTCACCGGAAAGAACGGCAACGTATCTGCGGTCGTACACCGTCTTATGCCAATCGGCCTCTAGGGCCAGCTCTGTCTGTTTGTCTTTGGCATAAATCATCAGTCCACTGGTGTCACGGTCGAGCCGATGCACCACATGGGCCTGGCACTTCTGCCTCGTCTGCCGGAAATAGTCGTCAAGAATAGTCTTCACATTGAGAGAACTGTGACCTGCCGCCATCGACAGCACACCGACATTCTTCTCCACCACTACAAGATAACGATCTTCGTACACCAGCTTGAGGTAGCGGCTCTTGAAAGTATTGTTGCGCTTCGACTTGCTCACGGCGACCTTCATACCTGGCTTGAGGGCAAAATCGAACTGTGTCACTACTTTACCATTAACCTTTATGCCCCTACCTTGCAGCGTAGCCTTAACCTTTGAGCGGCTCTCACCTAAATGGGCGAGCAGCCAGTCCATCAAAGGGGCTTCTTCTTCCACCGTATAGCGGTCATATTGTTGTTGACTGTATTCAGAAATAAACCTCATGTTGCGATGTATGCTTTTATCCCGACAAAATTAGGCAAAAAAAACGAGACTGAAACTGAAATCCCTCAAAAACACCCGATTTCTTTCACAGTCTTGGTTCATGGACATCCCATAACCCAGCACGTGAAGAGCACAAAGCATCCCTCAAAAGATGCTTTGCGCTCCTTGTTGTTTTTGTGTCCCTATACTCCAGCAAGGTTGGGTACCTTGCTACTATTCATAACGAATGGCCTCGATGGGGTCGAGACGCGCAGCTTTCTTAGCAGGGTACCAGCCAAAGAATACACCTGTAAAAGTGCAGACAGCAAAACTCATGACAATAGTCCATATCTCAATGTAGATGGGCCAATGGGCCAGCATCTTTACAGCGTAGCTGGCACCTATGCCAAGTGCCACACCAATGACACCGCCAGTGACACTGAGCAGGATAGCCTCGATGAGAAACTGGTTGAGGATGTCGATGCCACGGGCACCCACACTCATTCGCAATCCGATCTCACGTGTGCGCTCGGTGACACTTACATACATGATGTTCATGATGCCTATTCCGCCGACGATGAGCGAGATGCCGGCCACACAACCCAACAAGATAGTCATCATATTGGTAGTGGAGTTCATCATTGTGGATAGTTCCTCCTGTGAACGTATGTTGAAATCATCAGCATCGGCCTCAGCCTCATCTGTGGCACTCTTGAGTTTGTGGTTGCGTCGCAGAATCTGTGTCATCTCCTCAGTGGCCTTCTCCGTGACATCCTCCGTTATGGCCGAAGCCTGGATCTCACTCAGATAGGTCTGAGCCAGTATTCGCTTCATTACGGTGGTGTATGGAGCAATGACAAGATTGTCTTGGTCCATGCCCATAGAGTTATAGCCTTTCTTCTTGAGCACACCAATGACACGGAAGGGAATACTGTTGAAACGCACTACCCTGCCCACAGGGTCGCTACCGTCGGGGAAGAGGTAATCGACCACGGTCTTACCCAGTATGCATACCTTGGCACTGGTCTTGAGTTCCTGGTCGGTGAACACCTCGCCATCGCTGATACTAAGCTGTCGGATATCAAGATACTCCTGGTTTACACCATAGATAGTCGACTGGGTATTGTTATTTCCATAGATAAACTGTCCGCTGGTACTGACCACGGGACTGATGCCCTTGATGTATGAACACTCGTCCTTAAGGGTCTGGTAGTCGGTAAGCTTCAATGTCTGCATGGCCGAAGGATCTTGCCTCACGCCACCACGCATGTCGGCACCGGGATGAATCATGATCATGTTCGAGCCCATCTCTGCGATGTTGGCCTGTATGCTGCGCTTGGAACCTTGCCCGATGGCGAGCATGGTGATGACAGAGGCCACACCGATGATAATGCCCAGTGCA
Source organism: uncultured Prevotella sp. (assembly GCA_964493905.1). GTDB lineage: Bacteria > Bacteroidota > Bacteroidia > Bacteroidales > Bacteroidaceae > Prevotella. Next base: position 35,436 of record CAZBQA010000026.1, read on the forward strand.
GTGAGAAAAGACCTCATCTTGTTGGCGAAAATAGCTCTAAGAGCGATCTTCAGTAAGTTGGCATAATTCATAAGCTATTCGTCGGTATTGGCGGGGAGGGCAGCCAGGCCCTCGGCCGCACTGAGTATGTTGTGATTGTAGTCATCACTCACCACTCGTCCGTCTCGCAACTGTATGTTGCGACTAGAGTAATGGGCGATATCAGGGTTGTGGGTGACGAAGATGATGGTACGTCCCTCAGCATAAAGTTTCTGGAAGAGTACAAGTATCTCGAAGGAGGTACGTGTATCGAGGTTTCCAGTAGCTTCATCGGCGAGGATGACGGCAGGGTTGTTGACCAAGGCCCGAGCAATGGCCACGCGCTGCATCTGTCCGCCCGACATCTGGTTAGACTTGTGGTAGAGACGGTCGCCCAGTCCCACAGCCTTCAGTGCCTCCACCGACCGATTGAAGCGCTCTTGTGCCGTCACATCGGCGTTGTACATGAGTGGCAGTTCCACATTCTCAACGCTGGTGGTCTTAGGCAGCAGGTTATAGTTCTGGAAGATAAAGCCTATCTTGCGGTTGCGTAGCACGGCACGTTGTGCCTTACTCATGGTACGTACCGATACGCCATCAAGATAGTATTCTCCTGTCGAGGGAGTATCAAGACAACCTAGCTGATTGAGCAGCGTCGACTTTCCTGAACCCGACTTACCCATGATGGTCACAAACTCACCCTCATAAATCTTGAACGATACCCCTCTCAAAGCATGCACCATCTCATCCCCGACCAGAAAGTCGCGCTTCACATCTTGAAGTTCGATGACGACTTTCTTATCATCGTTTTGATTATTTGTTGTCATTTCTGTTCATTTTAATTCCACAGCAAATGAATCCGCATAACCATACGCAGAACTTATTCACTGCCTAAAGGTGTGAAGTATGTATTATTTCTTTTTGCCCCGCGGACCGGGTGCAAACGGACTAGATTCGGTAGTCGATGCCCCATCAGCAGCAGTAGGATCGTCAGACTGTACGCTCACACCTGTGATCACTTGTTGTCCCTGCTTGATGCCCGACAGAATCTGGGTGTGCGCCCCATCAGTCATCCCAACCGAAACACTATGGGCCACTACATTGTTACTCTCAATGGTCCACACCTTATTCTTTGCGTTACTCACATCTTTAATCTTCTTGTCGCCCACAGTCTCCTTGGCAGGAGTATAACGAAGTGCCTTGCTAAGCACACTCAGCACATCCTTGATCTCTTGCGTATAGATGGTGACGTTGGCCGTAAGTCCGGGCTTTAGTTTCATGTCGACGTTAGGGGCACTGATTACCACCTCGTAGGTCACCACGTTGTTGGTGGTGGTAGCCTCCTGTCTCACCTGCTTTACCTGTCCAGTAAAGGTGTCGTCGGGGTAAGCATCAACGGTGAAACTCACACGCTCTCCCACTTTTACATTGCCGATATCAGCCTCATCGACATCGGCCACCACCTGCATGTTGGTAAGGTCTTGGGCAATGGTGAAGAGCTCAGGGGTACTGAAGCTGGCAGCCACCGTCTGTCCTTCCTCTACACTCTTCGACAGCACCACGCCGTCGATAGGCGAGGTAATAGTAGCATATCCCAGGTTGGTCTGTGCCTTCTGCACGCTCTCACGGGCTGTGGCCACCTGGTCGCGGGCCTGCTGGTAAGTCAGCCGAGCCTGATCGTAATCAGAGCCTGCCACGAGTCCTTTCTTGTAGAGTGCGGCATAGCGGCTGTAGTTGGCCGACTGGTAGTTGAGTGAGCTCTGGGCACTGGCCAGGTTTGCCTTGGCGGTGTTGAGTTCGCTGATGAGGTTGGTCTTGTCGAGCTCAGCAATAACCTGCCCTTTCTTTACCACGCTGTTGTAGTCGACGTAGAGCTTGCTCACGATACCCGACACCTGGGTGCCGACAGTGACCGACGTCACAGGCTCGATGGTGCCCGTAGCCGTGATGCTATTGACGATGTTGGCTGGCGCTACAGCCTCGGTCACGAAGTTTACCTCCTCTTTCTTCTTGTTGCCAGAAAGAAGGAAGGAAGCCATCGCAGCGATGACAACAACTGCGATGACAATCCAAATTTTGCTTAACCTTTTCATTCGAAAATGTTTCTATTGTGAACAGCCGATAAAACGGCTATTCTGGT
>CAZBQA010000027.1:0-19347 GCA_964493905.1 uncultured Prevotella sp.
TTCGAGTGGAAACAGACTGTGCTTCGAGTGGAAACAGACTGTGCTTCGAGTGGAAGCAGACTGTGCTTCGAGTGGAAACAGCTGATAGCGGAGCTGTGAGGACAGCATGGTTGCTCAGAAACGAGTTTTAAAAAGCATAGAGAGGTCAGCGGCAACACGCGCAGATGCAGAGAGTGAGAGATAATCCTCCCTGGGGCTCCCCGCCCACGGGGTGGACCGGAGAGGGGCCCTATCTGCGAGAATACAGACACGACCCTCCTTCTCGCAGGGAGGAGGAGGGTCTTATTAGGAGGGTAAGGGCGGTAGCAGACCGCCTGCTTGGTATCGCGGGCATAGCCCGGGATGCTTACTCAGCCGTCAGCTCAAGAACACGACTTGATCCTTCGTTGGCCGTCAGGATGTTGAGTCCCACCTTCATGAGATAGTCGCCCGTGTAACGCTGTCCGTCGCAGTCGAGCGCCGAGGTGGTGTTGGGCATGAGGTTGATTTCCTTGACCGTGTAGGTCTTGTGGGCGTCGAGGCCCTGCAGCCGCACGTTGCGCACGGGCTCCTGGAACCGCGGATGAAGGTCGTAGGCGAAGACCACAGCCTGCTGCTTGTCTTGCGACACGTAGTTGACGGCGGCGTGGTTGCCCTCGTAGGGCGACACGAGGCGATACTGCTCGCCATCGAGGATGACGCGCTGCAGGCGGCGCCAGTTGGCCACGGCACCTTGCGTGAACTGGTAGTCGGCAGGGCTCATTGTCTTGAGGTCGATGTCGAAGCCGAGCTTGCACATCGAGGCCACATCGGTGCGGAACTTCACGCTGGTGCGGGTGTTCCAGTTGGTGACGTGGGCGGCGATGGCCTTCGAGGGGAAGAACTTCGACATCGACCACTGGATGTAAAGACGCTCGTAGGGGTCGGTGTCGTCGCTGGGCCAGAGCTCACCAAAGTATTTCAGGGCCTCATAGTCGCAGCGTGCGCCACCGCCGGAGCAGAGCATCATCTCGAGTTTGGGATATTTGGCGGCAATGCGGTCGAGCACCTTGTACAGACCACGCACGTAGTCGATGTAGAGGTTGCCCTGCTTGGCATTAAGGTAGGGCGAATAGATATTGGTGATGGGCGAGTTGCAGTCCCACTTGAAATAGACGATGTTGGGGTTCTGGGTCATCAGTCGGTCGACCACACCAAAGACATGGTCTTGCACGGCAGGGTTCGAGAGGTCGAGCACGAGCTGGTTGCGGTAATAGTAGGTCGTGCGGTTGGGCTGTTCGATCACCCAGTCACGGTGCTTCTCGTAGAGCTCACTCTTGGGGTTCACCATCTCGGGCTCTATCCATAGTCCGAACTTCACGCCGGCCTCCTGAGCAGCCTTTGTCAGGGCCGCGATGCCACCGGGCAGCTTGGTGCGCGTGGGCTCCCAGTCGCCAAGACCTGCATGGTCGTCCTTGCGCGGATATTTGTTGCCAAACCATCCGTCGTCGAGCAGAAACATCTCCACGCCAAGGTCCTTGGCATCTTTCATGAGCTGTGCCAGCGACTGCTGGTTGAAGTCGAAACCGGTGTTCTCCCAGTTGTTGAGCAGCGTCATGCGCGTGCCGCCACCGTTCCAGAGCTGATAGCTGCGTGCCCAGCGGTGCAGGTTGCGCGAGGCCTCAGACGTACCGTTGTGGCTCAGGGTGAAGACAAACTCGGGTGTCTTGAAGGTCTCACCGGCCTTAAGCACATAGTCGGAGGCATAGGCATTGATGCCTGGGATGACCCGCAGCGCGCCTACATTGTCGACCTCGAAGGTGCAGCTGAAGTTGCCGGTCCACCCGATGGTGCCCAGCATCACCGTTCCCTCGTTCTCGCGGGCCGGTGCGCCGATGCCGAGCTCGAAGAAGGGCTCGCTCTGCTCTGCGGCGCGTGTGCCGAGCTTGGTGTCGATGACCTTCTTGCCAAACTGCAGTTGCTGGGTGGCGGGCTGTCCCTCGCGGGCCCAGTCGCTGTGGTAGTTGGTGAGGAAATACTTGTCGGCCACGAAGTAGAACATGCCGCTGGCATAGCGCCATAGCGTCACGGGCTTCTTCTCCTGATGGCGCACCTCGCTCCAGGTCTTGATGACATTCTCCTGGGCATAGGCCACATAGTGTAGCGTCACCTCGTCGGCATACTTGTCGTCGGCCAGTCGGATAATGGTCTCGGTGCCACCGTTCACACTTTTCTGCTCGTGGCTCTGATAATATAGATAGGTGGAGAGGTTGCCGTCGGCGTGGGTGATGGCCAGTGCGGGCTCAAAGAAGCTCTCTGTGCCCGAGGTGGCATAGGCCTCCTGCCCCTGCATGGGGCTGGAGCCGTCGGTGCCGGTGTCCATCTTCCAGTCAAGCAGGGCCAGGTCGGCCTCGTGGCAGAGCTTGTCGCCGAGGTACACCTGGTAGAGACGGTTGTTGGGAGCCACGCGGAGCACCAAGTCGATGTTGTCGGTGCTGATGCGGATGGTGGAGCCGTCGGCAGCCCGCAGGCCTGTTGCCGCAAGGAGCAGACACAAGACAGAAATGATATTCTTCATCGTTGCTGTTGTTTTGTTGGTGAAGGACTATTAGTAACCGGCATTCTGGTCAAAGCTGCCGTCGGCGTTGCGCATCTGCGTGTTCTGGTTGAGTTCTGTCTGCGGTATGGGCAACAGCATGTTGCCGTCAACGAACTTTCCAGCGGCGAGGCTGCGTGCGCTCCACTTATTGCGGGTGGTGACGAGGCTCTTCCACGTGCCGGTGCGGATGAGGTCGAACCGGCGCCAGTTTTCACCAATGAGCTCGCGTATGCGCTCGTTCATCATCTCCGTGCGGAACTCGTCCTGACTCACCGTCGTCCAGTCGGCCACACCAGCGCGCTGGCGCACCGGGTTGACATAGCTCAGAGCTTCGCTGGTACGCCCCAGTTCATTGAGACACTCGGCATAGCTCAGCAGTACGTCGGCATAGCGCAGCACAGGGATATTCTTGCCCGACAGCCACATGTTGCTGATGTTCAAGCCAGAGCCCTTGTCGGTGCGGTAGTCTTCATACTTCTTGATGTGCGGCTTGAGCTCGTCATAGTCATCGCCGAGACCTTCCCACGTGAGGGTGCTGAGGTCGGGAGTCTGCCCGTTGTAGTCGAAGGTGTAGCGGAGTGATGCATAGCGACGGGTGTCGCCCGTCTCCCACACGCCGCCGCTGTCGACGCTGCTATAGGCATACTCTGTGGGTACGGCGTGATCGTAACCAGCAAAGTAGCAGCCGTCGCCAAACCAGTTTTGCGCGGCGCGACTCCCGATTTGGAACTGCACTTGGTTGGCGTAGCCGCGGGCATTGGAGAAGGTCTGCGTCATGATGACCTCCACGGACTGGTTCTGGGAGTCGTAGGCGAAGAGGTCGGCAAAGCTGGGGTCGAGGCGGTACCTACCGCTGCCGACCACCTGCAGGAAGGCATCGGCGGCCTTCTGGTAGTCGCGCAGCCCGGTCTCCTCGGGGGCGCTCATATAGGCCTTGCCAAGCATGGCGTAGCCGGCATACTTGTTGGCGCGGCCGTCGTCAACGGTCTCGGCGGACTTCGTGGCCATGGTGAAGTCGTCAATGATAAACTGCCATACGTCTTTGAGCGACTTGCGGCTATAGTCGCCGCTGCCGTCTTCGATGGGCACGCGTCCCCACAGCGTCGTGGCCTGCATGGTGAGGAAGCCGCGGATGAAACTGAGCTCGGCGACGAGCTGCTCGCCCTTGCTGCCCGACGCGGGGTTGTTGGCCTGTATGGCCTTGATGGCATCGGCGGCCTTTGCGATGACGGGCCAGCGATAGTCCCATAGGTCCTGTACCTTGGTGTTCTCGGAGTTGAGGTATCCGCAGTTCCAGTCCCATGCCGCCGACGTGGTGGTCTGCTCCTTGAGCGCGGTCAGCGCCCCGGCTTGTATCTCGTCGGTGCCGACGAGGGTGAGCCAGCACCGCTCGTCACGATAGTTCTCCTTCCAGGCGGAATAGATGTTGAGTACGTTGCGCTCTGCCGTGGTCATGTTGCTGTAGACCTGCTTCTCGGAGAGAGCCGTCTCGTTGGTCTGGTCGAGCTGGTCGGTGCATGATGTCGAAGTGATAGCCATGGTTCCTGCCAGCAGTATGCTGAATAATTTGTAAGTCTTCATTTGAATCACAATATGGGTTTAACAGTTAGAATGTGAGATTAACGCCGAAGGTGAATAAGCGGCAAGGAGGATAGCCGGTGTCGCCCGTCTCGGGGTCCATGCCCTTGTATTTTGTAACGACAAACAGGTTGTTGGCCGTGGCGTAGAGCCGCAGGTTGCTGAGCCCGATGTGGCGTATGAGCTCGCTGCCGAAATTGTAGCTCAGCGAGAGCGTGGAGAGACGTAGGAAAGCCGCGTTCTGGATGCTGAAGTCCATGTCGCTTGCCTTATAGCCGTTATAGGAGCTGGTGTTGGTGACCACTCTGGGGAACTGGGCCGAGGTGTTGTCGACGCTCCAGCGGTCGAGCAAGTCGGTACTGGCCTGGCTCAGGCCGTAGCTGGTGATCAGGCTCTCGTACCAGCCTGATATTTTCTTCACACCCAGCTGATAATTAAACACGGCGTTGAGGGTGAAGCCCTTGTAGGTCACGTCGGAGGAGAAACCGCCATACCAATTGGGGTCTGTGCGACCGACGATGGTGCGGTCGTAGTCGTTGATCACGCCGTCGGGCGTGCCCTGCGGACCCGAGAGGTCCTGCGGGAAGAGATCGCCCAGCTGCACGGTGTGGCCGTTGTAGTTCAGGTTCTCCCACTGGCTGCGGTTGTTCTCGTTAGCGATGCCGCCGGTCTTGAGCGTGTAGATGGTGTGGAGCGGCTGGCCGAGGAAGATGTTGCCCTCACGGTCGGTGCCGTTGAGGATCTCGGTCACGTCGCCATAGAGCTTCGTCACCTTGTTCTTGTCGTGCGAGAGGTTGACGCTGGCGTTCCACTGCACGTCCTTGCTCTGGACGATGGCGGCGTTGACGTTGAACTCCACACCGTTGTTCTTCACCTGTCCGATGTTCTCCCAGGTGGTGGTGTAGCCGGTGGTGGTGGCCAGAGAGTGCTGCATGAGCAAGTCGTCGTTGACGGTGTTGAAGTAGTCAAAGCTGAAGTTGACGCGGTTGTTCAGCACGCTGAGGTCGAGACCGATATTGAGCTGTTTCTGTTTCTCCCAGGTCAGGAGCTCGGTGCCGCGGTTGGTATCGCGGCTGATCGAGGATGTGCCGACCGTGGAGCCGTTGACGCTGCTACGCAGGGCCACCATGTTGTACCAGGAAGAGTAGACGTAGTTCTCGATGTCCTGGTTGCCCGATACGCCATATCCGGCACGGAGCTTCAGCCTGTCGATCCAGGTGGCGTTCTGCATGAACTTCTCTTGGCGGAGGTCCCAGGCGAGAGAGAACGAGGGCAGCACGCCCCACTTGTGGCCCTGGGCAAACTTGGAGGAGCCGTCGAGACGGGCGGTGGCGGTGACGTAATACTTGTTGGCGTAGACGTAGTTGCCGCGCACGAGGTACGACATGAGAGTCTGAGTGTAGAAGTCGGAGCCTATCTCCGTGCTTTCGAACTTGGAGGCGGCACCGAGGTCCTTGTAGCCGAGCGCATCGCTGGCAAACCGATAGCCCTTGGCCTTGGTGTAGTCGCCCTTGGTCTTGGTGAACGATGTGCCTGCAAGGAGGTTGACATGGTGCAGCTTGCTGAATGTGTGGTCCCAGGTCACGGTGTTGTCCCACTGCCAGTTGGTGCGCGACCAGCGCTCGTGTTTGCCGTTGGCATCGCCGGTGGTCTCGGTCTGGGGCTCGTTGCGCACGCTGGTGGGAGCCGTGCTCGGCATGTATTCCATCCACTTCTGGTTGCTGATCTGCACAGCGAGCGTGGAGCGGAAGTTCAGGCCTTCCATGGGATTGATGTTGATGTAGTTGGTCGACGAGAGGGTCTGCCGGTTACGCTTATAGGATACCTCTTTCATGGCGAACGGGTTGAACTCGTTGTTGTAGTTGGAACTGTTGGCTTGGTAGTAGACGTATTCGTAAAGAGCGGTATGCATCGTGGCGGGGTCCTTGTAGGGGGCGAAGTCGAGCAAGGGGTTGCCGTTGAGTGCCTTGGTATAGACCGTGTTGTCGTGCATATGGTCGGTGGTGTAGTTGAAGCTGGTGTTAGTGCCTACCTTCAGCCATTTCTTGATTTCGGTGTCGGCATTGACGCGACCGTTGTATTTCTCCTGGTTGCTGTTGCCAAGTATGCCGTTGTTCTTGCTGTAGTTGAGCGAGACATAGACGTTGCCTTTCTCCATGCCGTTGGAGAAGCTCACGGTGTGGTCCTGCTGCACGCTTGTGCGCAGCACCTCGTCGATCCAGTTGTAGCTCTTGCCGGCATTGTAGGTGGCAAGCTCGTCGGCGCTGAAGGCCAGGTTGGTGCCCAGGAGCGTGTTGTTGATGTAGGCCTGGCGGTCGGCCGTGGGGTTGTCCATCATGTAGCCGTTGGCAAAGGCATCCATGCGCAGGTCGCCCAGCTGCTTGGCACTCATCGTCTCGGGGATGCGGCTCTTGCTTGTGACGCTCATGAAGCCGGAGTAAGTCACCTTACCCTCGCCCTTCCTTGCCTTCTTGGTGGTAATGAGCACCACACCGTTGGCGCCACGGCTGCCGTAGATGGCTGTCGCACTGGCATCCTTGAGCACCTGTATGTTGTCCACGTCATTGGGGTTGATGCTGTTGAATCCGCCGTAGGTATTGTCCATCACCTGTCCGTCAACGACATAGATGGGCTCTGAGCCCGAGTTGATGGTGTTCACGCCACGTATCTTGATAGAGCTGTCGTCGGCAGGGTTGGCGTTGGTGACGACAGAAACACCTGGCATGCGGCCCTGTATGGCCTCGTTGACGCTCGTCACGGGCTTCTGCTCAAGCACCTTCGAGTCGACCATGGCCACCGATCCGGTGAGGTCGCTCTTGCGCATCACGGCGCCCACGACCACAACCTCTTCGAGTGAGGCGTTTTCTTCCATGAGAGTCACGGCGACGCTGCCGCCGCTGACCTTCACTTTCTGGGTCTTAAAGCCGACGTAAGACACGGTGAGCTCGTCGCCCTGACTAGCGTCGATGCTGAAGTTGCCGTCAAGATCAGTCACTGTTCCGCGCGTCGAACCGGAAATGATCACGCTGGCGCCAATAATGGGTTCGGAGGCGTTGTCCTTCACCGTTCCCATCACTTTGATTGTCTGAGCCCATACTGTTCCTGAGACGATCAGGAGCATGAACAAGAGATGAAATAAACGTTTTAACATTTTAAGGTGGTTTAAGAGTTAATAATTCACAGTTTGATGATTTGGAGCCGGTTAGTGCTCTGTCGCTTACAAAATTAGGATAAATATGTGCGGCGCGGCTATGCAAGTAATGGAACGGTAAATATGAAGTGGCATGTTGAAAACATCTAAACTATTGATTTTCAGAATTATAAAATAAAAAATAAAACTCTTTGAAAGTAACCTCCATTTATTGGCTTATTTTTATTAAATTTGCCATCATGAAACCATAATTCTATGTTAAGAACGTTTTTTTTCTCATTGCTGCTGCTCACCGCAGACATCGCAATAGCGCATGCCGCCGCCACAGAAGAACTTATCGAACGGCTGGACAAGACCCTTGCCAGACGCGACTCGTATTCGGGCAAGAAAGAAATGCTGCTGAAACGGTTGAGAGAGGACATCAGCAAGACACATGACAAGAGGCAGCGCCTGCTGCTCTATGATCGGATGTACAGGGAATACTATACGTTCCGGTTCGACTCGGCTATGCAGTACACCAAAAGAGAACATGCACTGGCCGTCGATTTGAAAGACCAAAGACATGTGGTCTTGTCATTGCTCCATCGTTCCCTGCTCCTTGCCACGAGCGGATGCTACAGCGAGGCTGAGGACATCTTTCAGAAAGTTGACACCATCAACTTTGACCGGCAGTTGATGATGGAATACAACTGGGCGGGAATGTGGATTTACGGCTACTGGTCAGGCTATAGTAATGGCAACGAGTTTGCAAGGGAATATGGCGAAAGACGCAACCATTATCTCACCCAAGCCCTGAAGCACTCCGACCACAACAGCCCCACCAGCTACTATCTACAGGCAGAAAAGGCATACTACATAGACCGCGACAGGGAGAAGGCGGCGAAGTTCTATGACCTGGCCGTGAAAAAGACACCAGTGAATACACGCATCTACGCATCAGCATCGTATGGATTGGCAAGATGCTACAAAGAAATGGGGCGAATGAACCTCTATGAGAAGTGGATCATCCTTTCGGCCATCTCCGACCAGGTATGTCCGCTCAAAGAAAATCTCGCACTGCAGGAGCTAGCCATGTACTTTTTCGAAAAAGACAGGAAAAACGCAAGGAAATCGTCACGCTATATCTACTACTCGCTCGCCGATGCCGAGTTCTACAACAACAGGCTGCGCATACTGGAAATATCGCAGAAACTGCCCACCATCATGTCGGTCTATGAAGGCCAGCTGAACCAGAGCCGCAACCAGCGCACCAGGCAGAACTATGCCCTCGGCTTCCTCGCCGCCGTGCTTCTCGCCGCACTTTATCACATCTTGAGGCAAAACAACAAACTCAACAAACATCGTCTGGAGGTGACCAGGCAGAACGTAGAGCTGTCGCTGCTCAACGAAAGGCTTCGCAATACCGATGCCACCCGGGGCAAGTACATGCGCTTGTTCATGGATCTCTGTGCCATCTACATCAGCAAGCTCAGCGATTACCAGAAACTCGTGGTAAGGAAGGTCAAGGCCCACCAAGAGCAGGAACTCGTAAGCAAGGCGCAGTCGACCAAACTGACGGGACAAGAGTCTGCGGAGTTCTACACCCGGTTTGACAAGGCTTTCATGGAGCTTTACCCTTGGTTTGTTGACGACTTCAACTCTCTGCTGCTTCCCGACCGCCGCCTCGCCTTGTCGAGAGACGGCGGACTGACCACCGAGATGCGCATCTATGCGCTCGTGCGTCTCGGCGTGGACGAGAGCGTGGAGATAGCCACCTTATTATTCTATTCGCCGCAAACCATCTACAACTACCGCACCGCCATGCGCAAGCGGGCCCTGCGCCCCGACACCTTTGAGACCGAGGTCAAGCAAATGGCATGACGAAGCAAACGCCCCGCTGACACTACAAACAAGCAAGAGCCTTCTCCTGCCCTTACCTTGAAGGAACAGAAGAAGGCTCGACTTTGTATATTCACCGATATGGTGATAAAACCTACCGCATTAGCGGCCCAGCACCTTGCGCACCTTTACCGAGCCATCGGCATAGGTAATCTTCAGGATGTTGATGACTGGTTGCAGGTCATCTACCCTGGTGCCCTTGACGTCGTAGATCTCGGTCTTGACGATGTCGCCGGCAGCAGTGGCCTCTACATCGCTGATGCCCGTGGTCTCATCGCTGCCAAAGCTGGTGAAGCCCTTGGCTGCGGCCACGCCACCACCCTCGGTGATGTTGAGCGTTGCACCGGCGCCGGTGTTGCTGTCAGACACCACGCTCTTCACCAGACTGGCGGCATAGGGTGAGTAGCTGTAAGTGGCGTAGGGGTCGAAATAGCTGTTCGAGCCCGAACGCTTCTGCACATCGCTCTGCCCGATGTTGTTCTTCATCGTGATGTTATAGTCGGTGTATCCACTCTTGGTAGCATAGCAGGCCCAAGGTTGGCTCACGTTGTTGAAATAGTTGTAGTCGGCATAGATGTTACTGTTGTAGCCTGCACCGATACAATAGTTGTTGCCGGTGTTGCTGTAATAGCAATTCACCACATGCACCTTGCCGTTACGCACGCGCGGGTTGCGCTCGTGGCAACCCTGGTCCCACCAGCAGTTGGCAAAGGTGGTGCGCAGCTTGCCTACGTCCTTGGTGTTGCTGTCGCTGCCACCCCAGAGGTTGGTGTTGCGGTGGTCGTTGCTGCCGCCCGAACCGCCGGCCCAGGGTGCGATGAGATAACGGAAACGACACCAGGTGATGGAGAGGTGGTCGCTGCCGTTGTTGGCGTCGAAGTTACCGTCCACACCGTCTTGGAAGTCGCAGTGGTCCACCCAGATGTAGTCGCAGGCTTGCATGGTGAGGTTGTCGTTACCGTCGATGTCGTAGGCGCCGGCACCCTTGAAGGTGAGGTTGCGCAGGATGATGTTGGTGCAGCGGCTCATGTTGAGGATGCCACTCTTGCTCACGTCGCTGCTGTGGGTGGTGTTGCTGAAGCTCGACCCTGGCAGCCCGTAGACAGTCTTGTTGCTGCAGTCTTTCACGCTCACCTGCCCGCTCACGCTGATGTTACCCTTGACATAGATGGTACGCTGCGTAGTGCCGGTCATGGCATTGAGGAAGTCGGTGATGTTGGTCACGGTGACAGCGTTCTTGTCTCTCGAGCCCGTCACGCTGCCACCCACGGTGGCCCATCCCACGGGTTTGTTGAGGTCGTAGGCCGAGAGGTTACCGCTCGATGACGTGCTGCCTGACGACGTGCTGCGTGATGACGTGCTGCCGGCAGCATCTTGCAGGTAGATGATCATCTGCTTCACACGGCCCTCGGTGGCACCGTTGCTCGAGAAACGCACACTCTTCAGGCCGCCCGAGGGAGCCACCCACGTACCGGGATAACTGCTGAAACTGCCGTAGTTGGCACTCACCGTCCCGCTGGCCGGCACCTTGTTCCACTTGAAGGCTATCTTCTTAATGGTCTTGTCGCTGTGGCTGTAGGTCACGGTGAACTGCGTGGAGCTGCCCTTAGGCATCTCAATCATGTTGTTCTGCAGGTAGGCGCCGTTCTTGAGTGATACGACGATGTTACCCGCCCCGGTCATGTTGCCATTGGTGTAGTCAAGCGTGACCGTGTAGTCATCTGCCTGCGCACTCGTACTCACAAGAGCCAACACCCCTAAGAGGAGCGATGCCAATACATTTCTTTTCATTTGACTTGTTCTTTAGGTTGTGAATAAAATTTATAAAAAAGAATAGATAGGTTTGTTATCGACTGCAAAAATAAGGGATGTATCGTAATAGTGTACACTTACACGTCATGTTTTTCACGTAAACGTTTACAATAGGATACGCAAACGTTATCATGGAATATCTATGCTGTTATCGTTATATATTCATGCACCTTTCATGCAGCATAAAGTACATTGACACAACGCATTCATCGTCTTGCAGCAACCATTATGCTACGATTTCCTGCTTGCTGACTATGCTAAAAACTTCCGACAATCTCTAGTCCACTGTCGTTCGCCTCCTCACCAGACTTCTACAGAGACCTCACACCAAAACGTCCGGCACCGACGATAAGAGTTGTCGGGCCGGACGAATGATGTGTTTGAGCATGAGGGCACCTTATGGATTCGGCAGGATGACCTTTTCGGTCTTCACGCTGCCATCGGCATACTTGCTGACCTTGATGTTCACGCCGCGTTGCGGCATCTTCACCAGACGACCGTCGGTGGTGTACCATGCCGTCGACACGATGGCGGCATCCTGGCCCATGGCCTCGTCGATGCCTGTGGAGACGGTGGCCTCAGTGGCTTCGCCCAGTCCACCCATCTCGTTGGCGGCACGCACGGCCCATTTGGCCTTTGTGTCGGTGACGTCGTAGGAGGGTGTGGTGGTGAAGTCAACCACCTTGCCGTCTTTCACCACAGCCCAGAGCAACACGTAGTCGTTGTCGTCCCAGGTGAGCGTGCTGCCGGTGATCTTCACGTTGACCGGTGCCGAGGCCTGCTCGGTCAGGGCCGTGGGATTCCAGTCGTCGGTGCTGCCCATCACCGTGGCGATGGTATAGGTGGCAGCCTCCTCGGCGGTGAGCACGGGGTTGTTGGTATGTGTGTCGGCGAAGGTTGTCTTGCGGCTGCTCAGGTCGATGACGGTGCCGGTGGCTGTCGTCGAGTTGTACTCGGCGAAACGTGCGGGCCATCCGCCACTCATCTCCGACCAACCGATGGCCGAGGGCTGCGACTCCATGTGTGTGTTGATCCACAGGGCCACGGGCGTGCCCGAGCCCCAAGGACGACCGAGGGTGTAGTTGCCGTCGTTGTCGCCGGTCTCACCCTTGATGGTGCAGTTGGCGAACACCCAGCCATACTGCTTGGGCTGCGAGGGCACGGCAATGTAACCGCCGGTGCCGACGTTGAGGAAGGTCACGCCGTTGAAGAAGGCGTCGCCCTTGCCGCAGATATAGTCGGTGCGGCCGCGGATGATGCCGTCCTCGAAGTAGTAGCGTGCGCTCTGGTTGTTCGACGTCCAGGTGTCCTGATAGCCGCCGAGCATCACATTCTTGTAGATGGTCTTGTTACCCTTGTCCTGTACGGCGAGGTTGCGGCCGGTGGCATCGTCGGTACCGTTCTTCAGCGTGATGTCCTCCAGGTAGGTGTTGGTACCCGTGATCTGCAGCAGGTCGCACTTGCCGATGCCCTCGATAGGCGATGCCGGCCCCCACTGTCCGTTGACGAGCGCGTAGGGCACATCGTTCTCGATGACCGTGGCACTCATGTCCTCACCGATGATCGACACGTCGCTGGCCGATAGCACGGTGGTCACGCTGTTGTAGGCCACGCCGTCGGAACCCGTGACGGTGGCAGCCTCGGTGACCGGCACCTTATAGCTGCCCTTCTTGACGAAGATGCGGAAGCGGCTGCTCTTGTCGCTGCGGTTGGCAGCGGCGGCCACGGCCTCTCTCAGTCCGCCGTCGTCGGGGATGATGAAGTCGTAGAGCTTCTTGGCCACCACCGGCTTGGTCATCGTGATGAAGGCCAGGGTGATGGGTTCGGCGACGGCGTTGCCCGTGAGGTCACTCACGCTGTTGGCCGGCAGGGTGAAGGTGTAGGCCGTGGCATAGTCGAGGCCTTTGTATTCGAAGGTCACAATCTTACCTGCTGCCACACCCTTGAGCTGCTGGCTGCCGAGGGTGGCAGTGGCGCCGTCGGCCAGCTGCACGCGCTCGTCGAAGGTGAGCACCACCTTGCCGTTGGCCGAGGCGTTGGTGGCACCGGCGGCGGGCACGGTCTCGGTGAGTTTGGGCGCCGTACCGTCGTCCACGAGCTTCGAGGTACCGGTGATGTAGATCTGCGAGATGGCAATGCCGTCGTTGGTAGAGGCTGTGCCGTCGATGGCCGATGTCTTGTCGGCCATCCAGCGGATGTAGAGCTCAGGCTGGTTGTTGGCATCGGCAGGCAGGGCAAACAGCGAGTCGGTCCATGCCTTCACGCCCGGCATCGTGATCACGCCTACCTTGGTCCAGTTGGTGCCGTCGGTCGAATAGTCTACCTGGTAAGTCTGGTAAGCGTTGTAGTTGTAGGCCATTCCACTCTTCACCTTGATATCGGTGAAGGCCGAGGCATTGACCTTGGTCTGCCAGTAGTAGTAGCCTATGGCCTTGTCATTGCGCCAGTTCACGCCGGCGTTGCGTCCCTCGTAGCCACCGTTGGCGTTGCTCTTGTCGAGCCATCCCACGGTGTTGCCGTCGGCGTCGCGCAGCACGAGCTGGTCGGCGTCGTTGTCGGCAGCAAAGAAGTCGGCCTTACGGCCATTGTTGCCGGGGTTGTAGAAGTCCCATGCGGCGATGAAGTCCACTGCCGTATAGTTGGCCGTGATGGTCTGGTCTTGCGTCATGTCGATGGTGATCTCGGCAGTGGTCTGTCCGTCGCTCCAGTTGGTGAAGGTGAGGATGTCGTTGCTGGCCGCGGTGAGCGTCACCTTGGTGCCCTCCTCGTACATGTTCTTGCCGTCGACCACGGTGGGAGCGACGCTGGGCTGTACCATATAGCTGTTGGCTCCGCCCTCGATGTTGCAGGTCAGGGCATAGGTGTTCACCTTCTGGAAGTTGGCCGTCAGGTTGGCGGCAGCCTGCACGGTGTAGCTGAACTTCTGGTCGGTCGACACCACCGAGCCCTTGTCGTCGGTCCAGCTTACGAACTTATATCCGAAGTTCTTGTTGGCGGTGAGTGTCAACTCTGTGCCTGCCTCAAAGCTTTCACCTGCAGGATAGATGTTCACCGAGCCACCCTCTGCCGGACTGGCTGTGGCGGTAAAGGCGTAGGTCTCGGTGGCCTGTGTGGTGCCGCTGACGGTACCCTCGATCTTCACGTCGTTGATACCAAACTGCTTGGTGTTGCCCATGCCATAGAGATAGACCACGAGCTTCATGCTGCTGGTGGTGGTAATGGTCGCCGGCACGTCGATGCTGAAGCTGGTGCGGTAGTTGGGATCGGTGCTGGTCTTGTCGTCGGCTGCCGCCTTGTTGCGTGCTGGTATCAGGCCCGTAGCGAGCGTCTCTTCCACACCCTCGCCGTTGACCACCTTCACGTCGAAGAGTCCGCCGTCGGTACCGAAGCGGCGCACGTTGGCACTCACCTTCGTGGCGGTGAAGGTCAGGCCCTTGGTGGGTTTCACGGTCCACTCCAGGCGCACGTCGTCGCTGGCCGCAGCGGCACCGCTGACGGGCTGGAAACGGGTGTAGCTGATGCCATCCCATGCGGCTGAGGTGGCCTCGGTGATGTCGGTGCCGTGGGCGAAGGCCGTCAGTGCGACGATGCCCTCGGGTGTCACCGCTGCCGGGTCGGTGGTGTTGCCGGTGAACGGCCACTCCACCGTGGCAGGCTCGTTGTCGTAGGTCTTCGCCTGGAAGGCTGGGGTGGGAATGGGCAGCACCACCTTCACATATCTATAATAGGAGCCGTCGCCGATGACGATGTCTACCGAGTCGGCCTTCGAGGCCACGGTATAGCTGACGACCGTTGCCGGGGTATAGTCTTTTTGTCCGTCGATGGTGGTGGTGGTGATGTTCGAGTAGGCCTCCATGCTCACCACGGCACCTGCTGCCGAGGGCACGGTGAGTGTGGTGCCGGCGTTCATCTGGCACCAGTCGGTCCAGTTGCCGTTGGCGATCTTGCCGGGCGAGGTGTTGAAGTCGAGCTTCACGTCGATGGTCGAGGTGCCGACGGTGGCCTGCGTGACATAGATGCCCTCGGTGTTCTGATAGGCCATGAGCGGCGCGCCGTTCTTGCGCTGGAAGTCGAAGAGCAGCGTCGTTTCCTCGGTGGCGTCGGCCAGCGACACGGTGTTGTCGGTGAACACCGGCGTGAGCGTCACGTTGCTCTGCGGAGCGGTGATGGTCTGTCCGGGCTGGTAGCTCTCGGTGCCGTCGGTCCATGCCGTGAGGGTCTTGCCAGCCACGAAGAGTGTGCGGTTCTGGGGCAGCGTATAGCTGCTGCCTGCTGCCACGGTGGCGCTGGCGGGCGCGGTGCCCAGGGCGGCCACGCTGCCCAGACTGTAGGCAATGGTCACGTCGGTGGCCAGCTCAGAGGGGTCGGCGGGCTCCACGGCAAAGTAGGGCACATAGTTGCCACCGGTGATGGTCAGCGTGGTGGCCTCACTGCCTTTGTAGTAGCCGCTGATGACATTGGCCGAGGTGTTCTGGTGGTAGCAAGCGCCGGTGTTGGTGCTGAAGGTTGCCACCGTGGTGCCGGCAGCGTTCTTTACCGTCACGTCGCCTCCCCAGGCACAGGTGCCGAAGGTGATCTTCACAGGCCCTGTCACGGGCACGGTGGCCGAGAAGTTCTGCCAGCCGTGATCATTGGAGTGGTACTTGCCGCCGATGGTCGCCACGGCGTCGCTGGCATCGGTGGCCACGCGGCTCACGGTGCCGTCGGCTGCCACGGCCAGTCCCATGGTCACGGTCGTCTTGCCCGCGATCTCATCTGCCGTCAGCAAATTACCATTCATCAGGTCGGCCTTGAAACCGGTGAACGTACCGTCCGCAAAGGCTGTGGCTGCCACAAGCAGCATCAAGCACAATGCGCTCAATCGTTGTAGATGTCTGTTCATTTGTTAGTAAATTGTTTAAAAGTTGGGTATAATCGTTGTTTGTTTGTAGATTACAGAGGATGCACAACGGCATGGCGCACGTTGTCTTTTAAGGGGTGATAGTAAGGCATCGAGGTGTCACGTTTGACACTTATTGTGCAAAGTTAGAGTTTTTTCGCAAACCTGCAAACGTTTTTCTTGAAATATTTCCGGCACTCATTCGCTTTCCCCTTTTTCCGTTAAATTATCATCCTTCTGCCCCACCCTCTCTTAGGTGGGTTGTATGGATGAATTACCTGCGAAATCATGTCATTCTATCATGGGTTACGTCACGTCACCTTTCTGACGCTCTTCGGCATATCTGCCATACCAGGCGATAGAATACTCCATGGAGTGCTCATGCACCCATGAAAACCCAATGTAAAGGGCTTTGCTTTGCGCGTAGGGGATAGATTTTTGGGGGAACCCTCTCCCAGACAGAAGCCTCAGAAGGCGAAGCTACTTGCACTTGTCGTACCACTCTTTCAGCGCCAGGCGCGGCGTACCCTGTCTGACGATGGCATCGAGGTCGCGGCGCGCCTTATCAAACTGCCTCAGACGTATGCGCACGTCGGCACGAGCGAGCAGGTAGTCGGAATTGTCGGGGTCGCGCTTCAAGGCCTCGGTATAGTCATAGTCTGCCAAGTCGTCCATGCCCTGCTCCACCTCGATGCCGGCCCGTGCCGCCCAGGCCAGGGCAGAGTCGGGGTAGGCCGTCACCAGATGGTTGATACCATCGAGTGCCTCGGTATGGTGCTTGTCTTTCTGGTTGAGAAGCGCCAGACCGAGCCGCGCCTCGAAGTGGCCGGGGATGATTTCGAGCAGGTCCTCATAGTCTATGCGTGCGTAGTTGTAACGATGGAGCTGCTGATTGACATAAGCCCGGTAAAACAAAGCGGCGATATTGCGAGGGTGCATCCTGAGCACCGCATCGTATTCCGACTTGGCATAATCCCACTCCTCGAGGGCTACGTTGAGGGCGGCCTTGCGCAGGCGAAGGTCAATGGAGTCGGGGTGGTACGACAACTGCTCTGACAACACTTTAAGACTGTCACGCAAGGGGTTGCCCTGCTGCTGGGCCATCGCCCGACAGCTCACCCCACTCATCAGCAACAAGCCTACCAACAGCTTGCCCAGACGTTCCATGTTCCTTCTTTTGTCGTTCATATTGCAAAGGTAGCGCATCACCGCCGAACAATATGATGTCAAGGTGTTAAATAAGAAAAAACTACACTAACAAACATATCCCTCCCGTTCATCCACTACTTTTCATCACCGGAATAAATAGCTATTCCCGCCCCCACGGGGAGGGCTGGGGAGGGGCCCCATCTGCGAAATCTGCGAGAGAAAAACCCATTTTTCCCCCACCTTACATTCACAGCATCTCTATCCACCACATTGAAACATCGCCGGACAAAGAACTAACACCACCCACATATCCAGCCTTTATCGGTACGATTTGCCGGCTATCCAACTGTGCATGAGCAACAACAGGTTGTTCCACGACTTTCTGGTGACAGGCCGCGTGGGAAAATCCATCTTGAGTCCCAGTTGAACGCAAGAACGCATCATCGAGTTTTTGTGATGTGTGGCAGTACCCATCCAAGGACCGTCGATATAGGTGACGTTATAACGGTTGTGGCCCCACAAGCCAAAGGCCAAATCGTATTCGAGATTCAGCGACACTGTGCTGAACAGATGGATGTCGACACCCAGACGTGGAACCACCGACAAGGCCGGACACTGCACGTCCTACTCCATTTTGAATTTGCTGCTGGGATAACCCTGTTCGGCGGTGTAGACACCCTTGCCCTTCTGCGTGCCAAGGTTCAGCACATTGGTTTGCAGCATGGCGCCGGCATAAGGCTGCACAATCCATTTCTGGGGGAAGAAATAATATTTCGCGCCCGCTTGCACTCCTGCCATGTTGACATGCTTGAAGCCTGTGCCGTTGGATGCGTCGGTCATCATTCCATCGTTCTCAAGATACAGCCCACCGGTGAGTGCCAGTCGATGTGTGAAGTAATAGTCGGCCGTGAGATGAAAATAGTTGCCCTCGTCGTCGTTCAGATAAAACGGTTGTCCGTCGCCCGAGTCATTGCTCAGCATCACACCACCCAGCCCACCACTGATGGCCCATCGTCGAGGCTCTTGCGGCTCTTGAGCGAGAAGCAACGAGGGCATGAACAGCATGGTAGTGAACAGGATGCTGAATCTAGATTTTAGATTTGTCATATAGTTTAGGTATTGATTTACATGGTATGTAAATAAGATTTTAGATGCAAAGATATAAACATTTTTTTAATTCACGACCAACAGCCGTGGTTTTTTATGGCATGATGGCTGGATGGCATGATGGCGTGCAACTTGCTATTCCTAACTAGTCTGCTGCTTGCTTTTCATAAATTGTGTGTTAGTTGCTACTCATGGATTGTCAGCTACATGCTATCCATAGATTCTCTGTCACATGCTATTCATGAATCGTATGCTACTGGCTAGCATAATATTTTCTTGTTATTCATAAAAACCTAAACGGCTGGCCTACAGAGCAGAAGCACAACTATACACTACGACCGTTGATAGCAATAAGTGCTCAGATAATATATTTGTGTGTGTAACAACTTCCATTGGCTTGTCGCCCTGGTTGGGGCCTGACCGTGCTATGATGTCCTGCTTTTCAGGCAATTCGGTCTTCAGACAAGTCAACTCCATGTGTCTCATGCCACGTTGACGTTGCTGACGTTCACGCTGCGCACGATTCCCAAGGTGTGAGTCGGCTCAAATCAGATTCTATTTCCACTCGAACCAGAATCTGTTTCCACTCGAACCAGAACCTGTTTCTACTCGAACCAGAACCTGTATCGACTCGACGCATGAGAGCATGACGGAAGTCGCTACGTAGCATCTTTACGCTTCGGTGGCAGAAAAAACATGGCATGGCTTCGTGAAAGCTGACATATCATGCGCCAAGGATGCCTATCATCAGAAACAATACCAAGCGGGAGGCTCACAGATACCCAAATCAGAGTGAAACCACCAGATTGTTATCTGAGCCTATTCAAGCCTCCCCTACCCTACCGTTTTTTCCCAATCAAGATAGCAGTAATAAGATTTTGGGGAGCTAATTCTATATCATGAAAACGAAGACACGTCAATTAAGGTATTCATTTTCAGCATGTAGAATACTTTGATTCTCATTAATCGAGTCAGTGATCTGACATACATACAATGAAGATACTTGAACTTCAGTAGGTCTCAGCAATCGCTCAAATTGTCCCGAACTTTGTCGCAGCTACCATCTGTACAGCATCACGGAATCATCAGCAGATGGTCAGACAATCATCAGCACAGTATCATGGAAACATCAGCAGATGGTCAGACAATCATCAGCACAGTTTCATAGAAACATCCAAACCTGGTAAGACAATCATCAGAACATGTTCAAAGGAACCAGCAGCCCATCATCGGGTC
>CAZBQA010000027.1:19447-24467 GCA_964493905.1 uncultured Prevotella sp.
TGGTAAGACAATCATCAGAACATGTTCAAAGGAACCAGCAGCCCATCATCGGGTCACCATCACCTCTAAGCCAATCTCGACGTATGGCTAGCACAACATAAAAGATATGGCCCTCGCACTCTGAGCGCTACAACCGGGCAGCTCAACGTGTGACTAGTGAAACAAATGAAAATAGCGCCACGATCACCCTTCTGTGTCGTAGCTTTAAAACAGGCACCGGAGAAAGGTGGCGCAACGCAGTTGGTCATCATCCTACACATGTATTGGTCTTAGACTGTGCTGTTAATTACGTAGTAATTAACAGCTACAAAGGAATCCGCATAAAAACATGTAATAAAATAAGAAGATACTACCAATTTGTCGCCACCGCGTGCGGAAGTATCGGAAGCTCACCTTACTAATTTGTCGCCAACAATACGTAACTTACTGTATTTATGAAATATACAAAACATCAAACTAATGACAAATTTGGGGCATGATGATCGTCAACCTCTTTCATCAACATGCTATAAAAGGTGATATTGTATAATAAATATCATAAGATGAGAAACATATTCCCTATCTGTCGCAACGACTTTCCCTATTTGTCGATACGATTAAAAACATGTTACAGATTTGTCGCAGCATACTTACTAATTTGTCGCGCAGACCTTCCCTATTTGTCAAGGCATGTTACTAATTTGTCGCCAAACTCTGTTGCAAGTCTTTGTACTTCAATAACTTACAAGCCCCTACTAATCATAATGAACTAAAGATTCATATAAAGACAATCTAACTTTTTGAGATTTTTTTTATTTTTCTTTTTCTCTTTTTGATTCTTTCGCGCGATGGCCAACCTTCACATTATTATATATATATAAAGCTTTATATATTTAATTTATTGTTTATTCATAGTAAGATATAAATATATAAATAAAACTATATATAATAAGTTAACAATATATACATATAAGTATATAATTATATTGCATACCCACTTTATAACACCGTCTTTTGTGTATTTGTTTGTTTTACTACATAAAAAGTTATTTAAATAAATGTATACCTATATATACATATAACTAAATGAATATATCTACGCATATAAACATAAACAAACCTATACTTAACTATATAAACAAATATAAATATAAATACATTCTAGTATAAATATAAATATATAAAAACATATATAAGCCTATATATACAGATATAACTACATATTAATATTTTTTATATTTGACTGCAACTAGTTGTTTTCTTTTTTCTGAGATGCTCCCAATTTGTCGCACATACGCCTTTTTTTTATTATTTAAATAATTATCTATACATTTATTTATGTATTCTTTTCCTTGTTGTTTTATGGTATCAAGTGCCGAATTTTTTTATCACGCTGTCTTTGTTCGTATGCTTCATCTCCTTTATATATCGATGTTTTTTTAGGTTTTGGCTCCTTATTCCTATTTAGGTTTTATATATCTATATATTTGTATGTTTATATTTTGCTCGAGCATATCAAGATTTAAACATCTATTTTTCTGTTTCAATTTCTACTTGTATCTATGGTTTCGACCATATTCTAGTTGTTTCATTTATATAAATATATATAAGTATATGCAATTAAATATATTACTATATAATTAATAAAATATACCTATAAATATTTCTATCTCTAGATATATAAATAAAAAGTATGTTTAGCCATAAATATAAATATATAAAGAAACCTATAAATAAATATATCCGTATATATAAATATGAATATACTATAGTATGAAAATATGGAAACATAAATATATTAATACTTAATTATATTGCCATATAATAATATTTATATATTTATCCTTAAAAAGATAATAATATCTTTGGGTAAACAAATAAAAATATCTATATTTGCAAATAGAAACATTTAATTATATAATAAGGTATGAAGAATCGCAAGATAGTATTTGCCAACCAGAAGGGTGGAGTGGGGAAGTCGACGCTCTGTATCCTCTTTGCCAACTATTTGGCTTGGAAGAAGCAGGACGTGTGTATTATCGATACCGACCTGCAGAAGACAATCATGATGCAGCGTAAGAAGGACCTTGAACTCTACGAAGGTGTGGAGGAGCCCTATAGTGTGCAGGATTTTGATGTCCAAGACCCTGAGATGATGCAGCAACTGATGGATTCCGCGTCGCAGACCGATGGCTTTGTGCTCTTCGACTCTCCTGGTAATGTGTCTGAAGATGGACTGGTGCCGATGTTTACCTCGGCCGACTTCATTGTCTGCCCATACGAATATGAGGAAAAGACGCTCGACTCTACGGGAATGTTCGTGCAGGTGGTCAATGCCCTGCGACAGACCACGCCCGACATGGCGGCTAAGCTCTTCTTTGTACCCAACCGCATCGACGTGCGTATCGGTACGGCCGATGAGTTGAAAATGTGGAAGCAGACGGATGCCATCTTCAAGCAGCTGGGTTCTGTAACGCCACGAATTACTGCTCGTGCAGCCCTGAAGCGTATCAATACCATCGAGATTACCGCAGCTCAGCGCGAGGCCGTGAAACCCGCCTTCGACTTCATGATACGAAGGATGAAAGAATAAGGTGGGAGACTCGATGGATATTTAATAATGTAAATGTCTAAATGTATTTAAGTATAAGAATATAAATATATAAACAATTAAAAATATAATATAGTTAAACCTATGGCTAAAAAGAAGACACGCGTACTGCTTCCCGGTGGGATACAGGGATTGGTACATGACTTGCAGAACGGGACTTCCAACTTAGCACCAAGGCCTGTGGTAGACACAGACCAGATTGATGAGGGGGATGAGGAACAAGAGGTGCCGTCGGTCGAAAACAACGTGCAGACAACTGAGGAGCCTGCCGCGCAAGAGCAACAGGTAGAGGTTCAACCTGCAGATAACCAGAAGATTACGCAAGACACTGCGGAGTCGGAGGTGGTGGACGAACAACTAGGTGCGACAAATAGGGAAGATGTATCTCATGAGGGCGGCATTCAGGTGGAGGTGACGCCTGTGGAGGATGTTAAGACCCCTCAAACTGACACGCAGGAGTCACAGCC
Organism: uncultured Prevotella sp.; assembly: GCA_964493905.1. Taxonomy (GTDB): domain Bacteria; phylum Bacteroidota; class Bacteroidia; order Bacteroidales; family Bacteroidaceae; genus Prevotella. Next base: position 22,505 of record CAZBQA010000027.1, read on the forward strand.
TAGTGGTCGTGGGCGACGCCCGAAAGAGAACACCATGCGCGAATATCATATTGTGCAGGACAACTCAAAAGACAGCTGGGATCTGTTTGTCGACATGGCGCAGCAATACAAGAACGGAGGTGGAAAGCTGGCCACTATTTATATTGATGAGTCGCTCAAGAGTGTGCTCGACCGCATGAAATACGCCGGTCCTGAGAAGCTCTCTACCTCGGCCATCCTAAGCAGCATCGTGGCGCGCTTCATCTACGACCATGAGGATGATATCAAAAAAGTTTTGTTCAGCGGTAATCTGCTTTAAACTCTAGGCTGGCGGCTCGTCCGTCAGCCTTTTTTATCCTATAAGACAGAGTACGGTTACGTCTCCATGAGGGTCATAATAAAGACATAGTAACATAATAAGAGTTGTTTGGTAATGGGTCTTTAAAGACATAGAAACATAATAAGAGTTGTTTGGTATGGGTCTTTAAAGACATAATAACATAATAACAGTTGTTTAGTAATGGGTCTTTAAAGACATAGTAACAGTAACAGAATAACGGCGGGGTAGGCAACTCAACGGTGTCGAGGCTTAACCCTATGAGGTATTAATCCCAAACGGATAGACACGAGTATTAATCGCGACGGATCAGGTATGGGAACCTTAGTGCGTGCTTTGGTCTAGACGCTTCAGCACGCAGGTGGGGGAGAGGTATCTGCGGTCGACGATGATAAGTGCCATGGGGTGCATGGTCCACGAGAGGTTGCGGCGACCGATAGCGGTGCGGTAGTAGAGGGTCAGCAAATCGTTGCGACGCGTTAGTTGCAGGTCAGTCAACTCCGTGTGGTCGTTGGTGAGGGGCAGCACCACACCGATGACAAACTGTTTGCTGAAGTCGATGGCTGTGGGCGCACCGTCCTTGCCCATGACGGCGGCGGCATGGTAGAGACTGTCGAAGGCTTCCTGCGAGGTCACCACTGGGTTCTGGGGAATGGCGGCGGCGGCATCGAAGAAATAATGACGGGCAAGCGTGAAGGGGATGTTCTTCTCATCCTGTGGGTTGGTATTTGTGGTGGCGCACGCCGAGACGATGGCTGCCAGGATAAGTATCTGCGACAAAATCAGGTATGTTCTCATTTCTATTCTCGTTTACTGGTATAAAGGCAGGTTGGCGGGCTGTCTTGCATGATTTGCTACCTCTTTAACTATTTATAACAGCATAGATGTGTCTCTAGCTGCCATTCCGCCGTTTGAACGATAAAACGACTGCAATCATGAGAACAGACGAGGAAATGATGTGGAAGACGCTTTCCACCGAATATGTGCTTATCGATCCTTGGATGACGGTGCGCCGCGACCGTATGCTGCTGCCTTCGGGCGAGATCCTCGACCCTTGCTGGGCGCTGGAATATCCAGACTGGGTGTCGGTCATCGCCATCACCACCGACGGGCGCTTTGTATTTGAGCGTCAGTATCGGCATGGACTACACATCGTGGAATATGAGATTCCTGCGGGGGTGACCGAGGAGGGCGAGACGCCATTGCAGGCGGCACGCCGCGAACTGGCCGAGGAGACGGGCTACGGCGGCGGGCAGTGGGAGCCTTGGATGGAGACCTCGGCCAATCCCAGTGTGATGAACAACCTCACCCATGTGTTCTTGGCCCGTGGCGTGGAGCCGCTGACCGACCGGCATCTCGACCGCACGGAGGATATAGAGGTTTATCTGCTCAGCGAGCAAGACGTCCTCGACCTGCTGGCGAGCGATAGCATCAAGCAGTCGCTCATGGCCGCACCGCTGTGGAAGTATTTCGCCAGTAGGGGGAGGTAGGGCTCCGCCCTGAGGCTCCGCCCTGAGGCCCCTCCCCGGCCCTCCCCGTTGGGGCGGGTGAGGCTCACGCGATGGGGTGCTCCACGTGAGCCAGATATCTGCTGAACCGCGGGGGAAGTCCATCGCGCAAGCCAAAGATCTGCTGAACCTGCGGGGG
>CAZBQA010000027.1:24567-36870 GCA_964493905.1 uncultured Prevotella sp.
AGTCCACCGCGCAAGCCAAAGATCTGCGCCATCTGCGAGAGATAAAAACCACCGCACAGCCCCTATAGTCTTTTCCACCCTTGCTGAGCAGGGGCAGGGGAGGGGGGGGTATTAGCCCCCCCCTAATCACTCGTTATTTCTTGCTTTCTTCTTCCAGACTTTTGAGTATCTTGCGGATCTCGGAAGACTGCAGTCGGCCGTACACCTTCTTGCCGATGACCACCACCGGCGCCAGTCCGCAGGCACCCACACACCGCAGGCAGTCGAGCGAGAACATGCCGTCGGGCGTGGTCTCGCCCACCTCGATGCCCAGGATGCGCCGGAACTCGTCGAGCAGTCGCTCGGCACCACGCACATAGCAGGCGGTGCCCAGACACACCGAGATGGGGTACTTGCCCTTGGGCTCCATGGTGAAGAAGGCGTAGAACGTCACCACGCCATACACCCGCTGGGCGGGGACATGGAGATGCTCGGCGATGACATGCTGCGCCTCCAGGGGCAGATAGCCCAGACGGTCTTGCGTGTCTTTGAGGATATTGATCAGTTCGCCTTCCTTATTGTCGTAAGCCGCGCAGATGGCGTCAATCTCGGCCACCGCTTGGCAGGATAGTTTCTCTGTGTTCATCATAGCTTCATCTTTTTATCCGTGTAATGCGTGTGTAACAACTCGTGAGCCATCGGACCCAGGGGCTTGCCGAGATACTCCTCGTAGAGCAGTTGGATATATGGGTTCTGGTGCGACTTGCGCAAGGTTTTCTTGAGGTCTCCCTCGTAGAAGGCGCGCTGGCGTCGCCTCAGCACGTTCATGTCGCCATGATGGAAGGGCTGTCCGCCTCCGCCCAGACATCCGCCCGGGCAGGCCATCACCTCGATGAGGTGGTAAGGACTCTTGCCGGCCCGCACCTCTTCGAGGAGTTTTCGGGCGTTGCCCAGGGTGTGTGCCGCCGCCACGCGCACATCGACGTTGCCCATGCGCACGGTGGCCGTCTTGATGCCGTTCATGCCGCGTATGCTCTTATAGTCGATGTGGTCGATGTTGGTACCTGTAAACCAGTCGGCTGCCGTGCGCAGTGCCGCCTCCATCACGCCGCCGGTAGCGCCGAAGATGAGCCCGGCCCCCGTGCTGCTGCCCAGCGGCTGGTCGAAGTTGCCCTCGGGCAGGGCGTCGAAGTTGATGCCCGACTCATGGATGAGCTTTCCGAGCTCGCGCGTGGTGATCACATAGTCTACATCGCGGTTGCCGTTCTTCGCGTACTCCGGCCTCGAGCACTCAAACTTCTTGGCGATGCACGGCATGACCGACACCACGACGAGTTTCTCGCGTGGCACTTGCAGTTTCTCGGCCCAGTAGTTCTTGGCGATGGCCCCAAACATCTGTTGCGGAGAGCGCGCCGTAGAGGGATAGTCGAGCAGGTCGGGAAACTGATGCTCATAGAAGTTGACCCACGCCGGGCAGCACGAGGTGGTGATGGGCAGCTTCACCGTCTTGTCGCCTTGCAGGAACCTGCCCAGTCGGTCGACCACCTCGGCCGCCTCTTCCATGATGGTGAGGTCGGCGGCGAAGTCGGTGTCGAACACATAGTCGATGCCCAGCTGCCGCAGTGCCGACACCATCTTGCCCGTCACCTGCGTGCCGGGCTGCTTGCCGAACATCTCGCCCAGGGCCATGCGCACCGAGGGCGCAGTCTGCACGGCCACGATCTTGTTGGGGTCGCTGATGTCGTTGAGCAGCTGGCTGATGTATTCGTTCTCCGACAGCGCGCCCACGGGACACACCGCCACGCACTGTCCGCAATAGGTACACTCGGTCTTCGACAGCTGCAGGTCGAAGGTGGGGGCGATGGTGGTGTTGAACCCTCGGCGCACGGCCCCCAGCGCGCCCACGGTCTGCATGTCGTTGCACACCGTCTCGCAGCGGCGACAAAACACACACTTGTCCATGTTGCGCACGATGGCCGGCGTCACCTCGCGCTTGCGTGGCGAGAGCTCGCTGCCCGTGAATGGCGACTCGCGCACGTTGAGCATCTGCGCCATGCGTTGCAGCTCGCAGTCGCCCGACTTCTGGCAGGTGAGACAGGCGTTGGGATGGTCGGAGAGGATAAACTCCATCACCAGCTTGCGCGCCTTGAGCACCCGCATGGAGTGCGTGTGTACCACCATGCCCTCCTGGCACACGGTGGAGCACGAGGGCGAGAGGTTGCGGTGCCCCTCGATCTCTACGATGCAGAGTCGGCACGAAGCCGGGTGGTTGTCCATACAGGTGCCTTCGAGGTGCAGATGGCACAGCGTTGGAATGTCTATTCCCGTTTGCCTGCAGGCATCGAGGATGGTGGTGCCTGGCTCTACGGTTACGGGATGGTTGTCGATGGTGATAGTCATGATGTCGATACTTTATCTGATACTGATGGCGTTATAGCGGCACTGGCTCATGCACATGCCGCAGCGCACGCATTTCTCGGGGTTGATGATATGTGGGCGGCGAGGCTGTCCGATGATGGCCTCGGCCGGACAGTTCTTGGCGCACAGGTGGCAGCCAATGCACAGGTCGGGCGTGATGCAGTAGGTGAGCAGGGCCTTGCACTGGTGGGCCCGGCACTTCTTCTGTCGCACATGCTCTACGTATTCGTCGTAGAAGTTGTCGAGTGTCGAGAGCACCGGGTTGGGCGATGTCTGTCCGAGTCCGCACAGGGCCGTGTCTTTAATGGTGGTGCCCATGTCTTTGAGCATCGTCAGGTCGTCCATGGTGCCGTCGCCGTTGGTGATGCGGTGCAGTATCTCGAGCATGCGCTTGTTGCCGATACGGCACGGCACACACTTGCCGCACGACTCGCCCACGGTGAACTCCAGGTAGAACTGTGCCACAGAGACCATGCAGTTGTCTTCGTCCATGACGATCATGCCACCCGACCCCATCATGCTGCCTGCGGCGAGCAGCGAGTCGAAGTCGATGGGCAGGTCGAGGTGCTTTTCGGTGAGACAGCCGCCCGAGGGTCCGCCGGTCTGCACGGCCTTGAAGCGTCGGCTGTCTTTGATGCCACCGCCGATGTCGTAGATCACCTCGCGCAGCGTCGTGCCCATGGGCACCTCGATGAGTCCCACGTTGTTGATTTTCCCGGCCAGGGCAAACACCTTGGTGCCCTTCGACTTCTCGGTGCCTATGCTGGCAAACCACTCTGCCCCGCGCTGCATGATGACCGGCACGTTGGCAAAGGTCTCCACGTTGTTCACGTTGGTGGGCTTGCCCAGGTAGCCCGCCTCGGCGGGGTAGGGCGGCTTGAGGGTGGGCTCGCCCCGGTGGCCCTCCATAGAGTGGATGAGCGCTGTCTCCTCGCCGCAGATGAAGGCTCCCGCGCCATAGCGCAGGCTGATGTTGAACGAGAAGCCCGTGCCGAAGATGTCGTTGCCCAGCAGTCCCAGGTCGGTGGCCTGCCCTATGGCCACCTGAAGGCGGTGAATGGCCAGCGGGTACTCTGCCCGTATGTAGATGAGTCCGTGGCGGGCGCCGATGGCATAGCCGCAGAGCGTCATCGCCTCGATGATGCTGTTGGGGTCGCCCTCCATGATGCTGCGGTCCATGAAGGCTCCCGGGTCGCCCTCGTCGGCGTTGCACACCACATATTTCTCGTCGGCTTGTGCGCGCGCCGTGAGCCGCCATTTGCGCCCGGTGGGGAATCCGCCGCCGCCGCGTCCGCGCAGTCCCGACCGCTCGATGATGTCGATCACCTCCTCGGGCGTGCGGTCGAGCAGGCTGCCGGCCAGGGCCATATAGCCGTCGCGCGCAATATATTCGTCGATGTTCTCAGGGTCGATGAATCCGCAGTTGCGCAGGGCCACGCGCTTCTGCTTGCGGTAGAAGTTCATGTGCTTCGAGTCGCTGATGTGCTTACCGGTCTCGGGGTCGGTGTATAGCAGTCGGTCTACGCGCTGTCCGCCCACGATGTGTTGGTTGATGATGTCGTCGACATCCTCCTCGCGCACCTGAGTGTAGAAGGTGTTGTCGGGGATGATCTTCACGATGGGTCCCTTCTCGCAGAACCCGAAGCAGCCCGTGCACACCACGTCCACCTGCTCGGTGAGCCCGCGTTTGGTCACCTCTTCGCCCAGTCGCTGGAAGAGCCGCTCGCCGCCCGAGGCCTGGCAGCCTGTGCCGCCGCAGGTGAGGATCTGCAGGTGGGGCGTGCCGGTATGGAGTCCGCAACACCTTTCTTCCGTGTTGTCTAAGCTCCATAAGCGCAGCTCAAGGCGTTGCCTGGCTTCTTGGCGCAGAGCGCTCAGGTCTTCTCTCGATTGAATTTTCATAGCTATGATGTTTGGTTAGACAGATTTGATCTTCAGTGGGGATATTCCGCTGTGGGCCCGAGGGTGGGGGCGTCAGCGGTCGAGGAGATGGGCGACGGCCACGCCATAGTTGGTCATGGGCACCTGCTGGCGCTTGGCCTGCGCCACCCTGTCGAGCATCTGCGTGCGGTTGAACATGCAGGCACCGCAATGTATGACGAGGTCATAGGGGCGCAGGTCGTCGGGGAAATCGGTGCCCGAAACGATGTCGATGCGCAGCCGCTCGCCCACCTGCCGCCGCAGCATCCGCGGTAGCTTCACCCTGCCGATGTCCTCGCCCACGGGGGCGTGGGTGCAGGCTTCGGCAATGAGCACGCGCGACTGCTCCGTCAGGCTGTCTATGGCCTTGGCACTCTGGGTGAAGTAGTGTATGTCGCCCTTGCGTGCGGCGAAGAGCACCGAGAAGGTGGTGAGCCTGCTCTGTGGCGGTGCCAGTGCCCTCACCTGGCGCAGGGCCTGCGTGTCGGTGATGATGAGCTGGGGCGGCTGGTCGAGCCGTCGCAGCGTGGCGCCCATCTCCTGCGGCTGACAGGCCACGATGGCACAATGCTTCTCCAGCAGTTCGCGTATGGTCTGCTGCTGTGGCAGGATGAGTCGTCCCTGCGGGGCCTCGCGGTCTTGCGGCATGATGAGCATCACCAGGTCGCCCTCGTGGGCCCACCCCTCAGTGATCTGGGGCTCACCGCCTCTGGGTGCCACTTGGATAAAGGTCTGTCGCAGCCGGTCGATGCCCTCGCCACGCACGGCACTCGTCGCCACGGTGGGCAGGGCGGTGGCCTCGGCAAGGGCTTGGGCCTGGTGGGGGGCATCGTCGAGCAGGTCGCTCTTGTTGAGGGCCACCACCAGCGGCTTGCCCTCAAGGCGCCGTTGCCACGACCTCACAAAGGCGATGTCGGCCTTGTCGACCACCACGGTCACGATGTCGGCCCGGCGCAGGGCCTGCAGGGTCTTTTCCACGCGCAGCGAGCCCACCTGTCCGCTGTCGTCCACGCCCGCCGTGTCGGTGATGACGCAGGCCCCCAGACCGTGTATCTCGATGGCCTTGCCAATGGGGTCGGTGGTGGTGCCGGGCTGTGCCGACACGATGGCGGCGTGCTGCCCCACGAGGGCATTGAGCAGCGACGACTTGCCGCTGTTGCGCTTGCCCACAAGCACGATGTGCAGGCGCGCTGCCGATGGAGTGTCGTTTAGGGTCATGGGTCAGAATCTAAAGTCGCGTTCGCCGTTTTCGATGTCAGCCAGATGCTGTTCGGCAATGCGCCGTGTCTTCGGGTTGTCGATCAGCTCCAGCGACTGCCGTATCAGGGCCTCGCCCTTGGCACGGGTCTCGGGCGAGGCATAGTCTACGAGATACTCCTTGGTGGTCATGATGGCGTTGGGTGTGCAGCAGGCATGTATCTTGCCCGACTTGCAGAGGCTCATAAACCGGTCGCCGGTGCGCCCGGCGCGGTAGCAGGCGGTGCAGAAGCTGGGCAGGTAGCCCATGTCGATGAGCCAGGCTATGACCTCGTCGAGCGACCGCGTGTCGTTGGTCTCAAACTGTGCCGTGTCGCTCTCGTCCTCCTCGCAATAGCCGCCCACCGACGTGCGCGACCCGCCGCTGATCTGTGAGATGCCCAGGTGCAGCGCCTTGCCACGTATGTCGGCCGACTCGCGGGTAGAGATGATCATGCCCGTGTAGGGCACGGCCAGTCGTATGCAGGCAATGATGTGCAGGAAGTCGTCGTCGGCCACGGCGTGGGGAAACATCGCCGGGTCGATGTCGTCGGCCGGACGTATGCGCGGCACGCTGATGGTGTGGGGCCCCACGCCGAAGCGTGCCTCCAGGTGCTCGGCGTGCATGAGCAAGCCCACGAAGTCGTAGGCGTAGGGCGAGAGACCGAAGAGCACGCCGCAGCCCACGTCGTCGATGCCCGCCGTCTGCGCGCGGTCCATGGCCTCGGTGTGCCAGGCATAGTTGCTCTTGGGACCGGTGGGGTGCAGCCGCTCGTAGTTGTCCTTGTGGTAGGTCTCCTGAAAGAGGATGTAGGTGCCGATGCCCGCGTCTTTCAGCTTCTTGTAGTTCTCCACCGTGGTGGCGGCGATGTTCACGTTCACGCGTCGTATGGCACCGTTCTTGTGGTGGGTGCCGTATATGGTGTTGATACAGTCGAGGATATATTCGATGGGGGTCTCAATGGGGTGCTCGCCCGACTCTAAGGCCAGTCGCTTGTGGCCGAGGTCTTGCAGGGCCACCACCTCGTGGCGCACCTCGTCCTGGGTGAGTTTCTTGCGCGGCAGCTGATGGTTCTTGGCGTGGTAGGGACAGTACACGCAGCCGTTGACGCAGTGGTTGGAGAGGTAGAGTGGGGCGAAGAGCACGATGCGGTTGCCGTAGAAGCGTCGCTTCACGTCGCGGGCCAGGTCGTGTATGCGTGTTCGCAGGGTGGGGTCGTCGCAGCGCAGCAGCACGGCGGCCTCGCGGTGGGTGAGCCCCTTGCAGCGGTCTGCCTTTGTCAGCAGACTGTCTATCAGTTCCAGGTTGTCTTTGTTGGCTTCGGCATAAGCGAGCGAAGCCCTGATCTCGGCGTCATCTATAAACTCGGTGGCGTGGGTTGAGTCTATCTTATACATGGTCGTAGGTGTTAGGTAATCGAGTCTTGTTCGTTAGGTCATCATAGGCGTATGCAGCTCCCGGTCTAAGGGGGGCAGGTGTTGTAGAGAAGGTTGTCGCCCCGTCCGACGGCCAGCTCAAAACCGGCCTCGTCCAGGGTCTTTTCGAGGGCGGCCCAGTCGGCAGGGCCCGTCATGGCGCCGGCGTCTTTATGGTCGTAGAGCGCGTAGGCCTCGCGGGCGCCGCTGGGCGACACGTTGGGCATGAGTACATTGGCACCGGCCTTCAGTCCCAGCAGCCGTCCGCCGGGTATGAGCGAGCCCAGGGCCGTGGTGGCCGGCAGCAGCACCTCAGGCAGCAGCAGCCTGACGATAGAGATCAGTCTGAGCGTCAGCTCCACACTGCCTGCAGGCTCATGGGCAAAGGGGGTGGCATGATGGGGCAGAAAAGGTCCCATGCCCACCATGGCGGGTCGCGAGGCGTGGATATAGAGCAGGTCTTCCACCAGGTGGTCGACGGTCTGCCCCGGACTGCCCACCATCATGCCGCATCCTGTCTGGAAGCCCAACTCGCGCAGCCAGCCGAGGCATTGCAGCCGGTGGTGTTGCGACATCTCGCGGGGGTGCAGCTGTTGGTAATGGCTGGCGTTGTAGGTCTCGTGGCGCAGCAGGTAGCGGTCGGCACCGGCCTCTCTGAAGCGCTTGTAGCTCTCGCGGCTCTTCTCGCCCAGCGACAGCGTGATGGCACAGTCGGGAAACAACTGGCGCAGCCGCGTCACCGTCTCCACCACCCAGTCGTCGTCTTGCAGCGGGTCTTCGCCGCCTTGCAAGACAAAAGTGCGGAAGCCCCAGGTGTATGCCTTCTTGCAACAGTCCACGATGGTATCGGTGGTGAGCCTGTAGCGCCGTAGCTCACGGTTGTCGCGCCGCAGACCGCAGTAGTAGCAGTTGTTCCTGCAGTGGTTGCTCACCTCCAGCAGTCCCCGTACAAACACCTTACGACCGTATGCCTGGTCGGCCACCCTCCTGGCTTCTGCATGAAGGTAGCTCACAACGCTGGTGTCTTGGCATAGCAGCAACGCTCTTAGTGCCTCGGCATCAATGGTCTGGTGTCTGCTCAACTGGTCTACAAGTTCCATCGTGTTTCTTCATTGAATAGTTGATAACCGTTGATGGTCTATTAATACATTTAAGGTGTCGTGGCAAATTTAAATAATTTTGTGCTACCGTCCAAATATTCTTTCCCGTTTTTCATCCCCGGCCTATCGATTGCTCCATTTTCGAATACTTTATGCCCCGATTAGGCCTGCTGCTCATGAGCTGCTCAAGAGATTCTGAAGACTATAGTTTGGTGCGGTTTTTCTTGGTCGGGACGCAGAAATGGCGTAAATTTGTACCCACATCTCTGTCGCCAGGGCACGGGGGCACTGATGGGTCAAGAGATTATCCGCCAGACCGGCAGGAGGGCGGTGGTCTGTTGGTCAATATCATACATTTAAAGTCAACGAGCATGAAAGCAATACAGAAAGTCTACGAATTTTTGAACGACGCCAAGACCTTCTATCTCGCAACGGTCGAAGGCGACCAGCCGCGCGTGCGTCCTTACGGTGCCCTGCTGTTCTACGAGGGCAAGATCTACATCATGGCCTTTGGCAAGACCAACGCCACACGGCAGATAGCTGCCAACACCAAGGCCGAGATCTGTGCTTTCAAGGGCAAGACGCTGCGCATCGAGTGCCGCCTGGTAGAGGACAACCGTCCCGAAGTGGGGCGGACCCTCATCGCCAGCATGCCTGTGCTGAAGCCTGTGCTCGGCGAGAATGGCGAGAACGGCGTGATGTATTATCTCAAAGATGCCACCGCCACCTTCTACAAGATGATGGACGAAGACGAGGTGCTGACCTTCTAATCCTGTGTTGCGGCAGCCTTGCGCCCGCTGTTGTGATTTGCTTGGAACGATATACGCTTTGCGCTATCGTCCCAGCTATTCACGGCAGCAATGGGGCTCACGTCATGTTCTGGTGTCTTGCATGATTGGGTGTGTTCTTCGGCCCTTTGGTTTGTACCGTCTTCGAAGAATCGACATCCAGGGTAAAAGCTTCGTCCGCTGTCAGTGTACCGCGCGATAGTTCTTCAGCCTCCAGAAAGCCGTGATGCCACCCAATGATTGCCGTCGGGCGGTCATCCTTCGACTTGATACAGTTCTTGCTTCGACTCGAATCACGGTCTGCTTCGACTTAATACAGATTCTGCTTCGAGCCGAAGTACATTTATGAATGCAACGGCAACGTGTGCGTCAGCTGCGGTGCCGTGTCTTGAAAACATGTGGAATCGGCTTGCGGGTAGATCGAATTGGCTGAAGAGCAGGATAATATAGTACTGTCACCCTCTACGAGGTCGTCAAGCCGTTGTGATTTGCTTTAAAATATTATCTTTGCGCTATAAGAAACAACTGCAGGTAATACCGCTAAATATCAGGCCGCGTTGTGATTTGCTTGAAAATTATTATCTTTGCGCTATAAGAAACAACTGCTCGTGATATAGTTTGCCAGTATGCTGGTTGTGATTTGCTTGAAAATTATTATCTTTGCGCTATAAGAAACAACCTAAATTCTATTTCTTTCATAGCTTTTGTTGTTGTGATTTGCTTGAAAATTATTATCTTTGCGCTATAAGAAACAACTGTGTTGGATGCGGAATCGTTGGAGCGTCAGGAAAAAAGGGAGAAGATAAGAGGGTTGAGCCAAAACATAGACGAGAGGAAGCATTATGCTAATTATCTGTTTTGGTTTATTGTCGGACACATGGTGCTGATGTTCGCCATCCTGTTCTTTCAGGGATTCGAGTTAGGTGGGTTCTGTCTCCACAATGGTGTCATAGTCTCGCTAATCACCACCACAACCGCAAACGTGCTCGTTGTCTTCCACTTTGTTGTCAAATATCTGTTCAGCGCGGAAAAAGAATAATGTGCTTCGCTTTGTTGCAGATTAGATGAAGTCTGTGCCGATTAAACAAGTGTAGCCCTTATGTCTTCATGGCAATGCTCTGCTATAATCTTTATAAGGTGAACCTTTACCCTTGTTTCGCACGATGTGCAAACAAACCATCCATCCCCTGTGTCCGTATAAAATCCGCTTTTGCCATACGGTACATGCCTTACAAGCAACTTTTTCCCATTGGTTGTCAAGTTAATCTTTGAAACATTGTCATAACCAAGATACCTGCATACTTGTATCAGAGCATTGATTCCCTTGTACACTTTTTCTTCCCCGTTGATGGAAAGTTTGATGTGGTTATGCCGTGTTCTCAAATTAAACCACAAATCATCTAAGTCAAAAGGGTCTCCATTGGGCCAACACACATCCTCCCCTTTTTCCTTTTTATCCATGGAAATCCTGACAAAAGCGAGGAACATAAGATAATCTGTGAAATAATAGGGTATGTCCCTATAATTATGCTTGATGTGATTCTTCCATTTGACATTGAAAAGTTCGTCAAACTTCTCTTTAAGTGCAATGCTGGATTCCTCTTCTCTGAAACTTTTCCCAAGTGGAGATTGGTCTATTCTGTCAATATATTGCTTGAACTTATACATGATGTCTGACTTTTGGGTAGCGGTCAAGCCTCTGCCGTCAAGATATTTGTTTTTGTACAGCATCCTTATACACAAATCCTTGTACAGATCCCAAATCTTCTCCATATAGTTATAGCAACGACACGAGATACATGCCTTTTCTGTTTCTCTCCACTACGTAGCCATAAGTGTCGGTGAGGACTTTGACAACATTTTCTATGTTGTCTTTATCTATGATAAAAGGAGTGTCCCCAGGATTTAAAATAGTGGATATATCTGTCATATTGTTAACGAGGAGTCCCAATGCCTCTGACGCGTCAGCAAATCCGTGTGGATACTTTTCCTCGAATCCGACAAAACGAAAAGGTACAAGCATCAACTGATAGACTACATCATTTTCTTGGAACCACTCGCTTATCGCACGTATGCAGGCATCCATATCAAACTTTGGGCCGACATAGCCCTTCTTCTCCAAAATCTCTTTCGCAGTTAGTATTTTATCCATAAATTGCTTTTTTTGTTTCGCAAATATAGGTATAATAACCATTTACACGTGCTTTTTGGTGCGCAAATCTTAAATTATTTGAAAAATTTAACAAAACTCTTGCATGATTGGAAGATAGTGCGTATATTTGCAGTGTTCACAGTTAATGAATCACATTCATTTCGCAGGGCAAGCGGTCAAGTTGCTCAATCCAAGGTTGGGCATTTTTTATGCTCGCACCTTTAGAATATTGGCGGTTGTCTATACGTAGTTATATACAAGTCCTTCGGGATGAGTGCATTAACTGTGAACAGCGTATATGGCGACCGCTTTCTTTGTATAAAGTCTGCCTATTACATAACTTTAAATAGTTCACAGTTATGACAAATCAAGTCCAAGTCCTAAAACAAACTGAATTGTTTGGACAGCAATTCACGGTGTATGGTTCTATACAAGAGCCTTTGTTTGTTGCTTCGGATATTGCAACAATGATTAATCATCCAAACACAAGCGAGCTTGTCAAACTTGTAGACGATGACGAAAAGCTGACCTCAACAATTCTTAGGGCAGGTCAAAACAGGGACGTTTGGATGCTGACAGAGAATGGACTTTATGAAGTCCTTATGCAAAGTCGCAAGCCAATCGCCAAACAGTTCAAGAAAGGTGTAAAGCAGATTTTGCATGAGATTAGGACTACCGGAGGCTACATCGCAACAACAAGCACGATGACCGACACTGAAATCATGGCAAAGGCGATACTCCTTGCAAACAACACCATCGAACAGCGAAACGCACGCATCAAGAAACTCGAAGACACGAACGAGAAACAGACAAGCACCATCGCACGGTTGCAGCCAAAGGCAGAGTTCGCAGACGTGGCATTCAAGGCAGAGGGAAAGGTTGACATCGGACAGGCAGCAAAGATACTCGGTCTCCCGTTCGGCAGGAACACACTCTTCAAGAAACTCAAAGAGAAAGGCGTATTCTTCGGCAGCAGGAACGAACCTAAGCAGCGATACATCGACGCAGGGTATTTCGAGCTGTCTCAGCTCGTTCCCATCAAGAGAGACCACCATCCCGACCTCATCGTCATGAAGTGTACCTGCACGGTTGTGATTTGCTTGAAAATTATTATCTTTGCGCTATAAGAAACAACCGACAGGGACAGAATGCCCCTATAAAATCTGTTGTGATTTGCTTGAAAATTATTATCTTTGCGCTATAAGAAACAACAATACCGCCAACGCCTTGCGTGAGCGTGCGTTGTGATTTGCTTGAAAATTATTATCTTTGCGCTATAAGAAACAACTGGTAT
>CAZBQA010000028.1:0-710 GCA_964493905.1 uncultured Prevotella sp.
TACTCCTCAAGAACGAAGGCGCACTGCCCATTGATGCCAAGGCGGGAGCCACACGCCTCGCCCTCTATGGCTATACAAGCTACGACTTCATCGCCGGAGGCACCGGATCGGGCAATGTAAACCACGCCTACGTGGTGTCGCTGCCCGACGGACTGAAGAATGCCGGATTCCAGATTGACGAAAATCTGGCGAAAGCCTACACCCACTATCTCGACACCTACAAGGCTGCAGAGAAGGCACGCATCGAAGAGGCCATGAAAAAAGACAAGAAAGCGGCAATGCTGGCCATGTTCTTGCCCAAAGACCGACTGGCGGAGATGACCATTGCCCCACAACAAATGGCTCAGCAGGCACAAGAAGCCGACATGGCAGTCATTACCATTGGTCGTATCAGTGGCGAATTTCTTGACCGTAAAAGGTCTGACTTCAACCTATCCAAGGAGGAGCAAACGCTCATCAGTCAAGTATGTGAGACCTATCACAAGGTGGGCAAGAAGGTAGTGGTGCTGCTCAACATTGGTGGAGTCATCGAGACTGCCACATGGAAACACCTGCCCGACGCTATCCTCTGCGCATGGCAGGCCGGACAGGAAGGCGGCAACTCGGTAGCCGATGTCATCAGCGGCAAGGCTTCGCCATCGGGAAAACTCACCATGACATGGCCCAACGATTACGCCGACGCCTTCAGTCACCCGCACAATTACCGGTAC